>NZ_SNUW01000006.1 GCF_004376845.1 Psychromonas algarum
TCACATCACCGACTGCCACGATTGATGTAGTCGTTGCCGTAGCGCCATCATCATCGGTAGTCACTAGCGTAATAGTCGCATCACCATTGAAGTTCTCGGCTGGTGTGAAGGTATAAGTCCCATTTTCATTATCAACGACAACCGTACCTTGCTCAGCAGGCACCGTTGCAGTCGTCGTAACCGTGCCATCAACATCTGCGGCCGTGAACGCAACCGTCACTGAGCCACTGTCTTCATCCAGACTGCCATTCGCAGCAGTAAATGTCGGACCGTCGTTAACGTCATTGACTGTCACGGTTGAGATAGTACTCGCCGTCGCGCCGTCATCATCGGTGGTCACTAAGGTAATAGTTGCATCACCATTGAAGTTCTCGGCTGGTGTGAAGGTATAAGTCCCATTTTCGTTATCAACGACAACCGTACCTTGCTCAGCAGGCACCGTTGCAGTCGTCGTAACTGTGCCATCAACATCTGCTGCCGTAAATGCCACTGTCACTGAGCCACTGTCTTCATCCAGACTGCCATTCGCAGCTGTAAGTGTCGGACCATCGTTGACATTAGTAGTATCAGCAGGATCAATAATGCCTGAGGTACCCGTATCACCCGTTGAGCTTGTCGCTGTCACAGTGAAGTCAGGTAAATCTTGACCTGTATTCATCAACGCAATACCCGCTGGCGTTAAGGTAACTTGTCCACTAACAGGATCAATAACGTAGTTGGTTTCATCACTGATAGCGTAAGTAATATCAGAGTTATCAGGGTTCGTAGAGCTCGCTTGAGCAATCACGGTGTTGTTATCAGCCGTGCCTTCTGTGATGCTGCTAATAACGTTATCAACCGATACCGTTAAGCCATCATCTACGTCTGTTGTATCTGCAGGGTTAACAACATCTGACGTTCCACTAATAGCATTTGGACTCGTCGCTTCTACGGTAAAGTCTGGTAGATCGTTACCACTATTAACTAGTAGCACACCTGCATCAGTTAAAGTAATGACACCCGTTGACGGATCAATACTGTAGTTATCTGTATCGCTAATTACATAAGTAATACTCAGGTCATCGGGGTTCGTCACATTGGCAATACCAATAACAGTGGTGTTATTCGTAGTACCTTCTACAATACTATCGATTACATTGCCTACCGTTACTTCACCAACATTAGGAGGAGTATCATTATCGACAATAGTTACAGTACCACTTGCTTGATTATCACCAATTTTCGCAGTTAGGGTTAATTGTTCAGTACTCTCAACAAGTCCATCATCAAGGGTATTAACAACAACTGTTATTGAATCAACATTGATAGGAATGATGACATGACCGCTTTGAGCAAATGCTAAATATTGAGGGGAACTTGGATCACCATAAAAAGCTTTAATACTTGATGGGTCATAGTCACTTAAATCAGCTTGTTCTGAACTTAATGAAATGTTTAATAAGATAAAGCTACTAATGTCTTCATGTTTATCTAAATCGATAATAAAGCTTGCTACATCCCCTTCATTAATTTGAGCATCAGAAACAGATAGGTTGACAGGTAAGTCATTATCAAAGATACGCAATGTACCTTGTCCATCAGTAATAATCGCATTAGTCGCATCCGATAAATTAACCAAAGCAAATTCAGGTGAATCTTCAATTATAAAGTCATCGATAATTGGAATAGAAATTGTCGCTGTCGTTTCACCAGGTAAGAAAGTAATTGTTCCTTCCACCGCAGTAAAATCTTCACCAAATAACGCAGAAAGCTCTTGTGTACTATATTTGACAGTGACTATTTCACTGCTGACTTCACTTAACGTAACAGTAAAAACAGCTTCACTTTGCCCTTCTGATGCCAATACATAATCAATATCAAGTGTTGGTAATTGACTCGGTGTCGAGTCGTTATCTTCTATAGCAAATATTAACGTTTCGTCATAGAAATTATCACCTGATACTTCTGCTCTGAAGTACTCTGTCGCTTCTATTTCAACATCATCGAAAATAGGAATACGAATTTCAATACTTTGATTGCCGGTGGCTAGTTCAAAACCGAAAATAGGACGAGGGATATCACTAGATGTATCAAGAGATACCACTGTCATAGTATTCCATGTTTCTCCACCATCATTTGAATACTCTACTGGAACGGTATAATCGTCTGCGTATTCTGCAATGTTTAAAACACCATTTTCAAATTGAGCCTCTTTGCCTAAGGCTGTTAATTCAGATAAAACTTGTTCCGTTAACTGTTCGCTTAATAACTCACTGGTAAAGTTAATTGTTAATGCACTATCTTCATCAAAAACTAATGAACTGTTTAATGTAAATTGATTATATCCATCGCCTTCATTTACATCTGCGATATCACTTGATAGATGAGATTTGTAAAGATCTAAACTTTCGGATGTAACATCACGGCTTACAGTCCAGTCTTCGACTCTATAATCTATCGATAAACCTTCGAGGTCTTTTCCTGTAATTCCTTCGAATAAAACAACTGAGTATTGACCATCACCATTATCAACTAACTCACCAATATGAGAAAAATCGGCTGACAATTTCACATTATCAACAACTAAATTTTCAGTGACTACCTGTTGGCCAACAGCCCCAACTAATAGATCATCACTAGTAAAATTGATAACACCATTGGCATCATCAAAATGATAGGTAATTAATGCGCCAGGCACATCTAAAGTATCAACTATTCGTTCATCTGCGCTATCAGGAGTTCGATCACCAGCCAAGTCTTGGATCGTATCTGCAACATGCTCCATCGCAATACTTTCAAAAACATTATTCCCTTCACCTGATTTATCTAATTCTGATTCACGAGTAAATTCAATACCAAGCTCAGCCAATACCTGAGAAAGCATCTCTTTACCTGAAGTAGAAAGCAATAAAGGCTCTCCAGTGGTTTTATCGATGTAATTACTTAATGCATCACGAACCTCTTCAGTAATAGTGATGTTAGACGCATAACTTGAATCAGTATTCGCTAATTGATTTGTTTGCAATAGTTCATCTGAAGGCGTTGAATCAGTTAGATCACTATCTAACGCTTGTAGGAAAATAGCCATATTCTCTACATATTGGCTATTATTATCTGACAGTTCAGTACCTGCAATATCTTGTAAGAACAAAATATCACCTTGTATGACATCAGCACTAAATTCAGCGACAATCACATTCCCAACGGTTAATGTAATTACATCACCCGCCATATATTTCAATTCCCCTGATACACCTGAGTCGCCAGTTATCCCAGATAAACCAGATGAAGTTGAATAACTCACCCCATTTACAAAATTATCGGTTAACTGCACTGAAAAAGGGCTATCACTTGGAGAAGGTGATGCTGAATCATCTAATAATGAAAATGATGGTCTCGCAAAATTTGAATCAGAAAATTTTTCAATCGGTGCAAAAGATAGGCTGAAAGAAGTAGTATTAAATTCAGTAGTAACAATTGTTTCTTGTCCATCCCGCTCAAACTGAACAGCAGAAGAACTACCTCCATTTGATAACTCACCGGCAGCAGTATCGATATCTAAATCAAAAACATCTTCCTCTATAGCTAATAGAGCATCAATATCTTCAACGTCAACTACAGCTGTATCTTCATCGTTATCTACGGTTTCGACTTTTTCTGTCGCTGAGGCGATAGTTTCTTTAGCTTCATCAAGTTTCTCATCATTTAAATTAAGCTGTTCTTCGGTCGACGCTAATTCAGCTTTGTCACTTAAATTGTTTTGCTTATCCATCTATCTACCCCAACACCATGTCGTCACAATTAAGACATTTTCTATTCAATATTTTAGAAAAAATTTGTCATTTTAATTACTTATTTAATGCAGTTTGATCATTCCCAAAAAACATTAAGCAAAAAAATATAAATACCTATCTAAAGTAATAGAAACATGCATTTTAGTCAAATAAATCAAAGGCATTAGTCAAATAAAGAAAAGCTGTATTTGACCTTTTATACGATTCAGAAAAATGCGTGAAAAACAGAAATAATAAGATTGAAAAAATAGAGGTTTAATAGATGAGAATATTCAAGATATACAACAAATTAATTTTAAATAATGTAAAAGAAGCCGGAAATATTTATTAAAAATGTTTAAAGGGGATTTATAAATGAAAGAAAAACTAGAAAAAAACAATAGAAATGTGATTAAAGATGGTGGGCGATACTGGGTTCGAACCAGTGACCCTCGCCTTGTAAGGGCGATGCTCTCCCAACTGAGCTAATCGCCCATCTTTAAATCTTTTATAAATATCATGGTGGGCGATACTGGGTTCGAACCAGTGACCCTCGCCTTGTAAGGGCGATGCTCTCCCAACTGAGCTAATCGCCCATGATATTTATTGCTGTTAATAATAATGTAATTAAAGATGGTGGGCGATACTGGGTTCGAACCAGTGACCCTCGCCTTGTAAGGGCGATGCTCTCCCAACTGAGCTAATCGCCCATCTTTATTTACTATTAACAATCTTCGAAAGTGGTGGGCGATACTGGGTTCGAACCAGTGACCCTCGCCTTGTAAGGGCGATGCTCTCCCAACTGAGCTAATCGCCCACTTTCAAAGTTCAATCTTTTAATTCTTTTGAAGAATTCAGCAATATGGTGGGCGATACTGGGTTCGAACCAGTGACCCTCGCCTTGTAAGGGCGATGCTCTCCCAACTGAGCTAATCGCCCATATTACTTAAAAACAAACTAAAACATAAAATTGATTGCCGTTGTTTGTGGGGCGTATTATAGGGATCGCCTTTTTTCAGTCAAGCCATTTTTTAATAAAATTGTGCTTTTATGGCTGACTGCTCAAAGGGTAATCAATAAACGGTTATTATTTACAATTATTTGTTTTTTCTGAAGCAAATATGGCTTCTATGTAAATAGTTAATGTAATTAGGTGGCGTTCCGTTAAAATAAACACATTACTCTTCAAGCTGTATTATAAGGAAGCTTTTTCATGACAGTTAAAACTCGTTTTGCCCCTAGCCCAACAGGCTATTTACACGTTGGTGGTGCGCGTACTGCACTTTATTCATGGTTACATGCAAAAAGTAAAGGTGGTCAATTCGTATTACGTATTGAAGATACCGATATAGAACGTTCTACTCAAGAAGCGGTTGATGCGATTTTAGAAGGCATGAAATGGTTAGGGTTGGACTGGGATGAAGGTCCTTATTACCAAACTAAACGTTTTGATCGTTACAACGAAATGGTTGAGCAACTATTAGCAGAAGATAAAGCTTATAAATGTTACGCACCAAAAGAGCTATTAGATGAAATACGTGCTGAACAAGAAGCGAATAAAGAGATGGCTCGTTATGATGCTAACCATCCAAAAATTATTGCTGTTAATCAAGCTGCTACTGAAGATCAACCTTGTGTTATCCGTTTTCGTAATCCTAAAGATGGCTCAGTTGTTTTTAATGATGAGATCCGCGGTAATATCGAAATTGCAAATGATCAATTAGATGACCTTATTATTCGCCGTAGCGACGGCTCACCTACTTACAATTTCTGTGTTGTCGTTGATGATTGGGATATGGGGATCACCAATGTAGTACGCGGTGAAGACCACATCAATAATACACCTCGTCAAATTAATATTTATGAAGCACTAGGTGCTCCAGTTCCTTCTTTTGCACATTGCTCAATGATCCTAGGTGATGATGGTGCAAAATTATCTAAACGTCACGGTGCAGTATCAGTTATGCAATATCGCGACGAAGGTTACTTACCAAATGCATTAAACAACTATTTAGTACGTTTAGGTTGGTCTCACGGTGATCAAGAAGTTTTCTCTCAACAAGAAATGATTGATTTATTTAGTCTTGATCATGTTAGTAAATCAGCTTCTGCATTTAATACTGATAAATTATTGTGGTTAAATAACCATTACATTAAAACGTCAGATCCAGAATATGTTGCAGGTCATTTGCAATGGCATATGGATCAACAAAATATCGACACAACTAATGGTCCCGCTTTAACTGAAGTGGTTACTGCATTAGCTGAACGAGCAAAAACATTAGTTGAATTAGCAAATTCTAGTCGTTACTTTTATGAAGAATATAAGGAATTTGATGCAACTGCTGCGAAAAAACATTTACGTCCAGTAGCAAAAGAAGCATTAGTACTTGTGCAAGCGAAACTACAAGCAACTGATGATTGGGCTATTGAAAATTTACATCAAATTATTGAAGACACTGCAACTGAATTAGAAGTAGGCATGGGTAAAGTCGGCATGCCATTACGTGTTGCTATTACAGGTGCAGGTCAGTCCCCTTCTCTTGATGTGACTTTAGCATTAATCGGTAAAAAAAGAAGCGTAGAGCGTATCTCTCGTGCTATTGCATTTATTGAAGCACGTGAAAGTGCAGCATAAACACTAATACCATTAAATACGACAAATCCCGTTAAGTTATTTCTCATACTTAGCGGGCTTTTTTATGAAGTTGTTTGTATTTTATTACATTAGATTCATTATTTGAGAATACGTTTTTTTCCAATCCCTATAATCGATATCCACTGGAATATTTTGTCCATTAATAGCTAAGACTAATGATGGAAATCCTTGAATCGGGAATTGTCGGCTATTAGAGATTTCTTGCATCAATTCTGTATTCAGCTTCTCATCATGAAGTTGTTGCTCAACATCTTTTCTATTTAAGCCCACCTCTTCTGCTAAATTAATTAACACATTAGTTATTGATGGATTTTTAGCTTGTAAATAATAAGCCTGCTGAATAGCAAATAATATTTCCTTTTCTTTATTATTTTTACGGGCAATTAAACAAAGTCGACAAGCTGGATAAGTTGAACGTTGCGGAGTGCATTTACTCCAAAAATCAAAATTAAATTGCGTGCCTAATTGAACATGAATATTGTGCCAAATACTTTGTAACGATTGCTGTAAATCAAGTGGCATCTCCACGTCAGAATCAGGCGCTAAACCACCTAGCTGATAATGTATAGATACTTTATCGGATAAAACCTCTGATAATTTAAGCCAAGTATCTCGATAACCCCAACACCAACTACACATAGGGTCATAAACATAATATAAAATAGGTTTACTCATGGGTAACTTCCTCTTTGAAGCATCTTGATACGGATCAGAATGTAAAATATTAAGTTGATGGTACTATAAGCAAAGTTTTTTATTAATCTATCAATAACAGGAATTCATGGTGGCACAACTCTATTTTTATTATTCAGCGATGAATGCCGGTAAATCAACATCATTATTACAATCCTCTTACAACTATCAAGAGCGTGGTATGAATACATTTGTATTGACCGCTGCTATCGATAACCGCTCTGGTGTTGGGAAAGTGTCATCTCGTATTGGGATAGAAAGTGCTGCTCATATTTTTAATGATACGGATAATTTAGCGGAAATGATCACGGCAGTAGATCTGCAACAAAAGCAACATTGTATTTTAATCGATGAATCACAATTTTTAAGCAAAGAACAGGTCAAACAATTAACCTATGTAGTCGATATTTTAGATATTCCCGTATTATGTTACGGCATCAAAACAGACTTTCAAGGTGAACTATTTCCAGGTAGCCAATATTTATTAGCTTGGGCAGATAAATTAGTTGAATTAAAAACCATCTGTCATTGTGGGCGCAAGGCAAATATGATCTTACGATTAGATAAACATGGTCAAGCAATACATAAAGGTGCACAGGTTGAAATAGGTGGCAATGAAAGTTATGTCTCAGTTTGTCGTAAACACTTTAGAGAAGTCTTTTGGGATAACCAAGAGTAATAAACAATAACAATAAAATGATAGGGTCAATCAACTACCCTATTCAATTCATAATAACAATAGATTCAACAACCAGTGGTCACTGAGCCAGTTGTAGGGGCATCACCATTATTAGGGTTGTAATAAAAGGCATAACATAAATCCTCTAATTTCATCCCTTTCAACCAAATTAGTACTAAACCTTTGCTGCCATTTGTCGAGATAGGAATACCATCAGCCGTTCTTTGATTACCCACTCCACAGATTTCATTCACAGTACATTCATCAGCAATTTTAGTAAAAGTAATCTCTTGTCCCACATCTAGTGCATAACGCCATGCATTATTCCAATGACCGGTAATGTATCCATCATTCACTGCTATTGGGTTCCCATTTAAAGTAATAAATCCATCTTTAACATTTTCAATGTTTAACTTCATTTGTACTAATGAAGCCGTTGAGCTCATTGCACCTTGCATTGCATGTACCGTGGCAATACGGGCTTCCGTTGCTAAATTATTAAATTTAGCAAATGCAGTGCTCGCTAAAACAGCCAAAATAACAATCACAATCACTAATTCAATTAAGGTAAATCCATTCTGAAGAGATTCACTAGTAGTTTTATTAGACAACAGTAAATTGTGATCCCTTTTTAATTGAGCATGAGTCGCTGCTATAATCATAAATAATCACAAATCAGTAGAAAAGTAATATTTATTTTACATTTAAAACATTAAATTAAGAGTAAAAAAAAGCGACTCTGTGAGTCGCTTATAAAAATTAACTACCTTTTATTTAATTAGCCTGCATTAGGGTAAGTAATTTCTGCATTGCTTAATAATAAAGTCACTAATGCTTGGTAAGTTGCTTCAGAAGAACTTCGCTCTAGCATTGTTGCTAATTGAGCAGTTGTCTCTTTATCAGCTTTACTTGCATCAAGTTCAATCACTTTAGTTAACTCGATAACTGCAAAATCACCTTGTGCTGTCACAACATAATCTCGAGTTACTTTGTTCTCTGCAGGTTTAGCTAGCTCGAATAATCGTTGAACGATTTGACTATCATGGTCACGAGTATAACGAGTAAATGTTAATGGCGAATCAAAGCTAATTTTTTTAGCTGCTAATTCACTAGAAACAGATTCACCAGCCGCTAATTTAGCCATTAATGAATCAACAAATTCCTTTGCTGCATTAGCCGCTTTTTGCTCTTTTAATTGCAATGAGATTTGTTCAGAAACATCTGCTAAGGGTTTAGTTGCTGCTGCTTTATAATCGTTTACACGTACTACAACCGCTTGTGAATCACTTAATTCAATAATCTCTGAATTTAGGCCATCTTGACGGAAGTTATGATCAAATACTTTGCTTAATACAGCATTATTGTTTAATTCACTTGGTACGTTCTCAGCAGAGAATAGATCGGTTTTTTGAATCTCGAGACCAACTTCAGCAGATGCTTCTTCAAGATTATCTGGCGATTCAAATGCTACTTCACTTAAACGTTGATATAACTCATCGTAAACGTCTCGTACTTTCTCTTGTTGTAGAGTTTCAGCAACTTGAGATTTTACTTCGCTTAATGGTTGTATCGTACTTTCTTGAACATCAAGTAACTTAATAATATGGTAACCAAACTCAGACTGAACAACACCAGAAATAGGTGCATCTTTAGTTAATGCAAATGCACTTTCATCAAATGAAGGATCCATTACCCCACGCTCAAACCAGTCTAACTCACCGTTATTTTTTGCAGAGTAAGCATCATCAGACTTAGTTTTTGCTAATTTAGCAAAATCAGCTCCTTCATTAACTTCAGCTAAAATAGCTTCTGCCTTAGCTTTAGCTTTTGCGCTATCACCTTGAATGAAAATATGCGCCACTTTACGACGTTCAACACGTTGATAATCACTTTCATGTAATTCGTAATAATGTTGAATATCTTCATCACTTATTTTCACATCTGCACTTAGTGCCGTAGAATCTAATAAAATGTAATTAACACTTACTTTTTCAGGTTCTTGGAATAATTGGCTATTATCATTGTAAAATGCTTTAAGCTCATCTTCCGTTGCAGGTTGTTCAGAATTAAATTTGCTACTTTTAATATTTAAAATACGAGCTACACGTTTTTGGCCTTGTAATTGATCAGCTTGCTCAACTTCAAACGGCAAAATGAATTCACTACCAACTAATGATTGTAATAACTGAATACGTACTAAATCGCGTTTAAAGTTTTCACTAAATTGTGCTGGCGATAAATTATTATTACGTAATAAAGAAAGATACACGTCATTATTAAATTTGCCATCAACCTGAAATTCAGGCATTGCTCTAATCGCTTCTTTAACTTGATCATCACTCACACGTAATCCCATGTTTTCAACTGCTTGTGCAATTAAACGTTCAGTAATCAGTGTTTGTGTCGCTTGTGCACGTACTTGTTGTGCAAAGTTTGGATTTGAAGCGATTAAATCAAATTGTTCGCCATATTGTTGTTGCAGATTAGCTCTTTCGTTTTGATAAGCTTGATCAACACTTTGTTGTGAAATCGCTTCGCCATTTACGGTTACGGCAGCATTTTCTGAAGTAGAACCTAAATAACCACTCACACCAGCCAAGGCAAAAGAAAGGATTATCACAACTAAAATTGATTTAGCGACAATACCTTGTGAGCCTTCGCGCATTCTTTCTAACATAATATTTACTCTTTAATACTTAAAACAAAAAAGCGCATCATAGGACGCGCTTAATGCATAACTTCAACTAACAAGTTTTAAACGTTGATAGCATCTTTTAATGATTTACCCGCTTTAAATGCAGGCACTTTTGCTGCAGCAATTTGGATTGGTTCATTAGTCTGTGGGTTACGACCAGTACGAGCAGCACGTTCTTTAACTGAGAAAGCACCAAAACCGATTAGAGATACGCTGTCACCTTCAACCAAAGCAGTCGTCACACTATCAATAAATGCGTCTAATGCACGACCAGCAGCAGCTTTAGAAATATCTGCGCTTTCAGCGATGTTATCGATTAATTGTCCTTTATTCATTTGTAAATCCCCTGTCTATAATAAATTGGTGCTATTTAATGTTGAATGGCACATTGTAAAAAATTCTGCCTCTAGGCTACTTCTCTATTTAAATTCAAGCAAGTAAATTTGAATAAAATTAGCTACGTAGCCCTTATTTTATGCGGTTTATCACCTATTTGTCGACTTTTTCAACAGAAAAGCCTTTGATGCTATCTTGTAAAGCAATCTCTAATACTTCATCAATCCAACGGACTGGTTTAATTTCCAACTGTCCTTTGATGTTATCTGGGATTTCTTCTAGGTCTCGAGTATTTTCAAATGGTATTAATACCGTTTTAATTCCACCACGGCGAGCAGCTAATAATTTTTCTTTTAAGCCACCGATAGGCAATACTTCACCGCGTAATGTAATTTCTCCGGTCATAGCAACATCTGCGCGAACAGGAATGCCTGTTAAGCTAGAAATTAATACCGTACACATTGCGGCACCAGCACTTGGTCCATCTTTTGGCGTAGCCCCTTCTGGTACATGTACATGAATATCACGTTTTTCATGAAAATCACTATTAATACGCCACTCTTCAGCTTTAGCACGTACCACTGTCATTGCAGCTTGAATCGACTCCTTCATGACATCACCTAATGAACCTGTATAGGTTAATTTACCTTTACCTGGTACAGAGGTTGCTTCAATGGTCAGTAAATCACCACCAACTGATGTCCATGCAAGACCTGTTACTTGTCCAACTTGATTTTCTGAATCAGCTTTACCAAAATCGTAACGACGCACACCTAAGTAATCTTTTAAGTTATCTATCGTGACTTCTACTTTTGTCAGTTTTTTGTCTAATAAAATATCTTTAACCACTTTACGGCAGATTTTAGAGATTTCTCGCTCTAATGCACGTACACCCGCTTCACGCGTGTAATAACGAACGATGCCAATAATTGCGCTGTCATCAATTGAAATTTCAGATGCTTTTAAACCATTACGTTTTACTTGCTTACTTAGCAAGTGATGATTAGCAATATTTAGTTTTTCATCTTCCGTATAGCCAGATAAATTAATTACTTCCATTCGGTCTAATAAAGGACCTGGAATATTCATTGAGTTAGAGGTAGCAACAAACATAACATCCGATAAATCATAATCAACTTCAAGGTAATGATCATTAAAGCTATTATTTTGCTCTGGATCTAACACCTCTAATAAAGCGGATGCAGGATCACCTCGCATATCAGACGCCATTTTATCAATTTCATCTAATAAAAATAATGGGTTCTTAACGCCAACTTTAGTCATTTTCTGAATTAACTTACCCGGTAAAGAGCCGATGTAAGTACGTCTATGACCACGGATCTCAGCTTCATCACGAACACCACCTAACGCCATACGAACGTATTTACGTCCAGTAGAGCGAGCAATAGACTGCCCTAATGAGGTTTTACCAACACCTGGAGGACCAACTAAACATAAAATAGGCCCTTTTAGTTTATTGATACGAGTTTGAACTGCTAGATATTCTAAAATCCGTTCTTTAACTTTTTCTAAACCGTAATGATCTTCATCTAATATTTCTTGTGCTCGTGCTAAGTTCTTTTTAACCGGGCTACGTTTTTTCCACGGTACATTAACTAAACTTTCAATGTAGGTGCGAATCACGCTTGCTTCTGATGACATTGGTGACATCATTTTTAATTTTTTAAATTCTGATAATGCTTTCTCTTTTGCTTCATCTGACATACCAGCGGCTTCAATTTTGTCAGCAAGTTGGTCAAGGTCACTTTGCCCATCTTCACTATCACCTAACTCTTTTTGAATCGCTTTCATTTGTTCGTTTAGGTAATACTCACGTTGGCTTCGTTCCATCTGTTTTTTAACACGGCTACGAATGCGTTTTTCAACTTTCAAAATATCTTCTTCGTTTTCCATCATTCCCATAAGGAACTCAAAACGTTCAGTCACACTAGTTAGTTCTAAAGCAGCTTGTTTATCTTCTAAATTTAATGGCATATGTGCAGCAATCGTATCTGCAAGGCGTTCAGGCTCATCAATACCATTAACTGATGCTAATACTTCTGGCGGTATTTTTTTATTTAGTTTGATATAAGACTCAAATTGACCAAGCACACTACGAATAAGCGCTTCTTCTTCTTGCTCATCAACCGATTCACTTTCTAACAATTCAGCTTCTGCAAAAAAGTATTCTTCGTGCTCAATATTACGCATAATGTTAGCGCGCTGTACGCCTTCCACTAACACTTTAACCGTACCATCAGGTAATTTTAATAATTGTAAAATATTAGCAACAGTACCAATCGAATAAAGCTCTTCTATTTTAGGATCATCTAAAGACGCTTCTGTTTGTGCAACTAATAATACTTTTTTGCCTTGCTCCATCGCAGCTTCTAAACAGCTAATCGATTTTTTTCTGCCGACAAATAATGGAATAACCATGTGTGGGTAAACTACAACATCACGGAGTGGTAAGACAGGTAGCGTCAACAGCTGATCTGTTTCTAATTTCATATTGTCTCCAGAAAAAGGATTGAAAATAAATATACGGAAATGAATACATGAGTAAAAATATTTTAAGTAAGTTTAATACTGGGGATATTAAGAATTTTTTCAAGCACATAAACAAAAAAAGAGAGCATAATGCTCTCTTTTTTTATTATATTGTTACTAATTGATTACTTATCAGACGATACAAGTTTGTTTTCGTCATCTGAATAAATTAATAATGGAGTTGCATCCCCTTTAATAACATTTTCATCAACAACAACTTTGCTTACATTTTCAACTGAAGGCAAGTCATACATAGTATCTAATAACACAGCTTCAACAATTGAACGTAAACCACGAGCCCCAGTTTTGCGACTCATTGCTTTTTTCGCCATTGCAGTTAATGCTTCAGGACGGAACTCAAGCTCTACGTTTTCTAGGCCAAATAAAGCAGCATATTGTTTAGTAATCGCATTTTTAGGTGCTGTTAATATTTCAACTAATGCTTCTTCATCTAACTCAGTTAATGTTGCAATAACAGGTAAACGTCCAATAAATTCTGGAATTAAACCGTATTTAGCTAAATCTTGAGGTTCAACTTTTTTGAAAGTATCGCTTAATGATTCTTTGTTATCTTTGTCTTTAACCGTTGCACCAAAACCAATACCAGCACCCGTGTTCATACGTTGCTCAATGATATTATCTAGACCAGAAAATGCCCCGCCACAAATAAACAATATTTTAGACGTATCAACTTGAATAAATTCTTGGTTAGGATGCTTACGTCCACCTTGAGGAGGAATAGAAGCAACAGTACCTTCAATTAATTTCAATAACGCTTGCTGTACACCTTCACCTGATACATCACGAGTAATAGATGGGTTTTCAGATTTACGTGTTATTTTGTCAATTTCATCGATGTAGATAATGCCACGTTGTGCTTTTTCAGGGTCATAATCACATTTCTGTAATAGTTTTTGAATGATGTTTTCTACGTCTTCACCCACATAACCTGCTTCTGTTAATGTAGTTGCATCAGCCATTGTAAATGGTACATCTAATAATCGCGCCATGGTTTCAGCTAATAATGTTTTACCACTACCTGTTGGACCAATTAATAAGATATTAGATTTACTTAGTTCAACACCGTCTGCAACATCACCATGCTTTAAACGTTTATAGTGATTATAAACTGCAACAGAAAGTACTTTTTTAGCAAGATCTTGACCAATAACATAATCATCTAAAGACGCACGTATTTCATGTGGTGTAGGTAATTTTTTATTACTTTCATCCGTTTCAGTTGCATTAGTAAGTTCAGCAATCTCTTCTTTGATGATATCGTCACAAAGATCAACACACTCATTACAAATATACACCGAAGGTCCTGCAATCAGTTTTTTTACTTCATGCTGACTTTTGCCACAGAACGAACAATACAATAGGCTATTGTTGCTAGCATCATTGTTGTTTTTATCCGACATAGTTATTCCTTAATTATTTTCTGTGCGCTAATACTGAATCAACAAGTCCGTAATCAACTGCTTCTTGAGCACGCATAAAGTTATCACGATCAGTATCTTGTGCAATAACTTCGATATCTTTACCCGTATGGAATGCTAATAGTTCATTCATACGATGTTTAGTGGCTAATATTTCTTTAGCATGTATTTCAAAATCAGATGCTTGACCTTGGAATCCACCTAATGGTTGATGGATCATTACTTTTGCATTAGGTAAACAATGGCGTTTGCCTTCAGCACCACTTGCTAATAAGAAAGCGCCCATACTCGCCGCCATTCCCATACAAATAGTACTTACATCGGGTTTAATAAATTGCATCGTATCGTAAATAGCCATACCTGCACTAATAGAACCACCAGGTGAATTGATATAAATGTAGATATCTTTTTCAGTACTTTCAGACTCTAAAAAAAGTAATTGTGCAGTGATCACGTTAGCCATGTGATCTTCAACAGGGCCAGTTAAAAAGATAACTCGCTCTTTTAATAATCGAGAATAGATATCATATGAACGCTCACCTTTTGCGGTTTGTTCCACAACCATAGGGATAAGCGCGTTACTGATTTGATCCGTATTTCCAGCAAATGGGTTTGTCATATTCCATCCTAATTATTTGGTTTAATATTTTTAGCAAAAATGAAAATGGCCCGAGTGATATCACCCGAGCCATTGAAAAATCTAACTAACTGAATTAATAGTTTGAAGCCTATTAAGCAGCTGGTTTATTCATTACTTCATCGAACGACTTGTTCACAGTAGTAACGTTAGCTTTTTCAATGATGAAGTCAACAGCTTGCTCTTCTAATGCAACATTTTCCATGTTTTGCATTAGTTCTTTGTTGTTTTTGTAATATTCAACAACTTCAGATGGGTTTTCGTAAGCTGATGCAGCATTGTCAATCAATGCAGTTACTTTATCTTGATCAACAGTTAACTCATTAGTTTTGATTACTTCACCTAGTAATAGACCTACTTTAACACGCTTTTCAGCTTGTTCAGTGAATAATTCAGCTGGTAGCTCAGGCATGTTATTAGGATCCATTTGCTTACCGTAACGCTCCATAGCTTGTTTACGTAATACGTTAACTTCGCCATCTACTAATGCTTTAGGCACTTCAACGTTGTTACTTTCAACTAATGCTGTTAATACGTTATCTTTTGCAGTATTTTTTAATACTTGGTCAAGTTCACGTTGCATGTTTTTCTTAACGTCTACTTTAAGCGCTTCAACATCACCGCTCTCAACACCGAATTTTTTAACAAATTCTTCAGTTAATTCTGGTAAAATTTGCTCTTCAACTTTAGTTAAAGTGATCGCAAACTGTGCAACTTTACCTTTAAGTTGTTCTGCATGGTATTCTTCAGGGAAAGTCACGTCAATGTTGAATGTTTCGCCAGCTTTATGGCCAACAATACCAGATTCAAAACCTGGGATCATACGGTCACTACCTAATACGATTTGGAAACCTTCAGCTTTACCGCCTTCAAAAACTTCACCGTCGATAGAACCTTCGAAATCAACAGTTACTTGGTCATCATTTTTAGATTCACGTTCAACAGTGTTCCACTCAGCGTGTTGCTTTTGTAGCGTTACTAACATGTTATCTAAATCTGTATCAGCAATTTCTGTTGCTACAGTTTCTACTGCTAACTCTTCTAAAGCATTTAATGCAACTTCAGGATAAACTTCAAACGTAGCAGTGAAAACAAAGTCTTCACCTTTTTTACGAGCAAGTGGAGCAACAGCAGGAGCACCAGCTGGGTTTAATTTTTCAGCAACAATCGCTTCATAGAAGTTACGTTGCATAAGTTCACCACCAACTTCTTGTTCAACAGCAGCACCGAAACGCTTAGCAATTACAGAAGCTGGAACTTTACCTGGACGGAAGCCATCAACACGTTGTGTTTTAGAAAGATGACGGATACGACCATCAAATTCTTTATCAAATGCTTCAGCAGCAACAGTAATCGTTAATACGCGCTCTAGGCCTTGTGTAGATTCAACAGAAACTTGCATGTTATTTCCTTTATCTTTTCGTTAAAATTTGTATTTATTGGTAAAAGTAACATTTTATTTACTTTCACCACTAAGGTGTATTTGCTTAGACTAACCGCATGATAAAATCACACCTTAATTAAAAATCATGTTCTAATTTCTATGGTGAAATTTAAGACGCGCCATTATAGACACTGTTTACTGGATAGTCGATAGGTAGCCCATAGTAAAACGCAGCATGGAAGTCAGTTTTTTGGTTGAACACTCATTATTTTTATAATTTGTTGGAAGTTTGTACATATAATAATATTAATGAGATTAATTATTCACTCTAATGCAGCTAAAATCGGCGGGATAAAATCATTAAAAAGCATTGTTTGAATTCACAGAAGATGTTCATTTCCACTTTACTGTCTCTAATGGAAACGAATTTTCAGTTTACTGTTAACAAGTATAAAAATAATTAACCTGCAAGAGAAGTTGTAATAAAACCACTGATCCCCGAAAAGACAATTTGTGCGCCAATAGCCGATACAAATAAACCTGCTATTTTAGGTAAAATCTCCAACCCTTGCTGACCTAATAAGCGCTGAATTCTATCCGAAATTAACAACACTCCCATCACTGATATTACTGCTGCAATTAATGACAGACATACAATCAATATATCTTTAGGAGCACTTAACTCGGCACCAATAACCATTAATATACCAATCATTCCCGGACCAACAGTAATTGGAATGGCCAGGGGGACAATAGCAAAATCAGTACCTCGTTTATTATCCGTATCAGGCACTTCCCCACCACCTTTTATCATATCTAATGCACTCAGAAATAAAACAGTACCCGCACCAATTTTAAATGCATCTAAGGTAATACCAAATAAACTAAAAATGTATTTACCAAAGAGTAAGAAAATTAAACTTGTAATCGCGACTGTGATGCCTAATTTTAAAATTATTTTTTTCTTTTCTGATTTAATTAAATTTTTACTAAGAACCAAAAAAACAGATAACACAAAGAAAGGTGTCATCATAAAAAATAGTTTCATATATAGGGTAACAAACTGTTCCATTTATCATCTCGCTCATGATTAGGTCATAATATAATTTGAGAGTAAGTCGGTCATTAACCCGATCTCAATGTAATTTGCCGCGATGCTAACACAGAGTCTTTTATCAGGTCTGTAACTATTTTATAAAGCGAACAAAAAAGCCCTGCTATTGTTTTTACAACAATAGCAGGGCTTTCATTAATGTGATAAAGAACCTAAATTATATATTGTTTATAACTATAACGCGCTCATATAAGCTTTAAGTGCTTTTAACCTAACGGTAGCCGCACCAATGATATCCATAAAACCGAGTATTGGGTGTGGCTTTTCAGCAGATATCCAAGCTGAACCCGTTGCACCAATTGGTACGTTATAACCTTCAGGTTCTTCAAACTCGATGATGACAGTACGTCCATGTGTCCCAGAGTTTTGAGATACATGCTGACGAACTTGCTGATCACTTGCTCTATTATTAAGCATCGCTTCACCAGTGCCCGAGGTTAAACTATGCACACGCCCACGGAATATTTCACCTGGATAAGCATCAACATAAAACTCTGATAACTGCCCTTTTTTGATATAACGATAAGCTTGATCGGGAATACGCATTTCAACAAACTTTTTATTGGTATTATAAATATGCATATTACCCAAGCGCGTACCATTCGCTAATGTTGTCACTGACATTTGACCATCAAAAGGAGCACGTATTTCTTTGCGTCCATCTTCCCATTTAGCAGTATTGATATCAGAATTTAATTTATCTATTTCCGCTTTTCTCATTTCGATATGCGCATTAGTGACATCAATATCAGTAAGTAAATCATCTCGACTAGACTGACTCGCAAAATCATTCAATTTAGCTAAACGTTGTAAATGTCTTTGGTCATTGGATACTTGAGTTTGCAATGCTTTAATCTCTGATTCTTTTGCAATCAATTGTGCTTTGATTGCTTGCACTTTCTCACCACTGTCCACTGATACTAAGCTATAAAGTAAATCCCCTTTTTTAACAAATTGGTTATGGATAACGTTAACGTCCAATACTTCCTGTCCTATTAATGGGCTTAATACCGCATGTGGGGCTTTCACAGTAGAGCTATCAGTTAAATCAGCTGGAGACCAAAAACGGTGCGCCGTAAAAAGCATAAACGAAATAAAAGCGCCTAAACCCACATAAATAACCGCATTACGCAGAGTCCATTGAATAATCCCCATTTTAACTAATAACCAAATGATAAAAATATACGGTAGCATTATCTCTTTCATTATTTTTCCCCTTGCTTTTTATCAGTGTTTTTATTGATATCACTAGGTCGGCCATTAACACCTAGGTTAATAATTTCTGATAGTTTATAAGCGATCAAATCCCAACGTGTAAAAGCAATAATAATGGCTAACACCCACCACACTTTATCGATAAACAAACCACACAAAGATAAAGCAAACACAACTTGTACATGCTGACTCGCTACCTTTTGTGCTTTATGCACAGCCACTTCATGTAAGGTCCACATGAGATAAAGTACATACACAACCACACTCAGTGTGATGGTAAAAATAAAGCCCATAAAGAATTCAGAATTCATTAACCCTAAAATAGTCGGATATCCGTTAGCAAAATAACTTTCAGGAATGTCTTGTCCATGCACGGTTGACATCGCACCAAATATTGCAGAGATCCCAACAAACACCGCTACATAAAGTGACATTTTCATAAGATTGATAGCTATTCGTTGATATAACGGCGCTTTCATTTGCAACATTTTTTGTTCAGAAATTGCCATGTTTGAATCTCCTCCATCCAATACTTCTTTTTCTATTATTTTTGTATCTTGCTGTGTCATAAATAGCTTCTCTTTATAATTTATTTTTTATTAATGCATTGCAGTTAATTATGTATATGAGTTTATTTTTATTATTTATTTGATAAATTAATGCGACAAAAGAAAGATATGCTATTTTCAATGGAAAAATGGAATAATAGATATTCCATACAAACGCTTAGTTTTTATATTATTGAATGTAAATGAACAAAAAGAGAAATGATGAAAGATCTTAATGCCTTGCATGTTTTTATCGCGATTTATCAAACTGGCTCAACACTTCGAGCAGCAACGCGCTTAGGTCGTTCTCAATCTTATGTATCAAAAGTACTAGCTCAATTACGTGAAGATTTAAATGATCCCTTATTCATTCGCACCAGTGTGAGTTTATCGCCAACCAGTTATGCAGATGAAATCGCGCCTAAACTTCAAGAAGCATTAAATTTAGTAAATTACTCATTACAACCTCAGGATTTTGATCCTGCTAATATCAGCAGAATATCTATTCATATGATTGAGCCATATATACTTGGTGTGGGTAAAGAGGTTATCAATACGATTAGACAATTCACCGATGCAGAAATTGAATTAAAATGCTGGGCGCATAATAGTGAAGGTTTGATTGAAGATGAAAAAGTAGATGTCGGCTTTCATGTATTAAAAGACCGTCCACAAATTTATTCGCAAATACCTTTAGTTGGCGTTTCTGGTGAATTAGTTGGCAAAAAAGATTCAGAATTAATCAAGTATGTCAGCCCAGGTATTAATGATCATATTGATTATTTTAAGCAAATGGATAGTAATGCACATGCGAGTATTTTTATCGATCATTGTGGATTGTTAGATCAATTAATGGAGAATTATCAATGCTATCGACATATTCCTATAACAAGAAGCGCTCAAAATATTAAACCGCATTTGTCTTTAGCGCTTATATTTAAAACCTCTCAAAAAAATTCACAAAAGAATAAATGGTTAAGGGAGTTATTAACCCCGATCCTTGAAAGCTTTAAAATAATTTAAAAAACTAGCAAGTCTCAGGTTAATTGAGTAAAACGAGCAGACAATAAATCCGCAAGATCCTGTGCGGCTAATTGAATTTCTAAACCTCGTTTGCCAGCACTTACATAAATAGATCCATGTAACAAAGCACTTTTATCAATCAAGGTAGTTAGCTGTTTCTTTTGACCTAATGGGCTCACTCCCCCCAAGACATAACCAGAGGAGCGTAAAACATCATTCTTATCCGCCATATGTGCTTTTTTTGCTTGTAGTGTATACGCCACTGATTTTAGGTTTAATTGTTCAGTAACAGGCAAAACAGCGACAATAAGTTGCTTATCAATATCCACCACTAAAGTTTTGAATACTTGCAATGCATCTACATTTAATTTTTCTGCCGCTTCCAATCCGTAAGACGCATGTTTTTTATCATGCTTATATTGATGAACTTGAAACTTTATTTTGTGCTTTTCAGCAACTTTAATTGCAGGTGTCATAATATTCTACTTATTCATTTATAAATCAGTTAATGCGCGATCTTCTACAGCTGTATCGACTTGCTTAATAAAAGAATCATCTGCCCCCGTATTCTCGGCAATCTCTTTTCCAAAAGAGATTTTGATAGGCTCAGGCCAAGAACTAGCTGACCATATCTGACTTCGTAAAAATGCTTTATTACAATGAAAATAAGCATTAATAATCGAAACTTCCATCACTAGCAAAGCATCATGAGAATCTGAAGCAAGCTTTTTACATAGCAATTCACCACCTAATAAACGGCATTCTCCTGCCACTCGTAATGTTTCATTACTGCCCGGTACAATAAATATAAGTGATACTTTGTTGTTGCTTAATATATTTGTCAGCGAAAAGGCGAGTTTATTTCCTTTACGCTCAGGTATTAACAATTTTTTATTATCTATAACGTCAACAAAACCAGGCTTATCTCCTTTAGGTGAAATAGTCGGAAAACCTAATTCGTCTACACTAGAAAGCATTAATAGAGGTGATTGTTCAATAAATTTTTGCATGCGAACATTAAGATGGTTATATATTTTTTTACGTGCCATCGGACTTTCTTCACCGATAGCTTTACGCATCATTTCTAAATCTTCGATATCATGCATAATTAACCTCTAATTTAATATTCATTTACCATTAATCGTTCTGCTAAGCGACTATTTCGACTTGCTCTATTTCTAATTGAACTTGCAACTAATGATAAATCAGCAATCAAGGTTAACTGACTTTTAGCACGCGTAATCCCCGTATAAATTAACTCTCTGTTCATCACCGGTAAAGCATAATCAGGTAATGCCAGTACTGTATGTTTAAATTCAGAGCCCTGACTTTTATGTACCGTCATCGCAAATACAGTTTGATGCGTTGGTAAACGACTTGGCTGATAATCAGCAACACAGCCATCAGTCATCACAAAATAAACTCTTAACTGACCACTTTCATCTTCTAAGCATAAACCGATATCACCGTTGAATAATTTTAGGTGATAACTATTTTCAGTGACCATCACAGGACGCCCAACATACCATGTTTGAGTGGCATCAAAACGACGAGCTAATAAACCTGCTTTTTGTAAAATTTTCTCACAACGATGATTCAGATTATCAACGCCCCACTCTTGCTCTCGTGTTGCACAAAGAATTTTAAAATGATTAAACAGCTGTAATAACTGCTTGGCATGATCTCTGTTATCTTTATTTATAACACATAACTGCGATAAATAAGGGCCATATCCAGCTTCTACTAATTGTTCAAAAACTGCATCATTTTGGTCATCATTCTGATAAAAATTTAAATCATTATAGCGCTCACACAGCGCTAATAATTGCGAGGCATTAATCCCCCCTTTATTCACTGCACTTGCTAAATAACCAATGCCTGATAATTGGTCAAATCGATAACTTTTTCTCAATAAGCATAAATTATCAGACATGCCAGAAGCATGGTTCGCTACTTGCCCTAATAAAGATGTAAACCCAGTTAATTCAGCTAATTGTTGGGTTTTAGCTTGGCTATAACCTAATTCAATAAATGAACAGATATCACCTAACACTGCCCCCGCTTCCACAGAAGCAAGTTGATCTTTATCGCCTAATAAAATGAGTCGAGCATGATCAGGTAACGCACTTAATAATTTTGCCATTAAAGGTAAATCAACCATCGAGGCTTCATCCACCAGCAACAGATCTAAAATTAATTTATTATTTTGATTATGACGAAAATGCGCACTGTTATTACGCACACCTAATAAACGATGAATAGTGCTCGCTTCTGTAGGGATAATTTCCGCAACAACTTTATCTAAATTAAGATCAATTAATGCACTGCTAATAGACTCTGTTAATCGAGCAGCAGCTTTCCCTGTAGGTGCAACCATCTTGATCATTAAATCGGGCTGAGCATGTAATAATAATGCTAACAATTTCACCACAGTAGTGGTTTTACCCGTGCCTGGTCCACCAGAAATAATGCAACGAGCAGAAGTCAGCGCGACTGCTGCACTTATTTTTTGCCAATCACAGCGATCTTTATCAGTAATAAATGTATCAAGCGAAAATAAGTCATCGGCACTTTGAGCTTGTTTAAAAACACTTTCAACAGCGCCCCAATCAACATTAGCATTCTCAATCACATCTAAAAATTTTTCACACAAGGCTTTTACCGATTGTGTTGGTTCAGATTGCCAAGCCTGCCATAAATAACTATATTGTGGTTTAAACAAGGCCTCTAAATAAGCTTGGCTTTCTGCACTAACCATTGTTTCAATTGGTATTAATAGTTTATCGGCAATCAGTTGTTCAAATTCGGCATAACGCGCCATAAATAAAGCGTTGTACTGCAAACGCAATGGCGCACCATCGCCGCAACAAATACTGTCATGTAATAATGCATGGGTTTGTTGAATGTCGTGAAAAATAGAAGAAACCTGTAATCGTTCACTTTCCTGTTGTGAATCCGAACCTAATTGACAGCAGTGTTGATGAAATAAGCTACCTATTTTTTCAATGGGCAAACAAATATGCCCTTCACCAAGTTGTTGGCTAGATAAAGCTGATGCTAATTGCACCATATTATCCGCGCCTAATTCAGCCATAAATTTAGCAAAATGGTAATCGATAGGACGAATTTGTTGATTTATTTGCCATTGTTTTAATAAATCCAACATACTGTGTGTGTCTGAATTATTTGTGTTCATTAGCGTTGAATTCATTAACATAACTCCTCTAGCATTTTATCCGCACTTAATTCACCGCTTAATAACCTATCTAATTTATCAATTAATTCGAACTTAGGTTTAATAAAATAAGAGCCAGCACTTTCCTCTCCTTGCATACCACGTAAGAAAGTATAAAAGACACCACCTATATGCTGATCATAATCATAATCATCAGCTAAACGAGATCTTAATAAACGATGTAAAGCTAATGTATAAAGCTGATATTGGAAGTCGTAACGGTGCTCTACAATGGCATCAGCCATCGCTTCTTCACTATAATCCGTTAACTTATCACCAAGATAATTCGACTTATAATCTAGAACAAAATATTGCCCTTGGTATTCAAAAGTTAAATCAATAAAACCTTTTAGCATGCCTTGTACTTTATTGAACTGTAATTCACCTGCTCGAGCCGATAATGGGTCGTAAAAAGAAATTAACTTATTGATTGAAGAGGATACAATAGGTTGCATTGGAATAAAGAACTGCATTTCTACTTTCTTTTGCTCAACACTTAACTGTGAAAGAGATAATTCTGGATAACTATTTTGGGCCAAAGGATGCGCTAAAATTTGCAAAATCCATTCAGCAACGATTGGCGCCCATTGTTCCGCTTGTTCATAATTATTAACGCTAAGGCGATCTTCCAACCAAGGTGTTAATTGTGCTAAGTTGCTATCTTGAAAATCCACTTCTTCAAATAGTTCATGTAAAAATGTACCGTGCTTCGCCCCTCTTGGAAAACTAAATATATCCATTACTGGCTCATGAGATAAACCATTAGTAATACGATCTGCCTCCAAAGTAATAAGCACACTTTTTTCTGGAATTTTTTTCGTCTGTTTATCTTCAATCGTTGGTGCGCTATGAAAACGAGATAATGCAGAGTAACTGGTTACCCACCAATTTTTCTCAATCACACCAGAGAATTGTTTCGGTGCAATTAATTGCTCAGCTGAAGTATTGATTGCATTATATTCTTGATCCAATACTTTAGGCTCGCTACGGACACCAATATGAGGAGCTTCCTGAGATAGGCTTTGTAACAATTTCAATAAATGTTGATCATCGCCTGCCTGTAATGCTTCTCCTGCTTTAATGCACAAATAACCTAAGGCACTTTTCACTAATGGAGAGGCCTTTGAATTTCCTTTTTTATAAGGACCAATCCCTAAATAACAGCGATAAACACTGCGCGTCAAACCTACGTATAACAAACGAATATCTTCCGCTAACAACTCTTTTTCCGCACTTTCTTTATTTGCTTTATCAGCTTTTAAATCAAATACTAATCGTTGCTGATTATCATGAAATAAACATTCTTTAGGTTCTCGATATAAACCACTAAATGGAATAAATACGATATCGTATTCCAATCCTTTTGATTTATGTAAAGTGCTCACTTGTACCAACTCTTTTTCACTCTCAAGACGCTGCTTCTGTTCACCTTGCTCGCTTTTTGCATGTGTTATCTGCTCACTAAACCAACGTAACAATGCAAATGCACCTTCATAAACCATGCTATTTTTTTGTAATAACTCAGATAAATGCAACAGATCCGTTAATAGGCGCTCACCTTGGTTATTACCGTTATTCTGAGCTAATAAATGCGCATTAATACCTTGCTCATGAAAACATTGGTGCAACATAACTAAAATACCACTTTCTTCCCAAACTTGTTTATAGCGAGCAAAGTCAGCTATTTTGCCTTCCCAGCGTTGAGTCTCTGAGAAAACACTGTGTATTTCAAATGGACTAAGGGAGAACAACTTACAAGCGATCGCTGAGCGCAAATAGCGCTCATTAGTTGGATACAAACAAGCAGTTAATAGTCGTAATAAATCTTGCGCAAGCGTACTTGCAAAGACACTTTCTTTTAGAGATAGATAAACACTATTAATATTCTCTTCTAATAAGGCCTTACGGATAATATTCGCTTCATTGCCGGTTCGTACTAACACTGAAATGTTACTTGCTAAAATAGGTGATTGATTACCATCGCGGTCTTCTAAATAAGCTTGTCCCTGCTGCGCTAATAACAATAATGCTTTAATTTCATTGACCGTTGCTTGTGCACTGGTATACCTGAAAGCATCGCTGCTTAATCCACCCTTAATATGTAAAAATTGTAATGCGGTTTGCTGATCATCATCGGGGTTATTCACCACCAACTTTTTACGTTTAATCGCTGGTGCTTGAACGGGATGAAAAGGAATATCTTGATCGTAAATAAAAGGTGCGTTTCTATGTTCAAAAAACCCATTAACGGCATTAATCATGTCAGGGCTAGAACGATAATTAAAATCAAGACTGTAATGTGCAGTCACTGCATTACGCGCTCGCATGTAAGTAAATATATCAGCGCCACGGAAGCTATAGATCGCTTGCTTAGGATCACCAATCATAAATAAACCAGATTGATTAAATGCCTGATTTTTATTCTCATCCCCCGCTTTGTCTTCAACTTGTCCGTAAATCGTATCAAATATTCTGTACTGAACCGGATCCGTATCTTGAAATTCATCTATCAAAGCAATGGGATATTGTTGCTTAATTTGTTCGCCTAAATGCCCTTCCGTAGAATGTTGTAAAGCAGTATCTAAACGAGTTAACAGGTCATCAAAACCTAATAACATGTGCTGTTGTTTAGTCTTTTGTAAATTATCTTTGATCCAAGCTGTCGCTTTAATTAATAAGGTATTTTTAAGCGAGATATCTTCTTTTAATAATGATTCAATTAATACAAAGGTCGTATGTGTTGGGGCTTCACCTTTTTTAGTTTTAGTGTGTAACTCTTCCTGCGAAAATTTAACTAAGTTTGTAGGTAAAGTTAGATCTAAACTATTTGACGCAGCCCAAGCACTCACCTGTTCAAACCAATTGGGGAGATTCTTTTTGCTGTAACTGCGTTTATCAACACCCGAATGAGTAATGATATCTTGGTAATCAGCCATATCAGCTAGCCAAGCTTGTTTTACTTTCTTAATCGCCGCTGAACTTGATTCATATTTAGCTTCAAAATCAAAGTCAATAATCGTAGGAATAAACGTAAGATCGTTTCTAGATAACCATTGCAACAACTCTTTTTTTAATGCTTCAGGGTTTGCCCAATAGTGATAAATAATTGCAGTCAGTGGTGCTGATAATTGATAAAAGTGTGAACGCCAAAAATCATTACAAGCTTGACTTAAAATATCAGAATCATCTTCTAATAATGTTTGCTGAAATAAGCTTCCCGATTCAAAAGCATTCTGTTGCAACATACGCTGACAAAATCCATGAATAGTAAAAATGGAGGCTTCATCCATTTGTAATTCCGCAAAACGTAATAAACGAATATCATGCTCTAAATTGCTACTATCAGAAATGAGTTGCTGGCAAAAATCATCCTTACTCTCACCTTTAATAAATGCTAAACGTGTTTCTCGAATACGCTCACGAATACGACTTCTTAATTCAGCAGTGGCAGCTTCGGTAAAGGTTACTACTAATATTTTATCAACGGTTAATGGCGATTGATGTGCCGTTGCCGTTTCTTTTTTATCTGATGACTCTCCGTGGCCTAAAAGTAAACGAATAAACAAACTGGCAATAGTATAGGTTTTACCAGTACCAGCAGACGCTTCAATTAAGCGTCGACCAAATAAGGGAAAAGTGAGCGCTTGTAAAGGTGTCACTTGTATTTTTTCATCTATATCTATAGCAGGAATTGGGCTATGACTCATAGCTGAACTCAATCGTGTTTCTTCAGTCATGATTACTCCTCTCCCCAAGTGTCATAAATTAAATCATTCAAATTACATAATAACGGCATGAATATCTGCAATGCGATCAACTCAAATTCTTGCCAGTGATCTTCGATATTATCAAATAATCGATTAATATATGGGTCATTAGCTTCTGCATATCCTCGAGAGTTATTAAAGACAGTTAATGCGGCTTTTTGCCCTGCAGCTCTTGTTTCAAAGCTTAACTCTTCTAAAATAAAAACGTTTGCCTGTAATTTACACACAGCTTCACACCACTGATAAGCACTTTCTATAAAAAATGGAATCGGTTGCTGTAACCCTTGCAGATATAAAGCAATTAGTTCGGATAAACGCTGGTGTGCATAATCAGCCGGAATTTCTTCAAAGTAATGGCCTTTAGTTTGACCAAATAAAGTGGCATTAAGATGTTGCCCGTGAGCAATGCAATAACTTAAATGTTCAACCCACAATTTCAATAAATCTTTACCTTTGATATTGCCTGGTTTAATTCGCACCAAGCCATTTTCACAATGATCATCTAAAGCGCCAATGAGTCGTTTATCGGCAAAAGGAATATCAACCTGTATTTGCTCTATATCACCAATAAAATAACTGCTATAAATCGTCGCCAAATCAACCATGATCTGCAGGTCTTTATTAAAAATGAGTGGTGCAAACTCGCCAACAGGTAACTTGCCCTGCGCTTGTAAACCAATATATAAATCAGTTAAAGCATGATCATCCAAGCCATTTTCGAACTGTTGTTTTTTTAGCATATATTGTTGTAAATTATCTAAGGCAAAAGGTTCATCATTTTCTTGCACTATCTCATCAATTTCAAAATAGACATTTAAACCTTGATTAAAAAAAGCTTTGCAAGGGTTTTGTAAAAAACGAATTAATGCCGTTAATTCAATGTCATTATTTTGTAATAAAGGCAAAGCCAATTCATTATCACTTGATGCCTCTTGATTAATGGCTTGCCACCAAGTTTGCTGATAACTATGTTGCTTACCTTGAAAATATTGCTCACTAAAACTCTGCATCGGATAATGGTGTGTTAAGGAAGCGAGTAACTCTTTTTCAACTTGTGTAATATCAGTTAACTCTTGGTTATTTAATCTAAAGCTTTGCTGGATATAATTAAGCAACTCACTGACTAATACGCTCGGCATCTTTTCACTATTATCACTAATATCTTTACCGATATAACTGACATAAAAATTTGATTGTGCCGAGAGCATAGCTTCTAAAAATAGATAACGATCCTCGTCACGACGAGAGCGATCGCCCCGTTTACGATGACCGACCATCAAATCAAATCCCATGGGTAATAATGAGCGAGGATATAAACCATCATTCATACCTAACAAACACACCACTTTAAAGGGGATCGAACGCATCGGCATCAAGGTACAAAAATTAACTTGGCCAGCTAAAAAACGCTGGCTATTTGACTGGCTAGAAAGGTAGGTTTGTAAGTATTCGATTAAAATCAGTAATGATAATGGTTGCTCAAATTTGGCTTGTTCAGTTTGCTCTGTCAACATCTGCATTTGTTGGCGTATTTGAGTAAATAAAACACTATTGTCTTCATCTTCAAGATAGAAATCATCAATCAATTGATTAATAAATATTTGCCATTCAATGCAACTCACCTCTTGATTAAGCTTACTTTCTAACTTAATTAAGGTATCAACAAACTCAATAAATCGACCTAATAAATCACCTTGTAACCCTTGCACTTCATCATAGGGAGAGATTCCTTCAAATAGTTCATCACTCATGGCGTAACCGAGCAACATACGTTTCAAACCAAATAACCAACTATTTTGTTCTAACGCAGGTAAATCCCATTGCGTAGCGGATTCTCTATTAAGTCCCCAACGAATACCACTCTCAGTTATCCAATGTTGTAATAAATCAAATTCCGATTGTTTAATGGAAAAACGATTGAGGATCGCAGGTACTTCCAGCAGGGATAAAATATCTTCTCTTGTATAACGACTTTGTTGCAGATTTAATAATTGTAAAAAGCTGGCTAATATTGGATTTTCTTGTTGCGCACTGACATCTGAGATTGAAAATGGAATTGCAACATCGTGATTAACACGACTAAAAACAGCTTCAACATAAGGCGCATAGGCATCAATATTAGGCACCATCACAATAATATCTTTAGGCGTTAATGCTTTATCCTGTTCAAACATGGCTAATAAATTGTCATGTAATACTTCCACTTCACGCATCACACTATGACACGCATGGAAACTAAGCGAGTTATCGTTGGCATCAACAGGAATACGTAACGAGGCATCATGTAAAGTCTGCAAAGAACTATCCGTTAAGTCTAAAATATCAGCTTGTAGATGATGTAATAAACTATCACGGTCAATATCCACAAAAGCATCAATCTCTTGTTGTTCAAGGCTATATAATTGGTATAAAAAGTCTCGTCCCATTTTCCCCATTGAGGCTAATAATGGATTGCCGACTTCACTTTCTTCATCACCACTACTTGCCCAAGCTAAATGCGCTTCATCTTTTTGCCAGCTTGTAGGAGGTAATTCAGCAACAGCACCTTGTTGAACCTCAACCTTAGGACGAGACAAAGCAAAACGCTTCGCTAATAATTTAGGATCAACAATGTCCCCCCAATAATAACGACAAGGATTGGTTAATAAAAAGTGCACATCACAGTGCTCCCCTAATCCTAATAATGCTTGTAGATAAGACTCGGGTAATGAGGAGATACCAAATACAAAAATACGTTTAGGTAAATGAGTAAGTTGCTCTGTTGTTTTAGTAGACAGTGTACTTAAAAAATCTTTATATAAACCTGCACGATGATAAGCCTTACCTTGAGATTGAAAACCTTGTTTAATACTTTCAACCAATAAACGCCATAATTTAGCTTGCCAAATATGCGCATCTAACCAACTTGGCTCAAGTTGTTCTAGGCTAATTTCCGATCCTTGTAAGCTTTCCCAATTATCAATCCATTCTGGTCGATACACTAAATATTGGTCAAAAATATCGGCTATTTTTCCGCTTAACTGAAAACGTTTACGAAGATGTTCATCATCTTTTAAATAATCTTTTAATGCCGCAAAGTCTTCATCTTCTAAACAATCAGGTAACAGTTTCATTATCTGCCAAGTCATTGATTGTTTATTAAAAGGACTTTTCTCCGGCACGTCCTCTAAGATATGTTTAAATTGCTGCCAAATAAAACTCGCAGGTAACGGAAAATCAATGTTTGCAGCAATACCGGTAGATTGTGCAATTTCTAGTTGCAACCATTGTGCCATCCCCGGACTTTGTACCAAGACAGTTTCATTTTCAAAGGCATGGCTTAAGGGGTTTTGTTGCATCAATGCAACGACGAGATCTTTAAGGAGACTTATTTGATTAGAATGATATACCTTAAACACTATTTATATCCTTTCTCTGTGAAACAAATGCTCATGAGCAGAAGATTATCTTATGTGTTTTATTTACATATATCTATGCTGAAAATAATTAATATTCTTAATCATGATGAAAATGTTAAGTAAGGAGTTTAGATAAATAAAATGCTCGTTATTTAATAGCGAACTACTTCGTTAATCAATAAATTCAAGCTAAAAAAAATCCACTTTTGGTTAACAAAAGTGGATTCGAATTTTTATATAAGCATTAACTCACTAACAAATATTGTTAGTAAAAATATTATGCGTATACAGGGTTTGCTTCACAGAATTTAGCAACTTTAACTTTAACCGCTTCAATAGTAGCCGCTAATTTTTCTTCATCTTTAATAGCATCAAGAATGTCACAAATCCAAACAGCTAATTCAGCAGCGTCAGCAGCGTTTGCGCCACGACGAGTGAATGCAGGTGTACCAATACGTAAACCAGATGTAACAAATGGAGAGCGTGGATCGTTAGGTACTGAGTTTTTGTTTACAGTGATATGAGCAAGACCTAATGCAGCATCAGCTTCTTTACCAGTAATATCTTGTGCAATTAAATCTAATAAGAATAAGTGGTTTTCAGTACCGTTAGATACGATTTTGTAACCACGGTCTTGGAAAACTTTAACCATTGCTTTAGCGTTATCTAACACACCTTGCTGGTAAACTTTAAATGCAGGCTCAGCACATTCTTTAAATGCAACCGCTTTAGCAGCGATAACGTGCATTAATGGGCCACCTTGACCGCCAGGGAATACAGCTGAGTTTAATTTTTTCTCAATTGCTTCGTTAGCTTTAGCAAGGATAAGACCACCACGAGGACCGCCTAATGTTTTATGCGTTGTTGTAGTTACAACGTCTGCAAATGGTACAGGGTTAGGGTAAAGCCCCGCAGCCACAAGACCTGCAACGTGTGCCATATCAACAAACAGGTAAGCACCTACTTTGTCAGCGATTTCACGGAATTTAGCCCAATCAACAATACCTGAGTATGCAGAAAAACCAGCAACAATCATTTTTGGTTTGTGTTCAACAGCTAAACGCTCAACTTCAGCGTAATCTAAAATACCTGTATCTGGGTTGATACCGTATTGAACTGCATTGTACATTTTACCAGAGAAGCTTACTGATGCACCGTGAGTTAAGTGACCACCGTGAGCAAGACTCATACCTAGAACCGTATCACCCGCTTCACAAAGTGCAGCATAAACAGCACTGTTTGCTTGAGAACCAGCATGTGGTTGTACGTTTGCGTAATCTGCACCAAATAATGATTTAGCACGTTCAATTGCTAAAGATTCAGCAACGTCAACATATTCACAACCGCCGTAGTAACGTTTACCCGGGTAACCTTCCGCGTATTTATTTGTTAATTGACTACCTTGTGCTTCCATCACACGTGGACTAGTGTAGTTTTCTGACGCAATTAGCTCGATGTGAGCTTCTTGACGTGCAACTTCATCAGTCATTGACTGCCATAATTCTGGATCGTAATCAGCAATATTCATATCGCGGTTAAACATGTGCATCTCCTGCTAAGAATGGTAAGTATTCAATTAAAATTTGATATGGCGCATTTTACGCAATCTTTAGGCTATTGCATAGAACAAATCGCGTGAAAGTTATCTGAAATAAACTTGAAGGAAAATAATACAAAACCAGAAAGTAATGCAGCAAATAATTAACCATTTGAATAATCAATTATTCGCTACTTCATTACAACAAAAAACAAGCTATACGATACGTTCTGGTTCTGGTTTTTTAGCCGCAGAGATAACAATAGCAATGGATTTTGCATTAGGTGTAAAAGTTTCATCTCCATAGTTTGCTAATGCTACTAACGGATTCGTTTCTGGATAATAAGCTGCTGCATTACCGACAGGAATATCATATCCAAGCACAGTAAAGTTAGTTACTTTCCTTACTATTTGATCTCCCCATAACGCTTCAATATCCACCTTATCACCAGAAGTTAAGCCTAGTGCAGTAATATCACTTTCGTTAAGTAAAATGATATGACGGTCACCACTTAAACCTCGGTATCTATCACTGAATCCGTATATTGTCGTGTTGTATTGGTCGTGTGATCTTAATGTTTGCAATACAAAAACAGGGTTTTTAGTTAATGCTCGCTGTGTTGCTGAGACAATTGATTCAGGTAAAGGCTTATGCTGAAATTGTGCCTTTTTAGTTTCAGTATTCCATTGATGTTCTGCCGCAGCATTACCCAAGTAAAAACCACCGGGCTCTTTTAATCGTTCATTCATGTTGCTAAAACCCGGGATGGTTTGACTAATTAAATCACGAATTTGGTCGTAATCTTTTATTAAGTCTAACCATTTTACGGGAGAGTCACCTAATGTTGCCTGTGCGATGCCCGCAATAATAGCGGGTTCAGAACGCATTTCTCTAATATCACTTTTTACAACACCTTGTGAAGCGTGCACCATGGAAAATGAATCTTCCACTGTGATCTTTTGTGCGTTGCCCTGTTGTAAGTCGATATCGGTTCGCCCTAAACACGGTAAGATTAATGCGTTTTTGCCCGGATAAAGATGTGTTCGATTAAGCTTAGTGGCGATATTAACGGTTAATTCACATCGACTCATTGCTTGGCGTGTTACTTCTGTATCTGGCATTGCGGCTGCAAAGTTCCCGCCTAAGGCCATAAACACTTTGCTTTCACCACGTAACATTGCTTCTACCGCTTGTACTGCATTATGCCCACGCGTTTTTGGAGGTGTAAAGTTGAAGGCTTTTTCTATGCTATTTAATAGTGCTTCAGTTGGTTTTTCGTCAATACCCATGGTGCGATCACCTTGTACATTAGAATGACCACGTACAGGGCAAACGCCGCCCCCTTTTTTACCAATTTGTCCAAACAAAAGCTGTAAGTTAGCGAGTTCAGTAACGGTTGCTACCGAATGTCTATGCTGAGTCACTCCCATTGCCCATGTCACTATAACTCTTTCGGCTTGCTGATAGACATCTGCAGCCTTGGTTATCTGTTCTTTAGATAAGCCAGATTGATCAATGATTTGCTCCCATGTGGTCGCTTTTACTTGTGCTAAGTAATCTTCTAAACCTGTTGTATTTTCTTCGATAAAGCTGACATCAAAAACTTGTTGTCCAGATTCTTGTGCGATTTCATGGCGGGCTAATAATATTTTAACCATACCGCGTACCGCTGCCATATCACCACCTAGATTAGGTGTAAAATACAGGCTACTTAACTTGGTTGAGGTGCCTAATACCATATTTGCTGGAGATTGTGGGTTCGCAAAACGTTCTAACCCACGTTCTTTTAAAGTATTAAAGGTAACAATATTGGCGCCACGATTAACGGCATGATTTAACGTATGTAACATACGAGGATGGTTTGTCCCAGGATTTTGTCCAAACACAAAAATAGCATCTGCGTGGTCAAAGTCTTCTAAAGTTACCGTGCCTTTACCGACACCAATGGTTTTCTTTAATCCAACACCACTTGCTTCATGGCACATATTAGAACAATCAGGAAAGTTATTAGAGCCAAATTTTCTAACAAAAAGTTGATATAAAAATGCAGCCTCGTTACTTGCTCGCCCTGATGTATAGAATTCGGCTTGATTAGGATCCTCTAAGGCATTTAGATGCGTTGCAGTCAGTTTAAAAGCGTCTTCCCACGTAACTTCAACATACTTATCTAAGTCAGCTTGATATAAGAGTGGTACAGAAAGGCGACCTTGATCTTCTAAGAAATAATCACTTTGGGTACGTAGCATGCTGACAGTATATTGTTCAAAAAAATCAGCCGTTAAACGACGAGAAGTTGCTTCCCAATTCACCGCTTTGGCACCATTTTCACAAAATTTAAAACGGTCGCTTTTCTTTTCTTCCCCCCATGCACATCCGGGACAATCAAAACCATGGTCTTGATTTGTTTTCAATAAATTTAATACATTTTTGGCTACATTTTCACTGTGGAATAAATGTTTCCCTGTGCTGACAAGTGAACCCCAACCACCTGCTGCACCTTTATATTTTTTTACTGTCATTACTGCCTACCTATTTATATTTAGACTTTCATTAAACGAAAATCACCATGGTATACATTGCAAGTATGCTCACTCACAAATCCAATTAAAGTGATATTAAATTGTTTTGCGACGGCAACAGCTAAACTTGAAGGGGCACCGATCGCAACCACCACTGCAATTTTAGCAGCAACGGCTTTTTGCATTAATTCAAAACTCACTCGCCCACTTAACATTAATATATTTTGTTTACCTAAAAGATCTTGGCTGAGGGCATCGCCAATCACTTTATCAACAGCATTATGTCGCCCTACATCTTCATGTACCGATAGACACGCATCCAATGTAAAAAGTCCCGCACTGTGAACGCCGCCTGTAATAGAAAATAAAGACTGTTTTTCTCTGAGTTGTGATTGAAAAGATAGGATTTTATCTAAGGTTAACCACTGCGTCGTTTGATCAATATCCATAGCAAAAGAAAGTACTAATTTTTTTATATCACTCGCGCCACAAATACCGCATCCTGAATGACTAACAAATTGACGAGTTAAGGATTGCCAATCAAACTCAATATCTTTACGTAAATACACATCACATTGGTTGAACTCTTCGGTTTCTATCCTTTTAATTTGTGTCTGATCTTGAATAATGGCATAAGATAATAATAATCCCGTCACTAAAAATGAATCTTCTCCCGGTGTTCTCATGGTCACCATGAAGTTTTTTTCTTGGTTTTGTAACGTTTTTTTACAGATCCAATGTAAGACTATGTTTAATGGTTCTTCACGGATAACTGCATCTTCGCTTAGAGATGTCTGAATAGTTTGATTTGCTACTAATCGATAACGCTGCCGATTAACAGATTGATAAGGGGTTGAACTCATGAATTCCTCTTCTTAACTAAATGGCTCAGACTGATATTCAAGGAATGAATAGAGGACAAGTCACCGAGCTCTGATTTATAGCATATTATTCACAATATTTTTAGGGGTATTACTATTTTTATTCTTAATTTCAATAAAATACTTACAGAAATTAAAGCCTTTCTTCTCCATACTATTTCACATATATCCAGCCCATTTCATTGCGCAGCCATTTACAACTCAATACAATAGGCTGCAATTAAATTCATATTGATTAAAAAGGTATTGTAATGGCTCTTCCAGATAAGTTTATTTTCTCAATGAACCGAGTGAGCAAGGTAGTTCCGCCTAAGCGCACTATTTTAAAAGACATCTCATTAAGCTTTTTCCCTGGCGCAAAAATTGGCGTGTTAGGTTTAAATGGTTCAGGTAAATCAACACTATTACGCATCATGGCAGGCGTTGATAAAGAATTTGATGGTGAAGCGCGCGCTTTAACAGGGACAAAAATTGGTTACTTACCGCAAGAACCTGTTTTAGATCTTGAAAAGAATGTACGAGAAGTGATTGAAGAAGCAGTTGTTGAAGTGAAGTCTGCACTCACTGAATTAGATGCTGTTTATGCGGCTTACGCAGAAGAAGATGCAGATTTTGATGCACTAGCTAAACGTCAAGGTCAGCTTGAAGATATTATTCAAGCACATGATGGACATAACCTTGATAACCAACTTGAGCGTGCAGCTGATGCTTTACGTTTACCAGCTTGGGATCAACCGGTGAAAGTCCTATCTGGTGGTGAGCGTCGTCGTGTTGCATTATGCCGTTTATTGCTTGAAAAACCTGATATGTTATTACTTGATGAACCAACCAATCACTTGGATGCAGAATCAGTGGCATGGTTAGAACGTTTCTTACATGACTACGAGGGTACTGTGGTTGCGATTACCCATGACCGTTACTTCCTAGATAATGTTGCAGGTTGGATCCTTGAGCTTGACCGTGGTTACGGTATTCCATGGGAAGGTAACTACTCTTCTTGGTTAGAACAAAAAGATGAACGTTTAAAACAAGAAGCATCACAGGAAAAAGCACGCCAACGTCAAATTGAACAAGAGCTTGAATGGGTTCGTTCAAATGCAAAAGGTCGTCAATCTAAAAGTAAAGCGCGTTTATCTCGTTTTGAAGAGCTTAATAATCAAGACTTTCAAAAACGTAATGAAACAAATGAATTATTTATTCCAACTGGTCAACGTTTAGGTGATCAAGTAATTGATGTAAATAACCTCTCTAAATCATTTGATGGCCGTGTTTTAATCGATGATTTAAGCTTCAAAATTCCTAAAGGTGCAATCGTAGGCATTATCGGTGCCAATGGTGCAGGTAAATCAACCTTATTTAAAATGTTAGATGGCACAGAAAAACCAGACTCTGGTGAAATCATCATTGGTGAATCAGTACAAATGGCCAGTGTTGATCAGTTCCGTGACCACATGGATGACAAATTAAGTGTGTTTGAAGAAGTGTCAGGCGGCAGTGATATTATTCAAGTGGGTAATATTGAAATTCCAAGCCGTGCTTATTTAGGACGTTTTAACTTCAAAGGCTCAGACCAATCTAAAATCGTCGGTGATTTATCGGGTGGTGAACGTGGTCGTTTACATTTAGCTAAACTGCTTAAATCAGGTGGTAACTTATTGTTACTCGATGAACCAACCAATGATTTAGATATCGAAACATTGCGAGCACTTGAAGATGCCCTACTTGGTTTTGCTGGTTGTGCCATGGTGATTTCACATGACCGTTGGTTCTTAGATCGTATTGCAACACATATTATTGATTACCGCGATGAAGGTAAAGTTAACTTCTATGAAGGTAACTACAGTGATTACGAAGCATGGATGAAGAAGACTTACGGCGCAGCAGCTGTAGAGCCAACACGTATTAAATACAAACGTATTGGATAATTTCATCAGCAGTTAATCAACACAAAAACGAATACTAAAAAGCCCATTCACTATCAAATTATGAAGTGAATGGGCTTTTTGTTTGTGAAAATTAATAACGGTTATTTTTGTGACGCCTCTAAAAGTGGCTCATAACGTTTATCAGTTAATGTTTTCATAAAAGCAACTAAAGCATCTATTTTACGATCTGTTAAGGCTTGTGCTTTAAGGTCTGCTTTGTCTACTGTTTGAGGTACTTCTGGCGCTTGCCAAGGTTTCCCTGTTTCAGGGTTAATAGTACGTTCGGGGTTATTATAATGGTCGTAGAACTCCATCACTGTACGTAAATCTTTAAAGACACCATTATGCATATAAGGTCCTGTTACTGCGACATTACGTAATGATGGATTCTTAAATTTACCATCATATTTAGGGGCGCTAACTGCAGGATTTTCTAATAAACCATGATCAATAAAATCTGCTTTCAAGTGACCTAAACTAATTAATTCTGCATTAGAAGGCACACCGATATTACGGTATTGATGGTTAGTAAAAGGCTCTTTGGGGCTATCTTCTGTTTTCAATAAATGACAACTATTACAATTAACGTTATTGTTTGAGAAAAATAATGTTCTCCCTAAATCTTCTAATACCGTCAACTCATACTCCCCTTTTAGAAAGCGATCATATTTACTATCATAACTAGCAAACTGCTCAGTATTTTCAAACGCTTGGATTGCATTAGCAAAACCTTGAAAAGCCGGCAAAATACCCTCCTGAGGAGATGCTTCAAAGACCTTTTCTCCGTATAGACGCTTAAAAGTAGCAACATAAAACGGATTTTCTTGAAGTCGTTTAACTAAAGTTTCAGCATCAGGCAACCCCATTTCCACAGGGTTTAATGGTGGTCCCATTGCTTGATCAGCTAATGTATTAGCACGGCCATCTAAAAATTGCCCCCCCACATATTCTTTTAACAAATCATCATAATGAAATGATGGAGAGGTATTTGCGTAAGCTGCCATCGGTGTATTACGAGATCCTAAAGATGACTTATCATCTCCTAAAGAGACCATTTTACGCCCAGTGTTTTCTCGGTGGTCAGTAAAGCTGTTTACAGGCTCATGACAAGTAGCACAAGACATTGTCCGATTAACAGAAAATGCTGTGTCTAAGAATAATATCTGTCCTAATTGTGCTTCAGTTAGTTGTTCTGCAGCATTGGTTGTATTAGAAAAAGCTAACAATAACAATAAATAATAAAATATATTTTTCATTTCAATTCCGGTTAAAATTTTTGTAAATATCAAAAAATGGTTGCATCATAATTTTTATAACACCATCAAACTTTTCTCTTTTACCACTACCTAATCCAAATTGTTGGTGTCTAGACGCATCTTTAGATAATCGTAATGAGCCAAAAAACCAATCCCATAACGCAAATACACTACCAAAATTTTTGTGCATATTTTCCTGCTGATGATGCACTTGATGCTGTGCAGGCGATATTAATAAACGCTCTAACCAAGGCCCATAACTAAGACGGATATGGCTATGCCTCAAGTTTCCTGTAAAAGAAAATAAAATGACAATAAACAGATTCCCACCTAATACTGTATAAAGATTAAGTCTTGCTCCAAAACAAAAAATAAACACTCCGGTTACCACTCCAGCAACAAGCGCATTACGCAATGCAAACAGTATTATTTCCACGGGATGCAAGCGATAAAACGTGAATGGATTCAACGATTCAGCACTGTGATGAACTTGATGAAACTTCCATAACCAACGGTTTGTATGCATCCAACGATGTAACCAATAACGACTTAAATCACCCAATACAAACAAACTCAGCGTATACGCCAAAACTATATCTCGATAATACCAAGATAAAAATAATGGGTTGGAGAATGAATTTAATCCGTTCAAAATCCACAAGGCAACAGTATTGGCTGAAAGTAAAACCGGCAAAATAAATAACACTTTAAATAACCAATTAACTAAAAAGTAACGATAATCTAATTTTGCATCAGCATTTAGCCAATAATCTTTTAATTTTGAGAATGAAATGGTGCCAACATTATAAATATGCCAAACAGCAGCAATGATGGCACTGACAATAAGGTATCCCCAAAATATACGATTGCTACCCTCTAAGAATAGCGATAAGGGAGTATCAATCACCATCTGCATCGATTAAATTTGCTGACACACCAATTTCACTTACTAAATGTCTATAAAATGCTTTTTGTACATCTAATAACCCCTGATAAACAGGGATCATCTCATTTAATTTAAAATTATGATCAACAGGTGTATTTTTATAGGCGAGCAAGGAAGCTTTTAACGCCGTTTGTACTGCATTAATTCCATCTTTGCCATGCTTTTCATAAGCGATTGTTGCCACATTCGGTTGCTTTTTTTCCCCTAACAACTGTTCATTTGTTTCTAAGATGCCACCAATAAAGGCCCAAGACGCCTGACTATAAGGATATTGCTGAAGTTCAGGTTTAGTGATGCCAAGATTAGCTTTTGTTAATCCACTGACTTGTGCGATACGCCAATCACGAGTTTTATAAATATGTTCTATTTCAGCATTAACAACTAAAGAGAGCCCTCTATCAACATCAAAAAGAAAAGCATCTCGATTAGCTTTATAACCATCACTAATTTGTGTAAAGCGTTCACACACATTTGCCACCATCACTTTAGCAAACTCTTTTCTGCGCTCAGTCCAATCAGCACTGAACATCACCGAATCGATTGCCCCCATGGTTTTGTATGAGTTTTTATAAAGTGCTGTTGATGGCTTTGAATCACGGCTAACTAAACGCTCAATACTTTCATGAATATTTTCATTTCCACTATGGAAATAATCAATCATCAATGGGTAATCCATTGCATTCATATCATAATCACCCAGAATATAACTCGCTTGTACTTTCCCCCAGCTTTTAGCCAATGTTACAAATGCTTGGTGGCGCACATCATCCGACTTACTACTTAATGCGGTTTGTAAATTCAGACAAGACGTTACTGCGTTATCTGCATTATGCTGAATAACATTGTCATAGATAGAAGCATAAGGATCTTTTTCCTGCGCATAACTGAACAGTGGAACACTCAATAAACAAATGAATGACAAAGGTGTAAAAATTTTCATAATTGCTCCAAAAAATGTAACAAGGCCAAACGTTCGGCTTGCTCTAATTTAATAAATATTGATTTTGATTTTTCAGCTTCTCCACCGTGCCAAAGAATCGCCTCTTCCGGTGTTTTGGCTCGCGCATCATGTAAAAAACGATGTTGTGCACGAACACGAGCGCCAACACCCCATAAAGGCGCAGTACGAAATTCTCGTTCAGTTGCTAGAAACTCTGGACGCCCATCTTTTAATTCCTCCCCCATATCATGCAACAACAAATCAGAATAAGGACGAAATTCAACGCCTTCAGTTGTTGTTAATGTAGGACGATGGCAGCTAACACAACCAATTGATTCAAAGAGTTTTTTACCTTTAATCGCTTGAGCATCTAAATGACGAGTTTGTGGTGCTTTATGGTCACGAATAAAAGAGGCAATTGCTTGTAAACGCAACATAGGAAGATCTAAACTTCCCACTCTTGTGTTATCTCCTTTAGGTGCAGCAAGACAATCTGCTTGTGCCGGTTGGCAAAGCTCTTCTGGAAAAAATGGATTCGTTAAACCAAGGTCAAACGCTGCAGCATTGGCAGTTTGTCCAATGATACTAGGTGCGCTAGCTTTCCAATTTAAACGCCCTAATATTTTTTTATCTTGTGTTGGTGAATGCAACCAATTTACTCGACCACTAATACCATCTGCATTGTCATCATTTGCATCTTCCCAAGCAATAATATCTGCTACTGACACTTGTTCAATTAATCGCAAACCAGCCAAAATAGGAGGTTGTCTTAAAGAAATCACCGTTTCTTCAGCTAAAGGACCATAAGCTAATTTTTCTAAATAAGGGATAAATCTTGTTAAAGTCAATACCTCACCATCAGGGTAAGTAAAAGGAATTGATTCAACTTTTAATCTTGTCTGCGCTTCAGGTTGAACCTTACCATTACCTCTTATTGAAACTTGAGCACCGTAAACGGGATCGGGCACACTATCATGCATAGGTGTTTCAATATTATTCATAGACCAACGTGATGAGTGTTTACTTGGCTGAGTTAATTTAAAAACCAAACTACGTAATGGTTGGTTTTCATTACTAATCGTTGGTGCACTGCCGTTATTAATATGGCAACTCACACAAGTATTTGAACTAAAATGCGGGCCTAAGCCATCTCGTGCAGTTGTTGCACTAGGCGCTTCAACCCATGGGATAGTGAAAAAAGAACGACCAAGAATGTATTGATCAAACGCTGAATCATTCATCTTAATAGCATGGGAGAAAGGTTTACTGCCACCAGCATCAGTAAATTCATCTGTATTAACATCATTTGTTTTACTATGGACAAAATGACTAGAGGCTAACAATAAAAAAATCCCACTAAAAAGATGCTTTGTCGCCTGATTACAATTGTTTTTCATAAATCATTTTCAAAATAAATTACACCTATATCCATTAGATATTTATCTTTCTGCCTAAAGTCTATTACTTCACAACTGGCTAAACTTTATACTTTAGTGATAACCGTCATATGGAACGAGAAACGCCACCAGCCTAATTTGGCTAATGGCGTTTATAACAATGACCTTTATTATATTAAAGTCTTATCACTTTAAACCGCGTTAGATTTGTGTTTCTTCAGCGTCAGTCACATCATTTGTTGTTAATGAAATACCGTAAGCTTTAGAAACAATGACCATTTGATCACCTAAGCGGCGTAATTGATTTTTAAGTGTGACGATATTTTGTACACTGTCTTTGTTTTCTGGGCGAATTTGATAATCAAAATGCATTGTTGTCGTTGCTAATGTATTGATTTTTTCGATGCGAGTTTCGATATCTGCCATTAATTTGCTGATTGCAGCCTGTTCTTCTGTTGATAAATTGTCAATGAAAGCAGGACCGACTTTTTTACCTTTATATTCACCTAATAATACGTTTTTAATACCTTGATAGTTTAAGGCAATATCACGGTGCGTATTATCAGAGAAACATGAATGCTCATCTTCTTCACTTGGCGTTAATACTGCAACAGCAATTCGTTCGTTAGCTAATTCTGATTTAGAGAATACACCAACACCAGCAAAAATTTGTTTTAGAGAAACAGCAGGATCAATATTTTTAGATGCTTGCTCACCCGTTAGTTGATCTAATAATGCCGCACGATAAAGGCCTTTATCTCCATTCACTTTATCATCCCAAGCACTGGCAACAACGGTTAAATCTTCAACCATTTTATCTGCCACTGCATTTAGGTAATCAAGACGACGTTTGGCAAATTTATCCGTAGTAAAATCTGTTACTGGACGTTGACCTGCTGTCATTGCTCCGTTAGTAATAGTATCTTCGATCATGTTGTTATAGTCTTGATCTTGTCCCCACAGCATAAACTCTATTGCATGATAACCTGCCGCAACGTTTGCATCACCACCATTAGTATTTAACTCTCCCAGTACTTCAGGAGTCAGTGTTGTTACATCAACAGCAGTCACATCTTCACCACCAGGTGTAAACATGCCAGTTGTATCGATAATATTGCCACTAGTGCGCTTATTATTTGCATCAATAGTGTAATCAATCATGTTCTCGTCTAGCGGCCAAGAATTAAGTTCACCTTCGACACCACCGTAAGTTTCAGCAACCCAACCATCTTCAGCATCGATTGGGCCATTTGAAAGACGGAAAATTTCTGTTGTACCGTAGCTCTCACGAGAAACTAACCAAGCATCTTTAGCTACTTGTAACGTTTTTTCAGTTGGATTTTTTGAAAAGTCAGTAATAGCGACTTGTAACGCTTTTGCATCTTTTAAAGTGTCTGAATAGTTGGCAGAAGCAATACTTGCATAAGTTGATAAAGTGGCTAATTTATCACCCTTAGAGATCCCTGCTGTAACATTAGTATTTGATGTAGTTTCTACAGCGGCAACTTCATTTTTTGATACAGCCGTTTTTCCACCTGTTGAATTACAAGCTGAAACTAATAGTGCTCCTGCAATCATCGTGCTTAATATTGTCTTATTCACTTCCATTACTCCTAGATACATAAAAAATTATAAGTTTTATATTAATAAATTAAGAAAACTTGTATTTTCTGCTTCCTGCAATTTAATTAATTTTTGTTAACACCCGTGCGAGCAAGTTGCTCATTCTTTTTAGTAGACTGCCATTTAAGTAACACTATTACAGCAATCCAAAAAGTACTTAAAACGGCTAAATCCCAGCCAATTGGCTGTGAACGATAGGCAAATAATGAAGCCATTAAATTACCTAATACCGAACTATCACTTAATACACTGGTCATATCCCACACATTACTATAAAGCCAACCAGGTAAATCAATAGCCGCTAAAGGCCCTCCTAGTAATTTTTCAGATGCAGATAAAAACAAGGCGGATCCTAAAAATAACAACATAATTTCAGTGACTCGGAAAAACCACTTCCATGAGATAAAACGACCACCCAATTGCAAAGCATAAAAAAGAATCATCGCCAGTGCTAAACCAATACCTGCAGCCATAAAAAAGCTCATGTAAGAAGCAAAAGAATCAAGTTGTAATAGTGAGCCATAAAGAAACATCACTGTTTCAGAGCCTTCTCGTCCAACGGCAATCATGGCCAGAAAAAAGACTCCCCACCAATTCTTTTCACCTGCGAGGTTTGTAGCTAATCCATTTTCAATTTCTTGTTTTAACGTTCGCCCATGGACACGCATCCACATAACCATTTGCACAATTAATGCACTAGCAAAAGCCAACATACCAATTTCAAACCAAGTACGTGCTTCCCCACCTAAAATATCTGTTACGCCAATCAAAGTTAACGTTAATAATGTTGCTAAGCCAAATCCTGCGAGTATTCCTGCAAATAACCACTTTTTTCCTGTTTGCGCATCTTCTCTATCATTCATCCAAGCATACAAAATACCGAGCACTAAGAGAGCTTCGATACTCTCTCTGCATACAACAAAAATAGTTTGTCCCATGACTTTATTCCTTGCCCTTCACGATAATCTTTCCACGTGTTGTTGGTGCAAAGTCATCAAAATAATCATAAGTACCAGCATCTAAAGGGATAATAACAACACTCGTTTCAGCCCCCATAAACAATACTTTTTCTTGGCGCAATTGATTACTTTCAAATTCAGCGGGTTTATTACCAATATTGCGAATGACAATACGAAATTTTGTTTTCTCTGGTACAACCAATTCAGCAGGAATTAAAACACCATCTTTCATTTCAACTAGGTAGGTTTTTAATTTGCTATAACGAGGGTCTTTAAACTCCATGCTAAAACCATCGGTGTCTTTTTGAGCACTCGTTGAAACTTCAGTTGTTGAAGCAAAGGAATTAACCGCCATAACAGCGATAAAAGAAGAAAGGAAAAAATGACGTAAAAATTTCATTAAAAATATCCACATATCTGATTAAAAAAACAGGTTTACCCTATCAACTTCGTCAAAATTGTTAATTTTGTTAACTTTATTAACATTGCACATCATAAAGTAATAAAACAATATAATCAATAATAACTATCATTACCATTTACTTAGAGGTATTTATTTTTACTGAATAGTATAAAAAGATGAATAAGTGTTGGATTAATGAACTTGTTGAAATATTAAAATAGTGAAGAGTAAAATTTAGGTTAAATTTTTGAGCAAAGAAATATTAGTCATAAAAAAACCGATGTGATTAAACATCGGTTTATATATTGCTACTGAACCAGGCTAGAACTCAATTATGTATCATTAGAAAGCAAAAGTTATTTGCCCCCAATATTCATGATCATTATTAGCACTTACACTAAGACCAAATGCGTCAGACAACTGCATACCAGCGTCAATTGAAGTTGCCCATTCATCAATATCAACACCTTTCATACTATGTTTAAAAGTTGGTGTGATACCAACCCAAAACATATGATTAAAAGTATATCTGGTTGTTGCGTCCAATTTGACATAAGTGGTATCACTCATCTCATCAGCCCACATATAACCAATACTCACTTGCGGGTAAAAGTTAAGGTGTTTATCTAAAAAACCTAACTTAGCAAAAAAACCAACATTCAGGTCGTCAATACCACGATAGTCAACATGATCTAAACGTAAATCTCTATCCCAAGTACTATTAAACGTAAGGCCTGATTCAGATGCAGAATTTAATAAAAGGTAATTAGCTTCGTAATAATCTAAGTCATGTTTTGCAGCAACAGTGAAACGCTGTTTATAGACGCCACTTAAATAACCGCCATAAGTGCCAGATAGATCAACGCCTTCTGTTCCACCACCAATACTTGCATTGGAGTAGATAGCAGTAGGATCACTCATGTCGTTCCATGTACTTACTTTTTTATCATCGCTTTCAGCAGCCAAGGCTGAAACAGTAAACAAACCTAGTAAAGAGATAATAGACGCTTTCATTATGTAATTTTTGAACATCGTGTTCTTCATATTTACTTCCAAATAAATAGATTAAATAAACGCTTACCACGTTTAATTAATGTGTAACGAGCGAATAAAGCATCTGCTTTATTAATAATCACTTCAGACTCAGTAACTTTCTCACCATTAACCATCACAGCACCATTCTTAACAAACTCACGCGCCATTTTGTTTGAAGCCGCTAATTCACAACTTGTTAATAATTCAACAATTGAAGCACTTTCTGTTGTGACTTCTGTTGCTGGTAGACCATCTTGTGCTAACTGAGCTAAGTCAGACTCACTTAAACTACTTAAGTTTCCTGAAAACAGCGCTTCTGTAATACGTTCCGCAGAAGCTAAGCCTTCTTCACCATGTACTAAACGTGTTACTTCACGAGCAAGAATAGCCTGTCCTTGAGGGCGGCCTTTAATGTTTTTATCTGTTTCTTCAATTTCTGCAATTTCTGCAACTGATAAGAAAGTAAAGTAACGTAAGAATTTGTAAACATCTGCATCTAAAGTCGTGATCCAAAATTGGAAAAAGGCATAAGGTGATGTCTTAGTAGGATCTAACCAAATCGTACCTGATTCAGTTTTACCAAATTTAGTACCGTCAGCTTTTGTCACCAAAGGCATAGTAATACCAAATACTTTTTCTTGGTTCATACGACGAGTTAAATCGATACCGCCTGTAATATTTCCCCACTGGTCAGAGCCACCAATTTGCAACGTACAAGCTTTCTCTTTATTTAGTGCAGCAAAGTCGTAAGATTGTAATAGCATGTAGCTAAATTCTGTAAATGAAATACCAGAACCTTCACGGTCAATACGCTGCTTTACAGATTCTTTCTGGATCATGGCATTAACACTGAAATGTTTACCTACATCACGTAAGAATGAAATGGTATCCATTTGACCAATCCAGTCTAGGTTATTAACCACTTCTGCTGCATTTTCTTGGTCACCAAACTCAACAAAAGCACTCACTTGCTTTTTAATTGAATCAACCCAATTTGCAACCACATCATCGCTATTTAATTTACGCTCAGCGGCTTTAAAACTTGGATCGCCAATTAAACCTGTAGCACCACCAACTAAAGCAAGTGGCTTGTGCCCCGCTTCTTGAAAACGTTTTAAAATTAATAGAGGCACTAAGCTGCCGATATGTAAACTATCAGCCGTTGGATCAAAACCACAATATAATGTACGGCTCGCACTAGATAGATGTTCATGTAACTCTTCATCTGCAGTTGTTTGGGCGATTAGACCACGCGCTTTTAAATCTTCAAGTAAGGCATTCATTTGCTTGTTCCTAGTTTGCTACCGATAACGTAATAATTATTCACGATTTTACACAGTAAATTGCCACAAAAAAACCTTAGAGTGAAGATATAAGACATAATATGTTAGCATTGCGACTTTATTAAGTTAACAAAGAGAAAATCATATGAAAATAGGCATTATTGGTGCAATGGATGAAGAAGTAAATATCCTAAAATCAGCGATGAATAACGTGACTACGACTAAAATTGCAGGTTGTGAATTTTATCAAGGTGACCTTAATGATAAACAAGTTATTTTAACTAAATCAGGTATTGGTAAAGTCGCTGCAGCCGTTGCAACAACGCTTTTACTAGAAAAGTTCACTCCCGATACCATTATTAACACCGGCTCTGCTGGTGGTTTTAATAGCGATCTCAACGTAGGTGATATTGTTATCTCAACAGAAGTGAGATTTCATGACGTTGACTTAACTGCATTTGGTTATGAAATTGGTCAAATGGCGCAATTACCAGCGGCATTTGAAGCGACACCAGCACTGATTGATATTGCACAACAAGCAGCGCAAACATTACCTAATTTAAACATAGTAAAAGGTTTGATTTGTACAGGTGATATTTTCATGGCAGATCCTGCTAAAACTGAAATTGCACGTACTAACTTTCCTGAGATGGCAGCCTGTGAAATGGAAGCAGCAGCGATTGCACAAGTTTGTTTCCAATTTTCAGTACCTTTTGTGATTATTCGTTCGTTATCAGATATTGCAGGTAAGAAGTCAGAACTTTCATTTGAAGAGTTTTTGCCTGTTGCAGCGAAAAATGCATCTATTTTAGTAGAAGCAATTGTGGATCGATTAAACTAGCTTTTAGATTTTTATAGCCATTGCATTAAATAAGTGATTTTAATAAGTAAAATAGATCAGTTAATTAGTGCGATGGGTATTAATCTTATGACTAAATGATAAGCAAAAAAGGCCCTTACCTGATGACAGATAAGGGCCTTTTTAATTAATAGTTTTAATTATTATTTAACTTCTAGTAATTCAACTTCAAATACTAATGTTGCGTGCGGGCCAATTGCAGCGCCAGCACCACGTTCGCCATATGCTAAGTTAGCTGGAATAGCTAATTTCATTTTACCGCCTGGAGACATTAGTTGTAATGCTTCAGTCCAACCAGCGATAACACCACCCACTGGGAATTCAGCAGGTTGACCACGTTCAACAGAACTATCAAATACAGTACCGTCGATTAAAGAACCGTGGTAATGAACACTTACTGTAGATTCAGCAGTTGGTTTTTCACCAGAACCTTCAGTAATAACTTCATATTGAAGACCTGACTCAGTAACAACAACGCCGTCTTTTTTAGCATTTTCAGCTAAAAACTCTTCGCCAGCAGCACCTAAGATTTTAGCTTGTTCAGCAGCCGCAGCTTGCATACGCTCAGAGATAACTTGGAATGCAGCTTGTAGATCTTGTTGAGAAACTTTGCTTTCTGCACCAGCAAATGCATCAGCAATACCTGCAGATACTGCAGAGATATCTAAACCATCAAACGGGTTAGAAGCAAGTTGCTCACCCATTTGTAAACCAATACCGTAACTTGCTTGTTGCTCTTGAGTAGTATATTCAGACATATTTTTTCTCTTAATCTAATGAATTTTGGGTTTCCCCACTTATGTTAATTATTTATATGGGGAGCAAAAATAGAATTTAAAGGGATAATTTAGAAAAAATTAAATTTTATTGAAATAAAATTTAACAGGTCATTTACTGTGAATGAGGTCACCAAATAATCTTATTTTGAAATAATGAAGCTGGACTTAAAGGGCAAGTTATTTAATGAGTTGCTTAATGCCAGCAGTTACAACAAAAACACGATCCGCTAAAGTGGCTACTTGTTGGTTTAATTCACCTAATTGATCTGCATAACGTCGCTGCAAAGGTGTTTCACCGATCAACCCACAACCGACTTCCCCACTGACAATAATGACATCACATGTAGCGCTTTGTAAAAATGAGAGAAAAGATTCTTTTTGCTGCTCAAAAGACAGTAGATTCTCATGCAATGATTTATTAACTGATAAATACCAACCAACCCAAGTTGAAAGGCATTCGATTAATAAAATATGGTTGGGTGTATTTAGAAGGTTTAAAACAGAAAGTAAGTCAGTATTTTTATAATCCAGCTCATAAGTAGATAAAACTTGAGGAAAACGAGACTGACGAGTTTTTTGATGTTGCTGTATTCGAGAAATAGTTTCTTCGCCAAAGGCAACACTGGTTGCTATATAAGCAGGATGTAATGAAGGATTATCGGCAAGTTGTTGAATAAGTAAATTTTCAGCAGCATCACTTTTTCCACTGCGAACACCACCAATCAATAATTGAATCATAACTACCCACTTATTTACGTCTGTTACCATATAAAACAGCTTGAACGAAAAAAGGCTTCTCAAATGAGAAGCCTTTTTTCTTAATGTGGCGGAGGAGGAGAGATTTGAACTCTCGGAGAGCTATTAACCCTCGCTGGTTTTCAAGACCAGTGCATTCAGCCGCTCTGCCACCCCTCCGCAGAACGAAACGAATAATATAGTAAAATATTTCGAGTGTAAAACAATACACGCTGAAAAAAGTTCAACTGCCGAATAAACCACCAATAGAGCAGAAATAAGCTTCAATATAAAACCATGATCACGTTAATCATTAGTTTTCACTCTGACAATTCCAACAGATTTCAAATACAGACTCATTATGTTCAGAGCAATGCTCACAAACCCAATCAATGTCTCCCTTACTGCTTTGTAATGAATTTGCAATGACTTGTGCTCGCTCAAAATCAGCATTATCAAAAACCCACACTTCAGGCCAAGCATCAAAAACAGAAACTCCTCCTATGGCTCCTTGTGAAAACTCATTTTTGATAAAAGTATTGATTCCTTGTGCTTCGAGAATATTTTTTAAGTTATTGGTTATAAAGATATTTTCATTGGTGTATATCATTTTCATATTAAATCCCCGTAACCCAGTTCCAGATTGAAAGTAGAAAAATCTAAATTGGAATAAAAAACTCTATTATTAGTTGTTACTAGAATAGAGTTTAATTGAAGTATTGGTAAGATGATTGATTAGAAAATATTTTATAAAGGCTACTTTCAATCAATTAATGTGTATTTATTAGAAAAATGGTGACAAAGCCATTTATATAAATTGAAAGCAGTCATACTCCTTGCTGTAGGTAATCCATTTTCATCTAAAAATGATTCACCTTTAAAGGTAATTACACCATGTTGAGTAGCAACACTTTCTACCTTAATACCTTCGATAAAATCTTCATGCTCAGGTAACTGTGCATTAGCTAATGCGATTAAATCTGCACTTTGAATCGCTTGCTTATCATCACTCATTGTTTAATTCCTTCTTATCATAATAATTAAATAATATATTACCCAGAGTAACTGTTAAACCGCAAGTTAAAGAGAATAGATATTATAGAGAATTTCTTCGCTAGATATTTATATTATAAATGTATCGCGAAATGCATCTTTATTTAAATAACTAATTAGCAGTTTTTTACTGAGATAGATAACAAGCCATCAAGTGTGCTTCAAGCTTATTATCTAATTGTTGACTGATAATCTCAATTCGACTCTCTTTCACGCTATCTAATGCCATTTCTTGTAAAGATTCATGCGTGGCGTTGTAAGCAAACATACCTTTATCAGTAATAAAAACACCTTTCATGCGTTCTACTTTTAAAGAGTTTAAAAAGATAAATAATTTTTTGTAATTAAACTCAATCTGCGGAGAAAAACGCCACCCCACACTATTAAATCCTTCACCTTGATTGGCCGATTTAATAAAACCACATGCAGGGATAACGATCTCTGTTGCTAATGATTTTTTTACTTCATGATGATGGGAATGTGGAGCAGCAACCTTAATGGCACTTTTACCTATTAACTGTGAATACGCGATGTTGCCATATTCTGCAAAAATAACCGACACATTTTCTTTTCCTTGCGCCTTGGCATAGGCCATTAAGCATGTTTTATCTGCTTCTTGATATAAATCTGCTTTACTACCCACCAACGTATCAGCAATCGCTATTTGCTGATTAAATGTAGCATGCTCGGTATATCGAGTATCATGTAAATTCCGAGCATCTATTAAGGTCAATGTTTTTTGTAAAGAAAGCGTTTGTTGATAATGCTCTGCTGACAATACCTGTAAAATTTCTTTAGGGTGACCTAGCCCAGTTGGTTCAATTAACAAACGATCTGGTTTTGCATTTTTCAAAAGCTGATTCAACGCAACTTGCATCGGCAAACCAGCAGCACAGCACATACACCCCCCCGGCACTTCTCGAATAAATATGCCCTGCTCTTTGGTATGCTTGCCCGTTAAAAAACTACCATCAACACCTATTTCGCCAAATTCATTAACTAAAACAGCCCACCTTTCATCAGCAGGTTTATTTTTTAATAGATGTAAAATTGCCGATGTTTTACCTGAGCCTAAAAAGCCAGTAATGATATTAGTAGGCACACCTTGAATCATCTCTTTGTTCATTTATATCTTCTTTATTATTAATGCTCTGAACAATCACAGCTATCATCTTTGTGTTTGTCCTCATGTTCACGGCATAAACGAAAATTCCAACAATGCCCAATGGCTAAAAGCGTTGCACCAGCTAAAGTCATTATTTTTTCACCTAAATGGCCAAATAAATATTCCCCCAACACAACAGCTAATACTAATAATAACAACCCACTGATCCCTAAAGCAATTAAACGATAATTTTTGTGTTTTTTACAACCTAATGTCAATGCATAAATACTGGTTGGTAACACGGCAAACACCATCCAAGCATGGAAAGCCTCGTTTCCTAACTGGACAGCTATCGTACTAGGCACTAAAACCAACAAAAAAGGTAACAGCAAACAGTGGATGGCGCATAACATGGATAAACCGATAGATAGTTTATCTGTGAAGGCTTGTATTGATTTCATTCTATTTTCCTAATATTTATTAATGCCGATGGGTGGCTGATAATTAAACATAAAGTCTATCTTCAATAACAAATCGAAGATCTAATCACCAAACTTCATTTTGTTATAATATAACACTTAGCAGCAACAAACAATAAAATCGATACTCATTATCATTTACTCGTATTTTGAAGTTTTTCTACCTATTACTGCATAAAAAGAAGTAAACCTCGCCCAATTTTGGTGCAATGATGTAAATGAAATTGCATTTACCACATAAAAAATACCATCAAGCCCTCGCACATAATATAAAAAGCCTTATGGCTTTATCCAACCAGCTATATATAAGGTTTGTTCAGTGCGCTAATAAAGATGATATGAATGACATCATTAGGCTGCCCATTCCATGATAAAGCAGTTATTGGAGGTTTTTAGGGAAGATTAAGTACGCTATAAATACGTAATTTAAAATAAAATTGTATATAGCACCTGTTTGTACTGGTCACTATAAATAGCATATTAATTTTTTAAATAATCGAGTACTATTTTCTGGTCTTCTTATTGCATCCAATATTTAGATAGTTTTTTTAAACTTTCCTGGGTTGTTATAGAACTAACGATAACAAACATTTTTATTAACATCGCATCTTTATGGATTAATCATTTTATGACTTCATTCTTTAAAAAATTAGTACCGACATTAACACTATGTAGTGTATTAACGAGTCCACTCACCTTCGCTAATGAACCTGTTAATACAAATCCATTATCCTATGCAGTTGCTTGGAAACAAACATCAGCTGAATACGAAGCACTTTATTATCAAGGTTTCAATATTGCTCGTATGCATGTGGAAATGGCATTAGCAAAACATAAAAAAGGCGACAAACCGTTAGCTATTGTTTCTGACTTTGATGACACACTAGTACTACCACTCGATTATTGGGCAACATTAATTAATAAAAATATCGACTTTTTTGATGATGCAATTTGGGACGATTGGATACCAAAAAATAAAATGGTGCCATCACCTGGTGCAAAAGAGTTTTTAGCATTCTGCCAAGAAAATAACGTTGAAATTTTTTATATCACTAGCCGAGAGCAAGGTGAAAAAACCTATGAGTATGCGCTAGGCAATATTAAAAATTTAGGTTTTCCATTGAAGGACAAAAGCCACCTGACTGTTTTACGTGATACATCAAACAAAGAGACACGCCAAAATGAAATTATGAAAGATCACAATGTTGTAGTTTTTCTTGGGGATAGTTTGAATGATTTCCGCCGTAAATATTATGTAAAAGGCGATGTGGCAGGCCGTAAAGCAAAAATGCAAGAAGATCGTGCATTATATGGTCAGAAATATGTATTGTTCCCTAACCCAACTGATGGGCATTGGATGGCAAGTATTTTTGGAGAATCAGAGCCTAAAGCAAGCGATGCAAACCGCGCAAAGTTAAAGCAAGCTGCAGCTAATAAGCTTTAAATAAAACAAGGTGAACGCTTTAAAATAATTGGTAGCGTTCACCGATTAATGTAATTTCGAGCACACATTTGGAGTGATTTTTGATCACTATTTACTAAAAAAGCACTTCTTATCTGATCTCATGTAATAACCATAAGAATTTGATTTACATTGTTTTATTGTCAATTAATAGATACTCTGAAATAGATTAATCTGTTTTATTAAAGGAATATTGATAAATGAAAACTATTCTATGTTTTGGCGATTCTAATACTTGGGGTTACTCTCCAGATTTAGAACGACGTTATAATGAATATGAACGTTGGACTATGCTGCTGCAGTCTCAACTAATGAATAAGTATCGAATTATTGAAGAAGGATTAAATAGCCGTACTACGGTATTTGATGACCCATTTGAAGCAGGTAAAAATGGGTTAGATTATTTACTTCCTTGTTTAGGAAGCCATCACCCTGATTTAGTACTTATAATGCTTGGTACTAATGATTTAAAGTCTAGATATCATGTTACCGCTAGCGATATCTCTAAGGGTGCAGCACGTTTAGTTGAAGTTGTGAAAAACTTTAAAAATAATTTTATGGAAAAACCTCCAGAAGTATTATTGATTTCCCCTGCACATGTATTAGAGCTAGATAATGGCAAAGAAGGTTGGGATGGTGCTCAAGCTAAATCTGAACAGTTTGCTTATTACTATGAATTACGTGCTCAAGAACTTGAGTGTCATTTTTTAGATGCCGCTGAGTTTATTGAACCTTGCGCTAAAGAGGGAATACATTGGCATGCGGAGCAACATCAAAAGCTTGCTAATAAATTGAGTGAATTGATCCCGACGCTATTATCATCAAGCTAAGATTGAAGCAACTTCAATACGATTGTTATTGTCTCGATGACTAAATTTCCGAACTCATCTACCAACACAAACTCACCTACAAGCAATAAAATAAGGGTATAATTCAATTACCCTTATCTTCTTAATAACTACTGCCCTGATATATATGCTTATAGCGATTATATTAAATAAATTATCCAAATTTCACACTGAAAAATGACTTAGCTTAAGGTGTAATTTGAGTAAAAGTTAATATCTGCAGTAGGCAATAAAAATTGCAATACAGTCAATAATGGATGGAAGATAGTAGGAGAATGTTAAATTGGTATTCTAGAAAGCAAAAGGCCTGAATATCATGAGATATTCAGGCCTTTCAAATGTGGCGGAGGAGGAGAGATTTGAACTCTCGGAGAGCTATTAACCCTCGCTGGTTTTCAAGACCAGTGCATTCAGCCGCTCTGCCACCCCTCCGCAGAACAAGGCGAATAATACAGAACCACCCTCGCGATTGTAAAGTTTATTTTGAATAAAAAAATTCATATGCCGAATAAACGAACAAACAGTTTAAATAAACAACATTCAGATTAACTTTCAAACAAAACAATTACTTAAATAATCTTAAGGTATACCGCCAAAATTTTATGATTCTATTAAAGTAGCTAAGACTATATTTAATAAGACTACTTAAATGAATAAAATAATCTCTCAATGATTGAACTTAGATGCAAAGAATGAACTACTCATTTGTATCCCTTATGGTAAGAAAATAGAGCAAATAACTTTCAAACTTTCTATCGTACAAAAATTAAAGGTCACAGTATTTTAGAGCTCAGTTACGCATGATTTATTCATTTTCCCGCTTTTAATGAACATTTTTATCTATTTCATATAAAAATGTGCCTTAATATTCAATAAACTTTCGCTTCATATCTCATAAATATTGTTGCAAAGGAGCTGCTACTGTATCCTACTGCCTTATTATTATTTTATTTTTCATTGCAGGCAGACCGAATATGCAAGAGTTATACAACCCTAAAGAAATTGAAGCTAAATTCCAAAAACATTGGGATGACAATCAATCATTTAAAGCCACAGAAGATCCAACAAAAGAAAAGTATTACTGCCTATCTATGTTCCCTTATCCGAGCGGTAAATTACACATGGGACATGTTAGAAATTACACCATCGGTGATGTGGTTTCTCGTTTCCAACGTATGCAAGGTAAAAACGTAATGCAACCAATGGGTTGGGATGCATTTGGTTTACCCGCTGAAAATGCAGCGATTAAAAACAAAACCGCACCTGCTGGTTGGACTTATGAAAACATTGCTTATATGAAAACCCAACTTAAGCAATTAGGTTTTGGTTACGATTGGGATCGCGAATTAGCGACTTGCCAACCTGAATACTACCGCTGGGAACAATGGTTCTTCACTAAGCTATTAGAAAAAGATTTAGTCTATAAAAAAATGGCGACGGTTAACTGGGATCCTGTAGATCAAACAGTATTAGCCAATGAGCAAGTGATTGATGGTCGCGGTTGGCGTTCAGGTGCTGTTGTTGAGCAAAAAGAAATTCCACAATGGTTTATTAAAATATCTGCTTATGCTCAAGAACTATTAGATGATTTAGACCAGTTAGATGAATGGCCTGAACAAGTACGTACCATGCAGCGTAATTGGATTGGTCGCTCAGAAGGTATTGAGATGGACTTTAAAGTAGCAAACAGTGATGAAACTTTCTCTGTTTATACTACTCGTCCAGATACAGTAATGGGGGTGACTTATGTTGCCGTTGCAGCACAACATCCATTAGCATTAGAAGCCGCTAAATCTAACCCTACACTCGCTGCTTTTTGTGAAAAGTGCAAAAATGTTAAATTAGCTGAAGCTGAGTTAGCAACAATGGCAAAAGAAGGTGTTGATACTGGTCTTAAAGCTATCCACCCAATTACCGGTGAAGAAGTACCTATTTGGACAGCTAACTTTGTATTAATGGGTTACGGCTCTGGTGCTGTTATGTCAGTACCTGCACATGACCAACGTGATTATGAATTTGCGAAAGAGTACGGCCTACATATTAAAGCCGTTATCAAACCTACTGATGCAGACGTAGATGTTTCTGCAGAAGCTTATACAGAAAAAGGGGTTTGTTTTAATTCAGGCAACTTTGTTGCACTTGAAGGTTTGGAGTTTGATGCTGCATTTGATGCTGTTGAAGCTAGATTAGTTGCTGAAAATAAAGGTAAACGCCAAGTTAATTTCCGCTTACGTGACTGGGGTGTTTCTCGTCAACGTTATTGGGGTGCACCAATCCCAACGCTAACATTAGAAGATGGTACGGTTGTACCTGTACCAGAAGATCAATTACCTGTTGTTCTTCCTGAAGATGTAACAATGAATGGCATAACTTCCCCTATCAAAGCTGATTTAGAGTGGGCAAAAACAACCTATAACGGCCAACCTGCTACGCATGAAACTGATACTTTTGATACCTTCATGGAATCAAGCTGGTATTACGCTCGTTATTGTTCACCACAGAGTGACGATAAAATGCTAGATCCTGCAAAAGCTAACTACTGGTTACCTGTTGATCAATATATTGGTGGTATCGAGCACGCTATTTTACATCTTTTATATTCACGTTTTTTCCATAAATTATTACGTGATTTTGGTTTAGTTGATTGTGATGAACCTTATAAAAAATTACTAACACAAGGCATGGTATTAGCTGATGCTTATTACTATGAAGATGCTAAAGGCGGAAAAGTTTGGGTTGCACCAACAGATGCAATTACTGAAACAGACGCTAAAGGTAAAGTGATCTCTGCTAAAACTGCTGATGGGCAAGAACTTATTTATGACGGCATGAGTAAAATGTCGAAGTCAAAAAATAACGGTATTGATCCTCAAGTGATGATTGATAAATACGGTGCAGACAGTGTGCGCTTATTTATGATGTTTGCAGCTCCAGCAGATCAAACATTAGAATGGTCAGATTCAGCTCTAGAAGGTTCACTACGTTTCCTTAAACGTCTATGGCGTTTAGCATTTGAACATGTTGAATTAGGTGAAGTGGATGCGTTAGATATTAAAGCACTAACGAACAACCAAAAAACATTACGTCGCGAATTGCATAAAACAATCGCTAAAGTAAGTGATGATGTAGGTCGTCGTCAAACGTTCAACACAGCGATCGCAGCTGTAATGGAGTTAATGAATAAGTTAACTAAAGCCCCAACAAAAGATGCACAAGATCGTGCTATTTTGCAGGAAGCATTAGTGGCAGTGACTAAATTGTTATCACCTATCACACCACATATCTGTGCAGAACTGTTTACGTTATTAGGGTCAGAAGGTGATATTTTATCAACGCCTTGGCCAACGGTTGATGAGTCTGCATTAGTTGAAGATTCAAAACTGATTATTGTTCAAGTAAACGGTAAACTACGTGCCAAACTAACAGTTGCTGCTGATGCAACTCAAACTGATGTTGAAGCACTTGCTAATGCTGAAGAAAATGTATCTAAATTTACTGATGGTAAAACAGTACGTAAAATAATTTATGTTCCAGGTAAGTTACTTAACATAGTTGCAAACTAATTCGTTAAGAGAATAAAAGTAATCAGTTAAAACTAAGTCATATAAGCACTTTAATAAAAAGTGGTTTATATGGCTTAATCTTCATTAGACCTCTTATTGTTATTGATAAGAGGTTTATTTTTAACAATAGATAGTCATAATAGACACTTCTAATACTAATCTAATTCAGCAAAAGGCTTTTTATGCAATTATTCAACTCTCAAGCTTTTTACCGCAACACTTTGTTATTATTACTGATAATGACAACATTATTATTAAGTGGTTGTGGGTTTCATCTCAAACATGAGAACGGTTTAATTGAAAAATTTCCAGAAATTTATCTACAAACAAATAACCCTAAGGGTGAATTAACTCGCTTAGTAAAAATGCGTTTGCGTGGTGCTGGCATTAAAATATTAACAGAGCCAAGTCCAGATGCCGCAGTCTTAAGATTGATCTCAGAGCGTAGCAGTGAACGTACCGTTTCTTTATATGCAAATGCACAAAATGCAGAAAAAGAAATTGGTTACACAATGGCCTATTCATTAAAAATGCCTCGTTATACTGCAAAAGATTTTAATGTAAATATCTATCGAGATTTCTTAGATAACCCTTCACAAGCACTCGCAAAATCACGTGAATCTGAATTATTAACAAAAGAATTACGCGGCCTTGCAGCTGATCATGTAATGGCGACGATGCTGAGTATGAAAGATGAATCGGTTGAGTAATTTTTAATGCGTATTTATCCTGAACAATTAAATAACCACTTGCAACGAGCACTGCCAAGTTGCTGCTTAATTTTCGGTGATGAAGCGCTACTTAGCATTGAAGCATTAGAGCAAATTCAGCAATGCGCAAAACTGCAAGGTTTTTTAGAAAAATTTAGTTATAGCTTGGATGGTAATTTTGATAAAGACCAAATTTTCAGTCAGTTCAATACTCTTTCACTGTTTTCTGAAAAGCAAATAATTGAATTAACTCTCAGTAAAACAACAAAAGAAAATACAGATTTTATTCGAGAAATAACGCCTCTATTAAATCCAGATATCATCTTAATTTTAAAAGGTCCTAAACTTAACAATCAGCAGTTAAAAAGTGTTTGGTTTAATAAGCTTGAGCAGCAAGGGCTTTTCATCTCAACAAACGCTTTATTACCACAACGTTTTCCACAGTGGTTATCCCAACGTCTTAAATTTGTTGAGCTATCAGCAACGACAGAAGTAATTGATTTCTTAGCATTGCACTTTGAAGGTAATTTACTTGCCGCTAAACAAGAAATAGAAAAGTTATCTATTTTATTTCCAAAACAACATTTACAGCTTCAACAAGTTGAACAAAGTATTACAACACATAATCATTTTAGTTTGTTTCAATGGGTGGATAGTTTATTAGCAGGTGATAGAGATCGAAATGCTCGTATTATTAAGCAACTTCACGCAGAAGGTACCGAGCTTTTATTATTAAGTGCAACGCTTAACAGTGAAATTCAAAAACTACTCACTTTTTCATACCAGCTAAATAATCAATCATTAACGGCTTTGTTTAATCAACAAAAACCCAAATTATGGCCAGCGAAACAAGCTTTGATCACTAATGCATTAAAACGTTTAAATACTCAAAAATTAGAGAATATGTTAATTGATTGCGCGCAATTAGAGGTATCCGTTAAAGTAGAAAATAAAACAGATACATGGCTACAGTTAGATGCAATCTGTTATCAGTTCTTACGTTAAAGGGAATAATAGGGATGAATAGTGCAACCGCAATAGGATTTTTAGGGGGAACATTTGACCCAATCCATTTTGGTCACCTACGCCCTGCTCTAGAGATACAACAAGCACTTAATTTACAGGCCTTGTATTTGATGCCTAATTATATTGCACCACACAAATCAAAAAGCTTAGCTTCTCCAGCGCAACGAATTGATATGGTGAAAATAGCAATTCAAGACACACCTCAATTACAAATTAATACACAAGAGCTCTTACGCGATTCACCAAGTTATACCATTAATACTTTAAAAGTTTTACGTGAACAATATCCGCAAACGCCTTTGTGTTTTATTATGGGAATGGACTCTTTAATCCAATTTGATACCTGGTATCAATATAAAGATATTTTAAATTATTGCCATTTAATTGTGAGCCATCGTCCAGGTTGGGATCCTCAGTTCAATAGTACAGTGACAAATTTACTAGCAGTACATCAAATAAACGATCCTACTCTCTTACATCAAAAACAAGCGGGTTGTATTTATTTTCAAAGTACCAGCCAATTGGATATTTCATCATCAGCTATTCGAGAGCTACTTGTTAACGATAAAAGCATTGATTTTTTAACACCAAACTCTGTGTGCCGTTATATAGAAGAGCAACAATGTTATAAATAATCAATTATTTACAATAAACAATGGAAGTCATACTTATAAGGAATAATAAGATGTTTAGCTTAATTAAAAAAATTTCCGTAATACCATTCGTAGGCAGTTCTTTATTTTTCCAATTATTAATCACTCCCATAGTACACGCAGCACAACTTAATCCCCCAACATCTTCGCCGGCTATCTATAGTCAAATGGCTATTCATCATCCAGTGTGGGCAAAAAATGCCATGGTAGCAACACAGGAAGCTATCGCCACAAAAATTGGTTTAGATATTTTAAAACAAGGAGGTAATGCCATCGATGCAGCTGTAGCAGTAGGTTATGCTTTAGCTGTAACACTTCCGCGAGCAGGTAATCTCGGAGGTGGTGGTTTTATGCTCGTTTACCTTGCTGATAAAAAACAAATTGTCGCCATTGATTATCGAGAAAAAGCGCCTGCTGCAGCGTTTAGAGATATGTATCTAAATAAACAAGGGGAAGTGATTGCTAACCGCTCTACGTTCCATGGACTCGCAATAGGAGTCCCTGGTACCGTGATGGGGTTAGAGCATGCACGAAAAAACTACGGCACGTTATCACGAAAGCAATTAATGGCCCCTGCGATTGAATTAGCTAAACAAGGCATAGTAGTCACCGCCGATTTAGCAAATTCCTTATCTGCTATGCAAGAACGCCTTAAAAAATGGCCTTCAACACGTCAAATTTTTTATAAAAAAGATGGCTCACATTACCAAGCAGGTGACACCTTAAAACAAACGGATCTAGCAAAAACATTAACCTTAATTAGTCAACAAGGTGAGAGTGCTTTTTATCAAGGTGAAGTAGCAACGGCAATAGCTAGCAGTATTCAACAAGCCGACGGCATGCTTACTCAACAAGATCTTAAAGATTATAATGTCGTTGAGCGTCAAGCAATCCAAGGGAATTATCGTGGTTATCAAGTTTTTTCAATGCCCCCTCCTTCTTCAGGTGGAATACATATAGTACAAATATTAAATATGCTAGAAAACTATGATCTAGCTGCAATGGGCCATAATAGCGCTCAACACATTCATACACTTGCAGAAACAATGCGCCGAGCATATGCAGATCGTAGCTTGCATTTAGGTGATAGTGACTTTGTAAAAGTTCCTGTACAAGCTTTAATTAGTAAAGCTTATGCAAAGCAGTTAATTACCAATATTAATCCCGATAAAGCCACGCCAAGTAGTGAAATTAAACCAACAACTGATTTACCTTACGAAAGCGATCAAACCACACATTTTAGTATTGTTGATAAATGGGGAAATGCAATTTCAAATACATATACATTAAATTATAGCTATGGCTCGGGCATTGTTGCTAAAGGAACAGGGATATTATTAAATAATGAAATGGATGACTTTTCAGCCAAACCAGGACACCCTAATGGGTATGGATTAATTGGAGGTGAGGCAAATGCTATTGAATCTGGCAAACGCCCTCTTAGTTCCATGAGTCCTACTATTGTCTTAAAAGATAAAGAATTATTTTTGGTGACAGGGACTCCCGGTGGTTCTCGAATTATAACAACAACATTGCAAGTCATCTCAAATGTCATTGATTATAATATGAATATTGCAGAAGCAACATCTGCACCACGTATCCACCATCAGTGGTTACCTGATGTGATTAGAATCGAAGCTGGGTTAAGTGCAGACACCACTAGATTATTACAAGTAAAAGGTCATCAATTACAGTTAAAATCCACTATGGGGAGTACACAAAGTATTATGAGTACAGAGCGTGGTTTATATGGTGCTTCTGACCCTCGGACGCCTTCATCATCAAGTCTTGGTGACTAAAAGTGATAGGTAATCGAAATAGTGCCGAAACGGGTATCTTCCGTTTGTGATTTATATTGATCCGTTGAATAAATCAAAGTATAGATAAAGTTCCAATCATATAAATTAAGCTGTGCGCCTATAGAAGCCGCAGCTTGCCAATGGATTAAATCAACACTATGGCTATCACTAAAAGTATTACCATCCATAAAAATATCATTTAGAACATAAGAAGCTGAAGCATTAACAAAAACATACCAACCATTTGGACTGGTGGTTAAACCATTTAGTTTTTGTACTGCAAATGGAGAGCTTGATGCAAAGCTAGATTGTAATTCTTGTCCCCAACGTAACCCTACGCCAGCACTTGTATCAGATTTTAAATTACCTAATCCACCATTCACACCTGTAATCAAATCAACTTCTGTTGGACCTATAGGTAAGACAGCATTACGCCAAATACGCTTAGCTTGCACACGAAAAACCGGTTCATTATTAATTTGATTATCCCAGCCCATTGGTTCACTTGCACCAATCCATCCATGTATATTTTTTTGAACATATTCACCACCAGCTAGAGGTCCAACAACACCTAAAGTTAAACTTAACTTATCAGCAACATGCTCATTAAACGCAGTCACATCCACTTCCCATGCTAACAAACCAACATAAGGCGCATCTTCTGTGACTAAGTCTGGATCTTTAATTTCAACAGCTGTTTGAAGAAATTGTCCAAAGGTATAACTGATAGCATATTGTCTATCTTCAAGGGAAGGTAAATAGGTTTGATCTGCTAGAAAGGAAATCCAACGAGGTAAAGTTGTTTTATCTAAACCGGGAACATCATAATAACCCCAGCTAAAAACAAGGCCATTACTGTAACCACCGTCTTCATGGAAAAATACATCATTTTCAAAACTTAAACTAAAGTAATCCCGTTCATACTCAGAAGCGGCAATCGGCATACAGAAGGGAGTTAACATTAAAAGCTTTAAATATCGCAACGATTTTTCCTATACGAATACCAATATCGTTTTAGCACAATATTAAAAGTAAAGTGGGATCAAAATAAGTAAGCTATTTTACATTTTGTGCCATAAATTAACACAATAAAAAACACTTTCAGTGGTTTTAGAATTAAAAAAGAACACTCTATTACAGACAAGTCATAACATGCTGAGTTATGCTCATTATTATAATTAATCACAGAGAAAAATAATGACACAACCTATTGTTACAAAAAAACAATTAATTGAAATTCTGACCCAATGGCAGCAACAAAAAATTAATAACGAACAATTGCAAGATTGGATGGTCACTCATTTTGATCCACCTGAAACCTTAATTGGAGAAGATGAACCTGAACTAATACAAGAAGCAATGCATGTCATTATGAATGAATATGAATTAGCAAAATTAGATAAGTTCAAACCTGAAGGTTATCAATATGCAATGCAGTTTTTACAATGTACAGAGGATAATTTTGTACAAGTAAGACAGCAATTTATCCATCAAGGGTTTAGTGATTAATTTAAATATTACAGCATCACTAACTTATCGTCGTCACGCACTCTTATTAGCAAATAAGATGATATTAAGAGTGCGTATTAAATAGTCAATTACCTAGGTCATTTACTATTTAAAGTGAATTTACTCTGCACTTTCTCCTGCTCTGCTTTACCTGTTAATAATGGGTTTAATACAAAGACTTGAGCATTAGGTACTTTATTAGTATTAATCAACTCTCGTTTGATAACACGGATACGTTGTTTTGCCAGTGTTGATAGCTCAATACTTGATAGAGATTCACTATCTACAACAGCATGATAAAGCACTTCTTGATAACGCTCCTCTTCCGTTGCTTCTACTTTTTCTTCGCTCCACTTATCTTCTGATTTTTGCTGTTCTATAACAACACTGTTATTACTTTCCTGCTGTAAATTCTCTAATGCCTGAGATGATTTTCGTTGAATATACAAATTTTCTAATTCATCAACATCTTGAATATCTATATCAGACTCAGTTAGGAATTGCTTTAACTGTTGCTCTTTTAATACATAACCTTCAGCTTCTTGATCAACAATCGCCCTTACTTCCAAAACAAGATTTGGACGCTCTTTTAATATATCAGCTAAGGTTTTTAAATTCTCTTTTTGCAGATCATCAAGTTCGCTGTTACCTAGAGAGAATGCAACAGAATTTAATTTACCAACGTCTCCATCTACTAAACCTGCGACAGCAGAAAAAGGAGATATTGCAGCTTTAGTAATTAAATTTGAAAATGTTTTCATTAATACACCTGAAATTTTAAAATCAGGATCATCTAAATTGCCTGATATGGGTAGATCAATATCGATTACACCATCTTTATCTTTAAACAGTGCTAGTGCTAGTTTGATCGGTAAATTCACAGCTTCTTTACTTTTTACGGTATGTCCTAATTCAAATTGGTCTAAAATAACGCGATTATCAGCCTTCAGAGTATGTTTATCAATTTTATAATCTAACCCTAAACTTAGCTTCCCTTTATCTATTTGATAGCCCATAAAACGCCCTGAATAAGGGCTCCAAGTTGTTAGATCTATTTTATTAAATTTAACATTAACATCGGTATATAAGTTGCCAGAAAATGGATTAACTTGCCCTTTAATAAGCATGCTGCCATCATCTTCTACCTTACCTTTAATATCTATATTTGCTCGTTGTGTTTGCTTAGATGAAAGACCGCTAACTTTGCCATTTATATGCTCAACTCCTGTACTAAACTGAGGACGTAAAGATAAATCGGCAAAGAATGCACTACTTTCTTTTAAGCTAACTTCACCGATGCGAATAGGCACAACAGGTTCTTTTTTATCATGTTGTTTAGGCGCTGATTTTTTTTCTTTTGATTGCTTATCTTGCACACTTAATTTAGATAAATTTAAGCTACGATCTTCTCCAACCACCACTCTAAAATACGCTTTAGAAAATGCTATTTTATCAATATCAATAGCCAATGGAGAGGTATTGATCTTCAATGGTTTAATGGATAAATCTTGCCAACCAACTAATCGCTTATTCAATACCGTATCGCGAGTATTGAAGTTATTAATATTAATGCCACCAGCAAATTCACTGGTTATCTCACCATTTTTTTGTTCTTTTAATTTAAAATCTGCATTAACCGATAACAAACCTTTTTCAAGTTTTACTTTAGCAAGTTCACTAATGTAGGGTTGTGCCATAGTCAAATCAACATCATCTAATATTAAATGAGAATTAAATGTAAAAGGTTTAATAACAAGATCACCTTTTACTTGATTCTTTTTCGATTCATTAATTAAGTAATCAATAGAGAAAGGCAACGTTGTAGCAAGATCTTGATTTAATTTATGCAGCTCAACATTAAGCTTTTTAATAGAGATAGTTGATGCTTGCTTAGGCTGTTTATCTAACCAATTAACCTGACTATTTGTCAGAGCAACTTTATCAATCGACCAAGTAAATGGCACATTGTTAGACTTTTCTGCTGTTACTTTTTTTGCATTAATAGGTGTTGAGGCGATCAGTTTATCAGTATCGCTCGCTTTAGCCTGAGAGCTTGTTGCTTCCTTACTTTTATCTAACTCTTTTAAAGGAGACAGCATAGTTAACTGCCCTTGTTTATCTCGTAAAACATTTAGCGTTAACTGATCAACAAGCAATTGTTTAATCGATAATGTTTTTGCCTGTAAATCAAAATGACTTGGACCAATATTAATATGTTGAATATCAATAAAACCATCAGGTAAAGATTCAGAAGTGAACTTAATTTTTTCAACATCAAGCACAGCTTCTTCAACTTTTAATGCTAATTGTTTATCTAATAAGCTCATCTCATACTTACCTGTAACGGAAGCTAAGCCATGAGCTAAATGGTAAGGAACAGAACTTTCAATATAAGGCCAAAATTTATGAACTTTAATACCAGAAACGTTTAGAGAGCCTGAAGAGCGAACCGGATTAAGTGAGATCAAACCTTTCCAATGTAACGTTTGACCTGTACCTAATGCAATATCAAGCTTATATTCACCATCTTCATCAGGTCGAGTTGAAAAATTTTGTAAGTTAAAAGTAATTGGTTTCACTTCATGAACAATTGCAGTAGCTGGTTGATGGTTAGTAACGCTAATACCACCATTTTCAACAATAATATTGTCAATGAGTAAAGGGACAATAGCGCTATCTAGGTTATCTTCTTCAGGTTTAATTTCAGGAGCCGTTGTTACATGTGCAGCGAGTGCTTGTTGTATATTTGTTGAGCCATCTTTGTTGATTGTTAATTCAAAGCGAGGATCAACCAATTCAATTTTTTCAAAAGTAAAAGCAAATTCAAATGCAGAGCGTAAGGTGAAATCAGTATATAAACGACTAAAGCCAATCACTTCGTTTTTATTTTCATCAACAATACTGAGTTGCTCGATGTTTAAGGTAAAAGTATATGGATTGACTTGCACTTTTTCTACGTTTGCTTGCCAGCCTAAATTAGCTTCTACCTGTTCAACTAAGGTTTTTTTAATTAAATATGGGGCTAATAAAAAACCAACAGCACTGTATAAAGAGATTAAGAGTAATAACCAAAATGGAATATGGCGGTAACAATGGCGACTAAATAAGTTTTTGATATGTTGCACAATAAATCCTTTAATTTTACAACTGATATTCATATCACCAAATTATACGGAAGAAATATATAAATAGGTACGATAAAAAAGGAACATTATAGGATTAATAATGAAATATAAATGAGACATCAAATGATTAAGGTGAGCCGTTAGATAAAGATTAAAAAATATAAACTACCAGGATACTTTCTTAATGATTTACTTTTAAATCACACCAATGTTTTATTACAAAACAGTTTCGCCCCGTATTTTTAGCTTCATACAATGCATTATCAGCGACTTTAAATATTTCATTTAATGGTAAATTAAAATTAACAACATCGCTAGGTTGTATCATTACAGCTCCCGCACTTATTGTTATGTGTCCCGCTACCGGGGATGATGGGTGTGTTAATTGTAAACCCTGAACAGCTTGTAAAGTTTGTATTAATTTTTGCTGTAAATCAGAATGATTCATTTCAGACAATAATAAAACAAATTCTTCACCACCATAACGCGCACAAGTATCACCACCTCGTCGACATTGCTCTTTAAGCACTGTAGCCACTTCATATAAAGCAACATCGCCCTCTAAGTGCCCGACTGAATCATTAAAAGCTTTGAAATGGTCAATATCGATCATCACAATATTAAACCCAACATTCTTACGAATACACAACTCTTTATGGTGTTCCATTGCACTGATTAAGCCGCGGCGATTTAATAACTTAGTTAATAAATCAGTATTTGCTTGTTGCGAAAGTATGTCGTTTTGCTCCTGTACGGTTTGCATCAATTCGTTCACATTTTTTGATACTGTAACGAGTTCAGACAACATATATTGATCATTAATTGGTGTGTACATTTTCAAATTGTCATGTTGTTTAAGATCCTCCGCTAACCTTTTCACTGGGTTAATAATAATTATCGATAAGGTAAGATACACAACATAAAATAAAATACTAATCAGAACGATAAAAAGTAAGCTCTGTATATTAAAAATATCGGGAATATGGCTAATACTATGAGTCATCCTTAAAACAGCAACAGGGTTATCAGTCATATCTCTCAACACTATATCTGTGTAAGGTTTAATCTTAATTTTTTCAGTTTTATCATCCCAATTAGGTAGCCTAGATAATTCTTCTTTAGGAGGGATCTCTTGATAGGTAATGTTTGTTAAGGTGTATTTAGATAATTGTTCCACAAACTTATCTTCAATGAGTTGGATCATAACGAGATAACCTCGAAAATCACCATTCATATCAGAATCTCTAATTTGCGTAGTACTAAATATGGCAGGTCCATGTTGGGTATTAATAAAACCTGTTTTCCTTGGTGCACCGTTTTCAGTAATAGCTGGAGGTAGAATACTTTTATTTTCAGGATATTTATCAAAATCATAAAAAGAAAAGTCCATGTCTATTTGCTTAATATGATGAAACCCTTTTACTAATACCGCTTCTAAATCTTTATTTAAATAAAAAATGCCATCAATTTCCATGCTGATAAACGTATTATCAACATTATTTTCTTGAATAAACTTGTCATCGGAAGGATTGTTAATAAAATCGTAAGTTGTTGTCCATACCGCATAGTCAAAACTAACTCGTGATAAAATATTTAAATTACTTGAAATGCTAAAACTTAATGTATCAACCTCTCTTTCTGATAATTTAGCAATACTTTCTTCTAATTTTGGGAGTTCAATAAAATAGCGGTAACTGCAAACAGTGCCAGTAAATAAAATGAATAAAATAAGAAGTAAACGTAGTTGTAATTGATTAAACGTTATTGACTTCATCACAATATATTTGCCTTAAATGAAAATGCTATTAATTGGTACCAATTGTATTAAGCACGAGATCTAAACTTCACGCAGAAAAACAATTAAATTCGAGGCACAAATTGACGTAAAAGGTTGTTTTGATAACGAAATTTATCACAAAAATATGAACAGTTTTAATCAGCCCAATAAATCCGTTATTTACTGTAACCAGTATCACATCAAGCTTTTAACTATTCTATCTCAAAATAGGCAATAAAAAAATATTTCATAGACAAAAAAACATCACACAAAAAACAGTTGTTGATAGCTTCAATTTTTAAGCTAAAAAATAATCAGCACCTTTATTGATAAGGTGCTGATTTTCCTATTATTAACTCAAGTTTTAGTAAATAAAAATCTCAATTAATCTGTCATTTTTCTTGAAATTTAATTGTTCAAATATTATTCTAAACGCCCTATTTATTAGAAAGGATCTCTTGTATATAGCCTAAAAATACAACTCAACTAGTCATAGGAGCTCATATAATGGACAGAAAACCCAATAGAGTCACTGCAATGCAACAAATTATTGATGCTGTTCAATTAGAATTCCCTATTTATCAAGAAGACACATTCAAATGTGGACCAGATAATACTTGTACTGGTTGCCCTAAGAAGTTAATGGAATTAGTGGATACAGAGTTAACTTATTGGCAACATGAAATTAATACAGGGTGTACACCAACGTTTGATGATATCGCCAAGTTTGGAAAAATGTGTAAAAACATTCGCCGCTCTCTTGTTCGTAATAATAGAATCCCCGCTTAAACAAAACATGCAGCGAATAGTTAACTGCTAACTATTCGCGAAGATGTTGCTTTACCCGCTGCAATTCAGATTGACTTAACTCTCCATACATACGAGGGTAAGACCATCCATAACCCCATCTGAAATTAGTAGGAAAAAATGGACTTCCTCCGAACCTAACTCCCACTTTCATCAATAAACCTATTGTTGCTTCATCAAGATCAGACACACATAATTGTAACGCTTTATCTGCCTCAACTCGTTGCTGATAAGTACCTCCTTGCCAATATTTTAAGTCATGCTCATAACAACATTTCTGCCACAAATCATGATCTTCGAAAGTACCATTAGGAAACAAACTGCATCCATCACTTTTAAAAGGCTTTAATGTATCGGCAAATACATTAAGAGAAGATAAAAAAAACACAATAAACAAAACAATGAATTTCATGATCGCCACTTTAATAGATTAAATGATCAAACTAAACGGATAAAATTTTAAGAATAGAGCAATTGAGAGGTAGTAGATAGAGTATAAGCTAACAAAATTACATAGGATAAAAAGCGAATGCTTGTAGCGACAAGCACTCTGCCAAATAACAGTTAAGTATTATGTCTAAATTGAGAAAAGTTAATCAACAAAAATCTGCATTTCCTGACCAATTTTCTTACGCATATCCATGAGTTTTTTGGCTGTATCGTGTTGTTTAATATCTTCTTCTGTTTCAGGTACCCATTGTGGAACATGCTCAGAATGTCCATTCTGATCAACGGCAACCATGATCACTATACAATGTGTTGTTAAACGACGATTTAGAGATTTTGGATCACAGGCATTAACTTCTAATGCAATATGCATTGATGATTTTCCTGTATAAATAACTTTTGCTTCAACTTCCACCAAACTACCAACATGGATTGGAGCAACAAAACGAATACCACCCGCATAAGCAGTTACACAATAACGACCACTCCAACCTGCGGCACATGCATAAGCAGCTAAATCAATCCATTTCATTACCGCACCACCGTGCACCTTGCCACCAAAATTAACATCCTGTGTTTCAGCTAAAAATCTAAGGGTTATATCACGTTGCTGCTTTTTCATAATTATTCTCTAAATACCAAAGGGAAGCTAAACTTAGCTTTTAAAAAGATAATTGGCAAATAATTATTTATTTAATTGATGAACAATTTAGAATATTCAGAGGCTTGTATGCGATTTAAAAGAAATCGATGTAACACGATAATGATGTGATTTATCTTCAATCAAGCCAATTACATCACTACATTTAATAGTGCCTGTTTTCAAGAAGAAGAATACTTAGAAAATAGCAAAACTTGTTTTTACTGCTATTTTTTGACACTTTCTAGGAGATTTATCATCTCACTAGTTAAAGAAAGAAATACTTAATAAAAGTAATTTCTAGATTTTCATACATTTGCAGGGGTCAACATTGAAGTGCACAGGGATCGAGCAACCATCACCATAATAAGTGCAACTCGTATAACCATGAACTAGAACAATAAGGCTCCTTTAAAATATTTTTCTTATCAATACTCAGATACTGCCACTAGCCACTTGATAATAAATAATGCCAAAAAGAGCGGCAAAAATAACTACAGTAACCAATAACTTAGCCCAAATGAATTTCATAAAGCTCCTTACCTATCATTTCAATTGCAATAAATAGCTTATCTATTTTACAGTACATAATTTAGATAAACTATTTATGTGTAATCACTATTATTGTATTTGTTAAAATTTATATCGCGATTATTTGCTGATAAAGATTGGCTAATAAACTAACCTACTAAGAAATTATTTTATTTTAATTTTGTAATGCCAAATAAAACAGCAATTGCTCCTCCTCCCATACCAAGCCAAGCTTGAATAGGGCTATCTCCACTAAGTGTGCGAGTTACTTGAGAGCTAGCAGAGTCGTAAATATTGTAACCCCAAAGAATTAAAGCAATACCAGCAACGATAAGAATGATACCTAAAACTTTATTATTCATACTGACTCCAATGTTATTTATTAAATTAAGAAATAATACTTTGTTTTTTACTATAGCGGACCGACTAAAAACTGCTGAACATCCTTAGCAGGAGAAGGTTTATAAAAATAATACCCTTGTATTTCATGACATCCTAAACCTTTAATAAAGTGGTATTGCTCTAATGTCTCTACACCTTCAGCAATAACGTTTAAATTTAAGCTACGAGCAATCAAAACCATACCTTGAATAATTGCTTTGTTTTTAGGATTATCAACAGCATCTTTAACAAATGAACGATCAATTTTTATTGTATCGATAGGGTATAAATTAATACAATTAAGAGAAGAATATCCCGTACCAAAATCATCTAAGGCAATACTAACTCCGAAGTCTCTAAAACCTTGTAATACTTTTAAAGCGATACGTTCATTTTCAATTAACGAATTTTCAGTAATTTCTAATTGAATATCACTAGGCTGCACATTATAACGTTCTAAAATTTCAATATACGTAGCTAAAACAGCATCATTACGTAATTGAACAGCAGATAGATTAATAGATAAGCGAATATTTGTAAGCCCTAAATCTCGCCAAATGGCATATTGCGAACACCCTTCTTTAAAGACCCACTCATCAATTTGCCCAATTAACCCTAATTCTTCAGCTAATGGAATAAAATGATTCGGTGCAACAATTCCTTGTTTATCATTTTGAATACGAACTAATGCTTCAAAACCAATCACATCACCTGTTTCAGTTGAAACTTGTGGTTGATAATGCAGAACAAAACCATCATTTGCTAATGCATCACGTAAAATATCTTCATTTAAATTACGCAAATTATGCTTTTGCTCTAATAATTTATCGTAAAAAACATAATTATTACGTCCTTGAGATTTAGCTTGATACATTGCATTATCTCCCTTTTGCAGTAACGACTGGGCATCAGTTGCATCTGTCGGATATAAGCTAATGCCAAGGCTTAAGGTCGATAAAACAGGTTTACCTTTTAGCATGACAGGTTTTTTAAGATCATTAAAAATTCGCTCTGCAATATCGATAATGTTCGCTGTATCAAGTACATCAGGTAAAATAATAACGAACTCATCACCACCTAACCTAGCCAGCACATCACCAGAGCGAATTGAATTATTGAGACGCTTGGCTATTTCAATTAACAGTTTGTCACCAGCTGCATGACCTAATGAATCATTGATGTATTTAAAATGGTCTAAATCGATAAACATTAAAGCAAATTTTTTCTTTTTAAGCGCGGACTCTTTAATCGTTTCTTCTAAGGTATCTTGAAATAAAGTTCGATTAGGCAAACCTGTCAGCATATCTGAATACGCTAAATTTTTAATTTTATCAGCTTGCCGTTTTTGTTCTGTAATATCTTCAAATACGCCTCTATACCCATAAAAAACACCTTCACTAATAATGGCTTTTGCAGATAATAATAAACAAACAACATGACCATTTTTATGACGAAACCAACATTCAATATTCGTTAAATCTTTCTGAGCAAGTATTCGTTTAATATAACCCTCCCCCTTTCCAACATCTAATTCACTCACCGTTTTATTCATCAATATATGTGGAGAATAGCCAATAATATCCTCGGAAGAAATAGAGCAGTAAGTGAATTGATGGTGAAGGTTTGTTTCCCATAACCAATTAGAAGTGCTGTGTGCAATATCACTAAAGCGTTTTTCTGCTTTTTTTAAGTCTTGTATTAGAATTTCATTTTTTAATGCGGAGCTGATAACGGCACGTAAATTTTCAAATGCGATGGCTTTGCAATTACTTAAATTAAGGGTCATAAAACCGATACGTTTATCTCGATGAGACAAAGGAAGAACCAGTAATGTATAACGATCTTTGAAAGTTTCAATACCGTCTGGTAATAATTTTTTAGCATCAAAGCTTTTATTTTCTATGTTAATAAGCTCATTATGATGTACAGAAAGTATATTTTTTGCGCTTTGTTTATCAGTATTAACATCATCAAAGACTGAAATATAAAACTCAGATAACTGTAATACATCAATGGTATATTCTTTAATAGTACTAAGATCAAAAGATGAATTGAGGTTATTAACAACAGATCTGAAATAGTTCATATAATATTCAGTCTCAAAACGTTGAAACTTAATGGCTATCTGCTCAAATTCATTTTTTAATGAAATCAATTGTGTGATGAACTTAACTAATGATTTTTTGCTGCGGTTTTTTGAATTATCTAAATAAGCTAAAGTGCTCAGTTGTAACTTACTTGTTAATGCCAACCACAACATAATGTCTTCAGTTTTTAGCGCCTTTTCTAATTTTTGTTGTAACAAGGTTAATAATTCATCGAAATGATTTTTCTGCATTGATTTTTGGTAAAGTGATAATAAAGAAGCAACCTCATTACATGCTATCCCCCCTTTGTATTGCTCAACAAGTCGTTTAAAATAGCCTTCGGTTTCATCATAGATTGGATCGTCCGATAGGTTTAAAGAAACAGAACTAACTTGATTGCTCGCTTTACAATCTTGTAAATGCATTGATGACTCACAGCCACAAGATTGCCTTACAATTAAAGAGGTTGGATTATGTATTTCCGATAGCGCTTTTTTGCCTTCTATTTGAGCAATCAATTCAATGGCGGCAGTACGACCTAACTCAAATAGAGGTTCTTTAATACCAGTTAAGGAAGGTGTAGAAAATGCCCCTTCTAAAGTATCCATAGAGCCAATAACAGCAATGTCTTGCGGTACTTTAATCCCACGGCTTACACAAGCATCAATAATACCTAATGCTTGTTTATCATTAACTGTAATAATAACGTCAACGGGCTTGTTACTCTTATCGAAGAATTTTTCAATACGTGATTTAGCTGACTCTCTAGTTAAATTAGATTGAATGACCATGTCGTGATCAAAAGGTAGGTCATATTCATCTAATAATTTTTTATAAAGGGCAAAACGTTTTTGAGAAGAAGCATGGTATTCAGGCCCCCTCATTAACATAATATTACGATAACCATGTACATGATGAAGGTGGGAAAATAACTCATAAAAGCCCGATTCATAATCGGTTAAGATATTAGTATGTTGCTCAATATAACTGCCTATATTAATCACAGGCACACTTGAGAATCGATCTATAAATGTTTGACTAGCCTGTTCATCTAAAAATCGCATATGCGAACTAAAAGGACTTATGACCCCTGCAATAAGATTGGTATCAACAAGATCAAATACTTTATCGCGTAATAATGTTAACGAATCTTGGGAATTTATTGCCCCACCGCAGAAACCGATAATATTATAATCGTTTTCTTCAGCAACATACGCAGCACCTCGCATAATACCTTCTTGGTATTCAGAGGTCATAGCCCCAACCAAAACCGCAATTGTTGGTCGACCATTTTTTAAAGCCTGTCGTTTATATTCAGAGTTTTCAAGCACGTATTAGATCCCTTTCAGAGCACTATTCTAAACTTATACTTTCATAGTAATACAGTTTTGGTTTACTTGATAAATAGAAAGCGAGTACCTTCATCATTACATGCACAAAGACTCATAACAATGACCAGCTTCACGAGTAAAATATAAACAATAAAAAAGCCAACAGTTAATGTTGGCTTCTAAGCAATTAGGTTCATTAAGTAAGGTACTTTAAATCATTAAGAAATAAGACCAAAATAACGAGGTAAGAATAAGCTAATTTCAGGAATGAAGGTGATCAATAATAATGTCACTATCAGCACCGCACAGAATGGCATGATACTTCTTATTACATCTTCAATTTTTGATCCACTCACACTACAACCTACAAATAATGCAGTTCCTACAGGAGGAGTTGCAATACCAATACATAAGTTAAAGATAATCATCATTGCAAAATGAATTGGATCCATACCTAATGTCATCGCAATTGGCATAAAGATTGGAGTAAAGATTAAAACAGCGGGTGTTAAATCCATAAACATACCAACAATCAACAAGATCACATTCATTAAAATAAAGATGATAATAGGATTGTCAGAGATAGATAACATCCAGTCACTGATCATCGTTGGCAGACCAGTAAATGCCATTGCCCATGACATGATGGTTGAAGCACCAATTAAGAACAACATAATCGCTGTAATTTGTGTTGTTTCTTTACAAATAATAGGGAAATGTGACCATTTAAGTGTTCGATAACAAAGAGACAAGGTAAAGGAGTAGAGCACCGCTATACATGCACCTTCTGTAGCAGTAAATACGCCACCAATGATACCGCCGATAACCACAAAAATAAGGCCTAAGCTTGGGATAGCTTGCCAAACAATTCTTAGTACATCTTTCGTTGTGAATCCACTATTAGCCGTTGTTTTATAGCCTTTTCTTTTAGCAATAATATAAGCAACAAGCATACAACTTAAGCCCATTAAAATACCAGGAACATAACCCGCTATAAATAGTGCAGCAACAGATGTACCACCAGATACAACTGAAAAGACAATTAACGAATTACTTGGTGGAATTAATAAACCAGCAGGACAAGATGCAACATTAACAGCCGTTGCTAGGTTTTTATCGTAACCTTCCTTCTCTAATTCAGGACCTAAGGTTTTACCTACCGCAGCAGCTGCTGCAACTGCAGAGCCAGAAACGGCACCAAACATCATATTAGCAAAAATGTTAACGTGTAAAAGAGAACCAGGGATCCAACCAACCATCAGTTTTGCGAGGTTGATAAGACGACCAGCAATACCACCGACATTCATTATATTCCCGGCGAGAATAAAGAATGGGATGGCTAACAAACTAAAACTATCAATACCGGTAAAGATTTTTTGGCCAGCAGTAATGCTCGCCACATCAAACGGTAAAATGGAATACATAATGATTAAAGATGACATTGCAATTGCAATTGCAATTGGCATGCTGATCGCAATCATGAATAAAAATAGGCATAACAGCCAAACACCAATGGACAAGTCCATAATTTGAGTCCTTTTTGAATTTAATTTTTATTAGGTTTACAAAAAAGTTCAATCGTATTTAATGCCAAATAAATGAGAATAATAACGGCTGAAATAGGTAATATTGCATAAACACTAGACATCGGTAGTTGTAGTGCAGGAGATAATTGTTGTGTTGTTCTTCCCATCAATGCAAGCCCACCTTTAAGCATTGCTAAAGAAACAAATGCGCCAGAGATAACATTGATAAGTAAATGTAATGCGGTGTGTGCTTTTCCTTTAAGGTAGCCATCTAACAAAGTGATTGCTAAATGTCCTTTAATGCCAAATAAATAACTGGCCCCTAACAATCCAAGCCATACCATCGTATAGCGAGCAAGTTCATCGGTCCAACTACTTGGATCATTTAACACGTAACGACTGAAAACTTGCCAAGTAACGGTTACTACCAGCAACATTAATGCAAAAGAAGTAATAAATAGAATCAACCTATCAAGTAGGTTTCTGAAAGTTGTTAACATGTAGTTATACCTCAAAAAATTTTGCTCCGGAAAAACCAGAGCAAAATTATATTTTTACTAACACTAATTAAAGTGCTTCAATTTTCTCAATGTAGTGAGCTAATTTAGGATCTTCTTTAGCTTTATCAATCATTGGTTTAACAGCAGCTCGGAAAGGGGCTTTATCTACTTCAACAAATGTAACACCTTCTTTGATTGCTTTTTCTTTGTTCATATTATCAGTCTGGTCCCAAATTTTGATTTGCTCATCAAGAGACTCAGCCGCAGCTTCTTTTAAGATTTTTTGCTCTTCTGGAGTCAAAGAATTAAATGAATTTTCTGAGATAATAATTACATCAGGAGTCATTAAATGTTGATCCATAGAATAAAACTTAGCAACTTCACTATGTTTCATTTCAACTAAGCTAGAAATATTATTTTCTGCACCATCAATAACGCCTTGTTGTAGAGCAGTATAAACTTCATTAAATGGAACTGGAGTTGCTTTACCGCCTAATAGATTAACCATTTCCATCATTGTTGGAGAACCTGGAACACGTACTTTCATACCAGCTAGATCTGCTGGAGAATTGATTGCTTTTTTAGCATAGAAACTACGAGTACCTGAATCATAGAAAGTTAAACCAATAAAGCCTTTACCTTTACTTGAACCTAACATTTCTTGTGCAACGTCACTTTTCATGAATTTTCTCATATGTGCAACATCACGGAATAAGAAAGGTAGTGCATTAACTTTAAACGTTGGTTCAAAAGATTCAGCTAAACCACCATTGATTTTAGCCATATCAATAGCACCAGTAACCACTTGCTCTGCCTGATCTCGTTCAGAACCAAGTTGGCCATTTGGGAAAATCTTAATAGTTAATTCACCATTCGATTTTTCTTTAACTTTTTCGGCCATGATCACCATACCTTGGTGAGCAGCACTTTCTAAAGACATCGCATGACCCAGGTTTAACGTTTTAGCGTAAACACTTGGAGCCAGCAATAATGTAGTAATTAAAGGTATCAAGATCTTCTTCATTATTTTTACTTCCTTATTAAAAGTTTTTCTATATCAACTATCGATTAGCTATCATAGCCGCTCAATCTATTGTGAAGTGAGTGTTGGATGTTCTACAACAATGCCTGCATATTACAAAGGCTAATGACTATTACAATCAGAAATTATTTCTGTATGACATTGGTCACGCTCACTCATTAGAAAATCAGACCTTTATCACTATTAGTTTATTTACACGTCAAACATCAACATTAACTCTCAAAGCTATTCCTAGTTAGTTAGTTAATAATGGCAGTATTTTTTAATCAAAGTGAAGATTTTTTAGCGTAATTGTCAATAGCACTAAAATACTAAAAAATAAGCACATGCCTAAGTTGCTTAGATTAACGGCAACATTTGTAAATAAAATGTGCTAAAAGTTCATTCTCACAAAATTCAGCTTTACTCCTAATATAAAGAAGGTTCAAATCATCGCGGGTCAAATTTATCTGAACTGGAACATAGCCTTCAAATTTATTTAAATCCTTCTAAATTAAAATCATTTGGTGATATAGTTTATGCAGTTCCATTAACAATAATAAGGTCACACCATGTTTAATAAAAAAATGTTTAACGCTATAGATAATAAAGGCTTAAAAGTAGCCGCATTAGCGTGTTCTTTAGCATTAGTAGGTTGTGCAAACACTGCACCTGAAAATAATGCTGAGCCTATACAAGTTCAAGCAAAAGCTGGTACTCCAGCAAGCAAGTTTGATCTATTAGGCTGGACAATTAGCGTACCTGTAGATCGTGATGGTGATGGAAAATCAGATCAAGTTAAAGAAAAGGACTTAGCTGCAGGTTACACAGATAAAGATTACTTCTACCTAGCTGACGATGGCGGCATGGTGTTTAAGTCTCCAGTTAAAGGTGCTAAAACATCTAAAAACACAACTTATACTCGTTCAGAATTACGTGAAATGAACCGTCGTGGCAATACTTCATACGATACTAAAGGTGTAGGTCCTAACAACTGGGTATTTTCAACTGCTCCTCAAGCAGATCAAGATGCGGCAGGTGCTGTTGATGGTACATTAGATGCAACATTAGCAGTTAACCACGTAACAACAACGGGTGTTAGCTGGCAAGTAGGTCGAGTTATCATCGGCCAAATCCATGCAAACAACGATGAGCCAATTCGTCTTTACTACCGTAAATTACCTAATCAAGAAAAAGGTTCAATCTACTTTGCTCATGAACCACGTGGTGATGCAGCAGAGCAATGGTACAACATGATTGGTAACTCATTACCTAACTACTGGGAACAAGATGCAACACCAACTGAACCAGCAGACGGTATTAAACTTAACGAAAAATTCAGCTACCGTATTCAAGTCACTGGTGATGAATTAGCCGTTACAATCATGCGCCCAGGTAAAAAAGACATCGTTCAAAAAGTTGATATGTCTAAAAGTAAGTTTAACGAAAGTGGTCAATACATGTACTTTAAAGCAGGTGTATACAACCAAAACAAAACTGGCGATGCTAAAGACTACGCTCAAGCAACATTTTATGACCTAAAAGTAACTCACTAATTTATCACATTACTTAATATAGTAATGATATAAATAGAGCTAATATAAAATGATTAAAGGCTGGTTATCCAGCCTTTTTTATGCGTCTTCAATAAACAGATGCCTATCTATTTTCAATGAGATTCAGAACCGTCCCCCCCTATTGCTAACGACAGTTAAACTCCCCTTACTAGAAAGCAGCTTTATAGTGACTACAAAAATAAAACCACAGTCTGTTATTCATATTTAAGATGGAATAACTTAATCATTAAACAATGAGTCTGACCATACAAATAAAAAACTAACTATTTGATATTTAAAAATTAAATAGCTAGCATGTTATTGGTACTTTTTAAGACAAAATAGTAGAAATTGTATATTCCACGAACTTAGAAGGAAGAATAAAATGGCACAGTCTAAAAAAACAACTAACACCGATGCAAAAGATGAGCATCCAGTGACTGATAAATTACAAGACTCTTTACATAACTCAATTGATACATTAAGTGAAAAAGTAGCTTCAATCGAAGAAACACTTCGAGAAAAAGCACATACAAGTTCAGAAACGCTAGCTGAAAAGCAAGTTGAGATTGAAGATAAATGGAATAGCTCAGCGATCAAAAAATATGCAGCTGAAAACCCACTTGCCACTGCAGGTATTGCATTTACCGTAGGTATGTTGGTGTCATCACTTTTAAAAAGAAAATAATCACAAGGTGTAAATGGGCATGGAGAATCCACAGCAAAACGATACTTTTAACACACAATCTAATGATGAGTTCGATGCTCAAGCAGCGTCATTCAAAAAAACTTATGAAAGTATTGAAGTTTCGTTTGCTAGTAAGGTTGCCAGACTAATTGCATCTAAAAACTTAATAGCAGCTGAGGCTAAACTTAGCCTTAGTGCTATATTACTAGCGCTTGCTATTAGTTTAATATTGGTGATTGTTGCAGTTATTATATGGACACTGCTAAATGTAGGAATTGCTTTAATATTTTATCATTTTACCACTTCTATTGGCCTAACTCTTACATTCTTATTCATACTTAATATTTGTCTTGGTTTATATTTATTTTCACACCTTAAAAACACTTTAAAGTTAATAGGTTTTCCGGCAACCATGTCAGAAATAGAGGGGAGTAAATAACTTGAGGTTTCTGCTAAAAAACGATATCAACTCGGTAGAAAATGCCAAACAAGCTTATATAACAACAAAGCTAATAGATAAACAAACAAGCTCAGTTGCGAAATCAAATATCAATACGTTATTAGCTTCAGATAAAGGTATATTGACAGCTTTTGGGGCAGGTTTTACTAAAGGTTTAATATCTCAGCCTAACAGTTCATCCAAATCCAACATATTGGAATTAATACAATTATTCATGAAGCTATAATATTTTTTAGTATTAATTCCGCTCCCCTATCCTCCATAAAAAGCGAAATACATATATAAGCACACTACAACAGCGTAGGATGCACGACATAATACCATAAGCAGTGAGCTCATTATGTCAATCGCAACAACAGAAGACACAATCACCCGTGCATTATTGATTTCTATTCGCACACCTAATGTGACGCTACAAGAAGTTGATGAATCGTTATCTGAGCTAAGCCGACTCGTGACTACTCTAGGGTTTAGCGTTGTTGGAAGTACAACACAACGTCAAAAATCAACTAAACAGCTCTCTGTATTAGGCTCAGGAAAACTCCAAGAATTGGCGACTTTAACTGATGATAGTGAGCAAGCAGCAATACAACAAAATGATATTGATTCAGTAGAGTTTGATCAAGATGAATTACAACAATTATTAACATCAAATAATAACCAGGTACAAGCTAATGTGGTTATATTTGATTGTGAGTTAAGCCCAAACCAATTACATAACGTAGAAGCGGCTTTAGGCGTTGAAGTTTATGATCGCACTAGAGTAATCATCGAAATATTCAGTAAACATGCTCGTACTCGTACTGCAAAACTACAAGTTGAAATTGCACGCCTCAACTATTTAACGCCTAGAGTACGTGATGAAAATAGCGGTGACCGCGAACGTCAAAAAGGTCGTTGGATAGGTGAAACAGCATTTGAAATTAACCGGCGTCGGATCCGAGATAAAATTGCTGATATCAAGAAAGAACTGAAAAAACTACAAAAAGAGATGCAAGGTAGACGTAGTGGTCGTATCGAACAGCAATGCGTTGCATTAGTTGGTTACACTAACGCAGGTAAATCATCTTTAATGCGTGCTTTAACTGAATCAGAAGTGCTAGTAGAAGATAAACTCTTCGCTACGCTTGATACCACTGTACGTACCTTACAGCCACTAACTCAACCGCGTATTTTAATCTCTGACACAGTTGGTTTCATCAAAAAACTACCACACGATTTAGTCGCATCATTTCATTCTACATTAGCAGAAGCAAAAGAGGCCTCTTTACTTTTATATGTTGTTGATGCGTCAGATGAAAACTTTGTTTCCCAACTCGCGACTGTAGATCATGTTTTAGAAGAATTGGGCGTTGATTTTGACAATAAGTTATTACTATTCAATAAAGCAGATTGTTTAAGTGAAGAGCAGCAATTAACGTTATTAGATCAATACCCTGAAGCCCTGCAAATTAGCACTCGTAATCAAGCTGATGTCGCAATGGTACACCAAGAAATCCAAAACTTTTTAGAGAAAAAAATGTGCTCAGCTTGTTTTAATATTCCTTATACAGCAACCGGTATTATGGGAGAAATTCACAGTAAAATGTCAGTGAGTGAGGAGCAATATAATGAGGATGGTGTACGTATTACGTTAAAAGCGAGCCCTATTACATTAGAGCGATTACATAAAATGCTACAAATATCGACTTTTTAAAACTAATGCATATTAGCGTGTTATTTAACCTCAGTTCCGGATAATAGAATTGAAATATCAATGATTTAACACGCTAAAATAAGTTCCCAAATATTCATAGTGAACAACTAAAATAATATCTTCCACAAAGAATAAATGAGCATTATTTAAAACGAACAACAACATCCATTTTAGTTGACATTGATGCACTTAATATCTGTTTTTTTTCTGTTGCTAAAATAACAATGCCGTTATGTTTTGCAATGCTTTTAAACAAATTATTTAAATTAAAACCATTATCACGCTCATGTGATTTTTTTACTGCCGTTTTCTTATTAAATAACAAATCAGCATTTTCAAAAATCAAAGTATTTCGGCTGCAGCGCGCATCATGAAATAACTTTGTCACCGTTTCTTCAGAAGCTTTATCACCAATAGCAGTGGTATTAACTATTTTATTTTCTGTATAAGCCACTAAATCAGCAGAAGCAGCTGCTAAGTCATTCTCATTTGCACCATTAAAAGTGATTAAAAAACGTGTTTTATGATCTGCAATTTGCGGCATATCATTTAAAAAACGATGGTAACTCTTGCTTTGATAATCGACTATTAACATCTAAATTCCTATTGATAAGTACTTCCAGCTAATTTTAGCTGAGTTATTTTCTGCTACTAGTTTAACAGTTTGTGCAAAAGAAAAGACAGCAAATAAATAGGCTAAAAAAATTATAAAGAAAGTAACCAATCTAACCTATTAATTTGATACGTTTCAACCTCACACTCTGATAACATGGTCAAAATTTTTTAATTACAGGGTTTCTGCTGTGAATTCAATATCTCCAACTCGAACTACCCTATCAACGGCTATTTTAGCCCTGGGTATTTTTTTAATTGCAGCAAATCTACGTGCGCCAATTACTACGATAGGCCCAGTCCTTGAACAGATCATTGTAAACTTTACATTAAGTCCATCTCAAGCAGGCATGTTGATCACTTTACCTTTATTAGCATTCTCCATTGCTTCACCGATGGCTGCTGCTTTAGCAAAAAGACAAGGCCTTGAAATATCATTATTTATTTCATTAATTCTCATTGGTTTAGGTTTAAGCTCTCGATTAATCGACTCGAGTATAATGCTTTATATTGGCACGGCAGTTATTGGTATTGGGATTGCCATTGGTAACGTATTATTACCTAGCTTAGTAAAACGTGATTTTCCACATAAAGTCGCAGTGATGACTTCTGCTTATGTACTTGCAATGGGCATTTTTGCAGGCAGTTATTCTGCATTAATTATTCCTTTGGCTGCTTATAAAAATCTTGGTTGGCAAATCGCATTAGCCAGCTATGGTTTTGTGACTCTATTTAGTATCTTTATTTGGTTACCACAATTAAAGTCACGCACAAAACCGACTAAAACACTCACTGCAAATATTTCACAAAGCAAGATTTGGCAACATGGTGTGGCATGGCATATTACTTTATGTTTAGGCCTGAATTCATTTTTTACTTATATTCTCATTGCTTGGTTACCTAATATCTTAATAGAAAGTGGTCAAAGCCCTGAACAAGCAGGTGTAATACACGGTGCATTTCAGCTCGCTTCCGCTTTTCCTGGGATTGTACTAATTCCTTTATTATCAAGATTAAAAGATCAACGCATACTGGCACTGACATTAGCGATATTAGCGGGTATTGGCTCATTTGGTTTATTATATTTACCAGGATTTTCATTTACATGGGCCATTATTTTAGGTTTTTGTTCTGGTGCAATTTTTATTCTCGGTATGTCTTATATTAGCTTGCGCACTCATCATTCATTACAAGCAGCTTCTTTATCAGGAATGGCGCAATGTGTCGGTTATTTATTAGCTGCTGTAGGTCCGATGTTTGCAGGGACACTACACACTTACTTTGCAAGTTGGGCCCCCGTATTATGGTTATGTGCTATTGCGAGCTTAATATCGGGTATATTTGGGTATCTAGGTGGACGTAATATTATGTTGAACGAAAATGTTTAAAAAATATGCTAAAAAGAATATCAGCTTATTTTCTCAATCATTTATTGTTACCGATTACATTAAATAGGTTATCTAAATTTTACACTGATAAAACAGCCCAATTCAAGGCGTAAATTAATGTAAATGGCTGTACCCTTTACGAAATTTACCACAAGGAAGTCGGCTGTTTTAACCAGTAAATAAGCTATTTATTTACTGGTTAGTAATAGCATCATAAAATACAAGGAATGATGCTAAATCATTCATCTCACTTACTTTAACTGAGTCACTAAAACTTGTTCAATACGGACACCTTCCAGATCCAACACTTCAAATTTATAACCTTGATAAACAAAATTATCGGTTCGTTTAGGCAAACGTTTTAAAGTATAAATAATAAAACCTGCAATGGTTTCATATTGACTGCGATTAGGTAGCTCTTCAATGCAGAGGCTACGCATAACATCATTGATTGGCGTCAACCCTTCCATTAACCAAGAACTATCATCTCTTTTTACAATTTGCTCTTCATCTTGCGGCGTAATTAATTCTCCCATAAAACCACTTAATAGATCTTTTACCGTTACCATACCAACAAGGGTTGCGTATTCATTAACGATCACTGCAAAAGGTTGTGTTGCGATTTTAAATGCATTTAGTGCCTCTGAAAGCGTTAATGTTTCAGGCAAGTAAAAAATATCTTTATCAACTTGTGTGGGAGCTATTTTAGTAAGCTCCCCTTTGAGAACTAAGCGTAAAATTTCTTTAGACTCAATACTGCCTTGTATTTTATCTAAACTGCCATCACAAACTAAAAAATCGTTATGAGGTTGCTCAATAATTTTTTGGCTAATTTCATCACTACTATCATCTAAATCAAAATAGATTATTTGCTCTCTAGGAGTCATAACACTCGCAATTGTGCGCAGCTCTAAATCAAATACATTGCCAATTAGCTGGTATTCTTGTTTTTGCAAACTACCATCTTCAGCCCCTGCATCCATCATCGCGACAATATCTTCAGTGGTTACTAATTCGGTTCGTTCCGTTGGTAAATTAAATAAACGCAATAACATATTGGTTAAACCGTTAAACAGAAAAACCATTGGCATTAATAAAAAAGTAATTTTACGCATTAACGAAACAATTCGTATCGCAACAATCTCAGGCATGATAATAGCCAAACGTTTTGGTAATAGATCTGCAAATAGAATAAACAAAGAGGTTAAGCAAACAAAAGAGAGTGTAAAGCTAATCTCAGCTAATAAAGGACCTTGATAAACTAAGCTAACTAGCTCTCGAGTATAAGGGGTCAATGCCTGCTCTCCTATAATACCTCCTAGAATGGAAATACCATTTAAGGCAATTTGCATCATGGCAAAAAAATTACCAGGTTGTTGCTGTAATTTTATCACTTCGAGTGCTTTTAAATTTCCTTCATCAGCCATGACTCTTAACTTTATTTTTCTAGCTGCAGAGATTGCAATTTCAGACATGGCAAATAATGCACCCGCTGATATTAGTAAAATAATACTAAGTAATTCACTCATTTTTAATCCTTTATTGGCCATACAGCCATGCTATCTAAGCTCAGTTAAGTACCTGTTTAACCTTATCAAGGTAAAGTCAGGCGCATTATAGAACGAGTTAATAATTCAACAATCGTTATTTTAAACAACAGTTACAACAAAAGGGATAAATAAGGTAAGCATTTGAATATAAAGGATATAAAATGAAATTTAAAATGACAACTTAGGCTGTTTAAATAATAAAAAAGTAGGTCATTGACCTACTCGAATAAGGAGTATGAGGAATTTACTTGGTTAAAAAACTAACCAAGTAAACTTTCAAAGGATATTATTGATGATCAACCCAGAAATCATAAACTACAACTTCACCGTAGTTATCTGGATTATCTGTTTCTTCACCTTCTTTATCAGGGTTACTTTGTGTGTAGTTACCAATTTTGAAGTATGACTGATCATAGTTAAGATCCATTACATAGTTACTAGAATCATCTTTCACTAAGTATTGGTCTGCATTACCAGCAGTATAAGCTGCATTTAGGTTTCCATCTTCACTGTAATAAACGTAATGTTTATCATTAACTACTTCAAAGATAACTTCATGTACTGTACCTAGCGTGTAGTTATCATTTACAGTCACATCAGATCTTAATTTACCACCGTTAAAGCTTAGGAATAAATGGTTACCTTCAAGTCTTAACACCATTGCATCATCAATGCCATCATCTTTATTACCATGGATTTGAGTTGCAACTAGGTGATCTTTAACAATAGGTAAATGAGTAATTGCTTGTTTAGAGTAAGCAACATGAGTCCCTGTTGTTGTCCAGTAAATATCTGATTTACCATCAGCAGTTCTTTCGCGAAGTTCAGAACGAATGTAATCAGAATTCGGTGTACTACCGTTACTAGATCTAATTGGTACTCTAAATACAATACCGTTAGCATCTTCATTTACATAGAAGTATTCATTGGTCTCTTCGAACAATGTTTTGTCTTCTACACCATCAGGGTAAGTAATTTTCCATTGATCATAGTTAGACATTAAATCAGAAGGATATACTGCAGTACCAGGATCTATTGTTGGTGGTTCAACAGGCTCTTCAGGATCCGTTGGTTCAGTTGGTACTTCCGGCTCAATAGTTGAACCATCATTACAACCTAAGATTTTCGTTTCAATAATACTGTTCCATGAAGAACCGGCAGAATTACCCGCTCCCGTTACTCGAACATAACGAGCTTCAGTATCAGTTACATCAATAGCTTCATAGCTAGAATCAGCACCAGATGAAATACCACCAGTGAATACTGATGTCCAGTCACTATTATTTGTTGATGTATGAATATCAAAGTATGAACTACGAGAGCTGCCTTTGTACCATTGGATTGCTAATTCTTTAACAGCTACCTGTGAACCTAAATCATAAGTAATTGTTTTACCAATACCATTTGAAGACCAACGAGATTCATCAGAAGTATCTTTATCGATTGTATTTTCTGGTCCATGACCATCATTTGTACCATCATCCGATGCAGAACTAATTACTAATGCAACATTATCTGAACATACTGCTGGATCAACCGGCTCTTCAGGATCAGTTGGTTCAATAGGGTCAACTGGTTCAGACGTTCCTACACTTTCAAGTGCAAAATCATCAAAACGTCCTTCTTTACTATCGTAGTTACCAAAAATAGTAATTGAAGTTGCAGAACCTGAGTTGAAAGCAACAGAGACCTGCTCATACTCATCACCACCACCCGATTGTGTATAATTAGTACCGTCAACTGAAGCACCAATTTTACCGTAGCCTTCAATGTAAGCAGTTAGTACATAATCAGTATTTGCTTCAATAGCTACTTCTTGCTCAAATTTACCACCTGAACCAGTAATTTTAGCTGCTTTAGCTCCTGAGCGCTCATCACTTGAAATGGCAGAAGGGTCAGTATCAGACCAACCAGAAAAACTACTTTCAAAGCCTGCATTTTCAATCGTTACTGATGCCGCATTTGCTGCAGGAATTACTGACATTGATAATGCAGCAGCAACAAGTGCAGTAGTATATTTAAGATTTGTTTTTAGTTGCATAATAATTATTTTCCTTGAAGATTATTATCTCGTGGAGATTAAGTCTCTAATATCCAATCCGTTTAGCAGAGTTTCATCTTATTAGTACGTTAATTAACCAACATTAAGTGAATTATTTAATCAATGATTTTTCTGCTGGTCGAAAGATTAGACAGGTTTTAACTTTAAGCAACGAAAAAAAAACAAATAAAGGCTATTAATGTCACATTATTTGCACAATAAAAAGACACGTTCACATTTTTATAACATTAAAATATTACAGCTCACATTTTTATCAGTTACATTTTAAGTAACTGAATTTAAAGTACAAAACTTTAACACTTAAATAAATAAAATAAATGGCCATGAATATTAAAGGTAAAAAACAGGTAATACATAATTAAAAAACTTAACATTGTCAGTAAAAACAGCTCATGAAAGCGAAGGTAAATTTGACTAGGGCAGAAAATAATGAGGAAAAGATCAGAATAATTAATTTAGCATCTAAATAGACTCAAAAAATAAACTGGCTTATATGATTTCCCCTGCTTTGCTATTAAAACAAATACTTTTTTCTAATCTTCTCAAAATACAACAGCATCAACAGATCACTTTTACTAGCTAATAGAGACTATTATTCGCTAAACTGCCCCCTCCAAAATTAATTACAAAATAAATAAGATATAAAGGTCAGAATAAATGGATAAACCTCTAGAAAAAGAATTAACTTCTTGGCTTAAAAAACAAAAAAAAGCATGCGGGTTTTATCTTCATTTGACAGTGGTATTTGGTCTATTAACCGGCCTTTCTTTAATTATTCAAGCTTATTTAATATCCACTATTTTGCATGGCATTATTATGGAGCAGCTTCCTAAATCAGCGTTTAACTATGAATTTATAGCGTTAATTGCATTAATCCCGATACGCGCTTTACTCGCTTTTGCACGTGAACGTTGCAGTTTTGAAGCTGGAAAACGTTTGCGTTTACATATCCGTAACGCGGTATTAGATAAAATAAGTGAATTAGGCCCTGCTTTCATCAAAGGTAAACCAGCGGGAAGTTGGGCAAGCATTGTGCTTGAACAAGTTGAAGATTTACATGATTTTTATGCACGTTATTTACCGCAAATGTTATTAGCAGGTTTTATTCCAATCACTATATTAATCGTTGTATTTCCACTCAATTGGGCAGCTGGTTTAGTATTATTAACAACCGCACCTTTGATTCCTATCTTCATGATATTAGTTGGCACAGGAGCGGCGGAAGCGAATCGTAAAAACTTCAAAGCATTATCTCAACTCAGTGGTCATTTTATGGATCGCTTAAAAGGATTAAATACATTAAAGCTATTTAATAGAGGAGAAGCTGAAGGTATAGAAATTGAAAAAGCATCTGAATCATTTCGTCAAAAAACCATGTCAGTATTACGACTCGCTTTTTTAAGCTCTGCGGTATTAGAGTTTTTTGCTGCTGTTTCAATTGCAGTTTTAGCCATTTATTTTGGTTTTAGCTTTTTAGGTGAATTGCATTTTGGTGGTTACGGTGCCGGTATAACTTTATTTACTGGTATGTTTGTCTTAATGCTTGCCCCTGAATTTTATCAACCTCTTCGAGATATGGGTACTCATTATCATGCCAAAGCTCAAGCCATTGGAGCCGCTGAAGAACTAATGGCTCTATTAAATTATCATGTAGAAAGTCATTCTAAACATTCTGATATTGCTCATCCTTCTTCTTTAAAAACAATCAATAAAAAGGATGGTATTACACTTATTGCAACAGATTTTATTGTAAAAAGTCATTCAGGGATCACCTTAGCAGGCCCACTCACTTTTCAACTTAATAAAGGTCAACACATAGCCGTTGTTGGCCCTAGTGGAGCAGGAAAAAGTAGCTTATTAAATGCATTACTCGGTTTTTTACCTTATCAAGGTTCACTTAAAGTCAATGGTATTGAATTAAATGAACTATCACTGGCTCATTGGCGTACTCAACTGACTTGGCTTGGTCAAGATCCACAGCTTTTTCATGGCACGGTACGAGATAATGTTGCCATGGCAGTCCCAGATATATCTGATGAGCAAGTTAAATCATTATTAGAGAAAGCTAACATTCTCGATTTCATTGAACAACAACCGCTTGGTTTAGAGCATGTAATTGGCGAGCAAATGTCAGGACTTTCTGTTGGGCAAGCACAGCGAATTGCATTAGCCAGAGCATTAGCACAATCACCTCCCTTATTTTTATTAGATGAACCAACAGCCAGTTTAGACAGACATAGTGAACAAGCCATATTAACGTCACTACAGGAAGCAATGAAATCGGCAACCTGTTTAATGGTGACACATCGCATTGATCAACTAAGTCAAATGGATAATGTATTAGTGCTAGATAAAGGAGTCATTGTTCAGCAAGGTAAAGTAGAACAACTTAATAAACTTCCTGGACTATTTAAACAAATGCAAACAGATAAAATTGAAACAATGACTACTATGATTAAAGGAGTCTAATCAATGAAAAGCTTACTTCCTTTTATTAAATTGTTTAAACAACAATGGTTAATGATGCTGGCAGGTCTGGTTTTAAGTATTGTGTCATTAATGGCTGGAATTGGTTTGTTATCACTTTCAGGATGGTTTTTATCGGCATCGGCTGTTGCTGGATTAACACTACTGACAACACAAGCATTTAATTACCTCACACCCAGTGGTGGTGTGCGTTTTCTTTCTATCGCACGAACCGCTAGTCGTTACGGTGAACGTTTAGCAACACATGAAGCGACTTTTAAATTATTAACACAATTACGTGTTTGGGCATGGAAAAAAATCATGCCTCTCAGTGCGCGCAATATGCAAGGATTACGACAAGGTGAATTATTAAATCGTTTAGTGACTGATATCGACACACTAGATCATCTTTATCTAAGACTCATCACTCCTTTGTTGTCATCTTTAATCATGTTGCTTTGTCTGTATCTATTTGTTGCTTGGATAGATCCTGCATTAGCCTTTATTTTATGTGGTAGTTTATTATTGGTGTGGTTATTTTTACCTTGGTTTTTCTACTTACTTGGCCGCAACTCCGGCATCAAACAATTAAAAAGCAAGCGCATACTACGTATTCAAATATTAGAGTTTGTACAAGGTTTAGCTGAAATATCATTATTTGCAGCCAGTGAACGTTTTCGTCTCAAACTATCACAATCAGAAGCAGCACTATTAGACAGCCAACGAGTAATGGCAAATATCACCGCATTCAGCCAAGCAGCACTCATTTTATGCCATGGCACCATTATGGTATTAGTACTTTATGTTGCAGCATCAGGTGTTGGAGAGCATCAAATTGCCAGCCCAATGCTAGCGATGATAGCTTTTATGGCACTTGCTTGTATTGAAATGTTAATGCCGATTGCAGGTGCTTTTCAACATTTATCATCTTGCGTAGATGCCAGTAAACGTATCAACAATTTAGTCCAGCAAACACCTGACATTACTTTTAATAACCACAATACAGCTACTATTACACAAGGGGCATTACAGCTCAAAGAAATCAGTTTTGCTTACCAAAATCAAGGGGGAAATATTCTAGAAGGAATTAACTTAACCATTCCCGCAGGGAAAAAAGTCGCTCTATTAGGCCCAACAGGCTGTGGAAAATCAACGTTATTTGCGTTAATCACTCGAGAGTGGGAAAGCAGTATTGGCAACATATATATTGATAATGTGGCAGTAAATCAATATAGCCAACAAGCTTTAACCGATGGGCTATCCATTGTCAGCCAACGTATTTATTTATTTACAGGCACACTAAGAGAAAATTTAACCTTAGCTCAAAAAGAGTTCCCTAAATTTTCCACTTATGCTGAACAAAATGCCGCTCAAGCAGAAAATGATCAACACTTGCTCCAAATACTTGAAAAAGTAGGGTTATCAACATTAACACAAGGGGATAACCCACTGGATACATGGATAGGCGAAGGTGGAAGGCAACTTTCAGGTGGAGAGCAAAGACGAATTGGCGTTGCCAGAGTCTTATTACGCAATGCGCCATTACTGCTATTAGATGAACCAACAGAAGGTTTAGATAAACGTACAGAAAGGGAAATTCTTTTACTCTTATTCGAATTTGCAAAAGATAAAACAGTATTAATGATCAGTCATAGATTAACTGCAATCGAACAAATGGATAACATTTATTTAATGGAAAATGGAAAATTTCGTACTTCAGGGCAGCACAAAGAGTTATTAAGCAAAGATAAATATTACGCCAGTCTGTATCAAAAACTGAATTAATTATTTTCCTCTATTTTTAATAGACTCACAAAACATTAGGCGGCCCTTAGGGTCGTCAAATTAATGCTTTCGATTATATTTAAAAGTGTAATAGCCTCGCAATCACATAATAATTAGCTGCAATTACAAACTGTAAAAAATCTCCAAATACTTCAAATTAAACTTTTGAAATAAACAGTGCTAGTATCTGTATTTACTAATCCAAAAGAGGTAATAGTTTGAGCCCATTATTAGAGCGTGATGTTCACCTGTTTGATCTTGATAATACTTTGTATCATCCTAAAAATGCTATTTTAGAACAGATAGCACCTAGAATGCGCAGCTTTATTAGCAATGAACTTGCAATCTCCATTGAAGAATCTAATGCACTATGTGACAGCTATTATCAGATCTATGGCGGCACAATCAGAGGCATTCAATTACATTATCCAAGTGTTGACCTCACTAAGTTTTCTGAATTCTCTCATCAGGTTAATTTAGAGAAAGTTGAAAAAGCAAGCAAACTCAAAGAAGCATTACATGCCTTAAAAAAATCACGTTATGTTTTTACTAATTCACCATTACCTTATGCGACAAGGGTCTTAAAACATATTGATTTATATGACTGTTTTGATGGTATTTTTAGTGTCGAGTTAACCGGTTATAAAATGAAACCTGATCCACATGCATTTAATACAATTTGCCAGCATTTTGGTTTTTCGGCTACAGATGCCGCTTTTTATGATGACCAAGTATCAAATCTATCTACTGCAAAAGCACTAGGAATGAGCACTATTTTAGTCAACAGAAGTGACATAGAAAAACACGATGCTTGTTATAAAACAGAAGACTTACCCAATTTTGTAGAAGCGTTAACAAAGTAGTCAAAAATAATTAGCAATTAGTAAGGTTTTTATTCAGGTTTAAATCGCATCAAGAAAATTAAACAGGTGCATTAAGAAAGGTTTTTATGGTTTGGATAAGAGAGTGAATGTCTCTTTAACAAAAGCAGGATAAATCCTGCACCCCATGTAAAAAGCATAAAATACAGAACAGCCACACATTAAACTGAAAAACATCAATAAGTTAATAAAAAACAATACAAATTAAGATGGGAATAAAAGTTTGTTATTTTAAAAATGAGAACATATTCAGAAAGTATGAGTAGTAAAAGGTAGGGAATAAAAGAGAGCCTACTATACAAGTACGTAGGCTTTCTTTTTTAAAAGTTAATATTTACAAAGTGCTTTGTTCTGGTGGCTTTAAGAAATACAGTTCTGCAAGATCATTATGGATGCTAGCCAGTTTAATCTGAATTTGATCCATATAATCATGCAAATAGCCTTTTTTCAATACCCCAACATCATCTGCTTTTAATTCATCAATTGCTTTATCAATAGATACCATTATTTCAGTTGAATTAGGCAAAGGCCCCACTAACGCTTTTACTTCCTGCAAACAATACATTATCGACCTTGGAAAAACCTGACTATGCAACACAAACTTAATTACATCAGGACGTTGAACGCGTACCCCCATCTCTTGGCGATACATTTGATAAGCACTTAATGAACGTAATAAACTGATCCATTGAATATTTTCAAACGGTTTAGCTTCTTCACTAACGATTAAAGTCTCGGAGCGAATGTCTAATATACGCGATGTCATATCAGCGCGCTCAATCATTAATCCAAGACGAATAAAGGTATACCCTACATCATGGTTAATGGTTGCATCTAAAGCGCCAAATATTTGGTGTGCTGCACCAATAATTTTTTTTAAATAAGCAAATCTTCCGCGCTTACTTAACCCCTCACTTTGATTGTCTTTTACATAATAATATAAGGTGTTTATCTCTTCCCAAACATCTCTAGGGATCACGTCTCTGATTGTGCGAGCGTTTTCTCTGGCTGAGATAATAGAGTTTAAGATGGAAGAATAATTATCTTTTCCTACTAACAAGTAGCGTAAGGCTTTGGGCTCAGAAAAATCTGTATGTGTTTCTTGATAAGCAGTACGCGCACCAATAATATCAATTAAAGGCTCCCACCCTGTACTTACTCCTTTAGGTAAGTCCATCATCAACATATTATTTACATTAATTAAACGAGCTACGTTCTCTGCACGCTCAATGTAACGAGATACCCAATATAAAGTTTCACCAACTCTTGATAACATATTATTTAGCCTCCTCGTCTACAATCCACGTATCTTTACTGCCACCACCTTGTGATGAATTTACCACTAAAGATCCTTTAACCATGGCAACACGTGTTAATCCGCCTGTTGTAATTTGAGTGTCTTTACCTGACGATAAAATAAATGGTCTGAGATCAGCATGACGACCATCAGGGGTAATACCATCTGACTCTAATGTTGGAACCGTTGATAAATCTAATGTTGGTTGAGCAACCCAGTTACGAGGATCTGCTTTTATTTGTGCGATAGTCGCTTGTTGCTCTTTTTTGGTAGATTTAGGGCCTATTAATAACCCATAACCACCCGATTCATTAGCGGGTTTGACCACTAATTTATCGATATTTTTAATCACGTGATCGCACTCAACAGGATCAAGGCATTTATAGGTTGGTACGTTTGCAATTTTTGCGTCTTCACCTAAGTAATATTTAATGATCTCAGGCACATAAGCATAAACCACTTTATCATCTGCAACCCCAGCGCCAGGTGCGTTGACTAATGCAACGTTACCTTTTGACCAAGCACGCATTAGTCCAGGAACACCTAATTGTGAATCAGGTAAAAACACTTCTGGATCTAAAAACAAATCATCAATTCGACGGTAAATAACATCTACACGCTGCAAACCTGTGATGGTTCTCATGTAAACACAATCATCTTTTTCTACCACTAAATCGCGGCCTTCCACCAGTTCACAGCCCATCTCTTGAGCTAAGTAACAATGTTCAAAATAAGCTGAATTAAAAACACCAGGCGTTAGCACTACAACTTCAGGTTTATCTTGAGGTCGAGGAGACATAGCAGCTAACATATCAAATAATTGGGAGGGGTAATCGTCGACGGGTAAAATAGACGCTTGTTCGAATAATTCAGGAAAAACACGCTTCATAACTGAGCGGTTTTCAAGCATATAAGACACACCAGAGGGAACACGGAGATTATCTTCAAGCACATACATGGTGCCATTACCGTCTCGAACTAGATCGGAACCACAAATATGCGCCCATATTTTATTTGGAGGGTTGATACCAACACATTGTTGGCGAAAGTTTACAGACTTTTCTAATAAACCTTTAGGAAAGACACCGTCTTTGATAATTTTTTGGTCATGATATAAATCATCAATAAATAGGTTTAACGCTTCAACACGCTGTTTTAAACCAACTTCGACACCTTGCCATTCCTTTTTACCAATAGTGCGAGGAATGATATCAAAAGGCCAAGCCCTATCAATCATATTACCTTCATTGTAAACAGTGAAGCTAATCCCCATCTCTTTAATCGCTAAATCAGCGACCGATCTTGCTTTTGTTAACTCTTCTGCCGATAAATTAGAAAAAAACTGAGCTAACTGTTTTCCATGTGTCCTGACGTTTCCTTTGGCGTCAATCAATTCATCAAAAAAACCATTCGTTTGGTACGCTTTCCAATCAATTTCCATACACTTACCGCCTTCGTATTAACTCATAATTTAATATGTTGTCATAAAGCTACTCTAATCGAATCATATCTACTGCTACATCTAATAATTGTGATCCACCACCAAACACAACTCCTTTCAGTGGAGTGACATCAGAAAAATCACGTCCAACTGCCAAAGTAATATGTTGATTAGTCGGTAATACATTGTTCGTTGGGTCAAAATCAACCCAACCATAATTAGGAACAAAAATCGCAAACCATGCGTGTGTAGCATCCGCTCCTTCTAGCTTTTCTTCACCTTCTGGTGGAAGCGTTTCAATATATCCACTGATATATCTTCCCGCTAAGCCGATGCTTCTTAAACAAGCTAACGCAAAGTGTGCAAAATCTTGGCAAACGCCCCTTTTTTGTGCAAAAACGACACTTAAAGGTGTGCTAATCGTAGTAAAACCAGGATCATAGTGAAACTCATGAAATATTCGTGCCATTAAGTCAGTACAGGCTTCAATTAAATTTAATCCCGGTGTAAATGACGTCAGCGCATACTCTTTAATGCCTGCTTCTAAAGGAGTAAATTGCGAAGGTAATACAAACTCAGAGACTTTTAATAAGGTGGGAGTATTGGCTACCGTTAATAAATCTCGGACGGTTTCCCATGGCATATCAATGATACTTAAATCAAGGCTTTGAGGTGCGAACAGTTCCACTTCACTGACCATAGTCACGGTGAGCTTTTTATGCTGTTTAGCAATTTCAAAGACCGTTACCTTATTATTAAAATAATCAGTATATTCTTGTAAATAAGTCGTCGGTGGCAAAATCTCAATATGACTGTTATGACATATTTGTAAACGATTAGATTTTGGTGTTAGGCGCGCCTGATTCTGACACAAGCTGACAAAATCTGCATACCGATAAGTAGTTGAATGTTTTATTTTATATTTCACGATTGAGCTTGCTCAATATTGGTCCAATTCAATTTATTAGCCGTTTGTGTATGAGAAAAATATTGTAGTAATAATACATCACAAAAAGTATCAAGATTACTACGAATATGGTGATTGAATTCAATTAATTGCACACGCTTGCCATCAGTGCTTTTTTGAAGATAATCTTTCTCAGTAACGTAACAAGTTGTTTTAGAGAGTAAAATAGCCTTTTCATGTGCAGCAATTACACCTGGGCGTCGTTTAGTCGGTAAATGTTGACACAATAAACTAATTTGCTCTAGTTGATATAAGAGTGAACGAGGATATTCCGCATCTAACAATAAGAGTTCAAGCCCCGTCCCGATACTTTGGTGCATTCTATAACGGCGTTTATGTGTTACCAAGCTAACTTGAGACGTTAAGATAGATTCCAATAACCCTATTTCAGCTGATTCTTCTAACTCATCGCTCAATAAAGCAGGACTTAAAGAAATGATTTGCAAACTACGCTCTACACGATGCCCCATCTCTAAAAGGAACCAACCATTACTATTCGGCATACAATCCGTGATTGAACCATTAAATGCCATAATAGAGCCAATCACTTTATCTATGCTCGCTTGCAAAGCACGTGATGGTCTATTCACTGTGCATGCTTTTAATGCATCAATTTGCTCGTTAATATCATCAATAATACGGCGACTATCGTAAGACAATAATTCTTGAATTTGCGCAGCCGCATTAGATAAGTATTTCAAACTATTAATAATGCTACCAGCACATTGCTCATCGGCTAATAACTGAAACGCCATCTCTTTTGCTTGTGCAAGCGTACATTCTTGTAAAACGAATTCTTGCTCAATATACGGATAAACAATTTGTTGTGAACGAATTGCGGTAAATAATCGTGTGATGATAGTTTGTCGCATTACATCTGAGTAAACAGACAGTTCGGTGTAACGATCAATAAAAACACGTAAAATGCGTACGGTACTTTCACATCGTTCTAAATAACGCCCTAACCAAAACAAGTGTTCCGCTGTACGGCTAGAAATAACACCTTCTAATAAGGTTACATCCATTCTTTTACGTACTGGAATAGGCGCAATGGGTTCAACAATATCATCTACGGCATTGGTGTTAATCCAAGTATCTTTTATCCAACCAGAAACTTTAGAATAATGGCTAATATCATTAGAAAAACAGAATGCGGAAGGCAATACTTCTACGCCATGTTCTGTCGTTAATGCGTAGCATCGAAAAACTACCTGTTTTGAAATTAATTGGCCACCACTCCAAAATGGAGCGGTGCTTAAAGTGGGTCTGTCTTGAAAATAATAGTCTTCAGGCTGTTTATCAATTGCTAACTTGATCGCTTTAGCATCATCACTCCCATCCAATTTAAATGTGGGATCTTGATAACTTCTTAGTTCAAGTAAAGGCCAGTCTAGCGGCGTAACTTCTGTGCTTTCATAATAAGTCGATTGCCCTAATAACAGTGGTTCCTGAAGTAGCTTTTCTGATAAAAAGGCTAAATTACGCTGCACTGCTAACGATGATAAGACCCCACTACCAAAGGGATTTAATACTTTAACCGAATTTTCCCGTACCGCTTGTAATAAACCAGGAATACCATGTAATGAATATTCAGTTTGCTCTAATGAATCGATACAACGATCTGGTAACCAACGAAGAATTACGTTTATCTTACCTAAGCCTTGTAACGATTTTAAACATACCTCCCCATTCCTAACCGTTAAGTCTGCACTTTGTACTAGCGTATAACCAAAGTAAGTTGAGAGAAAAGCATGCTCATTAAAATTAGGATCGTCTATACCTTGGGTGAGAATAACAATTCGGGGATCATCCATGTAACGCGTATATTCATTAATGGTTTCTTGGAATGAGTTTAAAAAATTTTTAATCTGCTGTACATGGCATTCAGCAAACTCTTCAGCCATCACGCGGCGAGCAATAATACGACTTTTCAATAACAAACCAAGTCCCAGTGGACACTGACAATGATCTTCTAACACCTTGAATTCACCTGTGGGTGTTCGATAGATATCAACGGCACTAAAAAATAACTTTAGTTCATTACTTGGTAAGCTAAAACCTTCTCTGAGGTAATTTTTATCTTGGAATAGTTGTTGTGCTGGGATCGAACCATCAATCAATAATTGCTGGTCACCGTAAAGATCTTCCTGAATTTTATTTAACAATATTGTTCTTTGTTTTACACCAGCTTCAATTGAACTCCAATCATCTTTAGAGAACATGAAAGGTAATGGATCAAATTGCCACTGTTGATTACGTTCATGCTTGATGTTGCCATTTTGTAATAATTGACTGATTTCAATAGCGCGGCTATTTACATCTTCTGCGGTCAAGGAAGATAGGCTTTTAAATAAAATATTCCAATGCTCTAGGTTAACACCACTATGGTTAACTAACTCATCATGTTGATGTGATTTATCAAGATATAAGGATAACCATTCAGGCATAGTCGTATTGTTAATATACAAGCTGATCGCACTCCATATTTAAGAAAAATGTTGAGTAAATAATTGTCATTATATAGTACGGATTGGAAAGAATTGATCATTCCACTTTAATTAATTTTAAAGTGAAATGATACAATTATTAATGCTTATTTAAAGGCTGGTTGTCGACGTAAATCCAAGGTATTTGGATAATCTTGATTAGTGCTTTCCTCTTCAGGAGCGACAAACTCACTAACTGCACCAGCATTTTTAAAGCTATGTGTCACAGCAGACGGTACCCAACTTGGCTCATCCGAGCTCAATAACGATGGTGTATGGCCATACTCCCAAAAACGTGCAACTCGTCGTCCTTCTGCTTCAAAAGCATTCACCGGTAATGTTTCAGGGTTACGTCCACCAGCATGACTTACATGATAAACAAAACCACCTAATGAACGGCCTTCCCACGTATCAATCAAATCAAAAGTCAACGGAGCATGTACGCCAATGGTTGGATGTAATGCTGTTGGAGGTTGCCATGCTCGATAACGAATACCTGCAACCATTTCATCTTTTGCTTTACCTTTAACTGCTTTCAACGGAACTCGACGACCATTACAAGTCACTATATAACGATCACTCATAGTGCCTTGTACTTTTATCTGTACCCTTTCTAATGATGAATCAACATAACGTGCTGTACCAGACCCTGTCGCTTCTTCACCTAATACATGCCAAGGCTCAATAGCAGTCCTTAACTCTAACGTTACATTATCAAGTTCACGTGTACCACAAACAGGGAATCTAAATTCAAAGAAAGGATTTAACCAACTTAATTGAAAGCCAAAGCCTGCTTGCTGTAAATCACGGGTCACTTCTGCTAAATCATTTTCAACATATTGTGGTAGTAAGAATTTATCATGTAATTCTGTGCCCCAACGTACTAGTGGTTTGTGATAAGGTTTTTTCCAGAACCAAGCAAGTAAAGTACGCAATAATAGCATTTGTACCAAACTCATTTGTTCATGAGGAGGCATTTCAAATCCCCTAAATTCCACAATACCTAAACGCCCAGTCGCAGAATCTGGTGAGTATAATTTATCAATACAGAACTCGGCTCTGTGTGTATTACCCGTTAAATCCACCAATAAATTACGTAATAACCTATCCACTAACCAAGGTTCAGGTACTTCGCCTTCAGGCATGTGTGAGAAGGCAATTTCCAACTCATACAATATTTCATCACGGGCTTCATCTACTCGTGGCGCTTGACTCGTTGGGCCAATAAACAAACCAGAAAATAGGTAAGATAATCCCGGATGATGCTGCCAATAAGTAATGAAACTTCTTAAGATATCAGGTCGGCGTAAAAATGGACTTTGATCAGGCGTTTCACCACCTAAGGTTACATGGTTCCCCCCCCCGGTCCCCGTATGACGACCATCAGCCATAAACTTATCAGTGCCTAAACGTGACTGTTTAGCTAAACCATATAAGGTTGTGGTTCGTTCAACTAATTGCTCCCACGATTTAGACGGATGAATGTTCACTTCAATAACACCCGGATCAGGTGTCACTGCATATTTATCAACACGGCTATCTTTAGGGGGAGTATATCCTTCAATAACGACAGGGATTGATAATGCTTTAGCGACCTTTTCAACTTCCGTTAAAATCGCTAAATAATGTTCAAAATGACTTGTTGGTGGCATAAAAATATACAAACGTCCGCCTCTGACTTCAAGCGCCAGCGCGGTTTTAATCATCTCTTTACCAATAATCCCTTTTTTCGTTTTCTTGGTTTTAGCAAAACTATCAGGAATATCAAAAGGGTCGCGGTCGATAATATTATCTGACCATTGCAAACTGTCTAACGGTAAGCGATAACCTAACGGAGATTCTCCGGGTAATAAGAAACAGTGACCACGTTTAAACTCCCAAATACAAGACTGCCAGCAATGTTTACTGTCATTCCACTGTAAAGGCAGCACATAACCAATTGGTTTTTCTATGCCTTTTTCCATTTTAGCCAAGAAACCTTTTCGGCTCATAGCATCTAATAGTTCAGGTTGTTTGGGACCAACTTCTTTTGGCAAAGACGCTTCTTGCCATAGATGATAGAGAATATCTTCATAAGCTGTAGTCAAGGCAGTTTTACCTAACCCTAATGCGTCGCTTAATTTTTCTGCAAATTTCTTTGTGTCGGTATGATCTAATTTATAGTCTTTATTGGGATCGGCTAATAAGCTGGAATCTTTCCAGAGCGCCACGCCATCTTTACGCCAATAACAACCGTATTGCCAACGAGGTAAAGGTTCACCTGGATACCATTTACCTTGTCCATAGTGGGTAAAACCACCTTTAGTAAAGACTTTATTCATTTCTAAAAATAGGTGGTGGGCTAATACTCTTTTTTCTTCGCCATCCGCTTCAGTATTCCATTGAGGGTGTTCCATGTCATCAATAGAGATGAAAGTTGGCTCCCCGCCCATGGTTAAATGAATACCCTCTTCATCATAAAGGTTATCGACCTTTTGGCCTAAACGATTAATGGCAGACCACTGTGCTTCAGAATAAGGTTTAGTTACACGAGGATCTTCATGCACGCGTGTTACTTTGTTATAAAAACTAAATTCAGATTCACAATCATCTATGCCGCCCGTTACCGGTGCAGCAGAGCTTGGCTCAGGTGTACAAGCTAATGGGATATGCCCTTCGCCAGCAAATAATCCAGAAGTTGGATCCAATCCAATCCAACCAGCACCAGGGATATACACTTCAGTCCAAGCATGTAAATCAGTAAAATCTTCTTCTGGACCACTTGGGCCATCTAATGATTTTTGATCGGAAGTTAACTGCACTAAATAGCCAGAAACAAAGCGAGAAGCTAAGCCTAAATGACGGAATAACTGTACTAATAACCAAGCTGAATCACGACATGATCCGGTCTTTTTAGAAAGCGTTTCATTAGGTGTTTGTACACCCGGTTCTAAACGGATGCCATAACCAACAAGTTCATAAATAGCTTGGTTAACAGCAACTAGAAAATCAACACTACGAATAGGCTCCTTAGGTATTAAAGAAGCGATTAACTCTAATAATTTGGGACTGGCTTTACGTTTCTTTAAATAAGGCGCCAATTCAGCTTTTGATATTTTGTCATAAACAAAAGGGAACTCTTCCGCATACTCTTCTAAAAAGAAATCAAAGGGATTAATAACCGTCATTTCAGCCACTAAATCAACAGTAAAGCTAAACTCAGTTGTTGGCTCATTAAACACGACTCGAGCTTGGTAATTACCAAACGGGTCTTGTTGCCAATTAATGTAATGGTCTTCTGGTGTTATTTTTAAAGAATAACTTTTAATTTTAGTACGACTATGAGGAGCAGGACGTAAACGAAATATATGCGGCCCCATATTCACAGAACGGTCATATTTATATTCGGTATGGTGTGAAATACCAACAGTAATTGTCATCGACTAATTCCCCTTTAATGATATACAGCTATATAAATAACATGAGCATACAATTTATATTGTCTTTATTGCACTGCAATATTTATTCCATTTAAATAAAATAGATATTTTGTCCTGCTAAATTGCTTAAATAGCCTATTTAAAAGCCTTTTCACTAGGATAGGCAATAATGAAAACTTAAACCTCGTCCTGAATGGTGCAAAGAACGCACTACAATAGCACTAAAATCCGTATGAAAAGCAAACGTTATAGCAATTCTTGCAATTTAATCATTGCTTTATTGAATATAAATAACAAACCAAAAAAAATAAAAAATAGTTCACAATAAAACGGCGATTAAGCAGATGAACAATGCTATCATACGCACATATTTTAACCGCTTACTGTACATAAAACCGGTCATCATGGCATAGTATTTAAAACGTCTTTGTATTTCTTAATAAAGTCTTTTAAATAGTCACAAAGCGTATTAATTAATCCGCTTCTAAGGCCTTAACAGCCTACTCAATTTAATAGGATATTTCCTTATGCAAAAGCTAACAAATACCGGTGAAAATTTAGTTAACAATATAGTGTCACGTTATGGCTTAAGTCACGATGCAGTCGTTCACATGTTAGTTGCAGTTAATAATGGCGGTTGTTCAATGGCGCAATTCAATTGCCCTGAATTAGGTGGTTCAGGCCAATGGATGCAAGGTGGAATGACAATGGTTGGTGATATGTTTAATAGCAATTTAAAAAACACAGTTGATAATCTGTGTAATGAACTCGCTAATATCTTAACCAACAATCAAATATTTCCAGCTGTCGAAGCAGGTACGCCTGGCAGTAATCAATGGTGGCCAATGGATTTAGGTAGCCCTTTTAGTAGCGGAGCACAAAACAATATACGTTATGCAGTTTTTCCTCAGCGATTAGCCGTTGAATTAAATGGGCAAGTATTAGTTTATGATACATTAGATCACAATATTGGTGGTGTTAGCCAACAGCAAGGAGGCAATGATTCCCTGACGTTTAGTAGCCAATGGGGAACGATTAATGTAAACAGTTTGCCATTAGTATCAGGTCAACCTCAAGCACAGACTAATTTTGCAGATACAGTTCAACAGCCCTACGTAACACAAGCAGCAACGACAGCACCACAACAAATGCCAGAGCCGACAAGTGACATTAATAACACACAATATGAATCAGCGAATCAAATGATAGAGATCATCAAAAAACTAGCAGAGTTGCGTGACTTAGGGGTATTGACTGAAAATGAATTTAATGCGAAGAAAACAGAACTATTAAAGCAAAGCTAATAAAACAACTCTAACCCGATAATATAACCCTTTCTATCATCAGTAGAAAAAGGGTTAATAACCTTAAGCGTATATGGTTGGTATTAACAATGAAAACGTTCCAGTGTACTTGTGAAGACAAACCTATTTTATTTTTTGAAAGTAATCGTTGTCTACGTTGCGATACAACAGTAGGTATTGATGATAATTTCAATCACGTAGAACCTTATCAATTTAATACGACAACAGGTCTATTTTTTAAAGCAAAGCAACCTGATGTACATTACAAAAAATGTGATAATAATGAACAGTTCAATGCTTGTAATGGCATGGTGAATATCAGCACATTGGTAGCCGATCCTGATAATAACGAAATACTATGTTTTGCTTGTCGTTTTAATGAAACAATACCAGACCTCAGTATTGCAGAACATATTCCTTTATGGAAGAAAATGGAAACGGCAAAACGTCGTGCACTTTATACACTCAAATCATTAAAAGTCCCGTTGCAAACTATTACTGAAAATCCAGAAACAGGTTTAAGTTTTGACTTTATTACCGACCGAAATGTTAAAGATCACTTTGCGAGTCCAATAGAAGGACAAGAAATGGTGTTTACGGGACATGATTGTGGTCATATCACCATCAACCTAGCTGAAGCAGACGATGTAGCCCGCTCTCAAACAAAGAGTGCAATGGGTGAACGATACAGAACATTATTGGGTCACTTTCGCCATGAATTAGGGCACTATTATTTTGACCAACTGATTGTGCCATCGCCAGAAAAATGGGCTTTATGTAAACAATACTTTGGTGATGATGAACTAGATTACCAAGAAGCGCTTGAACATCATTATGAGCATGGTGCTCCTAATAATTGGCGAGGCACTTTTATAAGCCAATACGCGACCATGCATCCTTATGAAGATTGGGCTGAAACATGGGCGCATTACATGCATATCATCGACACACTAGAAACAGCACAAAATTTTTCAATGACAGGATCAACAACTAGCGTTGAAGAAACAACTGAAGAAGTTAATGACTTAAACTTACCTCAAGATACACGCTATTTTAGAAGGCAGACCGACATTACAAGTATTTTGGATACCTGGGTAGATTTCTCCGTAATGCTCAATTCGTTAAATAGAAGTATGGGATTGCCTGATGCTTACCCGTTTCTATTAACTCAAGCCGTTCGCACCAAGTTGACTTTTATTCATCACGCGATACACGATAAATTACATTTATTGCCAACGATTGAAGTGATAAAAGAAGAGCAAGAAAAGTAGAAAATACAACACTCTAAAACGAAAAAACCCCTGTTTATATAAAATAAAAAGAGACTAGAATGGTTGGAGTTAGCCGATAAGCCCGAGGCCTGTCATGTACCGTCATTCGCATACGTCGGTAAATACCCTGCAATCACCAAGAAATTTAAATTTTAGATGTAAAAAAACGCTACCTAATTACTTAGATAGCGTTTCTTATAATGGTTGGAGTTGGCCGATAAGCCGGGTTCTGTCGTGAATCGTCATTCGTCTAGGCCTGCAATCACTCACAGGCTCAAGCAACCTACCCGCTTCCAGCATGGGCCATGCCTCAGGAAGCCTATTTGGTTTTGCTTCGGGTGGAGTTTACCTTGCACTAATGATTACCCATTAGCCGGTGCGCTCTTACCGCACCCTTTCACCCTTACCTACTAATAAATTAGCAGGCGGTCTCCTCTCTGCTGCACTTGTCGTTAGCTCGCGCTACCCAGGCGTTACCTGGCACCCTGCCCTTTGAAGCCCGGACTTTCCTCCCCTTTTAAATATGACGGTAAACCGAAATAATAAAAGCGGCGACGATCTAGCCAACTCCGCGGCGGATTATACGGCAAAGCGGATACAGATCACAAGTGTTATAAGTTCTCTAATCCCCACTTATATAAGTCATTTTTCTTCAAATGATGAATTTCAGCAGTTATTGCTGCTGCCTTTTTAAGCGGTAACTCTTTTTTTAATAAAGTCAGTGTTTTAATCGCTTCAACAGACAAGGCATCTTGCTCTTTGCTTGCCCCTGCCACCATCAATACAAATTCTCCACGACAATGATTGCTATCTTGTGTTAACCAATCAAGCATTTCACCTGCAGGTAAAACATAATAAGATTCAAACATCTTGGTTAATTCACGCGCAATAACTAATTTACGTTCTGCTCCCATGATATTGATAATGTGTTTAACAGTATCTTGAATACGACGTGGAGATTCATAAAAAATCATGGTTTGTGTTTCTTCAGCTAACGTTGTCAGCTTTTCTGTTTTTGCTTTTTCTTTTACTGGTAAAAAACCTTCAAATGAGAATCTATCTGAAGGTAACCCTGCAGCAGACAAGGCAGTAATTGCAGCACAAGCTCCCGGGACAGGCACTACATCAACTCCCGCTTCGCGACATTCATTTACTAAATGATAACCAGGATCACTAATTAATGGTGTGCCGGCATCTGAAATGAGTGCAACGGATTGCCCTGCTTTAATTTTTTCAATTAAAACATTACCGCGTTGACGTTCATTATGATCATGCAACGGGAAAGTGGGTTTGCTGATTTGATAATAGCTTAATAATTTACCGCTGTGACGTGTATCTTCTGCAGCAATTAAATCAACCCCTTTTAATATTTCAACAGCACGGTAAGTAATATCACTAATATTGCCCAAAGGAGTGGCGACAATGTACAATTTTGCACTTACTTCGTTATTTAATTGATCATTTTCAGACATAATACGCTCTAATAAAGTGTTAAGGATTGTTTAACTATGTCGTCAATATTACACTATAGACATCTTGATACCTATCTGAAAACTGATATCGAATTAGCTTGATTAAAAAGGACAAAAATTTGAACACTGCAATCTTATCTAAACGTACCTTACACCTTCCCTTTATTGCGGTTAGCCTTTTGCTTCTTCTTTCTGCTTGTTCTGGTCTTGGCGGTAAAGCAAAAACACCACCAGTACTTTTTAGTCAATTTTCTGAAAATGCAGAATATCTATTAAAAGAAGCTGATCTAGTTGATGAAAAAGAAAATAGTGATTGGCAATTAGCTGCTGTACAAGCATTAACGAAAGAAAAAAAATTCGTGTTAGCTGATTCTGTAATTGAACATTTACAGAAAAAAGTACTGACTGCACAACAGAAAAATAATTTATTCCTACTAATTGCAGATAATCAATACGCACAAAATAAATTAGTAGAAGCAATGAAGTCACTTAAAAATGTTGATGCACGTTTATTGTCTATGCCAGCGAATATTCATTATTTAAAGCTAAAAGCACAATTACAAATACGTAATAAACAATATCAAGAAGCTTCAGATACTTTATTAAAATTAACGCCGTTATTAACGGATGATGTCGATAAACAAAAATATAATGACATGTTATTCAATCAATTGATCATGTTAGATCCTGCCGTGTTAAATCAATTTGAAAAGAAAAAACTAAGCACTGATACAAAAGCAAGTCAGCAACAGAGTGATAATAAAACAAACAAAAAGGGCGCTAGCAGTGATGCAGCTTTAGCTGAAGAATTAGCGAAAATAGAAGCTGAAATGAATACGGAAACAGACAAAGAGTCTAAACCTGCATTAAGTAAAAATGAGATTTTTGTACAAGGTTGGTATTCATTAGCAGCTCTTTATCAACGAGACCGATTACGCACAAACCGTTTACTGCGCGCATTAGAAATATGGGAAGAAACATACCCAACTCATCCTGTTCTTGAATTTATGCCAACGCCTTTACGTAATATTCCAGAGGCAAGTCCATATCAACCAGCCAAAGTAGCGGTTTTATTACCTTTATCAGGGCGATTCCAAAAACCAGCACAAGCATTACAATATGGTATTAGCCATGCGTTTTATAATCAAGTCGCTTTAAAACAACAGCTAAAAATAGAAGAGGCAAAATTAAAAGAGCATAACGAGCAACTCGCCATAGCGAATGGAAGTAATAAAGGTAAAACTGGGTCTCAAGGTTCAGGTGATATAGCCATTAATGAAAATGTAGACACTGAATTAGCACCACCAAGTTTATTGTTCTTTGATACTCAAAAAATGACCATGCAAGAGATTGCAGATCAAATGTATGCTCAGAATATTGATTTTATTCTTGGGCCTTTGTTAAAACCAAATTTAGAAGCATTTTTACCTTTAGTAGAAGATATTCCGGTTTTAGCATTAAATGCTTTCCCAACGTCTGAATTAGCAAATGAAGATAATAAACAAGGTTCATCATTACATTATGCTTTTCCACTTTCACCAGAAAATGAAGCAGAACAAGCCGCTGATATTATTTTCCAAAATCAACATAAAAAACCACTTATCCTAGCGCCTAAATCTGATTTTGGACGTCGAGTAGCAAAAGCATTTGAAGATCGTTGGCAAGTACTTAATCAAGAGCAACAAGAAAAATCAGATGAAACAATAGAAAGCTACCCTGCTGAAACACATTTATTTTCAGCGAAATCACAATTTGCTAAATTCACCGCAGATGCAATGCAAACAGATGAAAGCCAACAACGTATTAATCAGATGAAAGCAATCGTATCTAGTTCTCTTGAAACAGAAGTAAGAAGCAGACGTGATGTAGATGCCATCTATATAGTAGGTCGACGCAGTGAGTTAATTTTATTAAAACCTTTTCTTGCTGTAACAATCAGTCCATTTGCAAAATCAATTCCGCTATATGCAAGTTCACGTAGCCATGATGCTGATTTAACACAAACTCAAAACAAAGAACTAACAGGTTTAACCTTCTCTGACATCGCTTTTTTAATGAATGATAAAGGACAGATAAATCAACAAATTCAAGCGATTTGGCCTAAACAACGCTTCCGTACTTTGCGTTTATTCGCATTAGGTTACGATAGTTACAATTTAATAGAGCAATTAAAACAATTACAAATGATTGATGGTTACCATTACCAAGGATTAGTAGGTGAATTAACCCTAGATAAAAGTAATAGTTTAAACAGTAAGTTAGATTGGGCACAGTACAAAGAAGGTAGTTTAGTTGAAGTTACCGCGCCTACTTCAAGCCAGTAATTCTCGAGGTGTTAAATACGAGCAACAAGCCTTAGCATTTTTAAAGCAACAAGGCTTGTCACTCGTGTGTCAAAATTTCTATTGTCGATTTGGTGAAATTGATTTAATTATGTCAGATCAAGATACATTAGTTTTTATTGAAGTACGCTATCGGAAAAATCAAGACTATGGCGGTGCAACAGCTTCCGTCACACTGCAAAAACAACATAAATTAATTAAAACAGCAAAACATTATTTATCACAGCTTGATAATGAACCCTATTGTCGTTTTGATGTGGTTGCTATCAGTGAGCAAACAACTCAACCGCAATGGATACAAGATGCCTTTCAAGAGTAATAATTAAGATGATTAACGAAAAAATTCAAGCACACTTTGCAGAAAGTATTCAAACTAAAATTGTCGCAGCAGAAGCTTTACCTGAACAAATTGAAGCAGCAGCAACATTATTAAAAGATTGCCTGATTAATGGACATAAATTATTAATTTGTGGCAATGGTGGTGCCGCAGGACTCGCACAAATTTTTGCTTCTCATTTGCTCAATAAATATGAAACAGAGCGCCCTGCACTGCCTGCTATCGCTATTACCTCTGATTCATCATTAGTCTCAGCTATTGCAAGTGATAGCCACTTTGATCAGATATATGCTCGACAAATATCAGCACTAGCACAGCCGGGTGATGTGTTAGTCACTATCAGTCATGGTGGTAATAGCCGCAATATGGTGAAAGCCGTTGAAACAGCGTTAAGTAAGAACCTACAGATTATTGCAATGACGGGTGTTGATGGTGGTGAAATTGCAGGCTTATTAGGAACTGATGACATAGAAATACGAGCACCAAGTGATAAAGGTGCTCGTATTGAAGAAATTCACCTGTTGGTCGTGAACTGTTTAAGCGATTTGATAGACCAACAGTTATTCCCACAGTATTAGGAAAGTTATGAAAGCAACACGTATTATTTTACCTCTTTTATTAAGTTTATTATTACAAGGCTGTGCAAGTGGTTTGATTGTGGCAGCAGGTGCAGCTGTGACGGTCAGCAGTGATGAACGTAGCGTATCGCAGCAAGTTCATGATGATAATTTATCGGTTAAGGCTATTGATACTGTTGTCGCTTTAGATAGCTACAACAATAAAAATATACGCATTAATATTGTGACAAATAATGGTTATATTTTATTGATTGGTCAGGTTAATGATCAAGCAACGAGCAATAAAATTGAAAATGCATTAAGTCAATTAAAAGAAACAAAAGGTGTTTATAACCAATTACGCATTGGATCTCCTATTGGCGTACTGCAACAGACTAAAGATAGCTGGTTAACGACTAAAGTAAAAACCCAATTAACTAGCCATGACAAAGTGAATCCACTAAAAATTAAAGTAGTTACTGAAAATTCAGAAGTCTTTTTAATTGGGCAAGTCACTCAAGAGATGTCTAATTATGCAACAAATATTACGCGTAATATCGATGGTGTTAAACAGGTGATCAGAGTATTTGAGATCATTCCACCTAAACCTTCAAAGGCTGTAAATAAATAAGACTAAGTCACTTGTATACAGAAAAAACAATTCAATTCGAGGCGTAAATGGTTGTTTCCTTTACGAAATTTATAACGAAAAAGTGAGTTGTTTTTAGCCAGTGAAATAGATTAGCTATTTACTTTGATTGTTATTACTATTACGACTATGGGTGTAATGGCATAACCTCAAATTCAAGATATAAAAAAGGAGTGATAATTCACTCCTTTTTCGTTTGTCATTTTTATATTCGTTGCTTATGAAAACAAAATAACTTATTACTTTTTATGGTAACGCATCATACGTTGACGCTTATACATTTGATGTGGTGTTAATTTATTACGACGCCCTTCGAATGGATTAGATCCCTCTCTAAATTCTATACGAATAGGTGTTCCCATAATGCCTAATGTACGGCGGAAGTAATTCATTAGATAACGTTTATACGAGTCTGCTAGTTTCTTCACTTGATTACCGTGGATAACAATCAATGGTGGATTATAGCCACCTGCATGAGCATAACGTAATTTAACACGACGAGCGCCAACCATTGGAGGCTCATGATCATCGGTAGCCATACCCATAATACGCGTCAGCATAGCCGTAGAGATACGTTTAGTTGAAGACATATAAGCTTCTTCAACTGACTCAAATAAATGTCCAACGCCGGTACCATGTAATGCAGAAATAAAGTGAATTTTGGCAAAATCAATAAAGCCTAAACGGCGATCTAATTCTGTTTTAACACGCTCTTTATCATACTCTGTCATACCATCCCATTTATTAACCGCAATCACTAACGAGCGGCCAGAGTTTAGGGTATAACCTAATAAGCTTAAATCTTGATCTGAAATGCCATCACGAGCATCAATGATCAACAATACAACATTTGAATCTTCAATGGCTTTTAATGTTTTAATAACAGAAAATTTTTCCACTGTTTCATTCACTTTTTTACGCTTACGAACACCAGCGGTATCAATTAAGATATATTCACGACCGTCGCGCTCCATAGGAATATAAACACTGTCACGAGTAGTACCTGGCATATCAAATACTAATACACGCTCTTCACCTAAAATTCGATTTGTTAGCGTAGATTTACCTACATTCGGTCGACCAATCAGAGCTAATTTGATTGGTAAAGCTGCTAAACGCTCTTGCTCTTTAGCAATTTTATCTTCATCTTCGTCGTCGTATTCCAGTGCAAATTCATATTCATCAACTTCGTCTGAAACAGGGTTTTCTTCTTGGAATTCTTCTAAAGCTGCATCAATCATCTGACGCACACCTTTACCGTGTGCAGCAGCAATATGGTAAACTTCACCTAATGCTAAGGCATAAAACTCACCACACATAGAGTCAGCATCAATACCATCTGTTTTATTTGCAACAACCATGACTTTTTTATTTTGTTTGCGTAGATGAGAAGCAATAGCTTCGTCTGCAACCGTTAAACCTGCACGCGCATCCACAAGAAATAAAACTGCATCAGCTTCTTCAATGGCAATTAATGACTGCTCAGCCATTAAAGCATCAATTCCTTCTTCATCACCTTGAATACCTCCGGTATCAATGACGATAAATTCAAGTTCTTCAACTTTAGCTTGACCATACTTACGGTCACGCGTTAAACCGGGGAAATCGGCTACTAACGCATCTCGGGTGCGTGTTAAACGATTAAAAAGCGTAGATTTACCTACATTCGGGCGACCTACTAAAGCGATGACTGGTAACATATTGGAATCCTATAAAACTAAAAAAGCCCCGTGCACAGCAAGGGGCTACAGTATAACGTAAAAATGAATTAAATTATTCTACATTTAAGATTGGTTTTTCAATGGCAACTAATTTACCACTACGTGTTTGTAAATATAGATGTGTAGCAGTAACAACAGGCTCAATATAAAGACCATCAGAATCAATATCTTGTTGTGCAACAAAGTCACCCGTTTCTCTATCAATCCAATGTAAATACCCTTCTTCATCACCAACCACTATAAATTGGTTGGCAATAGCAACCCCCGACACATTACGATATGAAAGCTCTTTATTCACCCAACGTTGTTTACCATCACTACGGTTAACGGCATAAACGTAGCCTCGATAATCAGTTAAGAAAATATCTAGTCCGGCTACGGCCATATTTTTAAAACCAGAATATTTACGAGACCAAAGTTCCACACCTTTTAATAAATCGATCGCAACAAGGTTACCGTTATACGCTAACGCATAAATAGTGCCATTCACTATGATGGGATCCATATCGACGTCAACCAAGCGTTCTAGTTCTGTTGCACCATAAGGTCTAGCAACTGGAAGTTGCCATAAAGGTTGACCATTTTTAAGCAGTGCAGCTGTCACATAACCATCTGAACGACCATAAATCACGCCGCCCTGTGAAATACTTGGTGTAGAACTGCCTCGAAGTGTTAACTTAGGTTGAGCATGGGCTAAATTCCAAACTTCATCACCCGTTTCACTATCTAATGCAATTAAATCACCGCGAGAAGTATGAACGACAACAAGTCCAGCATCATAAATAGGCTGAGCAATCACTTCACCTGAGACTAAACTCATCCATTTAATCTCACCTGTTTCTGTATCTAATGCAAAAACTTGCGCATTTTCAGTGCCAATATATATTGCACCAACACCTAAACCTACACCACCCGATACACGAGCAGAAGTATTCAATATATTTACATCATCATCATTTAAATCAGTAGTCCATAAACGACTGCCACCTTCAACTGAGAATGCTTTTACTTTCCCATCACGTTCGGCAACATATACCGCATCACTATCAACAGCAGGTTTTAGTTGAGAATAATAATCCCCAACACCATCACCAATACTATTAGTCCATGCAATTTGAGGCTCATAAGTGGCTTCGAACTCAGGTAAGTCTGCCATTTTAACCACATCTTCTTCGCCACTAAAAAGCGAACAACCACTTAAAACTAAAGTGGTTGTTGTGATGATGGTTAATTTTTTAACCCATTTAATCATCTTTCTTCTCAGTTTATTGCGCAGCGTCTAACTTAGGAGCCGCCGCAACCTCTGCTTTAGCAACAGCTAAATCATTTAGCTGTAATTGTAAAATTGGGTCGACACGTCCTTTGCTTGCATCAACTGCAGCTTGAAATGCACCACGAGCAGACTCAAGATCACCCTTTTGAAGGTAAATAGCACCTTTAGTTTGATTCGATTTCACTAAAAAACCTTCTGCGCTAATTTTATCTAATAAAGCAATAGCAGAATCAAATTCACCTAGTTGAGCTTCAACACGTGCTAGGCGTAGTTGAATAACAGGCATTAAAGGTTCATATGTATTCGCTTTTAATAATGCTTCTAACTGTGTTTTAGCTAACGCAAAATCATTTTCTGCAACGGCTTGTTTAGCTAATAATAATGAAGCTAATGTTGCATAATTACTGTCTTTGTTAGCATCAACAAATGCTTGCATCTCTGCAGCGCCTTTAACTGCACTGTCTGCTTGAAACTTAACTAAAGTTGCATCAAATGCTGTTGAAGCTTGCTCTTGGCTGGTCACAACAGACTCTCCATAGTAGCGCCATCCCCATAAACCAGCGAAGCCTACTACAATAGCAACGATCAGCATGGTGCCATTATCGTTCCACCATCTTTTAATCGCGTCAACTTGTTGCTCTTCTGTTTCGTACCCTTCGATAATATCAACCACGTGTGTTCCTTATACTTAATCTATTTTTAAATGAATATTGTTATGCAAAGTAGGTAGGTAATACCTTAATTAAGCTATCAATTGCAATGGTTTGTTGCTCAGAATTACTGTGTAAGTCTTTAATTGTGACACAACCACTCTCAAGTTCGCTTTCACCTATTATCAAGGCTATTTTTGCACCACTTTTATCAGCACGTTTCATCTGCTTTTTAAAGTTACCAGCGCCACAATGATGCATCATTTTTAATTCAGGTAGCTGGTCTCGGATCTGTTCAGCCACTTTAAATCCAGCAACATCAGTACCTTCACCGACTAAAATACTATAGATATCAACATCAGGTTTAACATCAGCATTCAGCTCTAGTGTTTCAAGCATTAAAATAATACGCTCAAGCCCCATTGCAAAACCTACTGCAGGTGTTGCTTTACCGCCTAGTTGTTCAACTAAACCATCATAACGACCACCAGCACAAATAGTACCTTGAGCCCCCAGACTTGATGTTACCCACTCAAATACGGTGCGATTGTAATAATCTAATCCACGTACAATTTTTTCATTAATGACGTATTTAATACCAGCAGCATCTAAATACGCTTGTACCTTTGCAAAATGCTCAGCAGTTTCGTCACCAAAATAATCAGATAGTTTCGGCGCATCAACTAAAATAGCTTGAACAGCTTCATTTTTACTATCTAAAACACGTAAAGGATTAGTTAACATGCGACGTTTACTATCTTCATCTAGTTTGTCTTCATGTTGTTGTAAAAATTCAACTAATTTAGCTTTATATGCATTACGTTCTTCATTACTACCTAATGAATTTAACTGCAGCTCCACATGCTCTTCAATGCCTAACGCTTTCCACAAACGAGCAGATAACAAAATGACTTCTGCATCAATATCAGCACTAGCAATACCAAAAGTTTCAATCCCTACTTGGTGGAATTGGCGGTAACGGCCTTTTTGTGGGCGTTCATGACGAAACATAGGACCGATATACCACATTCTGCGTTCTTGGTTATATAACAAACCATGTTCATTACCTGCGCGCACACAAGAAGCAGTACCTTCAGGACGTAAGGTTAAACTATCACCATTACGATCTTCAAAGGTGTACATCTCTTTTTCAACGATATCAGTCACTTCGCCAATTGAACGTTTGAAAAGATGAGTACTTTCAACAATTGGCATACGAATTTCAGAATAACCATAACTACTAACGGTTTGTCTAATTAATGACTCTAATTTTTGCCAAACAGGAGTTTGTTCAGGAAGGGTATCGTTCATACCACGAATAGCTTGTATCTTCTTTGCCACAATGATTTCCGAATTCTGTCGATGGATAAAATACATACTTAATGTATTTTAATAAAATTGACGCTTATTATAAGGAAGTTTACTGACAGATGGAACAATGCGGATCTGCTTTGCAGCCTTTAACACAAATAAAAAGCTCAAATATTAGAAACATTTAGGCTTTTTATTTATTTTGCTACAAAGAGTAAGACTTTTACAAAAACGACAAATGATTTCTTGTTCACTAAATAAGCAACTTTCAATTATTTAGCTTTTAATAATAATTTGGCTTTGATCACTTCGGCTAATACGTGCGCGTATTTTTGCTTCTAATTGATCAATAACATTGTTGTTATCAAAACGTTCACGCTGACGTGTGCCATCTTCATAAAAACCACTTTTATTTTTACCGCCTGTAATACCAATATCTGAAATCAATGCTTCACCTGGTCCATTTACAACACAGCCAATAATAGAAACATCCATCGGCATCACCACATCTTCTAATCGTTCTTCTAATGCGTTTACTGTCGCGATGACATCAAATTCTTGACGAGAACAAGTTGGGCAAGCAATAAAATTAATACCTCGGCTACGAATACGCAATGATTTCAAAATATCGAAACCCACTTTTATCTCTTCAACCGGGTCTGCGGCTAATGAAACACGTAAAGTATCACCAATACCTTGTGATAATAACATGCCTAAACCAACGGCAGATTTAACACTGCCACTACGTAAACCACCTGCTTCGGTGATCCCTAGGTGTAAAGGTTGCACAATTTGTTGTGCAAGTAGTTGATATGATTCTACTGCTAATAATGCATCAGACGCTTTAACACTAACTTTAAATTGATCAAAGTTTAAACGATCTAGAATATCCACATGACGTAAGGCAGAATCAACTAACGCTTGTGCGGTTGGCTCTCCATATTTTTCCTGAATATCAGTCTCTAAAGAACCACCATTCACACCAATTCGAATAGGGATATTGTTATCACGAGCACAATCAACAACACTACGAATACGTTGCTCATTACCAATATTACCAGGATTGATACGTAAACAATCTACCCCATATTCCGCCACTTTTAATGCAATGCGATAATCAAAATGAATATCGGCAATTAAGGGTATGTTACATTGTTTTTTTATTTCTCGAAAAGCTTCAGCAGCATTCATTGTGGGCACTGAAACACGCACCATATCTGCACCAACCGCTTCTAAACGTTTGATTTGTGCAACGGTTGCTGCAACATCAGTAGTTAGTGTATTTGTCATTGACTGAACCGTGATTGGTGCACCTCCACCAACAGGAACATTTCCCACCATTATCTGTTTAGATACGCGGCGTATAATCGAAGAGGTATGACTCATTATTAGTTACTCTTAAAAGTTAAAAATGATTTGACTATTAAATTGCCAAATCACTTTTAATATTAAATTATTCTGGCAGTTTAAAATTAGCAGTTCGACCTGCTCTGAATGATTTTTTATACAATTTATCTTGATAAAAAACATCAGCTGCAATTGGATTGCCTAATTTTAAGTTAAATGGTGGAGTTCCTGCAAGTTTTAACTGTTCACCTTTTGTGTATAACCCAAACGCAAGACGCTTTCCTGTTGCATCAAAAATTTCAGTCCAACACTCATCTTTGAATTTTAACGTTAATGTTTGTTCTGTAAGAACAGTCTTTTCAGGACTATCTGTTATTTCAACCGATTGTTCAGAAGTGCTAGAAAGCGCTTCTAGACCGTTATTATCAACATTTTGTTGTGTTGTTTGTGCACTAGATAACGCATTATTTTTTTCAATTTGTACGCCTGGTTGTGCTTGTTGCTGAATATCTAATGTCGAAGTTTCAACATCCTGACTTGCTGTTTCAGGCAAGCGCATCTCTACATTATCGGTTTTAGATGCAGACCCAGCACTTGCTTTAGTACTGTCTGGAGATGTTTTCCAAAATACAGTCACACCAACAACCATAGCGACAAATAACAACAAAAGAATAATAAGCGACTTATTATATGATTTTTCATCATAGGTCATTATATGAGGATTTTTTAATCCTGTAGCTGACTTTTCTGGCCCCAATAATTGCTGATATTGAGGGAATGATTCAAGGTCATCTAATCCAATCTCTTTACTATAATTAACTAAATAACCACGTAAATAAACTTTTGGATAAGCAGCCTCAGCTATCACTGTATCTAAGCTATCTTCGATATCTCGAATCACTGTTTTTTTCAAATTCAATCTTAATGCAATATCTTCAACAGATAATTGAGCGGCTAAACGACCATCTTTTAGCGCTTGTTCAAGAGGAATTTGCTGTTCATTTTTATCTTTAATTTGATCACTCATAATGTTCATTATTTAAATAATTTAAAGCTTGTTCTGATTCAGGAAATTCACCCAAAAGCTGTTTACTGTATTTGTTTAAGCTCGCTTTCTTTCCTGTAGCATAACTCAAACGTACCCACTGCCATAAACTTTCTGCTGTTTGCGGGGAAGCTCTTTGAAATGAAAATAAATTTAATTTTGCTGCATCATAATTTTTTTCATCTATATTCAACCTTGCCAAATCTAAATTCAAATAATTACTGTTTGGACTATGTGAAAGTGCATATTGGTAGTAATAAATCGCTTTTTTATTACTTTTAGCTTCTTCTGCACATACTGCTGCATTTTCATAAGTACTAGCAACACGCGTATAATTAGGTAATGCAACAGCACTCAAGAAAGCTTCTTCAGCTTCTTTATAATCGCCTTTTGCACATAAAAACGTACCATAATTATGATATGTATCACCACTCTTACGATTGAGTGAAATTGCTTTTTTATAAAACTCATCGGCCTTTTCATCTTCATTTACTTTTTGGTAATAGTAAGCAAATATTCGATATACTTTAGCGCTTTTAGGTTGATACTCTAGGGCTTTATCTAAGTTTTCTTTAGCCTGTTGCATTTGTCTTTGTTCTAAATATAACAAAGCTAATTGAATACGGGTGTTGGCAGCAGCTTTTGGGTCGAATGCCATTTTTTCACTGCTTGGATTATTAGTCGTGGTTTGGCTTGTTTCACTTGAAACACATGCTGAAATAAAAAATAAAGATAATAAAACAATAAAGATAAAACGCATAAATTCCTCAATGGACAAAAAGCACTGTAGGAAGTTCCTTTCAGGCACGCCTATTGTGAAGTAACTTTATGCTCGATGCATGTTTTTTTTAACTGTTCTTGAACTTCGATCATCTTGTTTAAGAACAGTTTTAATATTTTATTGTGTTAGCTCTGTTGAATGCTGATATTTTCGCCATGTTTACGTTTATTCATCGTACGTTTAGTACGGTCAATAACATCCCCTACTAACTGACCACAAGCGGCATCAATATCATCACCACGAGTTTTACGTACAATCACAGTATAACCATATTCCATTAATACTTTGTTAAAGCGATCGACACGGCTATTACTTGGTTTTGTATAATCATTTCCTGGGAAAGGATTAAATGGGATCAAGTTGATTTTACATGGTGTATCTTTTAAAAGGTGTGCTAACTCATGAGCTTGATCTGTTGAGTCATTGACATGATCGAGTAATAAATATTCGATGGTAACTTTGCCGCGATTTGCATTTGATTTACTAATATAACGTTTCACACCAGCTAAGAAATCAGCAATATTATATTTATCATTAATGGGCATCATTTTTGAACGTAACTCATCATTCGAAGCATGTAATGAAATCGCTAATGCCACATCAATACGGTCACCTAAAATATCTAATGCAGGTACAACACCTGATGTTGATAAGGTTACTCGACGCTTTGATAATGCATAACCTAAATCATCCAACATCAATTCCATCGCTGGAATAACATTATTTAAATTCAATAAAGGTTCGCCCATTCCCATCATCACAACATTAGTAATAGGTCGAGTACCGCTTTCTCCCATTACGCCAATAATTTTAGCTGCACGCCATACTTGACCAATGATTTCTGACACCGTTAGATTACGATTAAATCCCTGCTGAGCTGTTGAGCAAAAATCACATGCTAATGCACAGCCTACTTGCGAAGAAACACATAATGTTGCTCGGTCTTTTTCTGGAATATATACGGTTTCAATTTCTTGATCGCCTACTGTCATCGCCCATTTTATGGTGCCATCATCACTACGTTGTTCCACTTTAACTTCAGGTGCAATGATCACTGCACGCTCTTTCAGTTTTTCACGTAACGCTTTATTGATGTTAGTCATTTGATCAAAATCATCACAACCAAAATGATAAATCCATTTCATCACCTGCTCAGTACGGAATGGTTTTTCATTCATTTCAGTGAAAAAATCACGTAAACCTTGACGGTTTAAATCTAACAGGTTTACTTTTTTCTGACTCATGGGATGCCTCAACTAGACTGATTCTGCTATAAATTCGGAGGTGGATTGTACATATTTTGAATAACCGATGCTAGTCACAAATTTTAACTAAAAAAATACCTGAGCAAATTATTGCTTCAGGTATTTGTTGTTTAAGGTTAATTAGTACTTAATATAAATAATATTTATATTGCTTTAAGGCTTAAATCACCGTTGTCATTGGTATCACTTGTGTTTTCTGCCAGCTATAAAAAACTTGCGGCGCTAATCGTTCACCACGTCCGTTAACTGTTTTTTGTACATGCCCAGAGCGAATAAGTATTTCCACCATAGGAGCCAATCCACTCTTTTGTAGCCTAAAGGTTTTTAATAATATGCTTTCTTCAACACGTTGATGTGTTTCAATATAAGTCGATAAACGTTTTAATATCATCACTCCTCCCTATACTAACTTCGCTTCAGAAATCGATATATCTGCCAATATGTTACCTTTACGTTTTAACTTATAAAGCACGGTTAAAATAATAAGCAGCGAAACTAATAAATATGCCAAGCTAGACATTGGATGCTGAGAAAAAGTAGCAATTTGGTAATAAGCAACCGAGACGATATAAGCAATTGCCGTTGACCAAATGGCAATAAAACGAGCCCAGTTAGTTCCAACTTCTCTTACAATTGCCCCCATAGCCGCTGCACATGGTGCATATAAAAGAATAAACAAAAGATAAGCAAAAGCGGCTTCTTGGCTCACAAATGATTTTTTGATATTGCTATAAATTGTTAAATCAACCCCTTGTTCTTCAGCAGAGGCCTCTAAATCAGCTACATCCCCAACATTAATTCCTAATGGATCTGTTACATCAATTCCCATTAAGTTTTCTGGGATAGTTGCAACGGCAGCATTCAATTTATCTAATAATGTGAGTTCTGCTTCATCATCACTTTCTAAACCAGAGTAAAGATTATTTAATGTACCAACAACCGCTTCTTTTGCGAATATACCAGTGACAATACCCACTGTTGCAGGCCAATTGTCATTAGTTATCCCTAATGGAGATAATACCGGCGTGACAATTTGAGCACCTCTACTTAATAGAGAGCTATCACTATCTTGATGGCCAAATGTTCCATCAACACCTACTGAATTAACAACATTTAAAATCGTTACAACTAAGACAATGGTTTGACCTGCGCCAAATACAAAACCTTTTAACTTTTGCCATGTTTTGATTAATGTGTTTTTAATCGTTGGCAGTTCATAATCCGGAATTTCTAAAAACATGCTTTCACTTTTGCCCGGTAGAATTGTACGGCTTAGTACAAAACCTGTTAGTACTGCTACTAAAATACCAATTAAATAAAGTAAAAAAACAATATTTTGTCCATGCTCAGGAAAGAACGCACTAGCAAATAAAGCATAAACAGGTAGTCGAGCTCCACAAGACATAAAAGGAGACATAACCACTGTTAATAAACGTTCACGCTCTTTTTCCAAGGTTCTAGCTGCCATCACCGCGGGTACAGTACAGCCAAAACCAACGATCATAGGAACAAAGGATTTCCCTGGTAATCCGATATATTGCATTGCACGGTCAATAACGAATGCAGCTCTTGCTAAGTAACCAGAACTTTCAAGCATCGCTAAAAATAAATACAAACAAGCAATAACAGGAATAAAGGTCATTACTGTTTGAATACCATTTCCGGCTCCGTAAGCAAGTACGTTGATTATCCAATCAGGAGTATTGATGACACCTAACCAATGAGCCGCTTCATCAACAAAAATAGCACCCGATGCAATATCAAAGAAATCGATAAAAGCGCTACCAATGTTAATAGCAAACATAAACATTAAATACATCACTAATAAAAAGACAGGAATACCGGTATAACGATTTAAAGTAATTGCATCAATTTTTTCTGTTAATGTTTTACTCAAACGCCCTTTGGTACGAACTGCATTTTGAGTTAATCCGTAAATAAAGGTGTAACGAACATCGGCTACCTGTAAATCAATATCAATACTTAATGTATTGCGTAGTTGCGATATTTTAACTTGATCTTTCTCTGAACACTGCTGTATTAAGGTATGATCATTCTCAATACATTTAATGGCTAAAGCCGTCTTATTTAAAGTAGAGTCGACTGAGACAAGTTCAGTAACTTGATTAATAACCGGTTGTAGTTTTGTCCCATAATCAAGCGAGAAATCTTGAGATAACTCATCTAAATTTTGTGTAGATAAAGCACGCGTTAATTGTTTTACAGCTTTTTGATCATGCGCTGATAAAGAAATAACCGGACAGCCTAATTGCTGACTTAATAATTTTTCATTTATAACAAGGTTCTGTTTATCAGCGAGATCCATTTTATTAAGCACAACTAATACAGGCAAGCCTAGCTCTAAAAGTTGTAACGTTAAATACAAGCTTCTTTCTAAACAACTTGCATCAATTATGTTCATCACAATATCTGGGTTGCTTTGCATAATATATTCAAAAGCAACTCGCTCATCTAATGATGAGCCTAAGTGGTCATAATCAAGGTTATAGATACCAGGTAAATCAATCACTTTTACAGGTTTATCGTTGTCTAATGTAAATTGCCCTGTTTTTTTCTCTACAGTTACACCACTCCAGTTACCAACACGTTGATGGCTACCAGTAAGTGCATTAAATAACGTTGTTTTACCTGAATTGGGGTTGCCAATTGTTGCAATGTTTAAAGTCATCTTATCCTTCCACTACTATTTTTTTTGCAATACTTTTACGTAAAGCGATAGAACTATTTGCACAACGAATAGCAATCGGATCTCCTAATGGAGCTACGCGTAATAATTGAATTTCTGCTTTTGGCAAGAACCCTAAATTAAGTAATTTTTTGCGCATGATAGGTTCAATTGCATTGATATTCACGATATTTGCAATTTGCCCTACTTTTAATTCTGACAATAACATTGATAACCCTTAGTCTGACTCAAACGGCATTATTAATATGCAATGCCTACATTTACCGCCTAAGTTAATACAAACCATTATCATTTACAATAAAGTTTACCTGTATTAATTAGGTATAAACATGAGTATTGTTTTAGATCAATTTATAATGATTATCATTATTTAGCTTTAACGCTATTCATTTAGTATTTTTAGTAACTTCAAGTATCATATGCAAAAGTATTAACAGATAGGAATCATAATGGATTTTGGTGAATTAAATTTAGTCTACTCTACAGACGGCGGAAAAGTTGCAAAAACTAAACCACTGCAAGTTGCACCTGAAAGTGATGGCATTATTCGTTTACATCGAGAAACAAAAGGTCGGAAAGGAAAAGGTGTCACTTTAATTAAAGGATTACAGCTAGATGAAAAGGCAATTAAATTATTAGCCAAAGAGATAAAAAAACGGACTGGCTGCGGTGGAACAGTAAAAGACTTTGTTATTGAAATTCAAACAGATAAGCGCGAAATCATTAAATCTGTCTTAGAAAAACAAGGCTATCAAGTCAAATTAGCTGGCGGTTAACTTATTTCATGATCTCATACATCAAAAAGGGGCAATAGCCCCTTTCTAATAAAGTGCCAATAAAGCTCTACTTACAAACTAACGCAACATTATCAAAATGAACACCTGACCAGCCATTAATCATAAATTGTCGAATATTTTGATGATCGCTTGCTTCTGGAAAGGCTAAAACATCATCACGATAGTAAGTCCCAAAACAAGCTAATGTTTGTTCTTCCGTTAATTTATTTAATTTAGCAAAAGAAAATAATTTACATGAACCAGAGTTTTCTCCTGCTGCGTTATGTTGTTTGCCATTAGAGAATGCAGTTTCAGTGAAATGGTAATTTTCTTCAATCACGGCCATTGATTCATTAAATTCAATTTTTTTTGGTTGGTTTTTTAATTTGTTTAAAAAATCACTTAATGTCATTGTATTTCCTTATATTTAATCTTCTTCAAAATAAATTGTTTTGTTCTGAGGTAAATTTTCAGGGCTAACTGATTCACCTTTAATACGCTTTTCTTCATCAGCCCATTCACCTAAATCAATCAGCTGGCAGCGTTTACAGCAAAATGGACGATATAAACTTTGCTTATCCCAAACAACCTGTTTTTGACAAGTTGGACAATTCACCTTCATTAATTTTCCTTGCTCATAACTATTTAATAATTAACTTTAATATTGTACCTTTAACAAAGTACTTGCTCGAAATAAGTACAATCTGCATGACTATTTTCAGCATTTATATTCATAAAACGAATTGAATATCGTTGCTTATGACCGGATATCATAGGATAAATTTTTAAAGCGGGATCAACATTAACAATAATAAATAAAGCCTGTTCAACTTCACTCTGGAAAAAACCATTTTTAGCTTGTTGCTCAGATTTAACACCCTGATGGCGTTTTATTTTTAGAAATAGAGTCAATGCGCGTTCTAATATTTTAAAGTGTTCAAACCATTGTTTAGCATCTTCTTGGCGCACAGTAATATCTTGGGATTGCCAGAAATGAAATTGTGGCAAATCAAAGCTGCAGCTGCCACCAGGAATAAAAAAGCGTTGTTTTAATGAGGTCAGAAAACGACTATCTTTAAAAAATTTAAGCTGTTTTGACATCACTAACAGTGCACTCATTAGCTCACTTATCTCTGAGATAATTTCTTCAACAGCTTTTTTATCAGCCTGTTCATAAGATAACCATGATTGCATTTGTTCAGACAATTTTCGTAAATCTTTAATTAAATCTAAACGAATATCACTGCGGTCGCTTAGCTCAATTAATTCAAATAATGCTTTAAAATAACTAACAGTATCACTTTCATTATTGAATAATATGCTTTGATTAATTTGTAAAAAAAGTGATTCGAAACGTAAATAACTACGGCTTTTTTCAGTGAGTGGATATTCAAAAGTGATCATAAGGTTATCTATTTTTTGTTAAAGATTAAGAGTACATCAAAAATGTGAAACACAACATTATAAAACCTAATAAGTACGATCATAACAAGGTTAAAAATTGTGTATGTAATATTTTGATGTTGTGTTTTAAAGTATTAAGGTCTTCACTATTATTATCAATAATATAATCAGCCTTTTCTAAGCGTTGTTCTCGTGTCAATTGAGCTTTCATAATTGCTTGGATTTGTGCTTTTGTATTACCATCTCGCAAGATAGCTCGTTCTATTTGCACCTGCTCATTGACATCAACTAGCAAATTATATTTTGTATATTTCGTTAAATTATTTTCAAATAAAAGCGGTGCTTCTAATATGGCATATTCACTTTTAGCGGCATTCAATTGAGCGAGCATAGTGTCGCGAATAAGAGGATGCAATAAAGCATTTAACCATTGTTTTTTTGCTTCGCATTTGAAAATAATATCACGAAGTTTTGCTCTATCTAAAGCATCTTCTTGGTCTATGACATCTTTACCAAAATATAGTTCAATTTCAGCTAAAGCCGGTTGGCCAGGTTCAACAACTTGGCGCGCAACTTTGTCTGCATCAACAACGTCAATTCCTAATTCTTTAAATTCATTTGCAACCGTTGATTTACCGCTCCCAATACCACCTGTTAAGCCTATGATTAAACGCATTTCAACTTCTCTTTATTTTAAATTATTACTTAGCGGTTATTTTATAGGAGTTAAGACGATAGATCATTGGTATTCAAAGGCCATTAAGGTAATATTTCATTTTTTATTGCTGTCTGGGAATTTACCATGGTTGAACAAGAAATTGCACAAAGTGTTACGTTGGCTTTACACGAAGATTTAAATGGATTATCAGCCAGTGATGGTGATATTACTGCTAATTTAATCCCAGCGGATAAGCTTTCTAAAGCAACTGTCATAACACGTGATGATGCTGTTTTCTGTGGTAAAGCATGGGCTCAAGAAGTCTTTCGTCAATTAGGTGATAATGTCACAATTACATGGCATGTTGATGATGGTGTCTTTGTTAGTGCCAACAGCCCTCTTTTTACACTTGAAGGTCCAGCAAGAACGTTATTAACAGGTGAACGTAGTGCATTAAATTTCATTCAAACGCTTTCTGGGATTGCTACTACAACAAAGTATTACTCGGATTTAATCGCAACCACAAAATGTAAGTTATTAGATACCCGAAAAACCTTACCAGGCTTACGTAATGCATCAAAATATGCAGTCAAATGTGGTGGCGGATTTAATCACCGTATTGGATTATATGACGCCTATTTAATTAAAGAGAATCATATTATGGCTTGTGGTGGGATCAGTGAAGCAATCAAAACGGCTAATCAACATCACCCAGAACGTTGGGTGGAAGTTGAAGTCGAAAGTATCGATGAGCTTAAACAAGCACTTAATGCAGGGGCTCAGCGTGTAATGCTAGATAATTTCACCATTCCTATGATGCAAGAAGCAGTTGCTATTAACCAGAGTAATGCACAACGAGCTGATTTAGAAGTATCAGGTAATGTCGATAGCAATACTATTTTAAGTTACGCAGAAACTGGCGTTGATTATATTTCAGTAGGAGCATTAACCAAGCACGTACACGCTGTTGATTTATCTATGCGCTTTATATCTGAATAAGAAAAGTATTAATAAATAATCTACTCTCATAATTCCATCTACACTTATTAAAAGATTAATTTAATAAGATATAGGTGGAATTTATGTTTTTATTACAGCAAAAATTATTCTCTATTGGATTTATTATTTCTGCATTATTTATTCACTCTCCAAGCTATGCCCAATCCCCTCCTATTCAATTGGCAACTCAATTTCGAGATGAAATTAATATTGAACAATATTATGTTAGTGAAAAATTAGACGGAGTAAGAGCATATTGGGATGGTCATAAATTAATATCTAGACAAGGAAATATTTTTACTGCGCCAGCTTGGTTTACTCGCTCATTTCCCAAAGAACCTTTAGATGGTGAATTATGGATAGCAAGACAAGAGTTTGAAAAAGTATCAGGAATTGTACGCACTCAAAATAATCATAATGAACAATGGCAGCAAGTCACATATATGATTTTTGATTTACCTAATAATAAAGAACCTTTCTCGCGACGTATTACAAGAATGCAACACTTGGTTGAGCAAGCAAACTCCCCTTATTTACAGATAATAAAACAGCAAAAAATAAAGGATAACCAAACCTTACAAATATTATTAAATCAAACAGTAATGGATGGTGGAGAAGGTTTGATGTTGCATCACCAAGGCGCTTTATATCAAACAAAACGTAACCGCGATTTAATGAAATTGAAAAAATTTGAAGATGCGGAAGCAATTATCATTGCTCATATACCCGGTAAAGGTAAATATCAAGGTTTATTAGGCGCTATTCTAGTTGAAACTAAAGAAGGAATAAGATTTAAAATAGGATCTGGATTTAGTGATCAAGAACGAAAATCACCACCTGCTATTGGCAGTGTTATTACCTATCGTTTTACAGGAAAAACACGTAACAATATTCCTCGGTTTGCTTCTTATATGCGCGTACGTGTTATCTATTAATACACCTTAGGAAAAATCAAAGTAATCGTCGAATAACGCTCATATTAGCCTTAGGAAAGTCATATTCAGTTAACTCTGCGCCACTAACCCATTTAATTACCTGCCCTTCCTGTGCAACGGCATCATATGCAAAAGTTGTAACAAGGTAGAAATGTAAACTTAGATGTAGCTCGTCATATTGAAAATCTAATGCATCGAATAACTGATAGTCAATAGCAGTAAGGCCGACTTCTTCTTTTAACTCTCGAATCATTGCATTCTCAGTTGTTTCTCCGTTTTCTACCTTTCCTCCAGGAAACTCCCATTTACCCGCTAAATGCTGGCCTGCTTGTCGACGACTAATCAGGAACTGCTCATGATGATTTCTTACAATAGCAATACTAATAGTTTGTTGCTGCATGTTGCGTCCTCTTAATAAATATTTAGGTAATAAAAAAGGTGGCCTTCAAAGAAGTACCACCTTTAACTTGGTCATTAATTTTTATTAACCTAGTTTACCATGACATTGCTTGAACTTTTTACCTGAACCACATGGGCAAGCTTCGTTACGTCCTACCTTCTTTTCTTGGCGAACAAAGGTATCAGAAGATTCTTCAGATTGATGAGCAGAATCTGCCTCTCCTTCTACTTGTGCATGTTGAAATTGTAAATTAGCTTTTGCATCATTTTCTCGACGTTTTTCTTCAATCGCTTGTGCTTCTTCACGACTCTGAATTTGTACTTTAGACAAAATACCAACAACATCAGATTTTAAGTTTTCTAACATTTCAATAAACAAACCATATGATTCACGTTTATATTCTTGTTTTGGATCTTTTTGAGCATAACCACGTAAATGAATCCCTTGACGTAAATGATCCATTGCCGATAGATGTTCTTTCCATAATGTATCAATGGTTTGTAACATAACTGATTTTTCGAATCCGGCAATAATAGACTGGCCTACTTGCTCTTTTTTCTCTTGATAAACAGCTTTTGCATGCCCAACAATGTTTTCACGAATAGTTTCTTCTTGTAGATTTGCATCATCAACTAACCATTGCTGTACTGGTAATTCGATAAGGAAATCTTGTTTTAATCGTTTTTCAAGGCCTTCCAAATCCCATTGCTCTGTTAGTGACTGCTGTGGAACATATTCATCAATACAAGAATTAAATACATCACCCCAGATTTGTTCAATGTTTTCAGTTATCTCTTCACTATCCATCACACCATTACGTTGTTGATAAACAACTTTACGTTGATCATTTGCAACATCATCAAAGTCTAATAGTGATTTACGCATATCAAAGTTACGGCCTTCCACTTTGCGTTGAGCATTCTCAATAGCACGCGTAACCCATGGATGTTCAATTGCTTCACCGTCTTCCATACCTAATTTTTTCATCATATTAGATACTTTTTCAGATGCAAAAATACGCATCAATGAATCTTCCATTGATAAGTAGAAGCGACTTTCACCGGCATCACCTTGACGACCGGCACGACCACGTAATTGATTATCAACACGACGTGATTCATGACGCTCAGTACCAATGATATACAAACCACCGGCTGCTAATACTGCCGCCTGATCTTCTTTCCAAGCTGCGGTTTCGGCTTGAATTTGTTCTTCAGTCAATTCACCTAGTTTCTCTAAACGATTTTGTAAATTCCCCCCTAACACAATATCAGTACCACGACCAGCCATGTTAGTTGCAATCGTAACCGAACCTAATGCACCAGCTTGAGCGATGATATCAGCTTCTTTTTCATGGAACTTAGCATTCAAGACACTATGTTTAATATTCGCTTCAGTCATTAAATTAGATAATAACTCAGAGTTTTCGATAGATACTGTACCAACCAATACTGGCTGACGACGCTCTAAGCGCGTTTTAATATCACTAATGATCGCTTGGTATTTTTCAAGACTTGTTAAATAAACTAAATCACCACCATCTTTGCGCACCATTGGGCGATTAGTTGGAATAACAATGGTTTCTAAACCATAAATAGATTGAAATTCAAATGCTTCGGTGTCCGCAGTACCAGTCATACCGCCTAATTTTTCATATATACGGAAATAATTCTGGAATGTAATTGAAGCAAGCGTTTGGTTTTCATTTTGAATTTGAACACCTTCTTTTGCTTCTACAGCTTGATGTAGTCCTTCTGACCAACGGCGGCCAGGCATAGTACGACCAGTATGTTCATCAACGATGATAACCTCACCTTGCTCAGAAACAATATATTCAATATCTTTTTCAAATAAGGTGTGAGCACGCAGCGCTGCATTAACATGATGTAATAAACTAATGCTTGAAGCTGAATATAATGATTGATTCTCATCTAATAGACCACGCTCTTGTAATATGCGCTCAACTTTTTCTTGTCCACGTTCAGTTAATAACACCTGTTTACTTTTTTCATCAACAGTGAAATCACCATCTCCAATGTACTCTTCAGTATCTTCTTTATCCTGTTTTGTAAGCAATGGGATAATACTATTCAATTTAGTATAAAGTGTTGCATCACCATCCGTAGGGCCAGAGATGATCAATGGTGTTCTAGCCTCATCAATTAAGATTGAGTCTACTTCATCGACAATTGCAAAGTTTAAACCACGCATTACGCGTTGTGATGCTTCAAAAGCCATGTTGTCACGAAGATAATCAAAGCCAAATTCATTATTTGTGCCGTATGTAATATCCGCAGCATAAGCCGCACGTTTTTCTTCACCACTCATACCGGATAAGTTAATGCCAACCGTTAGCCCTAAGTACTCAAATAACTGTGCATTCCACTCTGCATCACGACGAGCAAGGTAATCATTAACCGTAATAACATGTACCCCTTTCCCCGTTAGGGCATTAAGGTAAGCTGGTAATGTTGCTGTTAATGTTTTACCTTCACCAGTACGCATTTCTGCAATTTTATTTTCATTTAAAACCATGCCACCAATCAGCTGAACATCAAAATGACGCATACCAAAAACGCGCTCAGATGCACTGCGTACAACTGCAAAAGCTTCAACCAGAATGTCATCAATTGTTTCGCCATTTGCTAAACGCTCTTTAAAATAAGCTGTTTTAGCCTTAAGTTCTTCTTCTGAAAGAGCTTTTATCTCAGGCTCTAATTTATTAATTTCATTAACAACTTTACGTAAGTTCTTAAGGTAACGGTCGTTGCGACTGCCTATTATTTTTGTTATTAGCGATGTGATCATTTTGCTTTTCTCATTGTAAAAAATTGAATAAAAAAGTTGTAATTTAGCTTGGCAATCTATGTCTAAAATAATTTGAGTCTATATCTGCTCTTTAAACTTAATAAGCTTCCTAAAAAATAACTATCGGCTCTAGCTTGGTAATCTATGTATATAATAATTTGGATCAATCTGTCGGCCATCTTTTATAACTTCATAATGCACATGTGGCCCAGTAGAACGTCCTGTACTCCCCATAACAGCAATCTGCTGTCCTTTTTCAACAACAGCTCCTACAGAAACAATTAATGCCTCTGCGTGAGCATAACGCGTGACAAATCCATTACCATGATTAATTTCAACCATTAAACCATAACCACTATGTTTTTCAGCGGCTGTTACAACACCTGCAGCCGTAGCTACGATAGGCATTCCTGTATAACCTGCAATATCAACACCTCGGTGGCGACGTAAACGTCCTGTAAAAGGGTCCGCTCTAGTACCAAACGGGGAAGATATCCAAGAACCTTTTCCTGAAATAGGACGCCCTGAAATAAATAGCTCATCAATGAGATGGTGATTGTTTAATGCGAATTCAAGCTGTTGTAATTGATTTTGACTATTTTTAAATTGATATGAGAGCTGTGCTACATTTTTTTTCAATAACGGTAACTCAGGTTTCTTCAATAGTGATGGATAATAAACACTCCCTAAAGGAATATCCTGTTCAAGATCAAACTCTTCTTTAGGTAAGTTGGATTTTTCAATAACGCGTTCACCTAAACTATTCAAACGGTTACTTTCTGCCTGTAATTGCCCGATTTTAGCTGCCAAGGCTTGTAATTCTTGATTTGTCTGAGATTGGATAGACTGTAAATATTGCTGTTTTAGTAGATTTCTTTCATTAACTGACTCAATTTTATGCTGAGTCAGTTGTTGGTGGTAATGAGATTGCAATAGCCAGGCACTTGTCATTAAAACTGCAATAGTAAACACACAAATAAAAATAAATGTCGATCTGCTAATAGAAAAGCTATGTTTAGATTCCTTCCTATTATAAATAACCGTTATACTCATAAACCTAATTCACTATTAATGGCTGTTATGACAACACATAAAAAACAACCTAAATCCATTGCATCATTATTAAAAAAAAATAATTACCAACAAAGCACATCATTGATAAGCAAATTGGACATAATACTACAAAGGTTTTTGAAACAACACCAAATCAGTGGTTGTCGTATAGGAAATATTGAAAATGGGAGCTTGATTATAGAAAGTCCTACTTCTATTTGGCTCCAACGATTACAATTTATACGTAGCGATATTTTAAGTGAGTTGCGACAACACCACTCATCATTAATCAGTATTAAAATAAAAGTGAACCCAGAACTTGCTAAAGTTAGTCCATCTGTATTAAAAAAAAATAAACCTATCCCAAAACGAGCACAAAAAATGAGTAAGGACATTGCGGACTCTTTTTTGGCTTTAGCGGAAAATGCCGATCCCAAATTAAAGAAAGCGCTACAATCACTTGCAAAGTTCTCTACTAATAAAAAGGAGTAATTTATTTTTATTAATAGCGAAACAAAAAAGCCACTCTATTTACATAGAATGGCTTTTAAATTTAACAACTAAAGCAGCTAATTTATAACATTAAGCAGAAACAAATACAGGCTCTATATATTGTACTGGAGATTCACTTACAGGTTCTTCAAATGTAACCATTTCAAATGCTTCTTGATCTGCTAATAAAGCACATAACAGTTTATTATTTAAAGCATGTCCTGTTTTATAAGCTTTTAAATGACCTAAAATAGTATATCCAGATAAGTATAAATCACCAATTGCATCTAATACTTTATGTTTTACAAACTCATCTTCATAGCGTAGGCCTTCAGGATTTAATACTCTGAACTCATCTAAACCAATAGCATTATCCAAACTTGCACCTAATGCTAAATTGTTAGACTGAAGGTATTCAACACTTTTCATGAATCCAAAAGTACGTGCACGACTTATCTCTTTAACAAATAAATCACCAGAAAATTGCATTTCGACGTGTTGGTTTTGACCTTCAAAAACAGGATGATCAAAATCAATTTCGAAATCTAAACTGAAACCTTTATCTGAAGGATGTAATTCAGCCCACTTACCTTCTTTTTCATCTTCAACACGTACTGTTTTCTTAATTCGAATAAACTTTTTAGCCGAATTTAATTCTTCAATACCAGCAGACTGCAGTAAAAAGATAAAAGGACTTGCACTACCATCCATAATAGGAATCTCAGGTGCATCAACGTCAATAATGATGTTATCAATACCTAAACCAGCCAATGCTGCAGATAAATGCTCAACAGTAGAAATTTTTTCGCCTTGTTCATTAACTAAACAAGTACATAATAAAGTTTCTTGTACGGCTTGTGCATGAGCTTTAAAGCTCACTACAGGGTCTAGATCAATACGACGATAAACAATACCTGTGTTTGCAGGTGCAGGGTGAAACTCTATAGTTACTTTATTCCCTGAGTGCAAACCAATACCAGTTGATTTTACACTTTTCTTTAACGTTCTCTGTTTAATCATCTTACGACCTCCACTACGATATTCTCTGCGACATATTATAGCAGTTTGTGACTTTTATCACAAACATTTTATATTCGCACTTACCTTAAGTACTGCTAAGCAAATTAGTTATCAGCTTGACGTCTTAAGAAAGCAGGAATATCTAAATAACTTTCTGTGCCTGTTTTATCTTTTACTTCAGCAATAGGCTCTACAACTTCAGGCTCTAGCTCAGTTTCTACTTCAGAAACATCTTTTTCTGTCGCTTCTTCACCTTCATTTGAGACAGTGTGTGTTTCCACTTTTTTCTCTGCATTTTCTGTTGATGTTTTCTTAGCATCCAGTATTGGACTTTTCACAACACTTAAATCTGATTTACGCTCACCAATCCCTGTCACGATAACAGTAACGTGTAATTCACCACTATCAAGCTCAGGATCAACCGTAACACCGATGATATTTTGCGAATCTTCTGAAGCAAATTGTTTTAGTGCATCACCAACGATGTGGTATTCATCCCAGCTAAAGTCAATACCAGCAACAATGTGTACTAATACACCACGCGCGTCAGATAAATCGACATCTTCTAATAGTGGACACGAAATAGCCTCTTCAACAGCTTCTTCAGCTCTGTTTTCACCAGAAGAAACACCGATTCCCATTACAGCCGTTGTACCAGCTTCAGTCATAACTGTACGAACATCTGCGAAATCGATATTAATTGTACTTTCTTCATTATTAATGATTGAAGAGAAACCTGAAACAGCATCGTAAAGTACGCCATTAGCTGCACTTAATGCATCTAAGAATGAAATCCCACGAGGCAATGATTTTTGTAGCTTATCATTTGGAATGATCAATAAAGAATCAATATTTTCAGATAAACGTGCAATCCCTTGAGTTGCGTAATTCATACGCTTGCGGCCTTCAAACAAAGAAGGTTTTGAAACTACACCAATAGTTAGTGCGCCTTCTTCTTTGGCAATTTCAGCAACCACAGGGCAAGCACCAGTACCAGTACCACCACCCATACCTGCAGCTATAAAGACTACATCGGCACCAGCAACAATCTCACGAATACGCTCTTTATCTTCTAATGCAGATTTATAACCAATCTCCGGATTTGCTCCAGCACCTAAACCATTAGTGATGTTAGTACCTAATTGCAGACGAATGTCTGCTTTTGATGAACGTAATGCCTGAGCATCGGTATTCATCGCAATAAATTCTGCGCCAGTAAGACCTTTTTCAATCATATAGTTGATTGCGTTACCGCCACCGCCACCAATACCAATAACTTTAATTATGGCCTGTGCTGAATGCTCTTCATCATCGATTATTTCAAACATTTGACTCTCTTCCACTCTATTAACTTCTTGTGACATCGTTTGTTACCACCCAATCCATGAAACTTGATAACTAATATTCTTTTTTTATCCAGTTTTTTACTTTACCGAATAAACTTGTAAAGCGATTTTCAGGTTCAGCTTCCTCTTCCCCTATAAAATCACCATTTTTATAACGTAATAAACCAACAGCCGTTGAATAAGCAGGAGAATCTACATCATTAGATAATCCTTGAATATGTTGTGGTTTACCTATTCTAACTTGGATATTACCAAAAACTTCTTCAGCAACCTCAACCAATCCTTCAATTTGTGCAGCACCGCCCGTTATAACTACACCAGCGGCTAATTGTTGCTTTAAACCTTCACGAGCGAACTTATCGTTGATCTTATAAATTTCTTTTTTAACTAACGTTAATAGCTCACTATAGCGAGGTTCGATAACATCAACTAAAATAGAACGCTGCAAACTACGTGCGGCACGTCCACCTACACTTGGTAACTCAATAATTTCATCATCTTTTACTAATGAACGATCTAAACAACCATAGTTTACTTTTACTTTTTCAGCAGAAGCTGGCGGCGCGCTGAAGGCAATCGCAATATCATTAGTAACAGAGTTACCAGCATAATCTAAAACCATACTATGTTGTAACGATCCGGCAATATAGATGGACAAGTCCATTGTACCGCTACCCATATCGATCATACACACACCCAACTCTTTTTCATCTTCACTTAAAATAGCAGAGCTCGATGCAACACCAGAGAAGATAAGTTGGTCAATTATAAGTCCACAACGTTCAACTGCTTTTTCTAAATTTTTAACTAAATCATTATGACAAGTGATCAAATGCACATTAGCTTTTAATTTAACCCCAGATAAACCAATCGGATTATTAATGCGACTTTGTGAATCGAGAGCATATTCTTGTGGTATCACATGCAATAAACGTTGCTCATCACGAATTTTGATTGAACGTGCATTATGAATAACGCTCTCTACATCATAGGCAGTAACTTCATTTTCTTCAATCGCCCATGTACCAGCTTCATTGATTGATTCAATATGAGCACCAGAAATAGATAAATTAATAGATGAAACACGACAATCTGCCATCTCTTCAGCTATTTTTAATGCACTTGTAATCGATTCAACTACTAAATCTAAATTAGTAACGGAGCCTTTATCAACTCCTTTTGAAGGAGCAGTACCTACACCGACTATATTAATTGCATCGTTCGCTAATAATTCACCGATTAAGACAACCACTTTATGGCTACCAATGTCTACACCAACTGTGTAATTATTTTCCATTCTTTTATCACCATATTCTCTATTAAGGAGAGCAGAATTAACTCCACACCCATATTACCTCAAGATGCTTTATCAGGCACAAGCTCGGATAGATGAGCACTATTTTTTATTTTTTTTTATATCTTTCCATCCAACAGCTAACCCAGTGTCATAACGTAGATCAACATACTCGATATTATTAATATCATAGTTTTTTGTAATTCGAGGAAACGCTTTTAAAAACAACTGAATACGTTCTAGTTTTTGTTCTTTTCCTAACTTTAAAGTAATACCATTTTTTAAAACTAATGCTGTTGAATTACGCTTATCACTACTTAATGCTGCAATACGATAATGGCTTGGTTCAATTAACTGCTTTAATTGCATGTAAGTATTCAATACCTGCTCTGAATGCTCATTTTCCCCAGACAACGCAATATATTCATCATCGGTACTCGGTATTACATTTATTATCTCACCAAAACGATTTAATAATGTTTTTTGATTCCAAGAGGCCACAATAGTTTGCTCAACAATATGAATTTTAATCGTATCAGGCCAATGCTTACGAATAGAAACAGAGTACACCCAAGGCATTGCTTCTAATTGTTTTTGTATATCAGAAATTTCTAATGTAAAAAAGTTAAGTTTATCTTCTTGTTTAATTAATACATCTCTTACAACATCATAAGTTATGTGTTCCCTATCACCCGTTAACACAAGTGATGTTAAAGGAGAAGATTGCTGATCCGTTAACCAAAATTTTAATTTAAAAAAAGCATCTTGTAAGGAAAAAATCAAAAGCAAAAAAATAAAGAAACTAATCCATTTGCTTATTTTTACTTGTTTTAATTTTTGCCACATAAGTTATAAAGTTTGCTTTAAAATGTCTAAAACAAGCTGATCAAAACTTATACCTGCTTCTTTTGCTGCTTTGGGTACTAAACTTGTTTCAGTCATTCCCGGTACCGTATTCACTTCCAATAAATACCAATTTTTATCACTATCTCGCATAAAATCAACTCGTCCCCAACCACTACAACCTATAGTTTTGAATGCTTCTTCAGCTAACAAATTAAGTTCAGTTAACTCTTCATCAGATAATCCACATGGACATAAATATTGTGTTTCTGTTGATTGATATTTTGCTTGATAATCATAAAATTGATTAGTTGTTTTCATACTAACTGCGGGTAACGCTTTACCATTAAGCATGGAAACAGTGAATTCATCACCGGTTATCCACGATTCTAATAAGACTTTATCATCAAACTTGAAAGCCTCTTCTAATGCAGCAATTAGTTGTTCTGGGTTTTCAGCCTTTGCCATACCGATACTCGAACCTTCGTGTATCGGTTTAACCATTACCGCACCCGATAATTGCTCTAGTATATCGGCAGCAGATGCTGACTCAAAGTTTTCTTTGACAATAATTTGATAGTTAGCAGTAGGTAATCCGTAACATTGCCAAATTTGTTTGGTTTTTGCTTTATCCATTCCAATAGCAGAGCTTGATACATCACTTCCTGTAAAAGGAATATTTAAAGCGCTAAGAAAACCTTGAATAACGCCATCTTCCCCACCTCGTCCATGTAGAACAATAAATGCACGCTCAAACCCTTGTGCTTTTATTTGAGATATATCATTGAATTTAGGGTCGATGCCATGAGCATCAACCCCTCCACGTATTAATGCATTTAAAACTGCATTGCCGGAGTTTAACGAAACTTCACGTTCAGCACTGTTACCACCAAATAAAACAGCCACTTTCCCAAAATCGTTCTTCATTAGCTAGCACTCACTTGTTTCATTTTTTGTATATCTAATTTTAACTCAGCTAACGTTTTAACAACGGCGCCAATATTTCCAGCCCCTTGTGTTAGTACAAGATCACCATCTTCAATAATATTTGCTAAAACACCAGGTAACGCTTCAGGAGAAGGTACGAAAATTGGCTCTTTGCCACTTTGTTGGCGGATAGTTCGACATAATGAACGACTATCAGCACCTGCAATTGGAGCTTCGCCTGCAGCATACACGTCTAATAATAATAATTGATCAACCTGTGACAGTACATGAGCAAAATCTTCGTAAAGATCACGTGTACGTGAATAACGATGTGGTTGATAAGCCATAACTAATCGTTTTTCTGGCCAACCTTCGCGTGCAGCGTTAATAGTCGCTTGTACTTCAGTAGGATGATGTCCGTAGTCATCTGCAAGCATTGCTTTACCGCGTCCAGTTTCAAACTCCCCATATTGTTCAAAGCGTCTTCCAATTCCTTCAAAGCTTTCTAACGCAGATAAAATTGCATCATCTTGAATATCATCTTCCATTGCAACAGCAATTGCCGCTGCTGAATTTAATGCGTTATGTTTACCAGGTAAATTTAGACGAATGGTTAAATCGGGACGATTTGCTCGATGTACTATAAATTCACTTCTATTTACTGTCTGTTTAAACTCAGAAATACGTACATCAGCTTGTTCATGAAAACCATAAGTGACACATTGACGAGCAAAGCGTGGGATCAACTCTTCTACAACTTGATCATCTAAACAAACAACAGCAGTACCATAAAAAGGTAAATTTTGAATAAAGGTCACAAATGTATCCTTTAAAACCTCAAAGTCACCTTGATAAGTATCCATATGGTCAGCTTCAATATTTGTCACCACTGAAACCATTGGTTGTAAATGTAAAAATGAAGCATCACTTTCATCAGCTTCTGCAATTAAATAACGGCTTTGACCTAATTTTGCATTGGTACCAGCACTATTTAATAAGCCACCAATCACGAATGTTGGATCTAAATTAGCTTCGCGATAGATGCTTGCAATCAAACTGGTTGTTGTCGTTTTTCCATGCGTACCTGCAACAGCAACACCATGTCTATAACGCATTAATTCAGCTAACATTTCAGCACGACGGACAACTGGAATACGGGCTTGTTGTGCAGCTAATAGCTCAGGATTTTCTAAATTAATAGCGGTTGAAACAACAACCACTGACGCACCGTATATATTTTCTTGTGCATGACCAATAAAAATTTCAGCCCCTAACGAACGTAAGCGCTTAACAACAGTATTTTCAGCAATATCAGAACCCGTTATTTTGTAACCTTCATAAGCTAATACTTCTGCAATGCCGCCCATTCCAGCACCACCTATACCGACAAAATGGATCTGTTTTACACGTCGCATTTCAGGGATCATGGTACGAATTTCTGCTAATTCAATTTTTATCATCGGACTTCACTTTCAATATATTTATACTAAGGCATTACAAACAGCAGCGACTTGCTCCGTTGCATCTCTAATTGCTACATTTTTACAGTTTTGGCTCATATTTATAAGCAATTGCCTATTTTGGCTTAATGTCAGCAAAGATTCACTTAATTTTTTATGATTTAACTCTTTTTGTGCTATCAACATAGCTGCATTAGCATTAACTAAGCTTTGTGCATTTTTTGTTTGGTGATCATCAACAGCATGTGGCAAAGGAACAAAGATGGCTGGAAGCCCTACCGCTGAAACTTCAGCCACTGTTAAGGCACCTGCACGACAAATAATTAGATCCGCCCATGTATAAGCTTGGGCCATATCAGTGATAAAATCTTGTACTTGATAATCAATATTCGTTTTCTGATAAGTTGTTAAAATAGCTTCAGAATTGCCTTTACCTGTTTGATGTAATACAGATATTTGTGTTGCATCAAAATCTAATAATGCTTGTGGTACTATGTCGTTTAATACTTTGGCGCCTAAACTGCCGCCAATGACTAAGACTTTTAAGGTAGAATCAGCTGGACTAAACACTTTATTCGGTAAATTCAAAAGCTCTTGCCTAATAGGATTACCAACCAAAATAGCCTTTTCATCAGAAAATGCACCTGTAAAACCCATTAGTACCTTTTTAGAAAAATGAGATAGTAGGCGATTGGTCATCCCTGCCGTTGCATTTTGCTCGTGTAAAACAACGGGAATACCTAAAGTCCAAGCAGCAATGCCGCCAGGTCCACTCGCAAATCCTCCCATTCCCAAAACTAAATCAACTTTTCTTTTCTTTAATACTTTACGAGCTTGAAAAATAGACTTAATAATATGAAATGGTGCCGCCAATAGACGCTTAATACCATTCCCTCTTACGCCAGCTACATCAATAAAATCAATTTCAAAACCATGCTCAGGTACTAATTTAGCTTCCATTCTTGCAGCAGTTCCTAACCAACTGACCTTCCAACCTTCACTTTTTAATTTATTAGCAACAGCCAAACCAGGAAAGACATGCCCTCCTGTTCCACCTGCCATCACTAATAAGCTTTTAGTACTATTCATTTTCTACCACCTCAGCATTCTTTTCTGATACTTTTTTATTTTCAGCTTTCTTTTTACCAGGTGGTGTAATAATTCGAGCTTGTGACGAGCTTATTCGAGTTTCAAAATCAATACGTAAGAGTAATCCAACGGCAATAGCGATGGTTATTAAACTTGATCCGCCATAACTAATTAATGGCAATGTAAGTCCTTTTGTTGGGGCAATACCAGAAGCAGCACCAATATTAACGGCAGTTTGGAAAGCAAACCAAATAGAGATACCAATAGCCACATACCCTGCAAAAAATGCATTTTTATCAAGTGCTTTTTTACCAATAGAAAATGCTTTATAAACTAAAACAAACTCTAAGATGATCACTATACTCACACCAATAAATCCTAATTCTTCGGCTAGGATTGCCATGATAAAATCAGTATGAGCTTCTGGTAAATACTCTAATTTTTGAACCGAATTACCTAAACCTTCACCAAACCAACCACCTCGTCCGAAGGCCATTAAAGATTGAGTTAATTGGTAACTTCGACCAAAAGGGTCTGCCCATGGGTCTAAGAAACCAAATACACGCGCCATACGATAAGGAGAGGTTACAATTAATAATATAATGACAGACAATAAAGCAACGGCAATTCCTACAAAAGAGATCATTCGGGCATTAGCAATAAATAACATCCCCATCATGATCACAACAATTACAACTGTCGACCCTAAATCCGGTTGTAACAATAATAATAAAGCTAATATGGCCAAAACAAACAGGGGCTTCATAAAGCCTTTAATAGTATCCACAACCTCTTTTTGACGACGTATAAGATAACTAGAAAGAAATAAAGTAACTGCAAGCTTTGCAAACTCTGAAGGCTGAATATTAAGAGGACCAAGGCGTAACCAACGTAAAGAACCATTTACTTCAGTACCAACCACCAAGACCAATATAAGTGCACCTGTTGAAGCCACTAAAATATGAGGGGTATATTTATGCCAACGATCAATTGGAATGGATATAACAACAGCAATAAAAAATAAACATAATATGAGGTAGATAAAATGTCGTTTAAAAAAACGGAATGGGTCAGCCGATAAAGCAATCCCTTCAGGCATAGAAGACGAGGTAACAATAATTAAACCAATGCCCATCAAAGTAAATACCAGTACTAATAAGGACCTATCATATGCAGGAATAGGCCTATTAGGATTAGTTTTAAACAGTGTTAATACACTAGATAGTTTAGCGCAAATTTTTTGCCACATTATTAGATATTTCCCGTGAGTGAATCAACTAATTGAACAAAATGATCGCCACGAGCCATAAAGTTTTTATACATATCTAAACTGGCACATGCTGGTGTTAAAATAGCTAAATCTCCTTCAACGCCATACTTAGCTATATGTTTAACGGCTTGCTCTAAATTATCAACTAAAATGGCGTTTTGATGATACTTAGCAATTAAATGTCCATCTTGTCCGAAACAAACAATCTCCCCTTTAATTTCAGCTAATACAGAAGATAGTTCAGAAAAATCAGCTCCTTTACCATCACCACCCAATATCACATGTACTTTACCTTGGATCGTATCTGACAAACCTAACAATGCTGCTTCAGTCGCACCAACATTGGTTGCTTTAGAGTCATTAATCCAACGAACACCTGACACCTCTTTTACAAACTCACAACGGTGTTTCAGCCCAGTATAAGACCGCAATGTGTTCAGCATAGCTGGCATTGGCAAATCAACTTGTTGACCCAGTGCTAATGCAGCTAGAGCATTCATCCAATTATGCTTACCACTTAGTTTTAGTTCAGAACAAGCTAATAGAGGTTGTTGATTAAAACTTAAATAAAACACTGCAGATTGCTTGATAATGCCATATTCTTGCTCATCAAAACCAAAACTGAATTGAGGTTTTTTTGTACTAAAGGTTAAAGGATCATCTCGATTAATTAAAATCGACTGACTTTGTTCATAAATTTTATGTTTTGCTGCAGTATAAGCTTGATAACTTGTGTAACGATCAAGATGATCTTCACTCACATTCAAAATTGTTGAAATAGTCGCACTCAACGATTCAGTTGTCTCTAATTGAAAGCTGGATAATTCTAATATATAAAGAGTGGTACCTTCTTGTAATAAATCTAAAGCAGGCACACCAATATTTCCGCCTACAGCAACATTAACGTTTGCGTTAAGAGCCATCTCACCAAGTAAACTCGTTACCGTACTTTTTCCGTTGGAGCCAGTGATGGTGACTAATTTTGCATTTTGGTATTTAGCTAATTGCAACTCTCGAGCAAATAGCTCGATATCCCCAATAACCTCAACACCAGAGTTAATTGCCGCGGCAATGGCTGGTGTCGCAACAGCAATACCAGGGCTAACGACTAACGTTTTAAATTGTGATAATAATTCAGCTGATAATGGCCCTGTGATAAGCTCCGTTGAATCATCTAGTTGATCTGCTCCAGGAGGGACAGCTCGAGTATCAAATACAGTAACGCAAATTCCTTTATGACGATAAAAATTGACACATGACAATCCTGTCGTGCCTAGTCCTATAATAGCAATTTGCTGTTCGTGCATATCAACGTACCTTCAGAGTAACTAATCCAATCAATACCAAAACAATAGTAATGATCCAAAAACGAACAATCACACGAGGTTCAGGCCAGCCTTTTTTCTCATAATGATGATGAATTGGCGCCATTCTAAAAATACGCTGTTTCCGCATTTTATATGAGCCAACTTGTAAAATAACCGAGACAGTTTCTAAAACGAAAATACCGCCCATAATAACTAATAAAAATTCTTGACGAACCAGCACTGCAATCACACCTAATAGGGCACCTAATGCTAATGAACCAACATCGCCCATAAATACTTGTGCAGGATAAGTGTTAAACCATAAAAACCCTAACCCAGCACCAGCAATAGTTCCACACACAATGACTAACTCACTAGCTTGTGGAATATAAGGAATAAATAAATAATGAGAATAATTAACATGGCTTGTTAAATATGCGATTAATGCAAAAGCAGAGGCAACCATTACTGTTGGCATAATGGCTAATCCATCTAAACCGTCAGTTAAGTTAACCGCATTACTACTTCCCACAATTGTAAAATAAACAAGAGGAATAAATAAAACCCCCAAATATGGCATATATTCTTTAAAGAAAGGAACCACAAGTGTTAATTGTGCATCTCCTATAGCAGTTAGGTATAAAACAACAGCAATTACTAATGCCGCAACTGACTGCCATAAGTATTTCCAACGAGCAACCAAACCATCTGGATTTTTACGGACTACTTTCAAGTAATCATCAGCAAAACCAATGCCACCAAAAGCAACGGTTGTGAATAATGTAATCCAAACATACAAGTTATCTAATCTTGCCCACAACAAAGTACTTAACACAATTGACGCTAAAATTAGTACGCCGCCCATTGTTGGCGTACCAGCTTTACTAAAATGAGATTCTGGACCATCGTCACGTACCACTTGACCAATCTGTTGGCTTTGTAAATAACGTATTAATTTAGGGCCAAACCATAAAGAAAACGCAAGCGCCGTTAATGTTGCTAACACCATCCTAACGGATAGGTATGTAAGTACATTAAAGAAAGTGTAATGACTTGAAAGTAGATCTGCTAACCAGACTATCATCTTAAAATCCTATTTTATAAAGCTGTTTACCAACGATTGGAAAAGTGGCTCACGCGCTAAAATTGTCCTTAATGAAAGTCACGATCTCTTCCATTTTTGCACTACGTGATCCTTTAACAAGTACCACTGTTTTAACTTGTTCATTTTTAAAATAATTACTCATTGCTAATTTAAGCAATTGTTTATCTAAAAAATGTTCTGCACCTGCACTTTGAGAAGCCGCATTATACGCACTTGTAGCAAGTTGACTCAAACTTCCAACGGTAAATAATTTATCAATCTGTTGCTGATGAGCATATTCGCCTACAGATTGATGTTCGTTTTCAGCATATTCGCCTAATTCCCCCATATCGCCACAAATCAATACACGTTTGCACTTATATTGACTTAATAGATCAATGGCAGCTTTAACAGATGATGAATTAGCATTATAGGTATCATCAATAACGGTCAGTTTTAGAGAAAGTTCAGTACTGTTAACACGTCCTGCAACTTGTTGTAATGTATTGAGTCCTTGTTGAATATCCAATAACGAACAGCCTAACGCAAATGCCATTGTGCTAGCAGCTAAAGCATTACTCACATTATGTTGACCAGGTAGATTTAATGTTACATCTATTTTTTCAACTACATCTGCATGCTTAATATTAAGCGTGAAACTAGCTTTCCCTAACTCATTAAATTGGATATTTGATGCAAATACATCTGCATTAATAAAATTTTGTTTGTTTTCTTGACTAGAAAAACCTAAGAAACATTGTTTTTTATTTTGTAATTGTTTAACAAAGTCCTCAGCAAAACTAGCATCTAAGTTCACAACAGCAATACCAGAAGTATTTAAATTTGACCATATTTCAGCTTTTGCTTTAGCAACACCTTCTAAAGAACCAAAACCTTCCAGATGTGCTGGCATTATATTATTAACTAAAGCAACATCAGGCTGCGCTAACCCAGATGTATAAGCAATTTCACCTATGTGATTAGCGCCTAGTTCTACGACAGCAAACTCATGCTGAGTTTCTAATCGAAGTAATGTTAAAGGTAAACCGATATCATTATTAAAGTTTCCAGCAGTCGCTAAAACCTTATTAGCATCGCCACAATGAGCGATTAAAATTGAACTTAATAACTCTTTACAAGTTGTTTTGCCATTGCTACCTGTGATAGCCGCACATTTTAAATTAGCAATCTTTTGTTTAATGAAGCGACCTAATAATCCTAAGGCAATTCTTGTATCTTCTACTTCAATAATCACTGCACCAGAAAGGCAAACCTTATTGTGACGTTCAACAAGTAATACGGAGGCACCTTTTTCAATAGCAACATTTAATAGATCATGCGCATTAAATGAAGGACCTTTTAAAGCAATAAATAGATCATTTTTCTTAATAGTACGTGTATCAGTGCTGACATTATTAACCGTTAAAGAATTTGACTCTATTAATTGCGCACTCTCTTTTAAAGTACCCTGAGTTGCTTGACAGATATCATCAATAGAAATGCTGATCATATTTATAGTTCCTGCATATTATTATTTAAACTTAATAACTCACTCAGGCATTCACGATCACTATAATGCACTTTTTTATCACCAAAGATTTGATAATCCTCATGCCCTTTACCCGCAAGTAAAATAATATCGTTTGCTTGTGATGCTGCTAATAAGTGTGTAATTGCTTGCTTGCGGTCGTGAATAACAATTGCATTTTCAGGGGATATAAGACCTGCTTTAATATCCTCTACGATGGCTTGAGCATTTTCACTTCGAGGATTGTCATCAACAATAACGACTAAGTCAGCTCCTTGTTCTGCGATTTTAGCCATTTCAGGACGTTTACCTTTATCACGATCACCACCACAACCAAAAACGGCAATAATACGACCTTGTTGTTTATGGCATTGTAAGGCTTTTAGTGCATTATCTAAGGCATCTGGTGTATGGGCATAATCAACGACGAATGTTACTTGCTGCTTTTTAAAAGAATATTGCTCCATTCTCCCTGGTACAACAGTAAGTTTAGCGAGGACCTCTTGAATTTTATCGACAGTAAAACCATCAGCAAATAAAGCACAACTCACAGCAGCAATATTCATTACATTGAAATCACCATAAAATGGGGTTTGTATTGTTCCTTTGCCCCAACTAGATTCAAATTCAAAAACTAACCCTTGGGCTAAATATTGTACTTTTTCTATTTTAAAATAAGACTTACATGGCAAATTAGCACTAGCATGAAAACCATAAGCGATGGCATCTTGGTATTCTATTAACCAACTTTGTCCCGTTAAATCATCGGCATTAATAATACGGTGCTTCAATGGGAAATTTTCAAATAACATTTTTTTAGCAGCAGCATAAGCTTCCATCGTGCCATGATAATCTAGATGATCGCGAGTTAGGTTGGTAAAAATGGCTGTAGTATAAGGAATTGCAGCAACACGCCCTTGTAACAGGCCATGAGAAGACACTTCCATGATAGTATGCTGCGCACCTTGAGCTTGGTATTGTTGTAATTTATGGCAAACGGAGATGGCATCTAATGTCGTATTTAAGCTTACTTCTAATTGACCATACAAACCATTGCCAATAGTCCCCATTTGAGCACTTTGTAGCCCTAATAGCATATAACTATTCGCCAATAAGCTTGCAATAGTGGTTTTGCCATTGGTACCTGTTACTGCTGTTACACCATGTAAATTAGCATCAGGAAAATAAAAGCGCATAGCAATCGCATTAAGTAGTTTATTTAATTCAAAGATATGAATAATAGGTATATTTGATTGAAAATCGATATGTCCGTTTAATGTGCTATCCATCGTTTCAGATAATACAGCACTTGCGCCAGCATCAATTGCTGTATTAATAAATGCTCGACCATCAGTAACAGCACCTTGCAAGGCAACAAATAATTCACCTTTTTTAAGATAACGGCTATCTAAATTCATACCAACAATATGATGAGTTAATGAAATATCAAACCAAGGTGATAATAACCAAGTAACCGTACAGTGTTGTTCTTCCTGCTGCACAATCTTATTAGCCATTATTTAGCCTCCAAATAAGTATAACTTTGATCACGATCGTCCGGTAATACATGTGATAGTAATAAAGAGCTTTTCATAACCGCTGCAAATACAGGAGCCGCAACATCACCGGCATAATATCGATCACCTTGAGGCTCATTGATCATAACTGCAATAGCAAAACGAGGACGAGTTGCTGGTGCTATACCTGCAAATACAGCAACATAATCATCACCGTAACCACCTGCAACAGCTTTCCTAGATGTCCCCGTTTTACCTGCAATTCGGTAACCATCAACTTTGGCTTTACGTGCAGTACCACCAACTTCGGTAACACCTTCCATCATGCCAACAACTTCTAATGCAATATGTTTAGGAATCACTTGTCGTCCAACGGCAGGCGTAGCACTTTTAATAATAGAAATAGGATATTCCATTCCACCACTGCCTAAAATTGAATACGCTTTTGCAAGCTGTAAAGTTGTTGCTGTAATGCCATAACCAAATGACATAGTTGCTAATTCAAAATCAGACCAACGGTGACGAATAGGTAAACGCCCAGCACTTTCACCAATTAACCCAATACCGGTATCGTTACCTAAACCAAAGTCAGCAAAGGTTTGCTGTAATTGATCAGGTTTGAGTCGTAATGCTAATTTACTTACACCGACATTACTCGATTTTTTAAGTATTTTAGCGAGACTGATTTTTCCATAATTGTGTCCATCACGTACTCTACGACCACCTACATGCATCCAACCTGGATTAGTATCAACAATCTCATCTGGGTTTGTTTTATGATTAATTAACGCACTTGCAACCACTAAAGGTTTTACTGTTGAACCAGGTTCAAATGTATCTGTTATTGCACGATTACGTAATTTATAAGCTTGATATTGATTGCGATCATTAGGGTTAAACGATGGGTAGTTAGCCATCGCATAAATTTCACCATTGTGAATATCAATTACTACAATAGAGCCCGATGATGCATTATTAATTTTAACTGCGCGCTTTAATTCACTATACGCAACAGCTTGAATACGTTGATCAATTGTTAATTGTAAATTACCCGCTAATTTTTTTTCTTTGACCACGGCAATATTATCAATCACATTACCTAAACGATCTTTACGTACTCGTCTTTCGCCACTTTGCCCTTGAAGAAACTTATTATAACTTTTCTCAATTCCTTCAATACCTTGTGCATCTAAATCAGTTAACCCTAAAATATTAGCGTTGATTTCACCTGTTGGATAAAAACGATGAGACTCTAATTGACTAGCAATGCCTGGTAATTTTAATTGTTTGATGTATTTAACAATAGGATCGTTAACTTGACGTTTTAAATAAGCAAATCGAGAGTTTGGTTTTTGAATCATAGCTGCAATATTATCAATATTAACATCCAGTACTTCCGCTAACGCAGGCCATTTCTTAGATTCATAAAAATATTTTTTTGTATAGCGTTCTACACCCGTTTTAGGATTAACAACAATGCTGTCTTTCCACTCTTGGCGGGTAAAAGCAAAATGTTTTTTAACTTGTTTCGGATCAACCCATATAGCATAAGCTGGTACACTTACAGCTAATTCTTCACCATTACGATCTTCTATATTGCCTCGATGTGCAATGGATTCGGTAATTCGTAAGCTACGCTTATCAGCTTGATTAGATAAGTATTCAGGTTCAATCACTTGAATAAATGCAAGACGCGCAATTAACACAATAGCAATTAATCCCATTGCCACTGCGACAAAAATATATCGGCCAGAAGAATAATTATCGTAAACTTTTTTCTTTCTAGTTTGCGAAATCACCTTGGGTTTTGATGGAGTACGTCTTCTATTCATCGGATTTCCACTAATACACTATTATTTTTTGTTGGTTGTGCCATTGATAACTTATGAATTGCAACAGAGCGGATCCGACTATGTTCATCGAGTGTATGCTCTTCAATAAGCAAATTTCTCCATTCAATCATTAAGTTGTCTTTTTGTTGTGATAAATATTCTTTTTTAGTAACGAGTTCACGTGTTTCATGTGTGGTATAAATGTTATATAACGCACTGATTAATATTAAAATCCCTAAAATAACAATGACCACGTAATGACGTAAATCAGCTAATATTAGTAGTAATAAATTATCGCGATTCCCTGACAATTACTTCACCTCTGGCTGTCTTAATTTCACTGCTACACGTAAAACTGAACTACGAGAACGTGGATTTGCATCAACTTCTTCAGCAGTTGGCTTAATTGCCTTACCCACTGACTTTAAATTTTTCCCATCTTGCATTTGTGCATCGGTTAATGGCAAACCAGCAGGATATTCAGGCCCTTTTTCTTGCTTACGAATAAAGCGTTTTACGATGCGGTCTTCAAGAGAATGGAAACTGATCACAGATAGCTGACCACCAATTGCTAAGATATCCAACGCACCGTCTAATACCTTATGGATCTCTTCTAATTCACTATTGATATAAATACGAATACCTTGGAAACTGCGCGTTGCTGGATGCTTTTTCTTTTCACGTTTAGGACAAAGACGTTCAATTAATTGTGCAAGTTGCAAAGTACGTGTAAACGGTGTTTCATCTCTATCCGCAACAATGGCTCTCGCAATACGATAAGCAAATTTCTCTTCACCAAAGGTTTTTAAAGCCCAACCAATATCATCAACATCAGCTTTTGCTAACCAATCAGCAGCACTGATCCCCGTTGTTGGATCCATACGCATATCCAATGGCCCATCGCGCATAAAACTAAATCCACGCTCAGCATCATCAAGTTGAGGAGATGAAACGCCTAGATCTAAAAGAACCCCATCAATCTTTCCCGCTAAACCTAATTCTTTAACGTATTCAGCTAAGCCAGAAAAAGGACCATGAACGATCTCAAAACGGCTATCTTCTAGTTTTAATGCTTCGGCAGTTGCTATTGCACGCGGATCGCGATCAATAGCAATTAAACGACCTTTAGGGCCTAGTTTTGATAAAATATGACGCGAGTGACCACCACGGCCAAAAGTTCCATCTACATATATACCATCGGGTTTAATCGCTAATCCATCAACGGCTTCATTTAATAATACGGTTATATGCTCACTCATTAGAACGAGAACTCCTTGAGAGAATCACTTAATTCCATGCCTAACGACATGTCACTTTGTAGATCTTGCTGAACTTGTTGATGCCATACTTGCTCATCCCAAATTTCAAATTTATTTAATTGCCCAACTAACATTATTTTTTTATCTAAACCTGCATGTTGACGTAGCGTAGGGGCAATTAATGTGCGGCCATTTTTATCTAACTCACACTCGGTCGCATGGCCCAAGATTAATCGTTGTATACGTCTTTCTTGTGGATTAGTGCTCGATAGACCACGTAATTTATTTTCTATTAATTGCCATTCGTGCAATGGGTAAAGCAACAAACAATTTTGAGTTTGGAAATCAATAGTGCATACAAATTGACCATGACAGGTATCAGAAAGCCAATCACGATACCGAGTTGGGATCGCAATACGCCCTTTAGTGTCAAGATTGATGGCATTTGCACCACGTAACATGATTATTTAATCCCATTAATTGATAAATTAATTATGCATTTTTGAAGAAAAAGATCCACAAAATGACACTTTACCCCACTTTTATCCACTCAGTCTAATAAACTACCACATTATTGCAAGCAATCCTTAATATTAAATTAAGATCTGCATCACACATTTATTTGGCAAACGTTTAATTTGTGCGCTATATCAGTTAATAAAAAAGTGAAATTAATCTCAAAAGGCAACCAATGAATAAGTTGCGTGATATACTCCGCCGCTAAAAACAATTTAACTAATAAACTCGGAAGGAAATCCCCTTGCAAGACGAACAATTAAAAGCATTTATCATCAATCAACTTGAAGATATGAAAGCAAAAGAAATCGTAACTATTGATGTAGCTGGTATCTCAGATGTAACTGATACTTTGATCATCTGTACTGGTACTTCAAAACGTCACGTTCGCTCAATCGCTGAACAAACTGCACTAGCAGCAAAAAATGCAGGTGAAGTACCACTTGGTGTTGAAGGCCTTGAAGGCAGCGAATGGGTATTAATTGATATGGGTAACGTTGTTGTGCATGTAATGCAAGATGAAACTCGTCAATTTTATCAGTTAGAAAAATTATGGACTGAAACTGCTTAATGAAAATTCAGCTAATTGCAGTAGGCACAAAAATGCCCGACTGGGTTGAAAAAGGTTACCAGGAATATGCACGGCGTTTCCCAAAAGAGATGCAACTTGAGTTGTTGGAAATCAACGCAGGTAAACGTGGCAAAAATGCAGATATTAAACGCATTTTAAAAAAAGAAGGTGAATTAACCTTAGAAGCCATTCCAAAAGGTAACAAAATTGTCACGTTAGAAGTAACGGGGAAATCTTGGACAACCGAACAATTAGCCTCTGAAATGACCAAGTGGCAACATGATGGGCGAAACATTAGCTTATTAATTGGGGGGCCGGAGGGCTTGGCTCCTGAATGTATAGAAAAATCAGAACAGCGTTGGTCTCTTTCTGCACTAACATTACCGCATCCTCTTGTTAGGATCTTAGTAGCAGAAAGTTTATATCGCGCATTTACATTAACCATTAACCATCCATATCATAGAGAGTAAAGGTGTTACGAAAACGCAATAGCATACGTAATCACAGTGCAGAATCCTCACTATTTATGCGCAGAACCATTGTCGTTTTTGTCGCGATCTTAATTGCCATTGGCATTTTGATTACTAATTTATATTATCTACAAATTAGCTCTTTTAAGAGCTACCAAACGCGTTCCAATGCGAATCGAATCAGCGTGCAAACGGTCCCTCCTAACCGAGGTTTGATCTATGACAGAAATGGCGTCATTCTTGCTGAAAACCGTCCTGTTTATAGTCTGCAAGTCATTAAAAATAAAACAAATGATTTAAATAACGATATTAAACGTTTAACTAAATTACTCTCTTTAACCGAAGATGAACTAAAGAAATTTAACAGTAATACTCGCTACACGAGATCTTTTAGAGCGATTACTATTCGAGATCAACTAACTCCTGAAGAAGTTGCACTTTTCACGGTTAACCAACATAAATTTAAAGGCTTCTCCATTCAAGCTAGCCTTAAACGCTATTACCCTTATGGCACTGCTTTTACACATGTATTAGGTTATATAGCAAAAATAAATAGTCGAGACTTACAAAAAATAGAACAACGTGGTGAACGTGCACGCTATCAAGGAACACATTATATTGGTAAATTAGGTATCGAAAAATTTTATGAAGATATCTTGCACGGTGAACCCGGTCAACGCCAAGTAGAGGTAGATAGTTGGGGTAAAGTGATTAGAACATTACAATTTACGGCACCTGTACCAGGAAAAGATATCAGACTTAATATTGATATCAACTTACAGTTAAAAGCACAAGAGTTGTTAGGTGACATGCGTGGCAGTATTATTTTAATGGAAGCAAAAACAGGCGCAATACTGAGTCTAGTTTCAGCTCCAAGCTACGACCCTAATTTATTTGTAACAGGGATCAGTCAAACACAATATAACAAATTACTACAATCCAAAGATAGACCCCTTATTAATCGAGCAACACAAGGGCGTTATCCCCCTGCATCAACAATAAAACCACAAATGGCCTTATTAGCTTTAAATGAAAAAGTGATAACAGAAGAAACTAAAATTAAAGATCCAGGATGGTGGATTGTACCAAATAGTAAACGTCGCTTTCGAGATTGGAAACGTTGGGGACATGGGATGGTTGATGTATTTCATGCCATTGAACAAAGTTGTGATACCTTTTTCTACGATACAGCTTATAAGTTAGGTATTGATCGTATAGAACCTTTTATGCGTTTATTCGGCTTTGGGGAATATAGTGGCTTAGATCTCGCAGAAGAAACAAAAGCGATTATGCCTTCAAGAGATTGGAAAAGTAATCGTTTTAAGCAACCTTGGTATGATGGAGATACCATTTCAGTAGGTATAGGCCAAGGTTATTGGACAGTAACTCCAATCCAACTCACTAAAGCAACGGCAGTTTTAGCAAGACGTGGTGAAAATATTGAACCTCATATTCTAGGGTCCATTATATCTTCAGGTGAAGAATTTTCTCCTGTCCATGAATCTATTCAACCGATTCAATTACACGATCAACGTTATTGGGATATTGCCTTAGAAGCAATGCGTGGTGTAACGAGTAAAAGATCAGGCACCGCTCATCGCGCCTTTGCAAATACAACTTATACTGTCGCAGGTAAATCTGGAACGGCTCAAGTTATTAACATGAAAGAAGATGAAGAATACGATGCTGAAAAAATAAATGAAAGGCATCGAGATAACGCAATGTTTATTGCCTTTGCTCCATTTGAATCACCAGAAATAGTTGCAACTGTTGTTTTAGAGAATGCCGGAGGTGGCAGTACCAATGCAGCCCCGATAGCACGAGCGCTATTTGATGAGTATTTTAAAAACATTCCACCACCAACACAGTAACGGATTTTAATTATGGTGAGTACGCAAGCTCAAAAAAGTATTTTCTATCGTTTACATATAGACCCTTATTTATTACTCGGTTTATTTGCATTAATGAGCATTAGCTTAACTGTTTTATATTCTGTTGCTGGATATGAAATGATCTATCGTCAAGTCACTCGATTAGCGATTGCCTTAACGGTAATGTTAGTCATTGCTCAAATACCACCAGAATGGTATCGACGTTGGGCCCCCGGTATTTTTATAGCCTGTGTATTATTGTTAATTGCAGTATTAGTTATAGGACATACAGGGAAAGGCGCACAACGTTGGTTAGATTTAGGCTTTACTAAGTTTCAACCCTCTGAAATCATGAAACTAATCATGCCGCTCATGGTTGCCTATTATGTTAGTCAATACACCTTACCAACTCGTTTTAAACAAGCAGTAATCGCTTTATTAATTGTTATTGTGCCTACCTTATTAATTGCTAAACAACCCGATTTAGGAACATCAATTCTTGTAGCTTCTTCTGGCTTATTTGTGCTTTTTTTATCGGGTATATCTTGGCTTTATATTGGTATCGCCTTAGCAAGTATTTTAGCCTTTGTGCCTATTCTATGGTTCTTTTTAATGCTTGATTATCAACGAGGGCGAGTACTTACATTATTAAACCCAGAAGCGGACCCATTAGGGGCTGGTTACCATATCATCCAGTCAAAAATAGCGATTGGTTCTGGTGGATTTTGGGGCAAGGGTTGGTTACACGGCACGCAGTCACAATTAGAGTTTTTACCTGAGCGCCACACTGATTTTATCTTTTCAGTTTACTCAGAAGAATTTGGCTTTATAGGCGTTTTATTATTATTAACTATCTATATTTTAATTATTGGGCGTGGTCTGTGGATTGCTAATCAAGCTCAGGATGCTTTTACTAAATTAATTGCAGGTAGCATAATCTTAACTTTCTTTGTTTATGTGCTTGTTAATATTGGTATGGTAAGTGGATTATTACCCGTTGTAGGAGTGCCCTTACCCATTGTTAGTTTTGGTGGGACCTCTATCGTTACCCTATTAGCAGGTTTTGGTATATTAATGTCTATTCACACTCATAAACGCTTTAATATAAAACGGTAAATTCAATGAAGAAACTACTTATAACCTGTTTTATTAGTCTTTTATTAACGGCTTGTAGCCATAATAATGAACGCTATCAAATCAGTAATGATCATGCTCCAACAGAAATACCTAACCTAGAACATATTGAAAATGTAACCCCACGTTATGAGCCCTTATCTCGAGGCGGTAATAGAGATTACACTGTTCGTGGTATTGATTATAAAGTTTGGAGAGACATTACAGAACTAACCGAACGTGGTGGCGCATCATGGTATGGTAATAAATTCCATGGGCATTTAACCTCAAATGGTGAACGTTATAATATGTTTGCCATGAGTGCAGCGCATAAAAATTTACCATTACCAAGTTATGTACAAGTGACAAATTTAGCGAATAAGAAACAGATCATTGTTCGAGTGAATGATCGAGGACCATTCCATGAAGGTCGAATTATTGATCTGTCATACGCCGCAGCTAAAAAGCTAGATATATTACAAGCAGGTACAGGACAGGTTGAGATTAAGTTATTACACTTCCCTGAAGAAAAACATTTATCTTTATTGGATAAAAAGCAAACAGAAAGCATTAATGGTGTGTTTCATATTCAATACCTAGTTACATCAAGCGCAGATAAAGCTGCCCTATTGTCAAAAACATTAACTCAAAAGCATAAAGCACCTGCATTTTTTGAGAAAAAGAATAATCTTTATTTTTTACGTATAGGGCCTTTAACAAGTGAAGCAAAAACTGAAAAATTACTGAGAGCCATACAAAAAGATTATCCCAAAGCTTATATTATTCATCAGCAACCATAATCCCCTTCTCATCCTATTTATCTGAGAAAGCGTAATAATAACTTTATTAATACGCTTTTCTGATTTCCTTTTTAAATAAAATGAACAATCGTTCAGAATATGCCTTGAATATAATCATAAAGGCCATATCTATTAGTTATCACGACTTAAGTTGAATTTTTCACTCTTAATTTATAACAATTGCATTAACTATATGAAGTAAATTTTATACACAAAAAACAATTTATTTGAAGCGTTAATGACTATTCCATTAACGAACTTTATAACCAATAAGTGAGTTGGTTTTAAGCAATAAAATAGAGCGTATTTACTGCGATTGTATTACTAACGAAAGGATTTAAAATGTCTATTAATTTACTTACTCCATTTAAATTAAACAATACAATCGAACTTAACAACCGCATATTAATGGCACCACTCACACGCTGTATGGCAGACGATAACTTAGTACCAACACAGGCCACGATTGATTATTATGCTCGCCGTGCAGACACAGGCTTAATTATTAGTGAAGCAACGATCATTCGCCCTGATGCACAAGGTTACCCAAATACACCAGGTTTATTCACTGACCAACAAATCGAAGGGTGGAAAAAAGTAACACAGGCAGTACACAAAAATGGCGGTAAAATATTTGCTCAACTTTGGCATGTAGGTCGTGTAGCTCACCCGCATTTTTTTGACGGTGACGTTTTTGCTCCCTCGGAAATTGCTGTTGCAGGCTCAGTACCTCGTATGCGCGAGCTAACTTATATTACGCCAAAAGCAGCAACAACAGAGGATATTAAACAGTTAGTAGAAGATTATGCAACTGCTGCTAAGAATGCAATTAAAGCAGGTTTTGATGGTGTCGAAATACATGGTGCAAATGGTTATTTAATTGATCAATTTTTACATCATGCAGCTAACGTTCGTGCAGATGAGTATGGTCAAACACCTGAAAACATGTCACGTTTTGCATTAGAAGTCGTGGATGCCATTATTGCAGCTATCGGTGCTGATCGTACTGCTTTACGAGTATCACCAGGTGCTTACTTTAATATGACTGAAGATAATCGCGACCAAGCAGTATTTGATTATTTGTTGCCTCAATTAGAAACAAGAAAATTAGCTTATTTACATGCAGGTATTTTTGATGACAGTATGCGCTTTGACTCTTTACAAGGTAAAACAACCTCTGAGTATTTACGCTCAGCTTATAAAGCAACATTAGTGGGTGTAGGTAGTTATCATTTTGAAAGTGCTAAAGAAGCGATTAATAATGATAAATTTGATCTGATTGCAATTGGACGTCCACTGATCGCAAATCCAGATTACATTAGCAAAATTACTAAGGGTGAAGTGTTAGTCGAGTACAGTGATGAAATGCTTGCTGAATTAGTATAAATCGCAGTAAATATAAAAAATGAGGCAATCTAGTAGGCAGATTACCTCATTCATTATTTAAAAAATAACACGTTATTCACCCGCTATTTTCATTTTCTTAATTAAAATTGAACCTGTTTTTAAGCTACTTCTTGGATCAATATCAGAGCCCACGGCACAAATATCCATGAACATCTCTTTTAAATTACCCGCAATTGTAATTTCATGTACAGGATAAGTGATCACCCCATTTTCCACCCAAAAACCAGCGGCACCACGAGAATAATCACCGGTTACCATATTCACGCCTTGCCCCATTAATTCAGTCACAAACAAGCCAGTTCCCAACTCTTTTAACATGCCAGCTAGATCTAAACTGCTATCTTTAACAAACCAATTATGAATACCACCCGCATGACCAGTACTTTGCAAGCCCATTTTTCGAGCCGCATATCCTGTTAGCAAGTAAGTTTTCAAAAATCCATTATCAATAATATTACGTTTAATGGTACGCCCACCTTCACTATCAAAAGGAGAACTCGCAATACCGCCTACAATATGTGGGTCTTCAGAAATAGACATCCAGTCAGGGAATACTTGTGTATCAATTGAATCTAATAAGAAAGAAGATTTTTTATATAAGCTCGCACCACTGATTGCACTCACTAAATGCCCAAATAAACCACTCGCCATTTCAGGACAGAAAAGCACAGGACTCTCTTGAGTTTTAATTTTACACGCCCCTAAACGGTCAACAGTGCGTTTTACAGCTTCTTCAGCAACCCACTTAGCAGAATAAAGATCATTCATGTTACGTGCACTGGTATAACTGTAATCACGTTGCATTTCACCATTTTCTTGGGCGATTAGAACGCAACTTAAACTATGCCGACTACTCACATAACTTTCTAAAAAACCATTACTATTACCGTAAACTTGTAAACTAGTATGACTATTTACACCCGCACCATCAGAATTAACAACACGAGGGTCTAAGCTCAGGGCAATATCTTCACATTGCTTTGCTAACGCTAATAATTCATCGGTACTTTTACCGCTTGCATGATAAAGATCTAGATCTAATGGGTTTGTCTCTAAAAAAGATTTATCTAATAATCCAGCATAAGGATCCTGACTTGTGTATTTTGCGATATCAACAGCAGCTTTTACACTAGCAGCAATAGCTTCTTCACTTAAATCAGCAGTAGAAGCGCTACCTTTACGATGATCAATATACACACTAATTCCCATCGCACCATCATGATTAAATTCGATATTTTCAACTTCACCTAAACGAGTATTAACAGATATTCCAGCACTTTTACCTAATGCAATCTCGGCTTGACTTACACCTAGATCATTAGCAACATTTAGCGCCGTATTAACGGCATTTTCTAGTAACTGTTTCTGTTCAATCATGTTTGATCACCACAATATAAAATTAAATTTAAGATATGAAATAATAACATGGATTAAGACAAGCATCTTGTGATGATGGTATGATGCGCATAATTATTTAACCCCTAACGTGATAGACCATAAGCTATGAATAAAAAAGTTGAAGAGATCGTTGAAGAAGAAGAGATCAGTAAGTCACAAATTAAACGTGAAGCTGAAGCTTTAAAAGATATTGGTCGCCAATTAGTGGCCTTAAATCATAAGCAATTATCACAAATCCCAGCAAGTGATACGTTATTAGAAGGCATTAAAGTTGCTCATAAAATTTCTAATAAACATGAAGCACTACGTAGACAATTACAATACATAGGTAAAGTATTACGTACTGAAGACATGGAAAAAATTACCGCTAAATTAGATATTTTAAATGATAATAATCGTAAACGTACGCATGCTATTGCACATTTAGAATTATTAACTGACCAGTTAATTGAATTGGGTGATGCAAAAATTAATGATGTGTTAGAGACTTACCCACAACTAGAACGTCAAAAATTACGTCAATTAGTTCGTCAAGCAAACAAAGAAAAGAAACAAGAGAAACCAGCTAAAACAGCTAAAGAGTTGTTTATTTATTTAAAAATGAATTGTTTATAAATAATTAAACCGGCTAAAAATATCTATTATTTCTACTACTTTTAAGCACGTTAAAGGTTTGATCTAAGGCTAGTAGCTTTTGCCCCTGGTCTTTTTAATGCCAGGTTAGAATTTTAAAAGCTAAATTTAAATGTGATGCCTTAACGAAATTTATAACAAAGAAATGAGTTATTTTAAGCAGTAAAATAGATCAGCTATTTACTGTGATTGGTATGATTGTACCTCAATGTAAATTCCTCGAAATATTCCGCCTAAATGCATTGATACACACGGGAAAGGTAGCTAAAAAAACCACTTCAAATTGAAGTGGTTTTTTATTTTCAAATTAATAGTTAAAGGTTAACCATTAATGCGCTTATGTAATTCTTGAACAGAGTTAACTGTCGCATCATCAGCAGTCGGGTCAGCAGTATGTGCCTGACAAGTCGCAAATGCTCCGTTTAACGTAGTTGTATAGTCTACTTTATAACGTAATGCTGCACGACGTAGTTGACGAGAATCTTCAATCGCAATTCGCCCTTCTGTTGTATTAACAATGTATTTGTATTCATCATTTTTAATACGGTCAAGAATATGCGGACGACCCTCTTGTACTTTATTAACAAGACGAGCAGTGATACCTGCATCTTGTAAAATAATCATGGTACCGTGAGTTGCATCTAGTTCAAAACCTAGATCAAGAAGCTGTTGTGCAAGTTTAGCAACACGTTTCTTATCACTATTACGCACAGAAATAAGTGCACGACCAACACTTGCTACTTCTTTTGTAGAACCCAGCTCAGCTTTTGCATATGCTTCAGCAAAAGTAACACCAGCTCCCATTACTTCACCAGTTGAACGCATTTCAGGACCTAAGATTGGATCAGAACCCGGGAATTTGTTAAATGGTAATACCACTTCTTTAACAGAGTAGTATGGTGGGATAACTTCTTTTGTCACACCTAATTCTTTAAGTGTTTTACCCGCCATAACACTTGCACCAATTTTAGCAATTGGAACACCTGTTGCTTTAGATACAAACGGTACTGTACGTGCAGCACGAGGATTTACTTCAATCATGTAAACTTCATTATCTTTAACAGCAAGTTGTGTATTCATTAAACCAACAACACCTAGCTCTAATGCTAATGCTTTGATGTAACCGCGCATTTCATCTTGAATTTCAGTACTTAATGTATAAGCAGGTAATGAACATGCCGAGTCACCAGAGTGAACACCCGCTTGCTCGATATGCTCCATAATGCCACCGATAACCACATCGGTACCGTCACAGATAGCATCGATATCCACTTCAACCGCGTCATCTAAGAAACGGTCAAGAAGAACAGGTGATTCGTTAGAAACACTGACAGCTTCTTTAAAGTAACGACGTAAGTCGGTTTCGTCATATACGATTTCCATCGCACGACCACCTAATACATACGAAGGACGTACAACTAATGGGTAACCAATACGTGTAGCTGATTCAACTGCTTGCTCAAGTGTTGTTACTGTGTCATTTTCAGGTTGTTTAAGGCCTAAACGCTCAACTACTTGTTGGAAGCGTTCACGGTCTTCTGCACGGTCAATCGCTTCTGGAGAAGTACCAATAATAGGTACGCCAGCCGCTTCAAGTGCACGAGCTAATTTCAGTGGAGTTTGACCACCATATTGCACAATCACACCTTTAGGGTTTTCAACACGTACGATTTCAAGTACATCTTCTAATGTAATTGATTCGAAGTATAAACGGTCTGATGTATCATAATCTGTAGAAACAGTTTCAGGATTACAGTTAACCATAATTGTCTCAAAACCATCTGCACGCATTGCCATCGCCGCATGTACACAACAGTAATCAAATTCAATACCTTGACCGATACGGTTAGGACCGCCACCAATAATCATGATCTTGTCATTATCAGTAGGGTTCGCTTCACATTCTTCATCGTAAGTAGAGTACATGTAAGCAGTATCAGATGAGAATTCAGCAGCACAAGTATCAACACGTTTGTAAACCGGATGTAAGTTAAATTTCTCACGTAATTTACGTACTTCAGCTTCCGTAATACCAACTACAGATGCGATACGACTATCAGCAAAACCTTTACGTTTAAGACGTTTAAGTACATCTTCATCTAATGCACGTAAACCACCTTCAGCTAGTTTTTTCTCTTCAAGTATCAAATCTTCGATTTGTACTAAGAACCAGTTATCGATCATCGTGATGTTATGAATTTCTTCCATTGTCATACCTAAACGGAATGCATCACCGATGTACCAAATACGCTCTGCACCTGCTTCACGTAATTCGTATAATACTTTTTCTTTGGCACCTTCATCGTTTAAGTCAACCATTGGACTGAAACCATCAGCGCCAACTTCTAAACCACGAAGTGCTTTTTGTAATGATTCTTGTTGGTTACGGCCGATTGCCATTACTTCACCAACTGATTTCATTTGTGTTGTTAAACGGCTATTTGAATTAGCAAACTTCTCGAAGTTAAAACGAGGAATTTTTGTTACAACGTAATCGATAGTTGGTTCAAATGATGCTGGTGTTTTACCGCCAGTAATATCATTTTGCAATTCATCAAGCGTGTAACCAATCGCTAATTTTGCAGCGATTTTAGCAATCGGGAAACCCGTTGCTTTTGATGCTAATGCAGATGAACGTGATACACGTGGGTTCATTTCAATGAGAACCATACGACCGTCTGCAGGGTTGATACCAAACTGAACGTTTGAACCACCTGTTTCAACACCAATTTCACGTAGTACAGCTAGAGAAGCATTACGCATTAATTGGTATTCTTTATCTGTTAGCGTTTGTGCTGGTGCAACAGTAATAGAGTCACCCGTATGAATACCCATTGGGTCGAAGTTTTCAATCGCACAAACAATAATACAGTTATCATTTTTATCGCGAACGACTTCCATTTCATACTCTTTCCAACCGATTAATGATTCATCAATCAATAATTCGCTTGTTGGAGATAGGTCTAAACCATTTGAACAAATATCGTCAAATTCTTCTTTGTTGTACGCGATACCACCGCCCGTTCCACCCATGGTAAAAGACGGACGAATAATACAAGGGAAACCCACTTCGTCTAATACGCCGTAAGCTTCTTCCATTGAATGTGCGATACCTGCACGTGGACACTCAAGTCCAATTTTTTTCATGGCGGTGTCAAAACGACTACGGTCTTCAGCTTTATCAATTGCGTCTGCTGTCGCACCAATCATTTCAACATTGTATTTTGCTAATACGCCCTTTTCTTCAAGCTCTAATGCACAGTTAAGCGCTGTTTGACCGCCCATTGTTGGTAATACTGCACATGGACGTTCTTTTGCGATAATTTTTTCTACTACTTCCCAGTGAATTGGTTCGATGTAAGTTGCATCGGCCATTTCTGGATCCGTCATAATAGTAGCCGGGTTAGAGTTAACTAATACAACACGGTAACCTTCTTCTCTTAATGCTTTACAAGCTTGCGCACCTGAGTAATCAAATTCACAGGCTTGACCGATAACAATCGGACCTGCACCAATAATTAGGATAGTTTTTAAGTCATTACGTTTTGGCATCTGAAATTACCTTTTTATATCTGTTCAATGTTTTCGAATAACAATGTATTCGATTAACTAGGCGTTTTTGTACTGTTCAATCAACTCAATAAAATGATCAAATAGTGGTGCTGCATCATGTGGACCCGGGCTAGCCTCTGGGTGACCTTGGAAACTAAATGCAGCTTTATCAGTACGATGAATGCCTTGTAGTGAACCATCAAACAATGACACATGCGTCGCACGTAAGTTTGCCGGTAATGTTTTTTCGTCAGCAGCAAAACCATGGTTCTGGCTGGTGATCATAACAACGTCACGATCTAAGTCTTTCACTGGGTGGTTAGCACCATGATGTCCAAACTTCATTTTCACAGTTTTTGCACCACTTGCTAAAGCAAGTAATTGATGTCCTAAACAAATACCAAATACTGGAATATCTGTTTTTAAGATCTCTTGAATTGCTTCGATTGCATAAGTACATGGTTCTGGGTCACCAGGGCCATTTGATAAGAAAATACCATCTGGATTCATTGCAAGTACTTCGGCCGCTGGCGTTTGTGCAGGTACAACGGTTAATTTACAATCACGGTCAGCTAACATACGTAAAATATTACGTTTAACACCGTAGTCATAAGCAACAACATGATATTTACAATCTGTTTTTGGCTCAGGTAAACCACCGGTTAATGTCCAGCTACCTTGAGACCATTCGAATGATTCCGCCGTAGTCACTTCTTTGGCTAAGTCCATTCCTTTCAAACCAGGGAATGCTTGAGCTTGTGCTAATGCAGAAGCTTCATCAATATTTTCACCAGCAATGATACAGCCTGCTTGCGCACCTTTTTCACGTAAAATACGTGTTAACTTACGAGTATCGATGTCTGCGATACCAACTACGTTACGTGCTTTTAAGTAATCGCTTAATGATGCTTGATTACGGAAATTGCTTGCTAATAAAGGTAAATCGCGAATAACTAAACCACAAGCATGAATTGATGGCGATTCTTCATCTTCATCATTAGTACCTGTATTACCGATATGGGGATAAGTGAGTGTTACAATTTGGCGTGCATAAGATGGATCAGTCAGTATCTCTTGGTAACCCGTCATTGACGTATTAAATACAACTTCTCCAACAGAACTTCCATCGGCGCCGATTGAAACGCCTTTAAATACAGTCCCATCTTCCAATACTAGTATTGCAGAATGACTCAAGTTAACCTCCGTGAAAAACAATTAAATGATATTTTTTATAATCTGAGTGAGGCCATGCAGGAGCATTTTTTCACCAGAAAATAATAAAATTTGGCAAATTCCGTGCATTTTATAGATTTTCTCTTTAATTAACCATTCAAATTTTAACTTTTAAGGAAATAATTCATTAATCTAATAATTTATTTGTATTTCTAAAGAGGTATTAGATAACTGAACAGAGGTTTGAGATCAAAATTAGTCTAATTTAGTGTTAAAACCGTTCAAAACATATGACAAAAAGAGGAAAAAAGAGTAGCGTTACTAGCTTAATAGCAGTGACTGCTTATTATTAGAATAAGCAGTAACCAATTGATTTTTAAGATAGCACCTTAATTAGAGTTAAAACTGCAGGTGTTAACGGAATTAAAAATACAACCAATATAACTAGAAAATGGCGTAGGCTAAATGGGTCTTTAAAATTTTCTTCTGACACAGTGCTCTCCTTAGTGCGCTATTTAAAAATTGATCTAAATCAATAAGATCATAGCGTAAAACGCTTAGGGTTTACACCATATAAAACAGAGGTTACGCCTCTTTTAAGAGATATAGGTCTATTTATGCAACAATTACAATCAAATCAAGCCGCTCCCGTTTGGTCATTTTTCGAAAAAATATGCTCCATTCCTCATCCCTCAAAGCATGAACAAGCATTAGCAGATTGGATCATGAATTGGGCTGCTTCAAAAAATATCAGCTGTATACAAGACAAAATAGGCAATTTAATACTACAAAAACCAGCGACGGTAGGTTTTGAGCAAAGAACACCTGTTATCCTCCAATGTCACCTTGATATGGTCCCACAAAAAAATAATGATAAAGAGCATGATTTTTTAACTGATCCAATCACACCTATTATTGATGGCGAATGGTTACGAGCAGACAATACAACGTTAGGTGCTGATAACGGTATTGGCATGGCTTCATGTTTAGCTATTTTAGATGATGATAGTCTTGAGCACGGACCTATTGAAGTGCTTATCACCACTGATGAAGAAACGGGTATGACCGGTGCATTTGGCTTAGAAGCGGGTGCTTTACAAGGCAAAATATTAATTAATACCGACTCTGAAGAAGAAGGTGAACTTTATGTAGGCTGTGCTGGCGGCGTTAACGTTAACGTTCTGTTGCCTTACGAAAAAATGGAATGTGATAGTGCCGATAAAGCCTATGAAATTTCTATTTCAGGCTTAAAAGGAGGACATTCTGGTGTTGATATTAACTTAGGGCGAGCTAATGCGATTAAAGAGTTAGCCAATGTATTAGCTAATTTAAATGGCGCCCCTTTTTTAATATCAAGCTTTACAGGTGGTAGTTTACGTAATGCCATTCCACGTGAAGCAAAAGCAATCATAGTATGTGATGAGCAGTTTCAAAATAGTATTGAGACAGTAATAAATACATTACAAATTAGCATGAGAGTAAAATATAAAGACAGTGAAAATAACTTTACTATTAACATTGAATCATGCGAACTACCTACTTCGGTATTAACACATAGCAGTCAAGAAAGGCTATTAAAAGCAATGTTAGGTTGCGTAAATGGTGTGTTTGCTATGGATGAAAACTTCCCTAATGTAGTTGAAACATCAAGCAATTTAGGTGTTGTTACTCAACAAAATGAACCTGTTGGCCAATTTGCCATTCAAGTATTAGTGCGCTCTCAAATAGAAGAAGACAAACAACAGTGCGCGACAGAAATAGCAGAACATTTTAAACAATTTAATGGGCGCGTTGCTAAAGAAGGAAACTACCCAGGTTGGACACCGAATAAAAATTCAGCAATATACAAAACGATGGAAACGCAATATCAAACATTGTTTGGAAAAAAACCTAAAGCAATGGTCATTCATGCCGGACTTGAATGTGGCTTATTCAGTGATAACTATCCGCATTGGGATATGGTGTCATTTGGACCAACTATTAATTTCCCACATAGCCCAGATGAAAAAGTAAACATTGCTTCTGTAGATAAATATTGGGCGTTATTAAAAGCAACGTTAAAAGCAATAGATTAATCTAAAGCGTTAATCTCCTCGCTGAAGGCTTGGGATCTGTGCAGTAAATATCAAAAAGAATAGCGTTAAATATTCTTTTTTTATTTTGTACATTTTCCAACCTTCAGCAAATATATTTATCTTTTTAATTAGCCTAAAGTCTGGCGAATAGAAATAAGGTTAATTACCTGCAAATTGATAAACAATACCAATTTCAGTCGACCAACCAAGATCTCGCTGCAACAACCCACTATTACTATCATGATGCTCTAGTTTCACTTTACTAATGACAACCCAGTTATCCATTACTTCATATAAACCAATTAACCCCGTTTTATAAACCCAAGTATCGTCAGCATCAAAACGCTGTAAACCCGAAGCAATAGACTCAGCAGCACTCACACCATATAAATGCTGGGATAGTTTTTTATCTTGCCACAAAACTTCCAAATAAGGGGAGATAGAAAATTTATCAAGAGGCGTTTCAAATACTCGGCCAAGATGAACTTGAACTTCCTGACCATTATGTTCATTTGCTACATCATGAAGATAAGTTATACGAGCTCCGGGAGTACCAATAGTGAAACCTAATTCAGGGTTGCCATCTCTATTATCAATACCATTTACAATATCATTGACACTGTCATTAACTTCAGAGAAGCGCCAATTAGCGGACAGCCCTAAATAACGAAAAGCATTATAATTAAACAAACTACCATCTATAAATCCGAGATCTCCGTTATAAAAGAGATTCGGTGTAATGCCAATTGATGCTGAACTTTCAGTTGAATAAACACTTTGTCCGTAAGTGGTGCTTAAGCCAACAATACCGTATTCCTTTGTCACTCCCTCTGCCACTACAGGAGAAACAATAAAAATGCTAAATAATCCTAATTTTTTTCTCATATCCGTGATACCTAAAGCCTCTGATATTAAAAAAGAACGGAAGAGAGTAAATAAAATTTCAGGCGAGGATAAAATAATCAAAGCAAGGCAAGATCTAGCGGTTGAGTTAAAATAAAAATAGCCTCTCTTTAAAAACTAATTGATACACTTAAATGACCTACACTTCACGCGCTAAAAGTAGATCATTTATTTAGTGTGTTTGATATTATAATTTTTAATTATTTTAATGTTATCTCAATTGAATTGAAGCATTAGAAGTATTTAAAAAACTAACTACACCTTGCCCAATTGACAACCCCAAGCTTTTGGTAAAGCTTTCTAAAGGAGATGCTTTAATCGAATAATCAACAATTTCTGGAGCTTTGATAATATCTCTTGCAACAAAACCTGGGCTCCCTAAACCATCAATCAAACCAAGTTGTAAAGCTTGCTCTCCGTTCCAAATCAACCCAGAATAAAGTTCCTTGTTCCCTTTCACTAAACGCTCTCCACGCCCTTCCTCTACAACTTTAATAAATTGTTGGTGAGTACTATCTAAAACACTTTGCCAAAATTTAGCTTCTTCAGCTTTTGCTGGAGAGAATGGGTCTAAAAATGCTTTATGCTCACCCGATGTATAATGACGACGCTCTACTCCTACTTTTTTCATTAAGTCTACAAAACCAAAGCTTGAAGCCGTTACACCAATGGACCCCACTAAACTAGACTTATCAGCATAAATTTCATCTGCTGCAACAGCCATATAATATCCGCCTGACGCCCCTAATTCTGCGATCACGGCATACAGCTTTTTATCTGGATACATACCGCGTAAACGTTTTATTTCGTCATTTACATATCCCGATTGTACTGGGCTTCCACCTGGGCTATTGATAACCAACATAACGGCTTTTGAATGTTCGTTTTTAAAGGCCGCTCTTAAAGAAGTGACAATACTATTTGCATTAGCATCACTATCAGCTGCAATCACACCATTAACCGAAACCATTGCCGTATGAGTTTCATCTGTAGCACTACTTTTATTAAAAAGTTTGCTATTCATAATCAAAAATAAAGTAATGAATAAATAAGTAAACGTTAATAATTTAAAAATTATACCCCAGCGTCGTGCTTTCTTTTGCTCGTTAAAGGTTTCTTTCATGAAACCAGATAACCACTTTTCTTGTTCACTTTCAGGTTGTTGCATTGTTATTACTCAAATAGATAAATGAGCCGTTATTCAACCTTCATTTCATTGTAAATTCAAGTTGCTCACCGTTATTTTGTAGAGCAATCACAATCTAAATAACGACTTCAAATCAATAGCAATTAGATCTTTAAAAACTAATCTAGGATTAATGTTTCAGGGGGTAATTTAATATTTTTGAGGGGTTACAAGGTAAAGCTTCTATTTCAACCGTTGAAGCGGGTTAAACATTCATATTGTTAAAATAAATTTCACTTATTAGCTTACTACTCTTTTCAGAAACAATTTTTAAATTAAAAAATCAATAAAACCTATGAATATGAGCATAATAAAGCGCAAACATTCAGGCTCCTATTTGTTATACTGCGCCCGATTTTTAACACAGGAAAAAAGAAAATGTTCATTGATAATAGTTGGCGAGTACTTACCATTGGTGATGGAGACTTATCCTTTTCATCTTCATTGTTGACACACCACCAACCAGCTAGTTTAACTGCAACAGTATTGGATACTCGTGATGTTTTATTAGCTAAATATGCTCATAATGATTATCAAACCTTATTGCAAAAAAATTGCCAGGTATTATGTGAATTTGATGTGATGGAAGCAAAGTCATGGGGGAAATTAAATGAACACAGTTTTGATCTAATTATTTTTCAATTCCCATTAATTCCTGCATTTAAATCACATCAAGAATTCCAAGAGAAATGCAAAGAAGTCCATATTAATACACTCAACCGTCAATTATTACGTCATTTTTTACTTAACTCTTTTGCCCATTTTTTAGATCCAAATGGAGCGCGGCTTTGTTATATCACTTCAAAAGATGTTAAACCCTATAAAGAATGGAATATTGAAAATGCGCTGAATATGAATACTGACATTGATTACTTAGGTTGGCATCATTTTGATATTAACATTTTTCCAGGTTACAAAGTACGTAACGTAGATAGAGATAAACACGTCAAAGACACTAAAGGCATTACCTACGTATGGAGTGACAATCAACATTGTTCATTACGTAAGCAATTAAATGAAGCACTATATCAAGGTAAAGAGTATTGCCAGTTATGTGCATCAGGGCCTTATAATAACGAACAAGACATGCTCAAACATCAACATACTAAAAAGCACCTTAATATGTTGAATTATGAAAAAATGTGGCAATTATTAATTGATCGAGAATCCTTGTAAAAGAAGCTGATTATTACGACTTTTTAGTTTGTAAGGCTGCAAATTTTGCTAACTGTTCAGGTGTTGCCGGCAGTTGGTGATTTGCTTTCCACTCACTGTATGGCATGCCATATATATATTCACAAGCTTGCTCATAATTCATCTCAATATCTCGCATTTCAGCTTCCGCCAACATCCATTTAGATAAACAGTTACGACAAAAGCCCGAGGTATTCATCAATTCAATATTCTGCACATCTTTGCGGCTATTTAAATGTGTTAATAAACGGCGAAATGCTGCAGCTTCTAATTCAGTTTGTTGAGACTTATCCATTTTTATTTCCATTTTAGTTGCTAGTTTAAACGCTTAATTCAATATGCCTGTTATCAACTTCACTTAATGCTATTCTGCTTTAATAGTATTTAAGCTTTTTAAAATCTCACAATCTGTTGAATCAGTGTTATCACATGTGTTGATCATTTTTAATAATGTTTTTTCTAAACTTTTTAATTCTTTAATTTTATTTCTTACATCAACTAAATGCTCTTGCGCAATTTGATGGGCGAGATTTAGCGCATTAGGCTCACAATGATGTGCTTGATGTGGTTCATCATATTTACAATCCTGCAAATGAATCAGTTGTTTAATCTCATCAAGACTAAAGCCTAACGCCCTGCTATGACGGATAAAATGCAATCGTTGACATTGTAAACTTGAATATTGGCGTTGATTGCCTTCACTGCGGTTTGCTTTATCAAGCAAACCAATCTCTTCGTAATAACGAATAGTAGGTACTTTACATTGCGTTTCTTTACTCAGCTGACCAATTGAATAAATCATTATTTACCTATTAATAATATATATAAAGAAAAAACTTGAAGCTCTAGTCACTAGAGGTTTTATATTACAAGTTTATAAAGAATAACATGTTAAAAGGAGTATTTCATGGCTGGATGTTGTAACAATAAAGCTGACTTTACGGGGCTTAGTCCAGCGTATAGGCGTATTTTGCTGATCGTTATCGCGATTAATGCAGTTATGTTTTTAGTTGAAATGTTTGCAGGTGTAAAAGCAAATTCACAGGCACTACAAGCAGATGCCTTAGACTTTTTAGGTGATACGTTAACTTACGGCATCAGCTTATGGGCCATTGGCAAAGCACTTTCTTTACGTAGTCGAGTCGCTTTATTAAAAGGAATAAGCTTACTATTTATGGCAGCTTGGATACTTTCTTCAACGTTATACAAGTTTTGGTTTGTACAAACACCCGATGCAGGCATTATGGGTAGTATCGCAATATTAGCTTTTGTCGCAAATGTCATTAGTGTATTGCTATTAGTAAAATACAAGGATGGTGATGCCAATATACGCTCTGTTTGGTTATGCAGTCGCAATGATGCTATTGGTAACTTAGTCGTGTTAGTTGCAGCTTCTGGTGTTTGGGTCACTGATAGCGCATTACCAGATTTAATTGTCGCGGCTTTCTTAGCAACATTGTTTTTAAGTTCTGCTAAACAAATAATCCAACAAGCAAATACAGAAAGAAAACAGGCTCAATTAGAGCACCAACATCATAACCATTAATTTTATTTAAATTTCGTGTGGTGTAAGCAATTACCTCACACGGAAATTATTTACTTTCTTTGAATCCACCTCAGTTTTTATGCGTCTGTATTCCCTATTATACCAATCACAGTAAATAGCTGATCTATTTTGCTGGCTAAAACAACTCACTTCTTTGTTATAAATTTCGTAAATAGAAAAACATTTATCTCCATTTATGCCTCAAATTTAATTGTTTTTTCTATGTGAAATTTAGATCGCATACTTCATGCAATTGCTATTAATTTCATTCATTCCAATTTTTAAACTAATTTAACATGCACTTATGGGCTTAATTTGTCACAATAATTTAAAGCTTAATGAAGGATCATATATGTTACCTATTTTATATTCATTTCGACGCTGTCCTTATGCGATGAGAGCTCGATTAGCAATTGCAGTTGCAAAGCAACAAGTACGCTTACGCGAAATTGTATTAAAACATAAACCTGCTGAATTACTGGCAATTTCACCGAATAAAACGATCCCTGTATTACAGTTAGATGAAACCTTAAATGAGACCAATAACACTAATGTTGTAAACGAGAGTTTGGATATTATGTTATGGGCTTTAAATAAATCAGATCCACAGCATTGGTTAAATCCATCATTAGAGGATATGTTGCATTTAATACAAACTAATGATCATGAATTCAAACCTTGGTTAGATAAATATAAATATGCAGATCGTTTTCCTGAATATACTCAGCAACATTACCGTGAACAAAGCCATCAATTTTTATTATTATTAGAATCTCGCTTACATGTTCAACAATATCTTTTTGCAGATCACGCCACTTTAGCAGATATGGCTATCTTTCCTTTTATTCGTCAATTCGCAGCTGTTGATAAAGAATGGTTTGAACAAAGTCCTTATCCTAAAATCAGAGACTGGTTAAATGATTTAGTTAATGGAAAATTATTCCAATCTTGTATGCAAAAATATGCAACTTGGCTAACATCAGGTGAAGAAATTATATTCCCTTAACACAAATATATTTATTACATTTAATTAACATAAAGAGTTGAAGATATTCCACCTCTTCATTACAATTGATTATCATTACTTTTATTAAGGCTTTAAGCATGAGACAAACAGTTTCTGGATATAATAAAGTAGCAAAACTACTGCATTGGTTTTCGGCTATTATGGTTATTGGATTATTTGCTGCCGGCTATTGGATGGTCGATTTGAGCTATTACAGTGAATGGTATAAACCAGTTCCGCATTGGCATAAATCTGCTGGTCTTTGTCTTTTAATACTGACCATCGGACGTTTAATATGGAAATCCATAACAACTTCTCCTGCGATTGAAGGCAGTCCTTTCGAGAAAAAAGCAGCTGCCGCAGCACACCACTTAATTTACCTTCTACTCTTTATACTATTTTTATCTGGTTACTTAATCTCTACAGCTGATGGCCGTGGCATTGAAGTTTTTAATTGGTTTGAAGTACCTGGATTTGGATCATTTATCGAAAACCAAGAAGACATAGCAGGTTTGGTACATGAATACACCGCTTATATACTCATCGGTTTAGCAAGCCTACATGGATTAGCTGCATTAAAGCATCACTTTATTAATAAAGATAATACACTTAAGAAAATGCTTTAAGTTGTATTTAAAAAATAGATAAATTACAGTAAAAACCGTAAATAACATTAATTTAACAAGGAAGGTAAGATGAAAAAAATATTAATCGCATCAGTCATTGGCGCTACGATGATGATACCAATGACAGCAAATGCAGCAGATTATACTATTGATACTAGAGGAGCACATGCTTCAGTTAACTTCAAAGTTAGTCATCTAGGTTACAGTTTCATTCAAGGTCGATTTAATAAATTTGATGGCGAATTTAGCTATGATAAAAACGATATAGAAGCATCAAAAGTAACTGTTAATATTGATACTTCAAGCTTAGATTCAAACCATGCTGAACGTGATAAACATATTAAAGGCAGTGATTTCATTAATGTAAGTAAATTTACTAGCGCACAATTTGTTAGTACTAAAGTGACAAAGAAAACAGATGGTGGGTTAGCGATTAATGGTGATTTAACATTACATGGTGTGACTAAACCAATTACTATCGACGCGACGTTTATCGGTGAAGGTAAAGACCCATGGGGTGGTTACCGAGCAGGTTTTGAAGGTACAACTCGATTACAACTAGCTGACTTTGGTATTAAAGTAATGGGTGCCTCAAGTTATGTAGATATGGATCTTCAAGTTGAAGGCATTCGAAAATAACATAAAGTAACCACGTATCAAAAAATCTAATTTACCCTTATTTTTTATAAGGGTAAATTACTCTAGTTTGCTCATTCTCCCTCCACCCTCTTATACCGATTACATTTCAACTCAAAAACTTCAAATAACTGTCTCATTGTCATGCCTAATACTTCACTACAAAGCATGCTTAATATTTAGAATATTATTAATAATTAAAAACTGCATATTTTTACTTTACTTATCGACCCACCCAGATGATAATGATTATCAATAAGATGTATTTGAACTATTTGTGAGGCAAGTTATGATCAAAACAATTACTTTTGCTGTTATTCATTTCAGTATTGCAACTCTACTTGCTTTTTCTCTAACAGGAGATTTTTTATTAGGTAGTTTAATTGCAATGATTGAACCTGCAATCAATACTATTGCTTTTTATTTTCATGAAAAAGCTTGGCAACATTTTCCTTTTCTTAAACAACGAGAGTCAATGACAAAAATAAAAACAGGTAGCTTTGCAATTATTCATTTTAGTGTGGCATTTACTGTTGCTTATATGTTGACTGGCGATGTGTTTTTAGGAGGGCTAATAGCGATTCTGGAGCCTGCGATTAATTCTATTGCTTACTTCTTCCATGAAAAAGCATGGGATAAGAAAAAAATACAGCATAATACTAATTGGGCTGTTTCTGTGCGATAAAATACCCAGAATGATAGAAGTTAATGCCTGAACATATAATAGCAGTAAGGATTAAATCATTAGCAAACAAAAAAGGAGCCGAAACTCCTTTTTAAGGCTTATAACTTTCAGAGAAAGCTTAACCAATATGCGTTAAACCACCCATATAGTGTTGTAATACTTTTGGTATTTCAATACGACCATCGGCACATTGATAGTTTTCTAACACTGCAACTAAAGTACGACCAACAGCTAAACCAGAACCATTTAGTGTGTGTAATAATTCTGGCTTTTTCGCACCAGTACGACGGAATCTAGCTTGTAAACGACGAGCTTGGAAATCACCCACATTTGAACAAGATGAAATCTCACGGTAAGTATTTTGTGCTGGTAACCATACTTCTAAATCATAAGTTTTAGTTGCACTGAACCCCATGTCACCGGTACATAAGATGACTTTACGATATGGTAACTCTAGGTTCTTTAATACTTGCTCTGCGTGCCCCGTTAACTCTTCTAATGCTTCAAAGCTTTTTTCTGGGTGTACTAACTGAACCATTTCAACTTTATCGAATTGATGCTGACGAATTAGACCACGTGTATCACGGCCATATGAACCCGCTTCGCTTCGAAAACATGGCGTATGCGCCGTCATTTTGATAGGTAAATCAGCTTCATCATAAATAACATCACGGCTCATATTCGTTAATGGTACTTCCGCAGTTGGAATTAACGACATACCAATACCTTCTTCAGTTGCTGGATTTGTATTAAACAAATCATCGCCAAATTTTGGTAATTGCCCTGTACCATATAAACTATCAGCATTGACTAAATAAGGCACATACATTTCAGTATAGCCATGCTCATTAGTGTGTAGATTAAGCATATACTGCGCCAGTGAACGATGTAACTTCGCAATTTGTCCCTGCATAACAATAAAACGAGAACCTGAAATTTTAACCGCAGATTTAAAGTCTAAACCTCCTAATGCTTCGCCTAACTCAACATGATCTTTTACTTCAAAATCATATTCTTTAGGTGTTCCCCAAGTTAATATTTCAACATTTTCAGACTCATCTTTACCGATTGGAGCAGAGTCATCTGGTAAGTTAGGTACCATGTCAGAAATAGTTTTAATTTGCTCGCTAACTAATGAAAACTCTTCTTTTGCACTTTCTAATGCTTCACCTAGTTCATTCATTGCTTCACGAAGTGGTTTAATATCTTCACCACGTTTTGCCGCTTGGCCAATTTCTTTAGAGCGAGTGTTACGCTCAGATTGTAAGTTTTCAGTCGAGATCTGTAATGATTTTCTTTTCTCTTCTAATTCACTTAATAAACTAACGTTTAAATCAAAACCACGCTTTTTTAATAACTCTGCAGTTTGCTCAATATCATTACGTAAAAACTTTGCGTCTAACATCTTATTCCCTAACTTTTCAAAACTAATAAAGTACCTAGATAGGCTGCAAATAAACATACCACAACATTCAATACTAGATTCAACATTGCTTTAAATAATTCCTTCTATTGGATCAATAAAGTATCCACCAAGAAGAATGAAAATATAATTAATGCACCTAAAAAAACTACGCCACTAATAGCCACCAAGGTGTTGTAGAAACTGTGTCTGTTGAACTAGCTGAAATAGAGCTTCTATTATCAGTAAACCCAACACATTGACAGCAAGTGTAGCAAATGGAAAACCTTTTCCAAAGAGCCTTATGGAGTATTCTGCAATTAAATATATTAAATGTAAGTAACCGCTTATCATTAACATAAAGTGTATATAATCTAACCTTACAATCAGATAAACTCATTTAAATATTATGATTGAAATACAACATATTGATGCTTATAATGTTTTTGTGATTTATATCACGGGTGATGGAGTTCCACCTTTAACCGCTCATCTTTTCAGATGAGATAATGACCCCTGCTAGATAGGATAGATCCATCTGCAGGTTCTTAAACTTCTTGTATATGTATCTATCCTTACCCATTAATTCATTTTTAGGTATAAGCGATTATGTCTCACCCGTTAAAACTCAATCCAAAACATTTCCTTTATTTGTTCCGCTGGATACTAATTATCCTCCCAGTTGCTAGTGTAATTGGTGCATTAAATGCATTCTTTTTATGGCTACTATCTGAAGCAACTTCAACACGAGAAACAAATACATGGTTGCTTTATCTTCTTCCTTTTGCTGGTTTATTCATTGTGTACTTGTACAACGAGTTTGGTAAAAATTCGGCAGGTGGCAATAATCTGATCATAGATGAAATTTACAAGCAAGATGCAGGAATAGCCAAAAGAATGGGGCCTCTAGTTCTAATCACCACGGTAATAACTCATTTATTCGGTGGGTCTGCAGGACGAGAAGGAACCGCAGTTCAAATAGGTGGTGCAACTTCTTATTTCTTTTCTGGGATTTTTAAACTATCCCCTTCTAATACTCGTATATTATTAATCTCTAGTGTAGCAGCAGGCTTTGGCTCAATCTTTGGAACACCTTTAACCGGTGCTATTTTTGCTTTAGAAGTACTCGCTATTGGTCGCATCAAATATGATGCAATACTACCTGCCATTTTTGCTGCCATTATTGCTGATACTGTTGCTACCGCGTTAGGCGCGCACCATACACATTTTCAAATTAACGTATTAGAAACATTTCACATACTTGATCATGTTGTCAAAATAGATCCCTTTTTATTATTGAAAGTCATATTGGCAGGTATTGGCTTTGGCCTAGCGGGTTATTTATTTAGCGAATTAACTTATTCATTAAAAGACTTTTTTAAAGTCACTTTAAAGAATCCCTATTTGACCGTTTTTGTGGGCGGTATTCTTGTTATTCTATTGACCAAACTGATCGGAAATTATGACTATATAGGGTTAGGGGTTTATGCAAGTCGTGAAGGTGGCGTTAGCATTGTCTCCGCTTTTCATGAGGGTGGTGCAGAATGGTATAGTTGGTTATTCAAGCTAGGTCTTACCGCTTTGACATTATCTGTGGGTTTTAAAGGTGGTGAAGTCACTCCTCTATTCTTTATTGGAGCAACACTAGGAAATACATTAGCTTGGGTATTCGGAGCTCCTCCAGAACTATTTGCAGCGCTTGGTCTTATTGCTGTTTTTGCAGCTGCTACCAATACACCTCTTGCATGTACCATAATGGGTGTCGAGCTATTTGGTTCAGAATACTTACTCTATTTTGCTGTTGTTTGTTATACCGCTTATTTCTTTAGTGGCCACACTGGAATTTACGCGTCTCAACGAATTGCAGTTTCAAAACTATTTGATTATAAAGGAGAAGCTCCTTTTGCTGGAAGAATAGGAGAATTAAGAGAAAAACAGCCTAGTTTATTTGTATTATTAATTAATAAAATTAAAAAATAGAAATATGGGTATCCGTTATCAATCAAAAATAATAATTGATAACGGATAAAAATAGCTTAGGAGGTATTAATAGCGTTTTTGGTCACTCTGTTGATCAAGCTGTTTAAGATAGTTTAATTTTTCACTTATTTGTTTTTCTAATCCACGATCAACGGGTTGATAAAACTCAACACCTTGTAATACTTCAGGTAAATACACTTCACCTGAAGCATAAGCACCTGGTTCATCATGAGCATAACGATAACCTTCACCATAATGTAATGATTTCATTAATTCTGTAGGAGCATTACGTAAATGATGTGGCACATCTAAATCAGGATAAGTTTCCACCGCTTGTTTAGCTTGTGCAAATGCTTTGTATACAGCATTACTTTTTGCTGCACAGGCACAATATACTGCAGCTTGGGCAATCGCTCTTTCGCCCTCTTTAGGGCCTATTCGAGTAAAACAATCCCAAGCTGAAACAGCAACTTGCATTGCTCTTGGATCGGCATTGCCAATATCTTCAGAAGCAATAGCTAATAAACGTCTAGCCACATATAACGGATCACAACCACCTGCTAGCATACGCGCATACCAATACAATGCAGCATCAGGATCAGAGCCTCGTACTGATTTATGAAATGCTGAGATTAAGTCATAAAAAAGGTCGCCTTGTTTATCAAAGCTAACACCTTCACGACCAGCAATCTCAACAAGTAATGAAACATCAATCAGCAATTTATTTTGCTGTTGATCTCCCATATCACTTAACAACTCTAAATAGTTCAATGCTTTGCGCGCATCACCTTGAACCAATTGCGCTAATTTTTCTAATACGCCATCAACAAACTCAAGATTTTTATCAGCTAAACCTTTTTCTGATTGGCAAGCTTGAACAATGACTTCAACAATCTCTTGTTCTGATAATTTTTTTAATAGATAAACCCGTGCTCGGGACAACAAAGCGTTATTTAATTCAAAAGAGGGATTTTCAGTCGTTGCACCAATAAATAAAAAAGTGCCATCTTCAATATAAGGAAGAAATGCATCTTGCTGACTTTTATTAAAACGATGAACTTCATCAACAAACAACAAAGTACGGCGCCCTGCTGCTTGATTTTGTTTAGCAATATCAATAGCAGCACGGATCTCTTTAATACCAGAGGTAACGGCAGACAAACGTTCAACATGAGCATCACAATATTCAGCAATTAACTCAGCTAAAGTTGTCTTACCTGTTCCTGGAGGTCCCCACAGGATCATCGAATGTGCAAAACCAGCTTCTAATGCTTTTCGAAGTGGTTTATCTTTTGCTACAAGATGAGATTGACCAATATATTGATCGAAGCTTCTTGGCCGCATACGCGCAGCCAAGGGTTGAAATTGATTATATTCAGAAAATAGATCTTGCATTAGCGCTGATCATCTATCTCAATACCTTTTGGTATTTTAAACTCAAAAAAATCTTTTGCTAACTTAACATCTGTACGGTTATTACTTAGCTTAAATATACTTTTTTGGCCCTGTTCTTCTTCTACAATAAATTCGCTCACATTATTATTCTTATCAAAAATAAATGTAAATGTGTTACTACTTTGTTTATTTTCTATGTTTTTAACAATGAAGCGATCGCCTTGTTTTCTAACATTAAAGTGTGCCCATTCTGATTTATCTGCACCGGACAATAAAGCAAAAGGAGTTCCAGCAATTGCATCAGAAAAATTCATGATCGTAACTTGTTCAATGAATGGACTATAAAGCCACATATCTTTGCCATTAGAGACAATGAGTTCTTGATCAGGCTTTGTCACTTGCCAATGAAAGTTACCAGGTCGAGCAATGGTTAATTGCCCCCAACTCTCTTGAATTAGCGCACCTTCTGGATTAATAACTTGCTGTGAAAAATCAGCATTAATCGTGGTCACTTTTGATAATTTTTGTTGTAATAATTCACTGTCTGTTTGTGCTGAAACCATTTGTAACATCGACATAACTACGCATACAACAATAATAAAACTTTTTTTCATGATTAATCCTTAATAGGTGGTGGAGCAAGTACGTCACGATTACTATTAGCACCAGATGGCGCACTAATAACACCCTGTGCTTGTAATTGATCAACCAAACGAGCTGAACGATTGTAACCAATACGGAAACGGCGTTGTACACTTGAAATAGACACTTTGCGAGTCTCTGTTATAAACGCAACGACTTCATCAAATAATGGATCGATTTCTTCTTCATTATCACTTTGTTCGCCTGGTAATAACATATCTAAATCAGCATCACCGGCAAGAATTTCTTGAATGTAATTTGGTTGTCCACGTTTTTTCCAGTCTGCAACCACTTTATGTACTTCATGGTCATCAACAAATGCTCCGTGTACACGTGTTGGGACACCAACACCAGGAGGCATATAGAGCATATCACCATGACCTAATAATGTTTCAGCACCTTGCTGACCAAGAATGGTACGAGAATCAATTTTACTTGATACTTGGAATGCAATACGAGTTGGAATATTCGCTTTGATCAAACCAGTAATAACGTCTACCGAGGGACGTTGCGTCGCTAAAATTAGATGGATACCAGCAGCACGTGCTTTTTGCGCAATACGGGTAATAAGCTCTTCACATTTTTTACCAACAATCATCATCATGTCAGCGAATTCATCCACAACCACCACAATAGTCGGTAATTTTTCTAACTCAGGTGCACTTTCAGCCATGCTATCACCCGGTTTCCATAGTGGATCTAATAACGGTTCACCAGCAGCTTTTGCTTTTTTAATCGCCGTATTGTAACCAGCTAAATTACGTACACCAATTTCAGCTAATAATTTATAACGTCGCTCCATCTCACCAACACACCAACGTAATGCATTAGCAGCATCTTTCATATCCGTAACAACTTCAGTTAATAGGTGAGGAATGCCCTCATAAACACTTAACTCAAGCATTTTAGGATCTATCAGAATCATGCGTAAATCATCTGGTGATGATTTATATAATAAGCTGACAATCATACAGTTCACACCAACTGATTTACCTGAACCTGTTGTACCTGCTACTAATAAGTGTGGCATTTTAGCCAAATCTACCACAACAGGTAGACCTGATATATCGGCGCCTAACACCATAGTTAATGGAGATTTATTCTCATGGAATTTTTTACAATCAAGCACTTCTGAAATATAAACAATTTCCCGATGGCGATTAGGTAACTCTAAAGCGATAACTGATTTACCAGGGATTTGATCCACAACACGTACACTCATCGCTGATAAAGCACGTGCTAAATCTTTTTCTAAACTACTGACAGTGCTCACTTTCATACCAGGTGCAAGATCTAATTCAAAACGAGTGATCACAGGTCCAGGTAATACATTAACGACTTCAGCTTTAATTCTAAATTCAAGTAACTTTGTTTCTACTAAACGCGCTGCAATATCGAGTTCTTCTTGAGAAATTGGATTAGCTTGTTTGTCTGGTCTATCAAGTAATTCAATGCTTGGTAAAGGTGCTATATTACTGTCTGCAACAAAACGTTCTACTGGGCGAGCATGCTCAGGTAAGTGGGAAAAATCAACCTTGGCATTGGTTGTTTTGGGAGTAAGATCAGCATTATCAATTTTCAATTCTTCAACAACATGTTCTTCAGTTTGCCAATCTATATTATCAATATTGAGTGTTGGTAACTCTTTATCGTCTTTATCAACAAAAACCGAATCAATGAAAATATCATCATCTTGATTATCACTATTTTTATTGTCTAAGGATTCAGAAAAATCAATCGTAGGCTCTGTATTATTGACAACTTTAACTGCTTCATTGTTAACTTGAATACTTTCTTTCTCATCAACTTTTGTTTTATTTTTTTCTTTATTCGTTAAAGCCGCTAGCTTCTTCTCTTCTTTAAGCGCTTGCTTCTGTTGTTTTCTTTCTAATTTTTCTTGTTTGATATGTTCTTTTTCTAATAAACGCTGCTGATCATTTTCAGAACGATTTTCTTTCATCTCTTTAATTGTATTTGGAAGTACTCTCAACCAAGACACAAATTTAATTGCGTACTCACCTAAACCATCGATAAGGCGGATCCAAGAAAATCCAAATAATAAAGTTGTTCCAGAGATTAAAAATGTTAATAAAATCAGGTTGACGGCTAATAAGCTAAAAAATCCAAGCATGCTTTGTGCAAGTATATCGCCAACAAGTCCCCCTGAAGGGTAATAATGGTAGTCACTAGCATTGATCGAAACAAGCGCACTTAAACTTAAGAAAGTAAAAATGAAACCTACAATACGTAAACTAAGATTTAGAAAGTCGATATCAAAACTAAAGGTTGGTTTCCATAAAATAGCCCATGCTAATGAAACGATAATCACAGGGATGAGATAAGCTAAAAAACCAAAACCAAAGAAAAGAATATCTGCAACCCAAGCTCCAACACGTCCCCCTGAGTTTTGAATTTCTGCTACCCATTGCTGTTGTGACCAACTTGGATCAACAGGAGAGAAACTAAATAATGATAAAGTAATGAAGATAGCAACAAAAGCACTGACAATAATCCCTACTTCGAATAATTTTTGCACACCTGAAAGGTGGTTTAATATTTTGTTATTTGACAAGAAAATAATCCTAACTTTAAGAAATGCCTGATGGCATGTTTAAATCAATAAAAACGATAAATAAAAAAGTAACTTAGTCTAAAAAATCATCTGGTAATTGATCTCGCAAGCGTAACCAGATTTTGCCACTCGCAAAAGCAGAGTCTCGCACAATTTTCATAATTTGTTGAGCATCACCTTGTTCAAATACTGATTTAATATCAGCATAAAAAGATAACGCGATTAACTTTGCTTCACTGTTAGAAAAATAGAAGGTACCTACTTTACGATATAGATCTTGTAAACCATTTAAAATCAATACATAAATCATATTGTTAGATGATACTGCCACATGATGATAGAAACGATAATCAAATTCAGTAAAGACTTCGCTACTGGCATCAACGGATGGAATATCCTTCAAAAATTCAATAACACTTTTACTATTATGCTTAGCAGCCATACGTAAAATAATGGTACTAATGTTGGTTCTCACAGACATCAATTGGTCAATATAATCACCACGACGTTCTTTATCTAAACGAGTTAATGTACTTAATACATTTAATCCAGAGGTTTCCCAAAAATCATTCACTTTAGTGGATTTACCATGGCGTATGGTGATCCAACCTTCCTTTGATAATCGCTGCAACACTTCACGTAAAGTGGTGCGTGTTACACCAATTTTATCTGCTAAAAATCGTTCTGCTGGTAATTCAGAATGAATTGGAATCGTACCGTTCCAAATTGACTCAATAAGGTATTGTTCAGCTACGTCTGCTGGGCCTTTAACTTTCATTATCATGGTTGTTTTGATTTTCCAGTGTCACATGGCGACATCTTAACATATACATTCAACTCCATGCTTGCTGTTTGAAAAAACAGTATCAGCAAATAAACAAATGTGACTTTATTCACAATGCATCTTAAACCGCAATAATTTATGCGACTAATTTACTGTTTTTATTGAACTTGTGAGTCATAAAGTGGTACATACTTGGTTGAAATATTTTATAAGGAGATCCCATTGATTTCAAATCCCCCTCATTCAGGTGTAAAGCACCTTTCTTTACAACGCTGGCCTTGGCTTTTGCTAGCAGCAAGTGCATTAATACTAGAACTAACAGCACTTTACTTTCAACATGTCATGAAACTTGAACCTTGTGTCATGTGTGTTTATGAACGTATTACTATGCTTGCTATATTTGCAGCAGGTTTAATTGGTGCAAGTGCACCCAATAATATTTTTGTCCGTTTATTGGCTTTTGCTGTTTGGGCTATTGGTGCTATTTGGGGATTATTGTTAGCAGTGGAACATACCAATTACCAAATGAATCCATCACCTTTTGCAACCTGTGACTTTTATCCGAATTTCCCTGAATGGTTACCACTACACGAACTTGTTCCTTGGTTATTTAATCCAACAGGTGATTGTTCTGATATCGTATGGACATTCCTAGGTTATTCTATGCCACAATGGTTAATAGTAAGTTTTGCAATCTATACCCTATTATTTTTAATTATTGCAGTAACTGCAATGTTACCAAGTAAAACAGTAGTGCATCGCAAATAAGCTATTAATCAATATCGCCTGTCTACTTACAAAAAAACCAAGTTTACACTTGGTTTTTTTATATTCACACTTTATTTTAAAAGAGAATGATCAGCAGGTAGATTCTTCATTATCCAGATAACTAATTTATGTCTAATATTGGCAGTATTTTCATCTGCTTCATTCAATGGGGTAATTAATTTATCCTGTACTAATAAACGATAAATACATTCTTGTTTATCTTTCACTGATGTCGTGGAATCAATCCCCGCATAGCCACGTTTTACAGCATATGCTGCACCTAATTTTATTGCATGTTGTAGCAACTGAGATTCATTTTTTATCTTTTTCATGCTTATTCTCGTAAATAGTTAATGCAACTGTCTCAAACGACCATGTAATATCATACACAAAATAAGTGTTTAGTTATGACTAACTTACAACATTTTAAATAAGTATATAAAGTTATTATTCACTTTTCCCTAACAGTTTTAATACCCCATTTTCATCTAATATTTCTATCCCTAATTCAGTGGCTTTACTTAGTTTTGAACCAGCAGCACTACCAGCAACAAGTGTGTTGGTTTTTTTAGAAACACTGCCAGCTACTTTAGCACCTAATGCTTGTAGGGCCGCTTTAATATCATTACGAGATATGGCTTCAAAACTACCTGTTATCACAAATGTTTTATCAGCTAACAACAATTCGCTTTGTGCAACTTCTTCAATATCAGGCCAATGGACCCCAACAGAGATTAATTCATCAACCACCATTAAGTTATGATCTTGACGGAAAAAATAATAAAGGTGTTTAGCAACAATATCTCCAACATCACTCACCGTTTTTAACGATTCAATTCCTGCATCTATAATGGCAGGCAGAGTTTTATAATGATTAGCTAGATTAGCGGCAGTCGCCTCTCCTACTTCACGAATACCTAAAGAATATAAAAAGCGTGCAAGCGTTGTTTTCTTACTTAGTTGTAAACTGTTAACAAGTTTTTTGGCTGACGTATTTCCCATACGAGGTAAACTAGAAAGTTGTTCAACTGTCAATGAGAATAATTGAGAAGGATCTTTTATCATTTTATGATCCACTAATAAATCCACCAATTTATCGCCTAACCCATCAATATCAAGCGCTTTACGTGATGCAAAATGTTTAATGGCTTGCTTACGTTGTGCCTCACAATATAAACCACCGGTACAACGTGTTACCGCTTCCCCTTCAATTCTTTCTACATCACTATTACATACAGGGCATGTTTCAGGGAAATGAATAATACGAGTCACATCATCATTACGCTGTTCTAAAACAACGCGAGCAACTTGTGGGATCACATCTCCCGCTCTACGCACGACAACAACATCACCAATTAAAATACCTAAACGCTCAATTTCATCTTTATTGTGCAGTGTGGCATTGGAAACAGTAACGCCGCCAACAAAAACTGGTTTTAATTTAGCAACAGGTGTAATCGCTCCTGTACGCCCCACTTGAAATTCGACATTTTCAACCGTAGTAACCGCTTCTTCAGCGGGAAATTTATAAGCAGTTGACCAGCGTGGTGCACGAGCAACAAAGCCCATTTGTTGCTGTAAATTAATATCATCTACTTTATAAACAACACCATCGATTTCATAAGCAAGTGAAGCTCTCTTTTTAGAAATATTTTCATAATATTCGTGACAAGCAGCCTCGCCCACAACTCGCTTCACTTCACTAGAGACCGGTAAACCCCAAGCTTTTAATTGTTCAATCCGTTGAAATTGGCTATTAGCTAACTCACCTTCAAATATACCAACTGCATAACAATAAAAAGCCAATGGTCGGCTCGCTGCAACTTTAGAATCAAGTTGACGTAAACTACCTGCAGCAGCATTACGAGGATTCACAAACGCTTTTTCACCCGCTTTAATAAGACCTTCATTTAATTTATTAAATCCGGCCTTTAACATAAAGACTTCCCCTCGAACTTCTAATAAAGGAGGTATATTTTCACCGCGTAATTTCAGTGGAAGATTAGCAATTGTTTTTACATTTTCAGTAACATTTTCACCTGTTACACCATCACCACGGGTTGCAGCTTGTACTAACACACCATCTTGATAAATAATACTAGCGGCTAAACCATCTAATTTGGGTTCAATACAAAAAGCGGTTTCAGTTAAAGGAGATTTATCAATTGCACGCTGCATAAAGTCATCTAGTGAATCTGCATCAAAGACATTATCAAGACTAAGCATAGGTAGTTGATGTGTTACCTGCTCAAATTTAGATAAAGCTACTCCCCCTACTTTTTGAGTCGGAGAGTTAGCAAGCAATAAAGTAGGATATGTCGATTCAAGTTGTTGTAACTGTTTAAAAATACGATCATATTCAGCATCAGGTACTGAAGGGGCATCCTGAACATAATACTGATAATTATATTCTTCTAATAATTCAGTTAACTGCTTTATCTCTTGTGCTATTTTTTTATTATCACTCATCAATCTTTGCTCTTATTTATTTTTACTAATAAAAAAACCTCGTAAACGAGGTTTTTTTAGGAGAGTATCCTGCATCAAAAAATTACGAATATTGTTTTAAACGATGACGATATTCAATAAATTGTTCTTTGGTTAATAATTCACGTTGCTCATTTAATACATCACAATTAAATTCATCTGCAATTTGCTCAACAGCTCGTAACATCATATCAAATGCTTTATTAACGCTAATCTTATCGTTTGGAGCAGTTAAGAAAAATGAAATACCCTGAGAGCTAAACTGTTCCATATGGTCAAGATCAAACGTTCCTGGAGCCATCATATTGGCAATACTAAATAATACTTCACCAGTACCATCAGAATGCTCATGTCGATGGAAGATATTCATTTCTCCAAAACGAAACCCAGATGTTAAAAAGAATTGTAACAATTCATGTCCGCCTAAACGCTTATCTTCTCTTGTAACAACATTAAAAATAAAAATATCGTTCTGTATTTTTGTTTGCTCTTGATTATTGTTAAATTCATCTTTAACAGCAGCATCATTATTAACTGGAGATAATTCGATATCAGCTTGAGTGGCGCCAATTTCAACTTCATGATCAAGTGTTGAATGACTTTTAATAACAGGATCCGAATCTATATTTTGATGATTGTCTACAATGAATTCAAACATTTCAGGTTCATCTTTTTCTTCTGTAGAAGAAAAAACAACATGTTCAATATCTTCTTTAATAGTGGCAGAAGATTGCTCTGACTCAATATTTTCAATTTGCTCAGACTCTTTCTCTTCTTGTTCAGCTTTTAGAGCAAGTTTATTTTTCCTATTTAATAAAAAACCGTGAATTAATACACCGGCAATCGCCAAAATACCAATAGCAATAAGAATAGATTGAAAGTTTTGCATTATTAATTCTCTTGATTCATATAGATAATTTAATTATAGGTAAATTACCTTGTATCGCACTGTGCGTCTATCATTTGCCATGATTTTTTTACAAAACTGCTAGGCAATTGATAAAAGAGGTGATTTATTAGCTGATATTTGCATTTTACAAGGTAATATTACCCTATATATCAATAACAAGGCTCAGTAATGAAAACAGAAAAAATCATAAAACAACCGTTAACTGGTATAGGATATTTAATCAAAGGTACACAACTACTCCGACACCCTAAATTAAGAGTTTTTGTGTTAATTCCATTACTCATCAATATTCTCATTTTTGCGAGTGCATTTTGGTTTTTATTTTCTAGCATCACCGAGTGGATAAACAGTTACATCGGAGACTTACCTGATTTTTTAAGTTGGTTATCTTATCTCTTTTGGCCAATTATAATTTTCTCTATTCTATTTGCCTTTTCATTTGTATTTTCTACCATTGCGAACCTTATTGCAGCGCCGTTTAATGGTTTATTAGCAGAAAAAACAGAAAATTTACTCACAAATTCATCTATTAATGATGATGGATGGAAAGAGTTATTAAAAGATTTACCAAGAATATTTAAGCGAGAATATCAGAAGTGGGTATATTTTTTACCACGTATGCTTTTATGCTTAATTCTATTTTTCATTCCTGTTATTGGACAAACTATTGCACCTGTTATTTGGTTTATATTTGCAGGATGGATGATGGCCATTCAATATGCTGATTATCCATTTGATAATCATAAAGTCCCCTTTGCTAAAATGAAGAAGATTTTAATCGCTCGTTTTGGAAAAAATATTACCTTTGGTATGGTGATCAGTATTTGTACAACAATACCTGTTTTAAACTTTATCATTATGCCCATTGCCGTCTGCGGAGCAACCGCTGCCTGGGTTGATATATATAAAAACCAAGTATTCGACGATGTAGTTGCAAATATTGAACAAAAATAAGTAATAAAAAAAGCCGTTCGCTCAAATAAATGAACGAACAGCTTGTTTTAAACTATTTGATGTAATCGCTATTAAATTAAATTAAGCTTTTTCACTTTCAAACCATTTATAAACAATACCCGCTAAAATAGCACCTACAATCGGCGCTACCCAGAATAACCACAACTGTGAAACAGCCCAATCACCTTGAAAAATAGCAACGGCAGTACTACGCGCAGGGTTTACAGAAGTATTAGTAACAGGAATACTAATTAAATGGATCAGTGTTAAACCTAAACCAATAGCAATCGGAGCAAAACCAACAGGAGCACGTTTATCTGTTGCACCTAAAATAATAATTAAGAACATAAAGGTTAAGACAATTTCAGTTGTTAATGCAGCTACTAGACTATAACCATCAGGTGAATGAGCACCATAACCATTTGAAGCGAAACCACTTGCAGCAGCATCAAATCCCATTTTTCCACTAGCGATTAAGTATAAAATAGCCGCGCCTGCAATACCGCCTAATACTTGTGCAATGATATACGGCACTAATTCATTTGCAGGGAAACGACCACCTGACCAAAGCCCTAATGAAACAGCAGGATTCAAATGACAACCAGAAATATGTCCGATTGCATAGGCCATTGTTAATACAGTTAAACCAAAAGCAAATGCAACACCAACAAAACCAATACCAAGTTCTGGATAACCTGCCGCTAATACAGCACTACCACAACCTCCTAATACTAACCAAAATGTACCAATAAACTCAGCACCTAACTTTTTAGTCAACGTCATAAATATTCCTTTATATTAAAGTATATAACCAATTGAAATCACACTGTTGTAATAACAAACTAATAGTAAACGCCAGATAATTAAAAAGTAAAGTAAAGTTATTGATTTGTTAAATAAAAGTAATTAACTACTGAATATTATATTGGTTATAAACGCGTAATTTTTGTGTTTTATCAAAAGCAATAACTTGGTAAGGATCATTATTTCCTTCCACATCCATACCAGGTGAAGATGCAGGCATGCCCGGTACTGCAATTCCTTGTATATCGTTTTTTTCAGAGAGTAAACGTTTGATATCAGCAACTGGAACATGACCTTCAATAACATAACCGTCAATAATGGCGGTATGGCATGAAGCTAGCTGAGTTGGCATAGACAAGTTTTTACGTAATTGATCATTATTATCTTGTTCAATCACTTTCACACTAATTCCAGCAGCTTGTATATGCTTAACCCAAGCACTACAACAGCCACAATAAGGTGACTTATATACAGTCATCTCAGTTGCTAACACCGTTCCACTAAAAAAGAATAAAAAAGTAAATAACAATTTAAAGTTAAAATTAAAATTAAACATATTTCACCTACATAGATTAAAAATAAAAGTACAAAACAAGTGTATTGCTAGGTACTGTTTGTGTTGTAAAGAAAATAATCTATGCCCCAAGGGGAGAGTCAAAAAGAAGATAAAGTAACAGTTCACACTTTTTAGTATTCGGGGAATAATAATATTAGTTAACAAGGGTATTAAGTTCTTGCTTTTGTTATACAATCAACTTTTGATTTATCCATTTATTTGAAAATGAAATCGTCATTTTCAATATGTAATTAGGTTTTATATGCGTTTCTGGCTAATTGTTTTTTTTCTTATCCCTTCTATCTCAGTAGCAGAATCTCGCCCTAAAATAGGCTTAGTATTAAGTGGAGGCGGGGCTAAAGGTGCTGCACATATAGGTGTATTAAAAGTACTCGAAAAGCATAACATTCCAGTCGATTATATTGCCGGTACCAGTATCGGTTCTTACGTGGGAGGACTATATGCATTAGGGTACAATGCTGATGAAGTGGAAGCTATTATGCTAAAAACTAATTTTGATAAAGGCTATTCTGACTATATTCCACGAGCCCAATTACAATACGAGGATAAACAGTTACGTGATAAATATAATATTCCAGTACGTATTGGTTATAGTGATGGCCGCTTCAAAATGCCAAGTGGTTTATTACTTGGACAATATGCTTTACAAGTATTAAAAAATTCTATCGGGGAAATTGGCGAGTTAGATAGTTTTGATCAATTACCTATTCCTTATCGTGCCGTTGCAACAGATATCTCGACCTCTAAAGCCACAATATTATCTACCGGAAGCTTAAGCCAAGCCATTAAAGCATCATCAACTGTTCCCGGTGCTTTAGAACCTATTGAGATAGATGGTCACTTATTAGTTGATGGTGGGATCACAAACAATATGCCTATTGATGTAGTCAAATCAATGGGAGCAGATATTATTATTGCTGTCGATATTGGTTCTTCTTTAATAGATCAAGAAAATATTCAAAGTACCGTAGATGTACTTGATCAATTATCTAATATCCTCACCATTAACACAACGAATAAGCAAAAAGAGTTATTAACAAAAAAAGATATTTTAATCCGCCCTAAAATCGATGACATTGATACGATGGATTTTTCAAAACTTGAAGATGCTTTAGTCCTAGGGGAAGATGCGGCTAACGACAACCTCGGAGAGCTACAGAAATTATCTGTATCTGATACGGAATACCAAGCTTATTTAGCAAAAAAACAAAATATTCGAGAGCAATGGACAGAGCAACTCGGTAAACCTGTCACTGCTATTCAATATAATAACCAATCGCTTATTAACGAAAACTATATTGCACAACATTTTAATATTAAAGAAGGAAATGTGGTTAATAAAGAACAACTAGAAGAAGCAATTCAAGCTGTATATGCACTTGACCGCTTTGAATTTGTCAATGCAGAATTTATTGATACTCCGGAAGGACGAACCGTTGTTTTAACCACTAAAGAAAAATCATGGGGGCCTGACTACTTATTGTTTGGTTTTTCATGGCAAGGAAACTTTACCAGTCATTCTATCGTTTCATTCGATTTTTCGTATTTGTTAACTGACATTACACCAACTGGTGGTACTTTAAAAAATGAGCTATCTCTAGGTTGGGAAACATTTGTAGGTACTGAATTTTATCAACCTTTTGATGAGAACTATAACTCCTTCGCTCGTCTTGCATTAAGTTACGAAGAAAATAAATATGCAGAATATAAAGGCTCAGTTCGTTATGCTCGCCCTGAACTAACTGATAGCAGCTTTTTATCTAAAACTGGTATTGGCTATCACTATACTGATTATGGTATTTCTGAAATAGGCCTATTGGCACAATATGGTGAGCTTCAATTTCATGATAGTAGTTTAGGGCTTGAGGTCGACTATTATAGTTACGGCGGTTATATAACCCTAGGTTACGACAATCTTAATAGTATCAATTTTCCCACTCAAGGTAATAAAATTGAATTAACAATTACTGCTCGAAAAGACTTCTATACTAAAGAAATCTTCGGTAGTGACACCGATAATAACCTTTCAATAGAATTTGATTGGCGTGGAGCATTCGGTTTAGGCAATCACACTTTTGTTGGAATAGCCTCAGCAGCAGCGTTACTTAATCAAAGTGATTTTAGTGTACGTTTAACTGAATTGGGTGGTTTTTTAAATCTATCTGGTTTTCAAAAGGACGCATTAATCGGTGTGAATAAAGCATTTGCTGCCGCTGTGTATCAATATGATCTTGGTCGAGAAGTTCCCGGTGGTACTGGTTTGCCATTGTATGCAGGCACCAGTCTTGAAGCTGGTAACGTATGGGGAATTAATGAAAATGTTTCTCCAAAAGAATTGATTACTTCAGGCAGTTTCTATTTAGGTACAGATACAGATTTTGGACCTGCCGTTATCGGTTTAGGGTACGCAACCAGTTTTAACTTTGATACAGAAGATCAAATAACCTTATTTTTCTCATTAGGGAAAAATTGGTAATAATACTAATCACAATAAATAGCAAAAAAAAACCTATCTCAATAAAATATTGGATAGGTTTGTATATTTACTCAATGTAGTTCATCAATACGACAAACTGAATCAATATCTAAGTATTATGCAGCAAAGTTTTTAGCTACAAATTCCCAGTTTACTAATGCCCAGAAACCATTTAAGTAGTTAGGACGAACATTACGGTAATCAATGTAATAAGCATGTTCCCATAAATCAACCGTTAATAAAGGTGTAGTACCTTCTTCAGTTAATGGGCAACCTGCATTTGAAGTGTTAACGATCTCTAAAGAACCGTCTGCTTTTTTCACTAACCAAGTCCATGAAGAGCCGAAGTTATTCACTGCTTTATCATTTAATTGTGCTTGGAACTCAGCAAATGAACCAAATTTAGCATCGATTGCAGCAGCAAGTTCACCAGTAGGTTCACCACCAGCATTTGGTGCTAGACAGTTCCAGTAGAACGTGTGATTCCAAATTTGTGCTGCATTATTAAAAACACCACCTTCAGAAGTTTTAATGATCTCTTCTAAAGATTTATCAGCTAATTCAGTACCTTCAACTAAACCATTTAATTTAGCAACATAAGTTGCATGATGTTTGCCGTGGTGAAAGTCTAATGTTTCTGCTGAGATATGTGGTTCTAATGCATCTTTTGCATAAGGTAGTGCTGGTAATTCAAAAGCCATTTAAATTCTCCTAATATAGGCTGGGGGGATATATTCTACAGGGACTATTTATACTTTCTTTATGAACAAAAATCCACAACAAAAATTGATCTGGATCATTCCCTATATATGCTAGAATAATCTCAAATTCGTAGTAAGATTGCACGCACTCAAGTACTATAATGTGCAATTGATTAACAATATTAAGTCGTTAAAGGAAAAATAATGGAAACTTTAGATAAAATTAAAGAGCAATTAAGTGAAAATACTATTTTGTTATACATGAAAGGCTCTCCAAAATTACCAAGCTGTGGTTTTTCATCACAAGCATCTCAAGCATTAATGCAATGTGGCCACCCTTTTGCTTATGTTGATATTCTACAGAATCCAGATATTCGCGCTGAATTACCAAAATATGCAAACTGGCCAACTTTCCCACAATTATGGGTAGAAGGTGAGTTAGTTGGTGGTTGTGACATTATTTTAGAAATGTTTCAACAAGGTGAATTACAGCCGTTGATTACAGCTGCAGCAGAGAAAGCAGAAGCGGCAAAATAATTGATTCTTTATAAGCAAAAAGACGCGATTAACAATTGTTAACCGCGTCTTTATATTTATATAACTAGCAATAATGTACTACTCTTCCTGCCAACCGCCTAATGCTTTATAACGATTGACCATATAATAAAATAATTCTGCAGTGACTTCCGTATCATATAAAGCAGAGTGTGCTTCGTTATTATCGTAAGGTACCCCAGCTTTTAAACATGCTTTAGCTAATACTGTTTGTCCTAATATTAAGCCCGCCATACTTGCTGTATCAAATGAAGCAAAGGGATGAAAAGGCATACGTTTTAACTTGCAACGCTCTGTCGCTTTATTAATAAATCCTTGGTCAAATGAAGCATTATGTGCAACTAAAATAGCACGGCTACATTCATTTTGTTTTTGATATTTACGTACTTTTTTAAATATTTCAGTTAAGGCTTCACGTTCATCAACCGCACCACGTAAAGGGTTAAAAGGATCAATACCCGTAAAACTTAATGCTTTGGGATCTAACTCAGCACCTTCAAAAGGCATCACATGAAAATGTATTTTATCAACACTTGTTAAGTACCCTTGTTCATCCATTTGCGGAAAAATAGCCGCAATTTCTAATATGGCATGACATTGAGAATCTAAGCCAGAGGTTTCAATATCAATTATTACTGGGTAAAAACCTCTAAATCGTGCTGCTAATTTATTATCCATTTGATCTCACTACTAAATAAAGTATGCAGATTATGCCAGAAAGTGATAGAAATCGCATAATTTTACACAACATATTTCATTTTCTATTTATTAATTAATGAATAGATAAAAAAGCTATAGCGAATAATTGCTCAAAAAAAATCCTCAACCTAGAGATAAGATTGAGGATTATATTACGTTAATGATAGCGTTAGAAACGGTAAGCAACACCAAGCATTAATGCAGAAGTACTTAAGGCATAAACTTTATCACTACTCGAACTTAATTTCGTCACTTCAACAAACTGTACGTCTGATTGATAAAATAAACGTGTTGATAAATGAGGAATTGCAGGGGGTTGATACTCTAAACCAAAACCAACATGTAGAGCAACATCACCACCATCAGCACTTTCTAGAGCAGAATAAACAGTGTTATCAGCCGATGACATATCAACATGAGATAAACCCGCTAATGCAAATGGACGTAAACCATTAGCAAATGTCCAGCCTACATTGGCAGCAACAGCAATAGACGTCGGTGAAAAAACAACTTCATGCGCTTTGTTTTTAACATCACCATAATCAGTGTAACTAAGCTCAAGGCCAACTACTCGGTTAAAATAATAACCGCCATAAATACTATAAGGAGTTCCACTAGTATCAGAAGCTTCATTTGAAGGATTTGTATTATCTACAACAAAACCTTTATCACCACTGGGCGCATAATCTTTAGATAACCCACCATCATTATAAGCGGATGTACCAGCAGCCCCACCTAAGTAGAAACCTTTTGCCATAACATTGGCAGAAAATGCTAAGCTAGTCGCAGATAATAAAATAGTAGTAAGTATTATTTTTTTCATAATGTATCCGTAAAATCATAAACAATGAATCGACTTTACACCTCAAACAAAAAAAAACCATAAAGCAGCTAAATCATGACTTTTAATTAACTTTAAAAAGTTAAATACAAACAGTAGTTATAATATTGATTTTAAGGTGAATAAAAGCAGAGGTGAAAACACAGTCTAAATGAATTTAATCTTACTATAAATGTTGTCAATCATTAATTTAAATAACATTTGAAAGGATGATGCAATTAAAAAATGCTGTTTATTTTAAGTACAAAACAGCATTTAATTATAAAAATAGGGAGTATTATTTCTTCATTTTAGATAACAAGTCTGCAAAAGGGTTATAAGTTGCAGTTGCTACATTTTCATCTCCCGCTTCTACATGACTACCATATAAATCGGCTTGGGTATATTTATCATGCTCATGATCATGACAATATATACACAGTAACTCCCAATTACTGCCATCAGCAGGGTTATTGCTGTGATCATGATCCATATGGTGCACGGTCAACTCTTTTAAATTTGAATAAACAAATTCTCGAGTACATTTTCCACATACCCAAGGAAATAACTTTAATGCTTTATCACGATAATTGCTTTCTAAACTTTTATAATTGCTTGGAATATAAGCCATCACTACCTCTGCTCTCTTAAGAACGCTATTTTTAAAGTAAATATTTCTTCATAATATGTTTTCAGTCGTAATAAGTGAACAACTTAACAATAAAATAAACAGCGAATACGGTGAAATTTAATATGCCCTTCCATTTAAGTAAACATTAGTTTCAACTTACTGTAAGCTAACTATGTAATTAATCCATCACGCGATATAAATAAGATAAATACACATGCAAACAAATGATCCACTACACGGTGTTAAATTGGCACAAATACTGACTGAATTACAAACTAAACACACATGGACTGCAATGGGTGAAAAATTAGGGATTAAATGCTTTTTAAATAATCCAACACAAAAATCCTGTTTAAAATTTTTACGCCAAACTCCGTGGGCAAGAAGTCGTGTAGAAATATTGTATTTAAAAACCTTTTGTAGCAAACACCCTGAAACTTCAAAGTTGATCCGTAGCATTCTAGCCACTCAAAATAACAAGCAACAAACAGAAGTTAAAAAAGAACCTAAAAAACCATCTGTAATAAAAAGTAACGATGGATTTGAATGGGCAAAAATTAACAATAAATAAAGCTATGAAGAAACACTATGATCTGTGTTATTATCGCGCGCCTAAAATAACTAATGTCTAAACTAGGAATAGCTCATGACCCAACAAAAAAAGTTCGATTACCAAATCAAACAGGACGCTAATACCTGGAGTGCAGAAATCACCCGTCGTATTAGTGCTCGTAGAAGTAGTATCTCTAAGCGACAAGATGGTTTTGTCACTGAAGCATTAGCCATTGAATGGGCTACAGCTGAATTAGCTGGCTTTTTAGAAAAGCAAAAACAAGCAAATGTACGTAAATCAGAACGCCGTACTGAACGTAATGAATTAGCAGCAAAAGCATTAGCAGAAAAAGAAGCTAAAAATGCAGCATTCTTAGCAAAAAGAGAAGAATCTCGAGCATTAGCACTTGAAGCTGCTGACGACGATGATTTTGATTACGACGAAGAGTAAAGTCGTTTTAATTTACGATAAGTTTTTCTTACCTCTTAGATCCGCATAATAAGTGCAATTTATAAGGTTAGATAGTCAGCTGTTATGCTTCACCATTTTCTCAGTAAAAGAAATGGCTAATGAACGACCAACAGCTGACATAATAAAAACGATATCAGGTTTTTACATCCATTAAGTAACCCCTCCTCTACAAAGACGCTAGATCATCCCCCTCTCATACGTTATTTATTGAGTAACCAACAATATTAGTGGCTGCATAAACGATTGCATTTATGACTTATACCCATGCATTAAGTATATGATCTAAATTTTGCGCAGAAAAAACAATTCAATTCGAAGCGTAAATTGAGATAAATGGTTGTTCCATTTACGAAATTTATAACAGAGAAGAGAGATGTTTTAGTCTGCAAAATAGATCAGCTATTTACTATGATTGGTATTAATCCAATAATTGATTAAAAAGAGTTTGTTTTGCATCAATAACCGACTAATTTACTTGGTTATAGTAGCGACATTAATTAGTCAGAGGTAACAACAATGAGTGAATCAATTCACGGTCATGAAGTAATAGAAATGATTGCTACATCAGAAAGAACTTATACTAAACAAGCATTGAAATTAGAAATTGCCACTAAATTTGGTGACCATGCTCGTTTTCATACTTGTATGGGGAGTGATTTAACTGCTGATGAGCTAATTGCATTTTTAACATCTAAAGGAAAGTTCATTGAATCTAATGAAGAGATCCATATGTCTGAAAATCATACTTGTTAATATAAATTAATCATTTTCAGTTAACTTCTATTGAGATGTTATAACTTCACTACTAAAGCTATGACATCCCAATAAGCACTAATCGTTTATTAAGCACAAGCTGAAAGAGATAACTGATTCATTGCAATTGGCTCTAAACAGGCTTCTAATTCTTCTTCAGTTGTAGGTATAACTCCTAATTCAAATAACTCTCTAGAACCCAACATATATGCAGTTGTTTGTCCATGATCATGATGAAACCACTTACCTAATAAACAAATATCGGTGTAACACTTCTCTTCCATATGTAACTTCATACATATCCTTTTCTACATCCCAGATTTAATGAAGTTTAAGTGTACAAAAAGTTACATTAACAAATCGTTAACTTAACTCAATAATTTGAATTAACTTTAATTTCACAACCTTTGTTTGATTAAGGTCAATTTACAATACTTATAAGCACTAGTTACATGCCATTACTATATTGCTTTAAAAAAATATAATTAAAACATGAACAACATCTAATTTATAAGAATTAATATCGCTTATATATAAATCTTTTTTATCTAAAAAAAGATTAAAAATAGTTATTGCAATTTGAATAAAACAGACCTGACTTACAGTCTTTTGTTAGTAAGTACTAACCACTAAATGACCTAGTAATTTATCCACAAATTTATCCACTAATATAGCTATAGTTATCACTTGAAATTATCATAAAAAGCTTTATCTTGTGTGCATTCATTAAAATCAACACTATATGTTGTGTTTTAATTGAACAACTACTACTAAAGCCAATAACTGCTTGTATTTAATGCAAGTAATTATTTTGCTCTTCGATAAAGGCAAAAAAATGAACAAAAACCTGACTGTAACCAAACGAAATGGTAAAAGAGAAAGCATTGACCTTGATAAAATTCATCGCGTTATCACGTGGGCGGCAGAAGGTCTAACTAATGTTTCTGTTTCACAGGTTGAGTTGAACTCTCACATTCAGTTTTATGATGGAATTCGTACTGATGATATCCATGAAACCATTATTAAAGCAGCGGCCGATCTTATTTCAGAAGAGTCTCCTGATTATCAATATTTAGCGGCACACCTAGCTGTATTCCATTTACGTAAACGTGCTTACCAACGTTTTACACCACCAAGTGTGTTTGAGCATGTCAGTAAAATGGTTTCAAAAGGTAAATACGATGAACATTTATTAGAAGATTATAGCAAGCAAGAATTTGAAGAAATGGAAACGTTTATCGATCACAGTCGTGATTTAAACTTTTCATACGCTGCAGTTAAACAGCTAGAGGGTAAATATCTTATCCAAAACCGTGTTAGCGGTGAAATATATGAAAGCGCACAATTTTTGTATCTATTAGTTTCTGCTTGTTTATTTGCTAATTATGATAAAGATGTGCGTCTTGATTACGTAAAACGTTTTTATGATGCAACCTCTCAATTTAAAATTTCCTTACCAACACCAATTATGTCTGGTGTACGTACACCAACCCGTCAGTTTAGCTCATGTGTCTTAATTGAAGCGGATGATAGTTTAGATTCGATCAATGCAACCGCGAGTTCAATTGTTAAGTATGTATCACAACGTGCAGGAATTGGTATTAACGCTGGCCGTATTCGCGCAATGGGCAGTAATATTCGAGGTGGTGAAGCATTCCATACTGGTTGTATTCCATTTTACAAATACTTCCAAACAGCGGTTAAATCTTGTTCTCAAGGCGGCGTTCGTGGTGGTGCTGCGACAGTATTCTACCCAATTTGGCATTTAGAAGTTGAATCATTATTAGTATTAAAAAATAACCGAGGTATTGAATCTAACCGTGTTCGTCACCTTGATTATGGTGTACAACTAGGTCGTTTGTTCTACCAACGTTTAATTGATAAAAAAGACATTACATTATTTAGCCCTTCTGATACTCCTGGCTTATATGATGCATTTTTTGAAGATCAAGATGAATTTGAGCGTTTATACCATCAATACGAAGCTGATGAATCTATTCGTCAAACGTCTATTCCAGCAGTACGTTTGTTCTCATTATTAATGCAAGAACGAGCAAGTACTGGTCGTATTTATATCCAAAATGTTGACCATTGTAATACTCATAGTCCATTTGATAGTAAAGTCGCACCAGTACGTCAAAGTAACTTATGTTTAGAAATTGCGTTACCAACTAAACCGCTACAACATATTATGGATGAAGAAGGTGAAATCGCACTTTGTACGCTATCAGCACTTAACTTAGGTGCGATTGAATCATTAGATGAAATTGAACCTTTAGCTGAATTAGCAGTGCGTGCATTAGATAACCTATTGGATTACCAAGACTATCCTATTATTGCAGCAGAAAAGAGCAGCATGAATCGCCGTACGTTAGGTATAGGTGTTATTAACTACGCATATTACTTAGCGAAAAATGGTGTTAAATATTCTGATGGTAGTGCGAACAACTTAACGCATAAAACTTTTGAAGCAATTCAATTTTATCTGTTAAAAGCATCAAATAAACTAGCAAAAGAACGTGGTGCCTGCCCTAAATTTAACGAAACACGTTATGCTCAAGGTATTTTACCTTTAGACAATTACAAAAAATCATTGGATACTATTTGTAATGAAGAGTACCACTTAGATTGGGAAACATTACGTCAAGATATTGTTAGAGATGGCTTACGTAACTCTACATTATCAGCATTAATGCCTTCTGAAACATCAAGTCAGATATCTAATGCTACGAACGGTATTGAGCCTCCACGTGGTTTCATCAGTATCAAAGCCAGCAAAGATGGTATTTTAAAACAAGTTGTTCCAGAGTTTGATAAATACAAAGAAAACTACGAATTATTGTGGAGCATTCCTAATAATCAAGGTTACTTAGAGCTAGTTGGTATCATGCAAAAGTTTGTTGACCAAGCAATTTCAGCAAATACAAACTACGATCCAAAACGTTTTGAAGATGGCAAAGTGCCAATGACTGTTTTACTTAAAGATCTATTAATGGCTTACAAAATGGGATTAAAAACACTTTATTATCATAATACACGTGATGGTGCAGACGATGAAAAAGTAATGGAAAAAGAAGATGATGATTGTGCAGGCGGAGCTTGTAAAATCTAATCTTTGATACCTGCTATTACCCTCATAAATTAAGGATGTGTTTTACACATCCTTTTTTATTACCCCTAATATTTATTATTAAAAAATTAATTCAAATTAATATCATCATTTAGGAAATTTAAATACACCTTCTCGGGTCTTTATTTTTAAGCTATCTATTAAGCACTTATATATATGGAATATATTTGTTTAGCAGCAATAAAAAATAATAGATAAAAACTCGATTTAAGATGTTTTAACAGGTTAAACAAAACCTTATAAATCATCTAACTGTATTTCCCTAAAGGCGATCAATTATGCTTAAAAAAATCACCCTACTGTTACTTGCTGTATTATTAATCGGCTTGTTCTTTCATTTTAACTTGAATCAATTACTCACTTTAGAAGGCCTAAAGGGATCAATGGAGCAATTTAATGAATGGAAAGAGCAATCACCCGTTACAATTATTGGCGCTTTTTTTCTGTTATATATTCTAGTTACAGCTTTAGCATTGCCTGGAGCTGCTATCTTAACTTTAGCCGCAGGTGCTTTATTTGGATTATTAAACGGATTCGTGATTGTTTCTTTTGCTTCTAGTATTGGAGCAACGCTGTCTTTCTTAGTATCTCGTTATCTTTTACGTGATTCATTAAAACAACGCTTTCCTGAACGTTTAAAAGCCATTGATGAAGGCGTCAAAAAAGAAGGCGCTTTCTATCTATTTACATTACGTTTAGTGCCAGTGTTTCCTTTCTTTTTAATCAACCTATTAATGGGCGTGACGGCACTTAAATCATGGACTTTCTATTGGGTAAGCCAAGTGGGTATGCTAGCGGGCACCTTTGTTTACGTTAATGCTGGTACGCAACTAGCACAAATCGATAGTCTTTCGAACATTTTATCGTTTAACTTAATTCTTTCGTTTGTTTTATTAGGCGTTTTTCCATTGATTGCAAAAATAATTATTAACATTATTAAAAAGCGTCGTGTTTACAAAAACTGGACTAAACCCGCTAAGTTCGACCGTAATATGGTTGTTATTGGTGCGGGTGCAGGTGGATTAGTAACAAGCTATATTGCCGCAGCAGTGAAAGCAAAAGTCACTTTAATTGAAGCCGGTGAAATGGGTGGTGACTGTCTGAACTATGGTTGTGTCCCGAGTAAAGCCATCATCAAAAGTGCAAAAATTGCCGAGCAAATTCGCAATGCACACCATTACGGTTTGGAAGACTCTACTCCACAATTTTCATTCAAAAAAGTAATGGCACGTGTTCACCAAGTAGTTGCAGATGTTGCACCTCACGATAGCGTTGAGCGTTACACAAAGTTAGGTGTTGAAGTGGAAAAAGGCTATGCCAAAATTCTTGACCCGTGGACAGTACAAATTAGTTATGCTGACGGAACCACTAAAAAACTCACCACTCGTAGTATTGTGATTGCAACAGGTGCTCGTCCATTTGTACCACCACTACCTGGTATAGAAGAAACGGGTTATGTCACCAGTGATACTTTATGGAATGAATTTGCAAAATTAGAAGAAGCACCTAAGAAACTAGTGGTACTAGGCGGTGGGCCAATCGGTTCAGAGTTAGCACAAAGTTTTGCACGTTTGGGTTCTGAAGTGACACAAATAGAAATGGCTGAACGCATCATGATCAAAGAAGATCTTGAAGTGTCTGAGTTTGCAACAGAATCACTAAAAGAAAGTGGTGTTAATATCTTAACCTCACACCAAGCATTACGTTGTGAAGCAAAAGACGGTAAGAAATTCATTATCGTAAAACATAATGATCAAGAGATTGAAATTGAATATGACCAACTATTATGTGCTGTGGGTCGTAGCGCTCGTTTAACGGGTTACGGCTTAGAGGAATTAGGAATTGAAACTAACCGCACTATTTTAACCAATGAATATTTAGAAACGCTGTACCCTAATATTTTTGCAGCAGGTGATATTGTAGGTCCTTACCAATTTACTCACGTTGCAGCTCATCAAGGTTGGTATGCAGCGGTGAATGGTTTATTTGGTAATTTGAAAAAATTCAAAGTGGATTACCGTGTTATTCCATGGACAACGTTTATTGATCCAGAGGTAGCTCGAGTAGGTATTAATGAAGCGGAAGCAAAAGAAAAAGGTATTGATTATGAAGTGACACGCTTTGATTTTGAAGAGTTAGACCGTGCAATTACAGATAGTGCAACCAAAGGTTTCATTAAAGTGATCACACCAAAAGGTAAAGACAAAATTCTAGGCGTTACTGTGGTTTCTGAGCACGCAGGTGATTTAATTGCAGAGTTTGTATTAGCGATGAAACATGGTTTAGGGCTGAACAAAATATTGGGAACAATTCACAGTTACCCAACATGGGCTGAAGGTAACAAATATGCTGCAGGCGAATGGAAACGTAATCACGCGCCAGAAACTGTTTTAAATTGGTTAGAGAAATATCATACATGGAGACGCGGTTAATGTTTTTTATGAAAAATCTAAGTTCAAAAAAAATCAACAATGCGAGCTCTTTTATGCGTTTAGCATTGGGTGCAGTTTTGTTAATAAACCCATTAATCAGTCATGCTAATGGCATTTCAAACAATGACTCTTCTGTGCATAACATAAGCTCGCCAACAACAGAAGTGGTCAAACCCAATCTACATGCAGATTGGCAAACACTACTTAGCCAATATATTAAACCGATCAATAATGGCCATAGCACAGCCGTTGATTATACTGGTATAAAAAAACAGCAAGCACTATTACAGAGTTACCTTAAACGTTTAAGTAAGGTCTCACAAAAGGAGTTTGATGCTTGGTCAAACTCAAAACAATTAGCTTTTTTAATCAATGCTTATAATGCCTGGACCATTGAGTTTATTCTTACTGAATACCCAAATATTGAATCAATTAAAGATTTAGGTAGTTTCTTTAATTCTCCATGGGATAAAGCATTTATTCCTTTATTAGGTAAAAAAGTCAGCTTAAATGATATCGAACACGGGTTAATTCGTGGTAGTGATCGTTATAATGATCCACGTATTCATTTTGCAGTTAACTGTGCAAGCATTGGCTGCCCAGCTTTAAGTGAAGAAGCTTATACGGAGAATAAACTAGAGACGCAATTAACAGTACAAACAGAGCGTTTTTTAACAGATTCAAGTCGTAACTATATTAAAGGCAATAAGTTGTATTTATCCTCTATCTTTAAATGGTATGGCGATGACTTTGAAAAAGGTTTTAGAAATACAAACTCTATACAAACCTTTATATTGTTATATGCAGATGCTTTAAAGTTAAGTGATGCTCAAAAGTTAGCATTAAGTAAACAGGACTTTACTATTAAATTTTTAGATTACAATTGGAAGTTGAATGCAACAAACTAACTATTATAGACAGCTGATAAGGATAATTAGCTGTCATTTTAGCGCTTTATTTTTACTACAGGGCTTATTACTGGGTATAACGTTACTGGGAGTAATGTTTAGTAGTCATGCTTCAGCGCAGTCTAATCAATCTATGCCAGAAAATTGGCAACAGATTGAACAACAAGGACGTAACCAGCCTGTTTATTTTCATGCGTGGGGAGGCGATGCTCAAATTAATAATTACATTCAATGGGTTGCCCGCCGGGTTAAAGAAAAATACCAAATAGATTTACAACATGTAAAGCTCACCAATACCAGTGAAGCAGTAAGCCGAGTATTAGCTGAAAAATCAGCGAAGAACCATAAAAATGGGCAAGTTGATTTAATTTGGATCAACGGAGCTAATTTTGCCTCCATGGCAGAGCACCAATTATTAGTCAAAGATTGGGTTAGAACCATACCTAATTTTTCCTTAACAAATCCAAGTAACAACCCTGCTATGACACGTGATTTTGGCGTACCGACTGGTGGAATGGAGGCGCCTTGGGGTCAAGCAGCCCTCACCTTTTATTATGACCAGTTAAAAGTTAAGCAGCCTCCGCAATCTCTGCCACAGTTATTAAATTGGAGTAAACAAAACCCTGGTCGCTTTACTTACCCTAAACCACCAGCATTTTTGGGTATAAGCTTTTTAAAATATACATTAATTATTTTAAATGAATCACAACCTGAACACATAAAAGAACAACTTTATCTTCCAGCAACAGCTGAAAGCCAAACACTATTATTACCACCATTGTGGGCATACTTAGCGCAATTACATCCTTATTTATGGCGTCAAGGTAAACACTTTGAATCCAATGGCTTAGCAATGAGACGTTTAATGGCCGATGGCGAATTACAAGTATCTTTTACCTTTTCAGCAGCTGAAATCCCCTCTGCGATTAGTCGCTATGACCTACCAGACACAACGCGTGCCTATAGGATGCAAGATGGTAGTTTAAGCAATGTTCACTTTATTGCGATCCCCTATAACTCTGCTCATCGTGATAGTGCGAAATTAGTCGTTAACTTCTTGTTAAGCCCAGAAGCACAAGCTAAAAAACAGCAAGCATCGGTTTGGGGAGATAGTAGCGTGTTAGACTTATCACAATTAAATACTTTTGAAAAATCGCTATTTAATAGCAATGAGAAAAAGCATCCCAGTACAATCATTGAAAATATAGACAACACTCGTTTATTAAGTGAATTGCACCCTAGCTGGGTAAAAGTCATCTCGGAACAATGGATTGCCCGTTATGGAGTGCAATAATGATTGTCCCTAATACTGTATTTACACGCACCATTGCAAGCACACCAACTTTACTCATTTTATTATTAGTGGTACCTGTCCTTGGTGGTTTATTAGGTTTGTTATTACCCGCTTTTGGCTGGTTACCTGCGCTTAACTCAACTGAATTTAATTTACTTGGATTTGAACATCTTTTGGCAACACCTGGTATCGAACGTATGGTGTTACTGAGCTTTACAACTAGTTTAATCAGTACCTTATTCGCGTTTTTGATCACTATCTTAATATTAGCGAGTTATTTTAATAGTCCATGGCTACATAGGATCCAGCGTCTCTTAGGGCCTGTATTAGTCATTCCTCATGCAGCAGCAGCAATTGCAATTGGATTTCTGATCACCCCTTCAGGATTTATATCTCGAGTTTTTTCACCTTGGTTAAGTGGATGGGATAATCCACCTGACTGGTTACTTCCTAACGACCCTTATGGGTTAAGTATTATTTTAGGTTTAACGCTAAAAGAATTACCTTTTCTGTTATTAATTGCATTAGGTGTATTAGCGCAACCAGAAATCGGAAGAACCTTAAAAGCACAACATAAAGTCGCATTAAGTTTGCAGTATTGCCCTATGACAGCTTTTTTTAAAGTCATTTTACCGACACTTTACGGATATATGCGTTTACCTATTTTGGCGGTATTAGCTTATTCCAGTGCTAGCGTCGAGATCCCATTAATTTTAGGACCTAATACTCCACCTACTTTAGCGGTTGCGATCATGCAGTGGTTTCATGATCCTGATTTAAGTTTACGTATTCAAGCATCGTCAGGGGCTATCTTACAAATTGCTATCACATTATTAGTCTTAGCAACATGGACTCTATTAGAGCGCCTTACCAAAAAATTGCTGCTCGGAAAACTCACTAATGGTCAACGCGAAGTCGGAGGTATGTTCATTAAGCAGTTTACTAATGCACTTACATTTATGATGCTGAGTATGATTGGATTCGCGTTAATCGCTATGCTGTTGTGGTCATTTTCTGGTTTTTGGTCTTTCCCTGATTTGCTGCCACAACAACTTGTTAGCCTGCATTGGCAATCGGCACTTACACAAATGCAAGCGCCGCTATGGAATACATTAAAAATAGCTCTTACTACGGCATTACTAGCCATTGTATTAACCTTATTTGTACTAGAAGCGGAGCAACAAACCACTAAAAATATTGCTGTAATCAGTGGCTTTATTATCTACTTACCCTTACTTGTGCCTAGCATCGCCTTTTTATTTGGCTTGGTATGGGTATTGGAACAGATAAATAGCCAACACTCTTTTATTAATGTGGTATTAGCTCACCTGCTTTTTGTCTTACCCTATGTATTTTTATCCTTGGCCACCAGCTACCGCCGTTTAGATCCTCGTTTTAGTGCTGTAGCTGCAAGTTTAGGTGCAAGCCCAGCTAAGATTTTCTGGCAATTAAAATTACCTTTATTATTCGCACCAATTTTAATTGCTTGTGCCTTAGGGTTAGCTATTAGTTTTGGTCAGTATTTACCGACATTATTAGCAGGTGCAGGGCGACTTAATACCATCACCACTGAAGCGGTTACCTTAGCAAATGGAGCAAGTCGTAGAACCAGTGCTGTATACGCTTTAGTGCAAATGTTATTACCCGCTTTATTCTTTTTATTAGCTTGGTTACTACCAAAGCTTTTCTTCCGCGCATCAAGTGAGGACATTAAATGAAAACTCAATCCCCTCCTTCATTAGACATTCGCCATTTGCTGTTAAAGCAAAATGAGAAAACGTTACTGTCGCTTAATGAAGTCATTAAAGGTGGAGAAATACTCACTATAATGGGACCTTCAGGCAGTGGTAAATCCACACTACTTAACTGGTTGGTTGGTATGTTACCCAGTAATTTTCAGGCAACAGGTGAATTGTATTTAAATGAGAGCAACATTACTCATAGTGCAAGCCATGTTCGACACATTGGATTGCTTTATCAAGATCCTTTGTTATTTCCTCACTTAACCGTTGAAGGTAATATTGCCTTTGCTATGCCTGCAGGTAATAAACAACAGCGTCTTGATAAAATTAATGAAGCATTAGATCAGGTAGGTCTTACAGGTATGGGCAAACGCTTTCCACAAAGTTTATCCGGAGGACAACAAGCACGTATTGCCTTATTACGAGTTTTATTAAGTAAACCCAAAGCCATTTTATTAGATGAGCCTTTTAGTAAATTAGACAGTCAATTACGTCAAGAAACACGTCAGTTAGTATTTGAGCAAATACAGCGTCATTGTTTACCTGCTGTGATGGTCACACATGATCAGAGTGATGCAACTGCCGCGCAGGGAAAAGTGATTACATTAAATTCCACCTCGTAATCCAATCATTTACACATAATAGGAAAGCACATGCTAGATAAATTTATCACTCCTTATATCAAACCTATATTAATGCCTATTGTGGTGCAATTAGATAAACGCAAGGTACATGCAGACCAAGTAACTTTAGTGGGTTTTGGCATCGGTTTATTAGCCTTACCACTGCTAGCAGCACAACTTTGGACGGCAGCATTAGTCATGATAGTGCTTAATCGTGTACTCGATGGTTTAGATGGTGCACTTGCTCGTTATCAACAACAATCGAATAGTGCGGGTGGATATTTAGATATCTGTGTCGACTTCTTATTTTATGCCGCTATTCCATTAGGTTTTGCTTTAGCCGAACCTATTGAAAATGCATTGCCTGCCACCGTCTTATTAGCTGTTTTTATTGGCACGGGTTCCAGTTTTTTAGCATTTGCGATCCCAGCAGAAAAGCTAAATTTAGCACGTCCACAATTTGCTAATAAAAGCTTTTATTTTTTAAATGGATTAACTGAAGGCACTGAGACTATCGCCTTTTTTGTCGCTTTTTGCCTATGGCCAACTTACTTCCCAGAGCTTGCTTATAGTTTTGCATTGTTAGGTGCGATCACTATTTTCACTCGTATTCATGGTGGCTACCAAACCTTAAAAAACAAATAAAAGTAATGTAGAAAATTATATTGAAAACGGCATAATACGCGACATAGAAAATAGCAGGATAATTTATGATGATCGACGATACATTTATTCGACTAGGTGTTTTTTTTCTTGTTCTAGTTGTAATGATAGGATTAGAAATTCGCTCACCCGCAAGGCAACTTCCTAAATCGACAAAACTACCCATTGTTAGTAAAAGTAAGGCCCAAATAATCCGATTATTAGGTAATTATGGGATCACCATTATATCTGCTGTGGTAGCAAGATTATTACTACCGGTAGGATTAGTGGGGGTTGCAGTTTTCAGCACAGATCATGACTGGGGGATATTTAACCTAATTCCAATACCTAGTTGGTTAACTATTATTTTAAGCCTTTTATTATTAGATTTATTAATATATTGGCAACACCGTTTATTCCATGAAATACCCTTATTATGGAAGTTACATCGAGTCCATCATGCAGATCCTCATGTTGATAGCAGCACTGGGTTACGCTTTCATCCATTAGAAATAGTAGCGAGTTTACTAATTAAGGCACTTGCTATTTTTATGCTGGGGATCCCTGCTGTAGCCGTTATTCTTTTTGAAGTTTTACTCAATGGATTTGCCATTTTTAATCATGCCAACATTCGTTTACCGCATCGTATTGAAAGTGTTGCTCGACGTTTTATCATGACTCAAATATTACATCGGATCCATCATAGTCAACGAGTCGATGAGAATAACTGTAATTATGGGTTTAGTGTCATCTGGTGGGATCACTTATTCTTAAGCTACACCGATAAATCCACCAAACTAGACTCAAAAATTGAACTTGGGCTTGCTGAATACCCTGATGCAAAGCAAAACACTCATTTACTGGGATTATTAATGATGCCCTTTAAAAGAAATGAATAGCCCAAAAGCTGATTTTAATAGTGAAGATAAAACCTGTCTTTGTTAAGATGTCGAAAATTAAAATGCCTAACGGAGAGTCACATGGCTTACACTACTTTCTCTACTCTTTCTAACGATGCACTTAAAGAGCCAATGTTTTTTGGTAACCCTGTTAACGTGGCTCGTTATGATCAACAAAAATTTGAAGTATTTGAAAAATTAATTGAAAAACAGCTTTCATTTTTTTGGCGTCCTGAAGAGATTGATGTAAGTCGAGATCGTATCGATTTTTTAAATCTTCCTGATCATGAGCAACATATCTTCATCTCAAATTTAAAATATCAAACACTGCTTGATTCAATTCAAGGTCGTAGCCCAAATGTTGCATTATTACCTATCGTATCACTACCTGAACTAGAAACTTGGATTGAAACATGGGCATTTTCTGAAACAATCCACAGCCGTAGTTATACGCATATTTTACGTAACCTATTCACTGATCCAAATGAAGTGTTTGAAGATATTGTTAATAATAATGAAATTCAAAAGCGTGCAATTGATATTTCATATTATTATGACGAACTGATCCATGCAGTGCAGTTCATGCAATTACATGGTTTAGAGCAAACTAAAGTTGAGTATATTAATCTTCAAGGTAAAGCAGAAAAAATTACTTTACGTGATATTAAGAAAAAATTATATCTATGTATCTGCTCTACTAACGCATTAGAAGCAATTCGTTTTTATGTCTCTTTTGCATGTTCATTTGCTTTTGCTGAACGCGATTTATTAGAAGGTAATGCAAAAATAATTAAATTAATCGCCCGCGATGAAGCCTTACATTTAAATTCAACACAACAAATTTTAAACCTATGGGCTGATGGCAAAGATGATCCTGAAATGGCTGAAATTGCATTAGAATGTTTTGCAGAAGGACGTGAAATTTTCTTAAAAGCAGCACAACAAGAAAAAGAATGGGCGCAATATTTATTTAAAGATGGCTCAATGATTGGTTTAAATGAACAAATTTTATGCCAATACGTAGAGTATATTTCTAACCAACGTATGCAGGCCATTGGTTATGAAGCTCCTTTTGAAGTTAAAAATAACCCAATCCCATGGATTAATCATTGGTTAGTCAGTGACAACGTACAAGTTGCACCACAAGAAGCTGAAATAAGCTCTTACTTAGTGGGACAAATTAATAGTTCCGTTGATAGTGAAGACTTAAGTACATTTGAGTTATAAACATCATTATTAATAATGCCAATACTTACCTATAACGGTCAACAATATCCGCTTCATACTGAAAAAACACTGCTTGAGAATTTAGAGTCTCAAGCAGTTTCGGTTGAATTCCACTGTCGAGAAGGCCATTGTGGTGCTTGTCGTTCAAAATTAATTTCAGGAAAAGTTACTTACAGCCAGTTTCCAATGGCTTATTTGAGAGGCGACGAAGTCTTACTTTGCTGTAGTAAAAGTGAAGAAAATATCACTATTGATGCCCCCTAACCTCTATTTTTTGACTAAAAATCATAAAACAAATGTGAACTAAAGTACTGCACACTTCTCAATATAAAAAATATAACAATCCATTACTAAAGAGGTAATGAGATAATTAATAAATGATATTTTTTGTACTTTAGACACGGAAGTTTAATTCGGCATGATGCTGAGATCACTTACTCAACTTACCTTTACAATATTAATAACACTATTTGCTGTGGTGGTTTTTTCACAACCTAACTTTAGTGATGGTTATGAAGCGGCCAAATCAGGCAATGCTAAAAAAGCAGTTAAAATATGGCAGCCTCTTGCACAGAAAGGAGATACTGCAGCACAATACTCACTCGCTTGGATGTATGAAAGTGGGCAAGGCATTCAGCAAGATAATAAAAAAGCAGCCTATTGGTATCGAAAGTCAGCTGAAAAAGGTAATAGTGCCGCACAGTTTGTATTAGCGACTATGTATGCAAAAGGTAAAGGGGTAAAACAAGATAACCTCAAAGCTTTAAGGCTTTTCAAACTTGCAGCAAAGCAAGGTGATGCCATCTCACAATATCAAGTCGCTTATTATTATCACCATGGTATTGCTACAAAAATAGATTTTACAAAAGCAATTACTTGGTATCAAAAAGCTGCGCAACAGCATCATATATTAGCTCAAATCACTCTCGGCAATATGTATCTAACAGGTAAAGGAGTTATACAAGACCATAAAAAAGCAATCCAATGGTATGAGAGCGCCGCAAATCAAAAGAATGCTTTAGCACAATATCAATTAGCACATATGTATGAACATGCTTTTGGTACTAAACAAAATCACAATAAAGCGATTGAGTTATATACACTTTCTGCAAAAAATAGTCATTCACAAGCAGCCTATAAATTAGGTCTTATTTTTGAATCTGGAATAGGGACTGAAGTAGACTTTAAACAAGCTAACTTCTGGTACCGCAAAGCAGCACTACAAGGCAACGCTAATGCACAATTTAAATTAGGAAAGTTGTCAGAAGTTGGTAATGGCACAGAGAAAAATATACAAAGAGCAGTTGAATGGTACACAGAAGCCGCTCGTAGAGATCATGCGCAAGCCCATTATCAACTAGCGTATATTTATGAGCATGGTGATCAATATTCAACCAACATATCTAAAAATTTAACAAAAGCACTACAGCATTATCAGCAATCTTCAGCATTAAATAATCCACTAGCTCATGCAAAATTAGCTTATTTTTATGAGCATGGTATACAAACAAATGTAGATAAATCACAAGCAATTAGTTTGTATGAACAAGCGTCTCAGCCATGGGCAAAATTAAGATTAGAACACTTAAAAAAACATAAAAAGTGTTTAGAGACAGCAACGACACAATTATTTTCAGTGTTAATTCGATGCTCAAATAGATCGTTATTAAGTACAAAAATAAAGCAACAGTCAATTAAAGCACTTCAAGAAGATCCTCAATCCTGGTCTGATAGTTATTTTACGGGGGCCATTATTAAAGGTTCGAGTAAATTAATCATTAATTACACTCGAGAAGATGCATTTGCACAAGCAATGTACACATTTGTTGGTAGAAATGATCCCGAATTAATTGTCCGAATAAAAAATGATTTAAGTAAACGTTATGGTGAACCTGTCTCTAACAAAGGTAATGTGACAACAGGTCCAGCTAGCTTCCATTGGGTTTTAAAAGATAAAATCATAATTAATGTTTTCCGCGCATGGCCAGATACCACGACCTTTGTTGAATATGTTTACCCTGAACATTTCAATTTACAAAAGGTACAACAAAAACAATCTAACAATAAACTGTTTCTACCTCAAGAGTAGCAAGCAAGAGAGCCTTCCCTCCTATATCACTAGTTGTTTTTTAGTAAAAGTAATCAGGTTTCCCAAGGAGTAACAACTGTAGCTTTAATGCTAAGAGCATTAGCCATGGAAGTTGCCTCATGTGATATTGATAAGTGGCTTTTCTGCTGTCAGGGCTTTATTTATCTACTTTATTATCTTTGTTAGTAGCACATTTATTATTGTTACTTTTATTAGATAAGCAGCCAAAATGAAAAATAAAAAAGGGAGATGAATATATAGTATTCACCTCCCTTTCCTTCATATTGCATTATGACAAATACAATTAACTACTTTCTAAAAATAAAACTTAATCAACTTTATGTTCTAGGTAACCAAAAGCAGTTAACATTGCTTGCTCTTGAAACTTTTTAAGTCCTAATTCTACTGCTGTTGGTGAATTCTGCGCTTGTTTTAAACCTTGTTTGATGTAGTCAGGTGTTATCACTTGTACGTCAACACCTTGCATTAATTGCAATGCACCTTCAATTTTAAAACTTAATGTATGACCTGCAAATTTACCCTTTAAAGCACGTTGACGAATGATCACTTTATCAACTTGGTAATCTTTCATTAACTGTGCAAAATCAAATTGAAACTTTTTTAAAGGTTCAGTATTGATTGGATCGTTTAATGTTAGTTTTGTTGTGCGTACAGGAGGCACGTCATATAAACCATTTTTGTACTGCATGATTGCAATTACTGCTTCATTACCTGTTAACTCAACACCACATACTCTCATTTTTATTCCTCTTTTTATCACTTTATATCGCCGACAATTTGCCGACTTTTATTATTATCTTAACCTTGTATTACACGCTTTATCTATCGTATTAATACACTTAATGGCAATAGTATATTCGCCATAATAGAAAAGCCCTAATCAAAGATTAAGGCTTTTCTTGTAAATCGCTATACCACTAAATTAATTTACACTTTTGATTTGGAATGCATGCGTAAATTTATCATACGAATAGTAGCTCCAATACCTGCTAATACCTGATTAGCATTGACGCCACGAGTAGTAAATTGTTCATCACCATCAACCCAAGTAACAGAACATTCTGTTAATGCACTCGTTTGTCCACCAGGAGGAATACGTAATTGGTAATCGACTAATTCAGGAAAAATAAATTCATCTTTATCAAGAATTTTTGTCATCGCACCAATAAAGGCATCAAAACCACCATTACCACTACCACTGGTTTTATAAATTTGATCATTAACTCGAACGCGAATACTAACTGTCGACTCTAAGTCTAAACCAGAGTTAATAGAACAATTTAATAGTTCAACATGGTTGTATTCATTACGCTCTAATAACTCAGCAATAATAAAAGGAAGATCATCAGTGGTAATTGTGGCTTTTTGATCACCAAGGCGTACCACTCGTTGCAACAGTTTTTTCTGCTGATCAGCATCCAGAGAAATATCCATCTCTTCTAAGTTTTTAGCCAGAGAAGCTTTACCACTCATTTTCCCTAAAGCATAACTACGAGAACGAGCAAAACGTTCCGGAGTTAGAGCTGATATATATAATCCACCTTTTTTATCACCATCAGCATGAATACCACTGGTTTGAGTGAATACATCAGCACCAACAATCGGGGTATTATCTGCAATTCTTTTTCCTGAGAAATTCTCCACTAACTTACTTAAGTTGTGAATTTCAGACTCATCAATATTCACTTGTTTGCCAAGTTTATCTTTTAGTACCACTGCCACTTGAGATAAAGAAGCATTACCAGCTCGTTCACCTAAACAGTTCATTGTACAATGAATAGAAGACACCCCTGCTTTTACAGCATACATTGCATTAGCAGTAGCTAAGCCATAATCATTATGAGGATGGAAGTCGAATTTCAAGTTAGGAAAACGTGTCACCATATCATTTAAACTTTCAAACACTTCATCAGGTGACATCACGCCAAGTGTGTCTGGCAACATAAAGTGTGCAATATTTGCATCTGATAGTTTACTTAACATGTCATAGACATATTGTGGGCTATCTTTGTAACCATTAGACCAATCTTCTAAATAGATGTTAACTTTTAAACCTTGCTGCTGTGCATATTCAATCGTTTGCTTAACATCAGCTATATGCTCATCAAGCGTCTTTTTTAACTGTTCAGAGCAGTGTTTTAAACTACCTTTAGCTAACAGATTTAAAACCTGACCGCCTGTATCTTTTATCCAATCAACACTTAACGTGTGATCCACAAAACCTAATACTTCGATACGATCAACTAAGCCTTCTTTCGTTGCCCAAGTATTTAATTTAGTGACCCCTTCTTTCTCACCTTCAGAAACACGGGCAGAAGCAACTTCGATACGATCGATTTTAAGCTTTTGTAATAAAGCTTTCGCAAGGCTAACTTTCTCAGCAGGAGAAAATGAAACACCTTGAGTTTGCTCTCCATCGCGTAACGTTGTATCCATCAACTGCACAGTGACATTATTTTGTGTCATTGTTTACTCCACTTATGATCTTTAAGGTAAAAGCGTATTGCACTAATGATGAGTAGTTTACTGCAATAAGTTTTCGATAAAAAAGGCGCAACAGGTGCGCCTTTTAAATGATGTTTTTAAACTGTATTAATTAAGCGCTAGGCCATAACCACGGTAAGCGTTTTTTCTGTGCATTTTCATATGCAGAGATTTGCTCTTCATGTTTAAGTGTCCAAGCGATGTCATCAAGGCCTTCAAGTAATGATTCCTTACGGAATGCATCAACTTCAAAAGCAATTGAAAGACCACCTGGTGTTGTTACTTTTTGAGCTTCTAAATCAACAGTAAATTCAACACCTTCATTTCCTGCGATTTCAGCCATCAATTCAGCTAATTGCTCATCAGTTACGACGATTGGTAAAATACTGTTTTTAAAACAGTTACTGAAGAATATATCAGCAAAGCTAGTTGAAATAATAGTATTAAATCCATAATCAGCAATTGCCCATGGAGCATGCTCACGAGAAGAACCACAACCAAAGTTTTCACCAGCAACTAAAATTTTAGCACCTTGAAAAGCAGGTTTGTTTAATTCAAACTCAGGATTCGGTGTTACATTATCTGCAAGGTAACGCCAGTTATGAAATAAGTTAATACCAAAACCTGTACGTTCAACTTTTTTCATAAAGTTTTTTGGAATGATTTGATCCGTATCGACGTTACTACGATCCATTAACGCTGCGATACTTGTATGTTTAATATATGGTTGCATTATCTCGCCCCTATTTCCAATCTCGAATATCTACAAAGTGACCTGCAACTGATGCTGCAGCAGCCATTGCTGGTGATACAAGGTGAGTACGACCACCTTTACCTTGACGACCTTCGAAATTACGGTTTGAAGTAGATGCACTACGTTGACCGTCTTTTAATTCATCGCCGTTCATTGCTAGACACATTGAACAACCTGGATCACGCCATTCCCAACCTGCATCCATAAAGATCTTATCTAGTCCTTCTTCTTCTGCTTGTACTTTAACAGGGAAAGAACCAGGTACTGCAATTGCTTGAACGCCAGCAGCAACTTTTTTGCCTTTTAACAATTCAGCAGCAGCACGGAAGTCTTCAATACGACCATTTGTACAAGAACCAATAAATACGATATCGATATTAATATCAGTAATTTTTTGACCTGCATCTAATGCCATGTATTTAAGTGCGCTTGCACATGCTTGAGATTTAACTTCATTAGTGAAATCAGACGGTGAAGGAACAACACCAGTAACTGAGATAACTTGCTCTGGAGATGTACCCCAAGAAACTTGCGGTGCAATATCTTCAGCTTTAAGTTCAATCACAGCATCAAATTCAGCACCTTCGTCTGAAACAAGTGATTTCCAGTATTCAACAGCAACTGGCCAATCTTTACCTTTTGGTGCGAACTCTTTACCTTCAAGGTAATCAAATGTCACTTGATCTGGAGCAACAAGACCTGCACGAGCACCAGCTTCGATAGCCATATTACATAATGTCATACGACCTTCCATTGAAAGATCAGTAATTGTATTTCCTGCAAATTCCATTACGTAACCAGTACCGCCAGCAGTACCTGTTTTAGCAATGATTGCTAATGCAATATCTTTCGCAGTTGAAAAAGCAGGAAGTTTACCTTCTACTTTAACTAACATTGTTTTAGCTTTCTTCTGTTGTAACGTTTGTGTCGCCATCACGTGTTCAACTTCAGATGTACCAATACCAAACGCTAATGCACCAAATGCACCATGTGTTGCAGTATGGCTATCACCACAACAAACAACCATACCAGGATGAACAAAACCATGCTCAGGTACAACGATGTGAATAACACCATTTTGATTACTATTCATACCATAAAGATTAATTTCATTTTCTTCACAGTTTGCTGTCATCGTTTCAACTTGTTTTTTAGCGATAACATCAACAATATTGAAGCGGTCTTTTGTTGGTACACAGTGATCTATTGTACCTAGAATACTATGTACGTTACGTACTTTACGTTTTTGTAGACGAAGACCTTCAAAAGCCTGTGGGCTTGTTACTTCATGCATTAGGTGTCTATCAACAAACAAAAGCGGAGAGCCTGCTTCTGGTTCATGCACTAAGTTCGCATCCCAGATTTTTTCATACATTGTTCTAGTCATTGTTTCCCTTACCACGCTGTTACTTAAAATCTTGTTTACCGATCTAAACAAATTGATAATACGAATGATTATCAATAAGCAGATTGCGATGTATTTGTAAAGGTGCATTCTAATTGATCCAGAACAAACGCACAATATACGGACTTCAATTTATATAACTCAATTAAATATTTATGCAAAAAACAACAAATTTTATGCAAAAAAGTAGATTTAGCCTAAAACTGATTTAAGCAATATTTCAATAGAAAAAATATAACAATTTCCGTAAGATAGTCACATATATAATCCCGCTTTAGGTCTGCCAGTAATGCAATTTGAGATGATAACAACGCAAGAAAAATTAATTGAGTATGTTGCCACATTAGATAGCTCACCGATCTCTTTGGATACTGAGTTTGTACGCACCCGCACATTTTTTGCCAATTTAGGTTTACTGCAAGTTTCACAAAATAAAAGAATTGTATTAATCGACCCTATTTCAATTGGTGATATCACCTTATTTTGGCAGGCAATCGATAACAAACCTTGTATATTGCATGCGAGTAGTGAAGATTTAGAAATTATTAAGCAGCAAAAAGGTGATTTGAATATTAAGTTATTTGACACACAAGTAGCTTGTGCTTTCTTAAATCACGGTAACTCTTTAGGCTACGCTAAAATGGTTGAGTTAATGGAAGGCATTGTTTTAGATAAAGGGGAATCTCGTACCGATTGGTGTGCTCGCCCTCTGAGTGAGAAACAACAGCACTATGCTGCAGCCGATGTATTATATTTACAACCAAGTTTAGAAGTATTGCAGGTACAACTTGCAGAAAAAAAGATGACTGACTTTTTTGAGCAAGAATGCCAAATGATCCTTGACCAGAAAATGAAGCAGCAAAAACCAGACAACGCTTATAAAGCGCTCGATAACCTTTTTAAATTAGACAGACACAGCCTTGCAATCATTAAAGCATTAGCGAAATGGCGATTAGAAACAGCACAAGCACGTAACTTAGCGATTAACTTTGTAGTAAAAGCTGAACATTTATGGCTACTTGCCTATTATCAACCATCTTCTTTAAGTGACTTAAAACGCTTAAATTTATTACCCAATGAAATACGTATTCATGGTGAAAACATTTTATCTATTATTAAAGAAGTGAATAGCCAAGCCCCTGATACTTATCCTGCACTTATTTCTCGATTAGTCGATTTTCCTGATTATAAAAAAACACTTAAAAGTATGCGCGATAAAATAAAAGAGTGTGCAGAAAAATATGAACTACCTGTAGAGTTAATTGCCTCAAAGAGGATCATTAATGAATATTTAAGCTGGTCATGGAAATTAAATGATGAGCAGCGCCAAACAGCAAGTAAACCTAAACTATTAACTGGTTGGCGTTATGAGTTGATCGGGCATCAGTTTAAACATTAAATAATTTTGAATACAAAAAACGTAATAAAAGAGCCTATTGAATAAACAATAGCGCTCTTTATAATTTATGAATTAACTTCGCAATTAAAGCCTATTGTTTATCAGCATGCTTTTTTGCTTTCTCCTTCTTATCGCACTTTATCGAGTCAATGCATGCGAACAAAAACACCAGTATTAGATAAACCCTCTTGGTTAGAAAGTAGCAAAATCTATCTTGAAAAACGAGTTGCTATATTATTCTTTTTTGGCTTTTCTGCCGGATTACCTATCTTATTAGTTTTTTCCACACTTTCATTTTGGTTACGAGAAGCGGGTGTTAGCCGTGCAAGCATAGGTTTTTTTAGTTGGATAGCACTTGCTTATGCCTTTAAATGGGTATGGTCACCTTTTGTTGATCGATTATCTATTCCGATATTAACACAATGGCTTGGTCGTCGACGGGCTTGGTTATTACTCTCTCAAGTATCTATCACACTTGCTATCATTGGTATGGCAATGAGTGATCCACAACAAAATCTTACCTTATTTGCTATTTGCGCTTTAATTGTTGCTTATAGTTCTGCAACTCAAGACATTGTTATTGATGCTTTTCGAATTGAATCAGCACCAGAGAAATTTCAAGCCGCCATGGCTGCTGCTTATATGACAGGCTATCGTTTAGCCATGATCATGGCTGGAGCAGGCTCACTGGCTATTGCAGCTTGGTATAGTGACTCACAAGCTTATCAATTATCAGCTTGGTCCATTTCATACTTTGTTATGGCAGCTTGCATGGCAGTCGGTATTATCACCACTTTTGTTGCTGAAGAACCTAAATATAAAAGTACATTACAACTACCAACAGACCCTGAAGTACTAAAAGGCGAGCCTAAACCTTCCTTTGTCGTACGCTTTCGGGCTTGGTTAGAAATTGCAATTGTTGCGCCCTTCTCTGATTTTTTCCAGCGTTATGGCAAGCATGCACTACTTATATTATTACTCATTGGTACCTATCGTATTTCCGATATTGTAATGGGGATCATGGCCAACCCTTTTTATGTTGATATGGGCTATAGTAAAGGTGAAGTTGCTGCTATCTCTAAAGTTTTTGGGGTTATCATGACGTTAGCTGGCGCTGGTTTAGGGGGCATTTTATTAACTAGATATAGTACTTATAGCATTCTCTTTTTGGGGGCTTTTTTAGTTGTTGTCACTAATCTTATTTTTGCAGTACTAGCCTTTGTTGGTAAAGACTTAACCCTATTAACTTTAATTATTTCTATGGATAATATAAGTGCAGGAATCGCTACAACAGCTTTTATTACTTATATTTCAAAACTGACCAATATCGAATTTTCGGCTACTCAATATGCTCTTTTTAGTTCAATGATGTTATTGTTTCCAAAGTTTATCGCCGGTTTTTCTGGTGTTTATGTTGATAGTTTTGGTTATGTTAACTTCTTTGTCGCCTCTGCACTAATAGGTGTTCCGGTATTAGGTTTAATTATTGTATTAAAGAAAGTTATCGAGGAATAGTATGGATAAAAGACAGGGATTTACATTAATAGAACTCGTCCTCGTAATTGTGATTTTAGCAATTATGGCTGTCGTTGCTCTCCCTAAATTTATCAATATACAAGATGATGCCAAGCTATCTTCAATGAAAGCAATGCGTGCTGCTTTACTAAGTGCGGCAGATTTAGCACATATGCAAATTCAAATAAATCCTAATAATATTAGTGATGATAAAAAGAGTTTTACATTAAAAGATGGGCAATCTATTTTAATTCGAGGCGAATACGCAGATGGAAGATGGATAGGTGCTTTCGATAAGTTAGTACATATGGATCAAGTTACCTACTCGAATTCAGATGATTGCAATGATAAACCAACTAACTGGTGTGTCAGAGAACGAAGTACTCAATGGTTTAGTAATCGAGGTTATACAAGCAGTAGTGAAGGACGAGGATTTGTGATTTATCCTAAAGGCACAAATATAGAAGATCAGTGCATTGTTTATTATTTCACTCCTAATAAAGCGACTAGCATTGCCGATACATCCGGTAGAGGTATCAAACCTTATGCAAATATTGACACTACGGGTTGTTAATAAATAGTCTAAATAAAATAGCCCTCTATTCATTATAGAAAAAGAATAGATGGTCTAAAGATCTATCCGAAAAGACTTTCCTTTCTTATTCTAAATATAGGCTTTAAACAAAAGCTAAAGCGACAACATTAAAATACAGTATGTTATCGCTCTTCACTTTTTATTATTCCAACCACAGTAAATAGCTGATCTATTTTTTTATTAAAACAACTCACCACTTTGTTATATCTTTCATAAATGGAGTAATTATTTATGATATTTACGCCTAGCATTGAATTGTTTTTTCAGGGCACTTTTAGGACTACTATTATTTATGATTAGTAATATTAAGGTAAGTATCATAACGGCGCTTTATTTCTCGTACGTAAGTAACCGGCTCTTGCCCTCTTACATAACCATAACGAGCTTTAGCTGCATATTTAGGTTGAGACAATAACAACATAGCTTGTTCTACATGGTTAAACCAAATATCATCTCGCCACCCTTTCTGCCTTGCTAAACGCATCGCATCTCGGACATGCCCTGCACCTGCATTATAAGATGCTAACGTAAACCAAATAATTTCCGAATCAGGTATATTATCAGCTTGCATACGTTTACGAACCCAATCCATGTAACGAATACCTGCTTCAATCCCTTTTTCGGGATCATGCATATCTGAAATACCTAATTGCTGTGCAGTTCTAGGCATTACTTGAAATAAACCCTGTGCTCCTGCCATCGATTTTGCACTAGGATTAAAGCGACTTTCTTGATGCATTTGCGCAACTAATAAGCGCCAATCAAAATTAAATTCTTTTGCATGAACTTTGACAAGATCATCATAAGGTGACATGACACCCGTTTCAATTTCAGCAATATAACCTTTATATTGTTTATCTAAGCGTTTTTTGTTTTTGAAATATTTATTGTATATAACGTTATAAAACAGCCCTTTATAATGTTTCTTAAGGAACTTATCTATATACTTTAGTAATTCATCATTTCCTGCTTTAACGGCCCAACTTTGTGCTTTAGGCTCACCTAATGCCATAAATGATTGGATATCATCACGAAAAGTCATTTCAATATCGACAATATGACTATCAGCAATCGTCATTTCATATTGTTTATCACCTACAGCTTCAAGAATGGATTCAGTTTCCATATTTTCAGGTACAGCCACAAGCTTAAGGTTTTTAACTGTTTTTTGAAGATCAACTGCCGTACTCCAATAGGCACTAGAAGCTCGTGTATAAATCGTATGACCCGAGAGGTCTTCAGGTGTTTCAATGCCAGTGACTTGATCGCCACCAATCACCAATTCAGAGGCATAATGATAAGGGCGAGAAAAATCAATTCCTTTAGCTCTTCTAGATGCTGTTGGCGTTAAAAACCCTAAAGCAATATCAGCCTTATCTTCGATTAAATAATCCAATAATGCGACATTGTTAGGCGCCACAATTATTTCATAACGTAGCTTATGCTCTTTAGCAAAACGTTTAGCTAATTCATAATGAAAACCTAATAATTCTCCACGCCAAATATAATAAGATGAAAGGTTGTTACGAAGAACAAAACGAATGGTTCTAGTGGCTTTTATTTTTTTCCATTTATTTGCATAAAACTTATTTTGTGTCGCTGCTAGTTTTTGAGAGAAAAGAAAGTAGTTTAATTTTTTTTGAAGATTTTTATTACCCAGAGCAACAGCCCATGCGATATCGCGCTTTCCACTTGCTTGTAAACTTTGTTTAATATCATCACGGTAATCTAACGCTGCGTTAATTAGATTCTGATCTTGTATTGCTAAATCATATTCGCCGCTAGCAAGTCTGTCATATAAAACCTCAGTACTAATACTCGTATCAATGTAGCGTATACGCATTTTAGGATAAACTTTTTGTAGTCCTAATGCCGTCAATTCATAGCTTTTTCCCTTTTGAATGACCACCTCTCGACCATTTAGATCTTTACCACTCTTTAATTCTTTTGAATTCTTACCCATTAATAAGTATTCATTACTCTGAATAAAAGCTTCAGTAAAATTAGCTAATTTTTTACGTTGTTTAGTTACTGTTAGATTAGCAGCAATGACATCACCTTCACCGGCAGCAAGCTTAGTGAATAACTCATCAAATTGAGCCACTTTGATTTGTTCAAAATTCAAACCATGTAATTCAGCAAATTGTTGAAGGTATTGCACTTCAAGATCTTGAGGGTGAGCTGCACGAGGTAAATAAGTATCCCACCCAGCCCAGGTTAAGACTTTAAAGGAGGATTTATCTTCTGTTAAAGCAACCGCCATGGTAAATGGACTTATTACCGATAAACATAAGATTAAAAAACGAATAATAAACATAGATTTCCTTTCTATTTATATTAGTAATTAATAACTTTTGGTATTAGATAATGTTCAAGCAGTCATTACTAAAACCTATTCCATTGTTTTTCTAAGTAGTGAGCAGCAATAATAATGTATAAAAATATAAAGCGAATAAGATCATATGATGATCTGTAGTGGTATGATCTTATTAAGAAAGATATTCAATTGCAGCAAATATATAGCTTTGGTCACGTTAATTAGATTAAAGCTTCATTTTACTAACTACTAGCCTACAACATAAATCAATATTAGTCGTTAAATTATAATATCTGTACTTTAATGACCAAACAGTTACATCTAATAGTTCATTAATTTACTTATTTTAGATAGAAAGTAAATAAAAGCCTTTATCTTAAGTTATAAACTACAGCATCAGGCTGAGAATAATCTTTTATTTTTTAATATTTAACACTTTAAAACTCACTATTTAGCAATTATTTATGCCCCTTAGTTTGACATATTAAACAGTCACGGTAATCTTGCAGAAAATCAGAAAAAGAGAATACTCATGGCCCTTAAAAAACCTGAAAATATGCAATATGAAGAAGCAATTGGTGAACTTGAACAGATTGTTCAACACCTAGAGCAAGGTGACCTACCATTAGAAGAAGCATTAAAACAATTTGAACGAGGTATTTCATTAGCTCGTAGTAACAGCCAAAAATTACAACATGCACAACAACAGGTTAGCATTTTAATGCAAAATGATGTGCAAACACCTTTACAAGATTTTAAAGAATAGTTTTCTTATATTTCAATATTAAGCGGCCTACATGATCCAATTAACATCTGCAATGCAACAATACCAAGTGCGGGTAAATCAGCAACTTGAACAATATATTTATCATAGCAACCCGATTGCAGAAACCTTAAATGAAGCAATGGCTTATGGTGCTTTATTAGGTGGAAAACGAGTCAGACCTTTTTTAGTTTATGCAGTTGGTGAAATGCTCGGTAGTAAATTAGAAACCCTTGACCCTATTGCGGCATCTATTGAATGTATTCATGCCTATTCATTAATTCATGATGATTTACCCGCTATGGATGACGACGCTTTACGCCGAGGCAACCCTACTTGCCACATAAAATATAATGATGCGACGGCAATTTTAGCTGGAGATGCATTACAAACATTAGCCTTTGATATTTTATCCTCGGATATGGAAGCAATATTACCTAGAGCACAGCTAAAAATTATCAGTACTTTAGCAAAAGCGTCAGGGGAAAAAGGCATGTGTGCTGGGCAACTTCTCGACATAACAGCTGAAAATACAGCGATCTCTTTAAACCAGCTACAAAACATCCATAATGCTAAAACAGGTGCTTTGATCATCGCTGCTGTACAAATGGGCGCCTTAACCAAAAATAATATTGAAGAGCATGAATTTGTATTATTGACTCAATTTGCGACTGCAATCGGGTTAGCTTTTCAAGTACAAGACGACATCTTAGATGTTATTGGCAATACTGAAACACTAGGCAAACCACAAGGTTCAGATCAGCAATTAAATAAATCAACCTACCCAGCTTTATTAGGTTTAGAAGGCGCACAACAAAAAGCACATAGCTTATATCAAGAAGCACTTCATGCTTTATCACAATTGCCCTATAATACACAGTTACTTGAGTCGTTCGCTCATTACATCATCAAACGTGATAAATAAATATGCCATTGGATTTAAAAAATTACCCGTTACTCGCCAAAATAAACTACCCAGAAGATCTGCGTTTATTAAAAAAACAGCAGCTACCTGCGTTATGTGAAGAATTGCGTCAATTTTTATTAACCAGTGTTAGCCAAACCAGCGGTCACCTTGCATCAGGCCTAGGGGTTGTTGAATTAACGGTTGCTTTACATTATGTATATCACACTCCTTTTGATCATCTTATATGGGATGTAGGCCATCAAGCTTATCCTCATAAAATACTAACGGGTCGCCGTGATCAAATGGCAAGTATTCGACAGTTCAAAGGCTTACACCCATTCCCTTGGCGTGAAGAGAGTGAATATGATGTATTAAGTGTTGGTCATTCATCAACTTCGATTGGTGCTGCTTTAGGGTTAGCGATTGCTGCTGAAAAAGAAAAGAAAGACCGTAAAGTAGTCGCTGTAATCGGTGATGGAGCAATTACTGCAGGCATGGCATTTGAAGCGTTAAATCATGCAGGTGCATTACATAACGATATGTTAGTTGTACTTAATGATAACGAAATGTCTATTTCTGAAAATGTAGGTGCATTAAATAATCATTTAGCCAAAATCCTCTCAGGTGATTTGTACACTCAATTACGCGAAGGTAGTAAAAAGGTATTATCAACATTACCTCCCATTAAAGAATTAGCTAAAAAAACTGAAGAACATTTAAAAGGCATGGTATCCCCTGCCACTATTTTTGAAGAGTTTGGCTTTAATTATATTGGCCCAATGGATGGTCATAATGTAATGGATTTAGTTGATACTTTACGTAATATGCGCTCTCATTCAGGCCCTCAGTTTTTACATATCATGACCAAAAAAGGTAAAGGCTATAAGCAAGCTGAATTAGACCCTATTGGTTATCATGCGGTTCCTAAATTTACTCCAGATGAAGCATTACCAAAACCTAAAGCCAGTACCCCAACTTTTTCTCAGATATTTGGTCAATGGCTAAATAATATGGCTGACCAAGATCCAAAATTAACAGCAATCACTCCTGCAATGCGTGAAGGTTCAGGCATGGTTGAGTTTTCAAAACGTCATCCAGATAAATACTACGATGTTGCCATTGCAGAACAGCATGCCGTCACATTAGCAGCAGGTATGGCCATTGCAGATTTAAATCCTATTGTTGCTATCTATTCTAGCTTTTTACAACGTGCATATGATCAGGTTATCCATGATGTAGCGATTCAAAACCTTGGGGTATTATTTGCAATAGATAGAGCTGGTGTGGTTGGAGCAGATGGGCCAACTCATCAAGGAGCTTACGATTTAAGTTTCTTACGCTGCGTACCTAATATGACCATAATGACGCCTTCCGATGAACAAGAATGCCGCGATATGTTATATACAGGACACTTATTAAATACGCCTGCAGCGGTCCGTTATCCACGTGGTAGTGGAACAGGCGTAGCAGTAAAACCAACAATGACACAGTTAGAAATAGGCAAAGCTAAACTAATTAAAGAAGGCAAAACAACACTTATTTTATGTTTTGGTACTTTTTTACAAGCAGCTATTCCTGTTGCAGAAAAATTAAATACAACCTTAGTTGATATGCGTTTTGTTAAACCGTTAGATAAAGCATTATTAACGCAGCTTTCACAAACACACTCTCAAGTTGTAACCATTGAAGAAAATAGTATCGTAGGTGGCGCTGGCTCTGCAGTGAGTGAGTTTTTAACTACTCTACAATATCAAGGTAAAGTATTACATTTGGGTTTACCTGATACGTTTATCGAACAAGGTACTCAGCAAGAAATTTATAGCATGTTAAAACTTGATAGTGAAGGCATTGAAGAGCAGATACTTAGTTTTTTTAGCAAATAAATTTTTTTTGTAAAAGTAAAAACAATTCAATTTAAGATAAAATTGACGTAAGCACTTGCTTCATTCTCGAAATTTATAACGAAGAATAAATTGTCTTAAGCAAAATTAGAGCAATTATTTACGATAATTGCTCTAATTTTGCTTAGCAGCTTTAGTCTCCATTTTTAATAAAGACCAATACGGTATCGAGTTTGTGGAGAAGATATCCTGTAAATTAATATCCCCATTTTCAACCCAAACCTGATCCTGAAATAGCAATGGGATCACCCAATCATCTCTCTGTAATGATTCAAAATATTCTGATTTTTTCTGAAAGTCACTGACAATATTTTCTTCTGAAAATTTGTTTTTCAAATAATTAGTTAAAAAGCTATTACTAAAAAGTGCACTATAAACATTCTCACGGCTCATTAGTCGCGTATGCAAAGCAGTCACTGTAAAATCATAATAGAGGTTTGTTTTATTCCAAAGATCTTTAGATCCTGTTTTTTGAATCACTAATTTAATACCAATCTGATTAAGCATATAACTTAATGCATTCGCCACTTGCTCTGAATTCCCTAAGTTATCTAACATAACTAACATTGACATCTGCTTAGGTAATTTAACATTCTTGAGCATTTTTTTGGCTTTATTTAAATCATATTCAGGTGGTGCTAAGCACATTTTCCCCATCTGTTCAGGTACTTTACTTTCAGCTAATGTCATAAAAGAATTATTAACACGCCCACTATTGTTTAAGATATTTTTTAGCATACTTTGCTGATCAATAGCTAAGCGGATAGCTTTACGCACTTCTCTATTATGTAATACTGGTGATAATTTATCGTTGATAGTAAGAAAAATCGCATTCGATGAAGGCACCTTAATTAAATGCTTTCCAGAATTTCTTGAAAGATCATGTACGTTTTTATTGGGTACCGAGTAACTCACTTGCACATCATCAGCTAATAAAGCAAACAAACGAGATTGCGCATTTTTAATTCGCATGAAACGTAAATGCTTCATTTCAGGTACCTGTCCCCAATAATGTTCATTGGCAATCACCTCAATACCTAATATTGGGTTAAATTTATATATTTGATACGGTCCAGTCCCCGAAATCGGTAACTTTTCAATAGGAGGTAGTAAAATAGAAGCGGCAGGATTAAGCAATGCCATATTGTTTTTATAAAAATCAGAATCAAGTATAAAAACATAAGTTAAATAATCAAAAAGCTGAAAGTTCGTTAATGTAGAACGAATATCAAAACTGTATTTATTACGTTGTTTTATCGATTCTATTTTACTAAAAAAAACAGAATTAGTTTGCTTTTTAGCTTCTTGAAAAGACCAAATAACATCCTTAGATGTTAGTAGGTTACCAGAATGAAAATGGATATCAGGACGTAAATGAAAACGCACTGTTTTATTATCAATACGTTCCCAGTGTTCTACTAAACGCATCTCTAATTTATTTTGTGTCCCCCAACGAAATAAAGGATCAAAAAATAGATGTTTAAATTGCTGAGAAAATAATTCTTTACTAACAAAAGGATTAAATGAAGTTGGTGTTTTCTCTATCGCAATCGTGACAACAGGAGGAGTTAATACAGCTTGGCTCTGTGCAATACTATTTAATGCATAAAAGAGTAAAATAAAAACAAAACAACGCTGTAGCATTCTTATCCCCAATATTGGATCATAAAGAATAAAATGACTGCAGAGATAATACCAGCCACAATATCATCAATCATGATCCCAAAACCACCATCAACTTTTTTGTCTAACCAACTGATTGGAAAAGGTTTTAAAACATCAAAAAAACGAAATAAAAGAAAACCTACAGCGACCCAGATAACCGGAATCACTTGCCCTTGATGGTTCTCTGGGTAAAGCATTAAAACAGGCAGCATGGTTATCCAATAACCTACAAACTCATCCCAAACAATCGCTTTGTGATCATGTACGCCCATTGCTTCACTGGTGGCATGACAAAACCAAAAACCAGCAAAACTGGTGATCACTAATGTTGCAACATACCATTCAATGCTCATCATCGCTAATAGGTAAAATAATGGAATAGCAGCGAGAGTACCAAAGGTTCCTGGCGCTTTAGGAGCTAAACCACTACCAAAGCCAACTGCGGCAAAATGAATTGGATTAGAAAGTTTTAAACCTTTTAAATCATCACGATTTAACATTTTGATACCTTATTTAAAATGATCCCAACCTGTACTTTTTAACGCTACAGCTTGTTTTTTATATGTAAACACTAATGATTGAGTCTCTTCATTCACTAATTGTTGTTGAGTGACTGTGCCTATATCAAAGCAACTTAGATTTAATTTATTAAGTTCAAGTCTAAGCTTTATTAATTTTTCAGCTGAAATAGTAAATAACAATTCATAATCATCACCACCATTAATAGCAAACTGCCAAGCTTGTTGCTTCGTTATATTGCCTGATTTGATTTCATCGAGCATCGCATCAGATAGGGGTAATTTATCTAGTGCGATTTCAGCATAACACTGTGATTGTTTAAGAATGTGCGATAAATCCTGACTTAATCCATCGGATATATCGATACAGCTCGAAGCATGATCAACTAATGACTTAGCAAGTGCTAAGCGAGGCTCGGTCAATTCTAAAGCATCAATAAAAGGTTGGGGGTTAGTCAGTGTTAACGACTCTAGTTTTGCAGATAAACCTACAGCACCATCTCCTAATGAACCACTCACACAAATAATATCACCCACTTTTGCATTGTTGCGAGTTAGCACTTTAGTCTTTTTCACCAAGCCTTTGGCGGAAACTGTAATTGATAATGGTCCTTTTGTTGTATCTCCCCCCACTAACTGCACATTATATTGGTCAGCTAATGCAAAAAAACCTCGGCAAAATTCAGCTAACCAAACTTCGTTTATGCTTGGTAAAGTAATCGCTAATGAAACCCACTTTGCCGTTGCCCCCATCGCCGCTAAATCACTCAAATTAACAGCTAAAGATTTATAACCTAAACGGTAAGGATCAACGTCTTCAAAAAAATGTACACCACTCACTAAGCTATCTGTGGTGACAGCTAACTGATAATCTTGTGGAATATCTAAAATAGCGCAATCATCACCAATACCAATAACAACACCATTATCATCATTTTTTGGGCGTTGAAAATAGCGTTGAATAATATCAAACTCACCTTTACTCATTTTCGTTTAAGTGTCATTTTAGGTTTTAAAGACAATGTGCCTTTATTATTTGAGGATGGTTTAGCATTTTTATTCACAAATACTTTTTTACTTTTTGCTGCTGGCTTTTCACTCTTACCGTAATAAGGACTCTTTTCTGAAGATTGCTTTTGACGAGATAGCTTTTCACTATTCACCGAATTTGTGGAAGTCCCTTTAGGTAAAGTTGTATTCACAGCCGTTTTAGATGAACCTGCAACAGCTTGGTTAATCTCAGCCATCTCTTTTTCGGACAAGTTACGCCATTGCCCTGCTTTTAAATTATTTAGCGTCACATTCATAATACGAGTACGTTGTAAACGCGTTACTTCATAGCCTAAGTATTCGCACATACGACGAATTTGACGATTTAACCCTTGGGTCAAAATAATAGTAAATACAAAACGGCTTTCAACTTTTACAATACAAGGTTTAGTAATCGTATCTAAAATCGGCACACCACGCTGCATGCGTTCAACAAATCGTTCACTTAAAGGTTGATCAACCGTTACTCGATATTCTTTATCATGTGCATTTTCAGCGCGTAAGATTTTATTCACAATATCGCCATCACTGGTTAAAAAGATTAAACCTTCAGAAGGTTTATCTAAACGACCAATGGGAAAAATTCGTTCTTTATGTTTAATAGCATCAATGATATTGCCATACACATTACGCTCCGTGGTACAGGTAATACCAATCGGTTTATTATATGCAATATAAATACGATCTGATTTATTAGCCGCTATTTTATTGATCCGTTTACCATCAACAAACACTTCATCGCCGGGCTGAACTTTAGTACCTAGCTCTGGCACTTTGCCATTAATTTTAACGCGACTTTGTTCAATTAACTTATCGGCTTCACGGCGAGAACAATAACCTGAATCACTGATAAATTTATTAAGACGTTTCTCGGTATCTTGACTCACAGTAAACCTCAATGCTATTTATTTAACGACTATCTAAGCGCTGTATTAAAGCATAATCAAGAAGTTAACGGAAATGAAAAACAATAAACAAAGTACAACATCAGGATGCAAATGCAAGCAGAGAAAATTTGCTTTTTATCTGTTATCAGATGAATAAAATTCAGGCAAAAAAAAAGCTTCGCAAATGCGAAGCTTTTTCTTAGAATTGGTGCCCGGAGACGGACTTGAACCGTCACGACCATAAGTCGAGGGATTTTAAATCCCTTGTGTCTACCGATTTCACCACCCGGGCTATTGCTTAAAGCGTTCTCAAGCAAGTGAGGCGTATTATAGAGAAGTTTATCTTAACCACAACCCCTAAACATGAATAAAGCCAAATATTTTAACTGACTGCTGATAATTTCAACACATTGATATTTAACAAACAATTATTGTTTAAAATTCATACCCAGCCGTAAATATCGTTTCATCGCCAGCACGTTTTTTAGAGGCTCCAGGGGAGTTTCCTAAGTATGCCATCTTAAATGCCGTATCAAAATAGGATCCTATATCTAAAGTTATACGTAAACCGAAAGCATATTGAAGTTTTGTAACATGAGTTATTCGCTAAATGTTTTGATTCATTGAAATAATACCAATCACAGTAAATAGCTGATCTCTTGATTGCGCTTAGAATAATAATTTTGATACTAATAAAACTTTAGCAATACTGAGGATAGTCATCAAAGCAATGCGCTTAACCTGGCTTTTGAAGTTTATTTAAACTGAATTTTGAAATTGACAAGTAAAAATAGGCCGAATACAATCCGACCTGTTTTTTTGAAAATAAAAGACTAGTTTTCTAGATAACAAAAATCATATTGTGGGGCTATAGCTCAGCTGGGAGAGCGCGACGCTGGCAGCGTTGAGGTCTGCGGTTCGATCCCGCATAGCTCCACCACTTTATGACCCTTAAAATGTCTACGTAAAATTACTTTTTACGCTGACGAATCAAACCTTCTTGGATACTAGATGCAACTAATACTCCATCTCGAGTAAAGAACTGCCCTCTCACCAATCCTCGTCCATCTGATGCCACTGAACTTTCTACAGAATATAATAACCATTCATCTAAACGAAAATCATGATGGAACCACATTGAATGATCCACAGTAACCACTTGCATACCTTCCGTTAAATATGAAACACCATGAGGCTGTAATGCAGTAGGTAGAAAATTAAAGTCAGATGCGTAAGCTAATAAATAACGATGCACACGTAAATCATCGGGCATTTTGCCATTTGCTCTAAACCAAACTAAACGCTTGGGTGCTTCTACTTCAGGGTCAACTGGATGCACAAAACTAACAGGTCGCATCTCAATTGGTTTTTCTCCAACTAATTTATCACGAATAAAATCTGGTAGCATTTCAGTATGGATCAACGCCATTTCTTGTTCTGATATTAACGCTTCTGGATCGGGTGCCTCAGGCATTTTATCTTGATGTTCAAAGCCTTTTTCTGGTGCTTTAAATGATGCTGTCATATAGAAAATAGGTTTACCATTTTGCACTGCTTTGATACGTCGGGCAGACAAAGACTTACCATCTCTTATCCTTTCAACATCATAAACAATCGGTTGGTCAGTTTTACCTGCACGTAGAAAATAGGAGTGAAAGGAATGTACTTGTTGGCGAGCCTCTACTGTTTCTTTAGCTGCAGAAATAGCCTGTCCCATTACTTGTCCGCCAAAAACAATACCTAAGCCTAAATCTTGGCTTTGACCACGAAACAAATTCTCTTCTAGTTTTTCTAAACTCAATTGTTGTAAAAGATCGTTTAATACTTTACCCATTTTTTACTCCAAAAAAAGGACGTGTAATACGTCCTTATCTAATGTTTAAAATGCCTATTATAATGCTTATAGAGCCATTAATAGTTCACGGACTTTTGCAAAATCAACAGGAAACTCTTTTGACAATAAAGGTAACTCTGCACGTGATGCTAACGCTTCAGGAATAAAAATATCACGCCCTAAAATGTCTTCAACACTTTCTTTAAATTTAGCGGGATGTGCTGTACATAAGAATAACCCAGTTTCACCGTCTTTTAGCTGCTTAGTTAACTCATGGTAAGCAATTGCACCATGTGGTTCACATAAATAACCTAATTTATCCATTTCAATTAATGTATCTTTAGTTTCTTGATCAGATAACTTACCGTAACCTAATTCACTTAAAGACCAACCTTTTACTTTGAATAGCTCTTCAATACGTGGCCAGTTATTTGGTGCGCTAACATCCATTGCATTAGAAAGTGTTGCTACTGTTTTCTTAGGTGCCCAAGTACCTTCTTGCAAATAACGAGGCACTGTATCATTGTCATTCGTTGCAGCAATAAAGCGTTTAATAGGTAAACCTAATGACTTAGCTAACAAGCCCGCCGTTAAATCACCAAAATTACCGCTTGGTACTGAAACCACTAAGTTATCGCGTTGCTCAATAGTTAATTGTGCAAATGCTTCAAAGTAATAACAGATTTGTGCCACTAAGCGGCTAATATTAATTGAGTTAGCAGAGTTTAGGCCAACAGCCTGTTTTAACTCTTGATCATCAAATGCTTGTTTTACCATCGCCTGACAATCATCAAAATCACCTTCGATCGCAACCGTTGTGATATTACCACCTAATGTACAAAATAGTTTTTCTTGTAACGGACTGATTTTGCCTTTTGGATAAAGGATAACAACATTAATGTTTTCCATGCCATAAAACGCATGCGCTACTGCAGCACCAGTATCACCAGAAGTAGCAGTTAAAATGGTAATTTTTCCAGCATCTTTAAATTGTGCTAAACATTGCGCCATAAAACGGCCTCCAAAGTCTTTAAATGCTAATGTTGGACCATGGAATAACTCTAACGCATTGATATTTTCAGTTACTTTTTTAACAGGCGCTGGGAAAGTAAATGCTTTAGAAACAATATCATGCACAGCTTGTTTCGATAACTCATCACCAATTAGATGCGATAAAATTTCAGTTGAACGGTCAACTAAATTCATTGCAAGTAAAGCATCTACATTTTCTAATGGAGTAATAGTATCAGGGAAAAATAAGCCTTGGCCACGTCCTAATCCTTGCTTAACAGCTTGTTGAAAGTTTACTTGTTCGCTGTTGTCTGTGATGTTGTATAAATTCATAGTTCTTTTCCTAACACGCGTGCACCTTGTTCATCAAGGTGACAAATATGACAGAATCCATCTTCATTTTGAAGAAAGTTTTCTGTTAACCAATTTTTTAATGATTCTGCTTGTGATAAATCATTCATCACAGCAAAGACTGTAGGACCTGATCCAGAAATCCCCATTGCTAATGCACCACTTTGCTGTGCAAATACACGAGCGTCATCAAAACAAGGAATTAATTGTGAGCGATAAGGTTCTGCGATTACATCTTTCATCATAGTGGCAGCTAAAGCAGGCTGATTACTATGACAAGCATGTACAAAAGCACCTAAACGTCGACCATAAGTTAATGCTTCAGATAAACGATATTGTGATGGCAAAATTTCACGTGCAGCAGAAGTTGAAATAGTGATCCCCGGATAAGCAACTACCCAATACCACTCTTTAAATGAAGGAATTGTTTGGCTAATTTCACCACCTTCATTGACCATCAGTTGCATACCACCTAAATAGCAAGGTGCCACATTATCGTAATGCACACTACCACTAATTTTACCTTCCATTTCACCCATGATCGTTAACATAACATGTTTATCTAATAGATAGTCATGCCATGCATTAAGTGCTTCTAATGCAGCAACGATCGAACTAGAGCTTGAGCCTAAACCACTACCTACAGGAAGATTTTTCTCTAATGTCATTGATACAGGTAATATTTCTTTATTTAATTTTGCAATTTCAGTTTGGTACGCTAAATAACAGTCATAAACAATATTACTTTTAAAATCTTCAGGTAACTTATGAGCATAAGGCCCTACACATTGCAGTGAAAATCCATAATCTCCTTTAGTGATTTTAACGCGATCACCTAATGGCGAACCATCAATAGGGGTTAACGCACCACCTAAGACATCAAACCCCACACTCACATTGGCCGTTGAGGCTGGAGCATAAACAACAATAGACATTTTAAAATTCCTGTTTCTGAATTTGTTTGTTGTGCGTAATACAGATCACGCTACAAGTTGTAAGTTATTGTACACATTGGATATGTACTAAAACTCTTGTTTCCAGTTTAATGTACGTAGTACATCAGCAAATACACCCGCTGCAGTTACTTCAGTACCCGCGCCATAACCACGTAAAACTAATGGGATAGGCTGATAATACTGACTATAAAATGCTAATGCATTTTCACCATCTTTTACTTTATTAAGAGGATCATTTTCATCGACGGCCATAATGCTACATTTACATTTACCATCTTCAATACTGCCAATATAACGTAATACTTTACCTTCTTCATCGGCTTTATCTTGTAACTTTTTAAAGTAAGCATCTGCTTCAGGCAAGCGAGCCATAAATTCTTCGGGCGTACCTGTATCATCAAAACCCGGTGGCAATGCTTGTTCAACTTCTACATCATCTAATGTTAATTCCATTCCAGCTTCACGCGCTAGAATTAACAGTTTACGAGCAACATCAGTACCGCTTAAATCATCACGAGGATCAGGTTCAGTAAAGCCTAAGTTACGAGCCTCCGTTGTTACATCAGAAAATGATTTTCCATCATCTAATTTACCAAATATAAATGATAACGAACCAGATAAAATACCATTGAATTTAACTAGACGGTCACCTGCATTAAATAGATTTTGAATATTTTCGATAACCGGTAAACCAGCACCAACATTAGTATCGTATAAGAATTTTCGGCGCTTCATTAATGCCGTTAAACGTAACTGATGGTAGTAATCCATACTGCTTGTATTTGCTTTTTTGTTCGCAGTTACAACATGGAACCCCGCCCCTAAGAAATCAACATAGCGAGCAGCAATACCGTCATTACTTGTACAATCAACAATAACTGGATTAATAATATGCGAGCCATTAACTAAGTTTTTCATCGCAACTAATGACAACTCTTCAGTTGCATCTTTTAACATATCGCGCCAATTGCTTAAATCAACACCTTGCACATCTAACAACATGGCACGGCTATTCGCAACACCACAGACGCGGATCGCAATATTACGCTCAGCCAAATAACTTTGCTGACGATAGATTTGATCAATTAACGCACCGCCAACACCACCACAACCAATCACAAACAGATCAATAAATTGGGTGCTGCTGAAAAAGCTATGGTGACAAGCAATCACAGCTTCATTAGCTTTTTTCTCAGAAACAACTGCTGATATTGAACGTTCAGAAGAGCCTTGAGCAATAGCAGTCACATTAATAGAAGCGTCAGTTAATGCAGTTAAGAAACGAGCCGCAACTCCTTTCTCTTTTTTCATACCATCACCAACAAGTGAAATAATCGCTTGTTTATCGATGATATCTATTTTTTCTAATAAGTTATTTTCAAACTCTAAACTAAACTCTTCAGTTAATGCATCAATGGCATGTGCGGTATCATTTGAATAGATACAAAAACTCAAACTGTATTCAGAAGAAGACTGCGTGATCAAAATAATAGATACACCAGCACGAGATACGGTCGAGAAAATACGCCCCGCCATGCCTACAATACCTTTCATGCCTGGACCAGAAATGCTTAGCATACTTAACCCTTTCAGGTCAGAAATACCTTTAACACGTAATTTTTGGTCGCTTTGTTGCGCACTAATTAAAGTACCCTCAGCTTGAGGGTTATGGGTATTTTTAATTAAACAAGGGATATAATGCTGTGCAATCGGGGCAATCGTTTTTGGATGCAATACTTTTGCGCCAAAATAAGATAGCTCCATTGCTTCCGCATAACTTAATGATGTTAATAATTTTGCATCTTTCACTAAACGAGGGTCACAACTATAAACGCCATCCACATCAGTCCAGATTTCACAACATTCAGCTTTTAAACAAGCCGCTAATACAGCTGCAGAATAATCAGAACCATTACGCCCTAAAACTAATGTTTCCCCCTCTTCATTACCCGCAGTAAAACCTGGCATTAAATAGATAGCATTTGCAACAATAGGCTCTTGAGCAAATAATTTACGTGACGCATTAATATCAATTTGTGCTTCTAAATAACCACCTTTAAAAGCAATTAGTTTTTGCTGAGGCACAATCACTTCAACTTGATGACCTTTTGCAATCAGTAGTTGCTTCATGCAAGCAATACTTAATGTTTCACCTTTACTTAAAATACGAGCTTCAATACTTGCAGGACATTGTCCTAATAAACGAACACCTTCCAATAAATTAGTCAGCTCAGCAAGTTCGTTTTCAAAAGTATTGCGTAATACATCATCGGCAAGCTCTGCATAGGTTTCTTTTAAACCTTGGATCAATTCAACAAAGATTTTTTGAATAGCCATTAGGTGTTCGTCAGCAGAGAGCCCTTGACTGGTTTTTTCTACTACAGCAACTAAATTATTGGTCACACCAGATGGCGCAGATAACACTAGAGCTATTTGAGATTGCTGTTGATTATTAATAACAATATCAGCAACCTGATTGAAACGTTGAGCATTTGCTAATGAAGTGCCGCCAAATTTAAGTACGCGCATCGTACCCCCTTGCTTTAAGACGAAAAAACCCGCTTTCAATAGCGGGTTTTAAATGTACAGATTTACTGTTTTACAAATAACAAAAAGCACTGCGAACAAAGCGCAGCGCTTTTCTGTTTAAGCTGAGAAAATAAAGTAAAATCCATGTTTGTTAATATTTCGTTGTTTTGTTAAATTTATATGTACTGATTATATCAAAGCTTGGTGCGTACTGGAACAAACAACCTAGTGAGCTAGCAATTAATTCGTATAACAAATAACAAAATGTTAACTATCACTCAAGACTGATTTGATAAATATCAAACCAAAGTAGTAAATTTGCTGTTTAATTGCATAATAAGTTGTTATCTATATGTTAATTACTTACAATTTCACTATTAAAACCACGATTTTCTGCAAACTTTGTTTCGTTTCATTCCTCGCCTTGTGAAATATTTGTTAAACATCGAACAGCTTCAGAACACAAACGGGTTTTAACTACTTTATGAATTTCCATAATGTAGTCAATGAATTATTAATTTCCATAGGAGTCAATTCATGTCTAGCGCTAACATTTTAGTTGTAGAAGATGAGTTAGTTACACGTAGTACATTAAAGAGTGTCTTTGAGGCCGAAGGTTACCAAGTTTTTGAAGCAAACGACGGTACAGAAATGCATCAAGTATTAAATGACAACGAAATTCATTTAATCATCATGGACATTAACTTACCAGGGAAGAACGGACTTTTATTAGCACGTGAAATACGTGAGCATAAGAATATCGCTTTAATTTTCTTAACTGGTCGTGATAACGAAGTGGATAAAATTTTAGGGCTAGAAATTGGTGCGGATGATTATATTACTAAACCATTTAATCCGCGTGAATTAACTATCCGAGCTCGTAACTTATTAACTCGTACTATGCAAGATACAATATACTTTGAAGAGGTACGTCAAAAAGTTGAACATTATAAATTCAGTGGCTGGACGTTAGAGATTGATAGCCGCTCATTAATTAGTCCAAATGGTGATGTATTCAAGCTACCACGTAGTGAGTTCCGCGCTATTTTACACTTCATTGAAAACCCAGGGAAAATTCAAACCCGTGCTGATTTATTAATGAAAATGACAGGCCGTGAATTAAAAGCACATGACCGAACTGTTGATGTCACTATTCGTCGTATTCGTAAGCACTTTGAAAGCGTACCAGAGTCAGCTGAAATCATTGCTACCATTCATGGTGAAGGTTACCGTTTCTGTGGTGAACTAGAATAGAAGTTATTAATATTTTATTAGTGATATTTTAAAGGCTTGCATTGCAAGCCTTTTTTGTACCTTTACTATGCAATTGTATCAAGTATGTGAAGCCAGTTTGGCTTATAAAAGCAACTCAAATAGAGTGGCTATTACTTAACATAAACAACATTATGCATTAGCAACAATCCACTTTTTCAATTCTTTAATATCTTTTAAGTACAAACTTTTAATTAATTCATGCCAATCATCAATATTATCCCACCAAGCAGGCAAGTCAGGAGATTGCATTTTTTGTGCTAAATCTTGAATACGTAACAAGCCAACAGATGCTGCAGCCCCTTTTATCTTATGAGCTTTATTCACAATACCTTTTTCATTTTTAGCCATCATATGACTTTCTAAAATAGCTAAATACTCTGGCATTAAGTTTTCAAATAAAGTGACGTTATCTAACATGACTGATGTTGGTAAGAACTCCATTAATTCTTTTAACATCACCTCGTTAAATAACATTTCTTCAGATTCTACCGGTTTAACTATTTCTTCATTAAGTACAATGGGCATTGCTTCAACATCTTTAGTAAAATGGCGTTCAAGCATAGTATTAAATGAAGATAAGCTTAATGGTTTGCCAATTGCATCATCTAAGCCCTTATCAATAAACTGCTGTGGACTTGCAAACACATTGGCAGTTAACGCCACAATCGGCGGTAATTGAGGATACAATTCGCGTAAACGAGCCGTCACTTCATAACCATCCATATCTGGCAATTGAATATCCATTAAAATAAGTTGGTATTGTGAATTTGCTACTTTTTCAATGGCTTGCAAACCATTCATGGCGACATCAACATGATGCCCTTGTTTCTCTAATGACGCCCTTGCAACTAAAATATTAAGTTCAATATCTTCAACTAATAAAATAGATAATGTAGGCATTTTTAATGGCTCTTTCTTGAGCTCAGGCGCTAAACAAGAACTTGGCAAACATAATTTAAATGTACTGCCTTTTCCGAGTTCACTACTCACAGTTAGGCGCCCATTCATCGCTTTAACAATAGTACTTGAAACAGCAAGCCCTATTCCCGTTCCTGATGCATGACGACTACCTTCAACTTGATAATACATAGCAAATATTTTATCTAGCTTATCTGTAGGGATACCAACACCTGTATCTTCTACTTCAAAGCACAACCACTTTTGCTTTTCATGAATACTGCCACTACAACGGATAGTTACTTGCCCTTGTTCAGTAAACTTAACGGCATTAGTGATCAAGTTCCATAAAACTTGGCGTAGTCGTGTAGCATCAGAAGTGATACATTCAGGCAAATTAGGCTTTTGTTCAAACACTAATTTTAGATTTTTTTGTTCCGCTTGAATGTAAGCAAGACTTTGTAAATCATTCATAAAGTCATCAACATTAATGCATTCATTGACTAAATTTAAACGTCTTCTATCTAGTTTATCTAAATCTACAATATCATTAAAAATATTACCTAAAGTAATAGCACTCATGTGAATCGTTTTCAGGTATTTGGTTTGCTCTTCATTAAGGTTTTCATCCAAAAGCATACGGCTTAAACCAACAATTCCATTAAGTGGAGTACGTAATTCATGGCTAATCGTTGAAATAAATGTGGTTTTATCTCGACTGGCTTTTTCTAAAAATTCTTGATGTTTTTTACGTTCGGTAATATCTCGTCCAAAGCCAATTAAACCAACACATTCATTTTGACTATTCAATAAAGGCAGTGCACGGATTTCAAAATAGACCAAGTGCCCATTAGGATACTGCAACCAACTTTCATGGATTTGTTCTGTACGAGTTTTAATTACTTTTTGATGACGCGCAGTAACTTCTTTTGCATATTCCTCAGGGTAAGTATCTTCAGGTGCTAACCCAACTAATTCAGCTTCTGTTTTACCAAATAGTCTGCCCATCGCTTTATTACAGCTAACAAAGCGCCCTTCTAAATCACGGTGAAAAATTAAATCTGGAGACGTATCAAAGAAAGAACGTAATAAACTGGTACCTTCACGTAATTGTTGTTGTGTATTTTGATGCTCTACAATTTCTTTTTCTAATAAGCTTGTTTTAGCTTTATCATCAGTAGAGATCTTTTTTAATTTTTTTACTGTTGTTGCAAGGCGTTGGCGAGCGTTATCTAAATCGTTAACTACCACAGTTAAAAAATAAACTGCCCAAGGTGTGATCAATAAACCTAAACTTAAAGAGCGATAAACATCCGCTTTATGTAATGGCTCTGAAAAAATATAAGCAAGACTAATTTGTAAAGCAGCATCCGCCGCTATAATTGCAAACGCTAAAACTAGACTAAATTTTACAGGTCCAAGTCGCTTTAATAATGCAACGTAATAATAAACCCACGGTTTTAAATTAAACAAATTCACATATCCTTAGAGTAATAATATCTCCCATTGTACCCATTTTTTATGCGTTAGCCTCTAGCAAACTAATTAAAGCGAGAGATCCCTCATTACAAAATTTAGCAGCCATAGTGAATAATCTTCATGTTTAATATGAATTAAGCTTTCAAACTGAGGTGATTTTTTTGATTATAGAGATAAATTATCAATCACTTAGTTAAAACCTTTGTATTTGATGGTTTTTAATTGTTGTTAACCCGTCTATAATGCGCGCTTAATTTTAAAATCATTTATCCATATAAAGCATATTGAAGGGAGCCTAATTTAATGGCAATGCCAGATATCGCAAATAGTGCACAAGCTCAAACCGAAGGTACATTAGACCGTGTTGGTATGAGCAATATTGAGTTACCTTTAATGGTACAGACCGACAATTGCCCAGCTCAACAAGTTAGTGCAAGTGTTGAGGTTTTTGTTAATCTTGGTGACCCACAAGCGAAAGGCATCCATATGTCTCGTTTGTATCTGCAATTAGATGAACTTTCAACAGAGTCTGAATTAACACTTGAAACATTAACTGCTTTATTAACAGGCTTTATTGAAAGCCATAATGATTTAAGTTCAGAAGCTTTTGTAAAAATTGCCTTTGATTACAATTTACGTCGTAAATCATTAATCAGTGAAAAACGTGGTTGGAAAGCTTACCCGGTAGTCATTATTGGTCGTTTAATTAACGGTAAGTTTGATTTCCAATTACAAGTTGATGTTCCTTATTCTTCAACTTGCCCTTGTTCAGCTGCATTAGCTCGTCAACTTATTCAAGATGCGTTCAGTAAACAATATGAGCAACAAGCAAGCATCGATAAAGAGGATATTTTAACTTGGTTAGGTTCAACACAAGGTATTGTTGCTACACCACATAGCCAACGTAGTGTTGCACAAGTTAAAGTTAAATTAGGAAAATCTGCCTCTAACTTCCCTATTATTGCTTTAATTGATTTAATTGAAGCAACATTAAAAACACCAGTGCAAGCTGCAGTTAAACGAGAAGATGAGCAAGAATTTGCTCGTTTGAATGGTCAAAACTTAATGTTTTGTGAAGATGCCGCTCGTCAATTACAGTACGCATTAAATCAACAAACACAATTTGATGATTTCTGGCTACGCGTTAATCATTACGAAAGCTTGCATGCACATGATGCAGTATCAATTACCACTAAAGGCATTAAAGACGGTTACCAAGCTTAATTAACTTTGTTTTATGCAAAACTAAAAACCTCAGCTCTTGATAATAGAACTGAGGTTTTTATGTATTTGTTCTACCATTTCTGTAACAGTTAACTTGTTGGAGACTCACTAATAGTGACTAAGTAACTTGTACTTGATTACGTCCCGTAGATTTAGCTTTGAATAATGCTTTATCAGCTTCTTTAATTAACAGCTTACTATTGCTTCTATCACTTGCAATTTGCGTTGCCATGCCAATACTCATTGTCACAAATAAAGAAGCTAAGGATTTAGAATGCTCAATACCTTCAGATTCTATTGCGCTACGAATATCTTCTGCAATACGTAAAGCGTGTGTTACATTTTTATCTTTAATTAATACTACAAACTCATCCCCGCCATAACGAGCAACAAAACAATCATGCTCTACACATTTACGTTGTAAAATATGCCCTATCACTTGCAACACTTCATTGCCTTCAGATTTGCCATAAGCCTCATTGTAAGATTTAAAACAGTCAAGATCGCCAATAAGCAAAGTGAGTGGCGCTTTCTTTTCAACGGCTTTGTTCCAATATTCTTCTATTATTTCATCAAATACTCGACGATTAGCAACCCCCGTTAGAGGGTCATGTAACGATTGTCGTTGCAGCTTTGATTCTGCTTGCTCTAATTTTAATTGTTGATTTTTACTATCAGTAATATTTTTTGCACTAATAGCAATACCACGAAAATCACCTGTAGGATCATTGAATGGGGTTTTATTCACTTCATACCAAATTTCTTCATTATTAAAAAAAACAAATTCTTCAAATGTAATCGACTCCCCTGATTTCATTATTTCTTTATTTTGACGATCATGCCAATCAGCTCGTTCATAGGGTAAAATATTTTGTTGTAAAAGACCGCTTAAATCTTCTAGGTCACTCCCCATAAAAGCAGAAAATGCTCGACTAGCAGCTAAAATAAGCCCTTTTTCATCTAATACTCCAACAGGCCCTTTTGCATTAGCAAATATACTTTCTAATAATACCGTTTGTTGAGATAAACTTTTTTCAGCTTGTTGACGTTGCGTACTTTCACCTTTTAACTGCTCGCTTAAAAGGTGCGTTGCTGTCATATCGGTTACCACACTCAATATAGAAAAGACTTTTCCTTGTTGATCATAAAGTGGTAATTTACTTTGATTAATTAATTTTTTTGCTTTGTTTTTTTGAGCAATCCATTCCTGTGCATAAAACGCCTCTCCCGCTAAAACATCAATATTTTGCTGGGCAGATATTTTTGCTTGTGACTCATTAAAGTATGTTGCTTCTTTAGTTCCTGTTGCATCTAATACCGTTGTGTTATTAGCTTTTACCCAGCTATCATTACATCCAACAATATCCCCTTGAGGAGAAATAAAACTCACTTGTTCTGAAATTGAAGCCAGTACCTTATTAAATTTTTCACGTTCTTTATGCAGGTCATTTTGTAGTTTAACTTGTTCAGTAATATCGTTGAAATAACACAACCAAGCAGACTCTCCTTGATAATGAATTCGTTTTGCTGACACCTCAATATCATAAAAGCGACTTACTCCGTGTAAATTTAAACACGTATCTTTAACGATACTTTGATGAGTCATTTTTTTAATAAACTGTGATAACTTCAGCTGGTTTTTGCTCTCTTCAAACAGATAAACCTGCTTATTTTTTTTAAAAGAAAAGAGTGACTTAGCTTGCGTATTAGTGAAGTACAATTCCTTACCATTTAAACCGCAAATAATTAACGGGTAAAGTGATTCACCTAAAAGATAATTAAGGTGCTGTGCTTTTTGTTTTTTAGATTGCTTGAGCAAAATAATTAAGAGTAAAAATAACAATACAATTAATAAATAACGTCCAGTTACTTTAGATACTCCCCATTGAGAAACAGTGACTGACTCAAGCAATGGTGCTAACTTAGCCACTAATTGTTCTTTTTCAATCCCCCACTTTATCCAAGTTAATAAGCTTTCATTATCCGCCACACTATAAGCATATAAAGCATTTCTATCTGCGCTTACCTCACTAAGGCTTAATAAATAAGGTAATAATTTTTCAATCAATGTCGCGGGAGTATCTACTACTTTGAATAATAAAATAGAATCAATTTCCCCCCGATATAAACTGGTTAACAGCGCTAATATACCCGTTGATTCTTGGTAAGTAATATTAGAGTGATGGCTTATAAAGGGTAATAATTTAGCTTCCGGTAACAAACCACCAACAACCACAGGTGTACGTTGATCATTTAATGCATTTTGAATAAATAAATGGTTTTCAGAGAGATAATAAAATTCACTTGATAAGCGCATAATCGCTTGAGATTTAAGTGAATTTTGAGTGTTAACAGGCGTATTTAAACCACTATAAATAGCCATATTATCGTGAGTTAATAAGCGAGTTAAATTTTGTCCATGATAAGGCTTAAATTCAACATTAATAGCCGTTACTTTTGACCATTCTTGCCAATAGTCAACTAACATGCCTTGTGCTAGCGGTTTGGCATTAAACCCAGAAAAAGGTAGAGCTTCATCAAGATAGACAGTCAATTTAATAGGCTTATCTGAGATATTCAAAGAAGTTGCATAAGTAGAGATGCAAACAGAAAAGATCAGAGAGATAGATAAAAATAGTTTTTTAAATTGACGCATGAAAAGTTAGTCACCAAGTAAAGTTAAAATACAGAGTAAGACAGCCCGATTTAATAAAAATGCAACATTAATTGGCTTAATATCACAGGCTTAAATACTGAGGTTTACAATGAAAATAAGTGTTTAAAAAACTTATTAGCAGTAAAGTAATACTTTAAAAGCGACAGGATAATTCAGAAATTAATGGCAATTGATATGCGCAATAATGATACGCCCTAAAAAATAAAATACTCGACTCTTCCTCACAAATCATGGACTACATTTTGATAAGTCAGGTTCATATATTTTATAAAAAAAAATTAAAATAGTGACTTACATCTCACTAAGTGAGAAAGGCAATATTTAAAAGGATAAAATGAGAGGGATCACTAACGTCTTTAATTTATAAAAAGAACGATGGGTAATGAATTACTGCAGAGCATCAGGCTCTATAAAAGGAACTTCTGTTTTGAAACAAACCATTTTTTTAGTGTAAGGATGTTTAATAGAGATCTCAGTTGCGTGCAATAATAACCTTGGAGAAAGCGCTAAAGCCACAGGATCCGCATAAAAATCATCGCCTAAAATAGGATGCCCAATAGCTAACATATGCAAACGTAACTGGTGTGTACGTCCCGTCACAGGCATCAACTTAACCAAAGTACTTTGCTTCCCATAACTAATCACTTCATAAAAAGTTTTACAGGCTTTACCCGTTTCGAGAGCAATTTTATGCTTAGGAGGGTTATCGGTATCTTTACTTAAAGCCACATCAATACAGCCCGTTTTATTTTTAACATGACCAAAAACACGAGCATAATAAATTTTCTTAGTTTCACGCTCTTGAAATTGCATTTTTAACGCCCTTTCAGCATCTTTACGTAATGCAAAAATGATCACTCCTGACGTAGCTAAATCTAAACGGTGTACGGTATGACTGTTAGGATGCTTTGCTAATAAACGACTGTAGATACTGTCATGACGTTCGATATCTCGACCTGGTACTGACAATATGCCGGCTGGTTTATTAAAAACAATCATATCCTTGTCTTTGTAAATCGTATCTAACCAAGGTTCAGTAGGAGGATTGTAATCAAAGTCATTCATAAGCAATTATATTCAGTATTAGTTAAGCGAGGATAAAGAGGTGCTAAAGATACCTGTTTGCATAGGCTTTATCAATCAAGCTCACTTTTTTACTTTCACTTTAGCAAAAGGTAAGCCTGATTAGAAAATGTAATCAATAGCTGAATGACTATATTGCTAATATATGCATCAGACTAAACTCTTCTTCCACTTCCCACCTAACATACGGATATGGAATGGAATACTTTTAATAACTTCTTCTAACAACGTTAAAGCAAATACCCAAACGGCACTTAATTCCCAATATAAAACAAATAAAGCAGACAAGGGTAAAATGATAAACCATTGTGTATAAGCATGTATTTTGAATACATGCGTTGCATCACCACCAGCACGTAATACATTGCCACAAAAAGTATTTGAAGTTCGAATGAAAGCGATAATAAATAAAATAGGAACAAACTGCCAAAGAGTGTCTACTGTTTCTTGTTGTAACTCAGGGTAAATTAATTTAAACAAATAGAACATGCTGACATAAGCAATGGCAATTAGCACACCAATATAGAATGAAACTCTCCATGCTTTACTAATAAAAGTATCAAGTAAGCCCCATGATTTTTTACCTAATAAATGCCCAACATTGATACTCGTCGCTTGTGCCCATGCCGTTGCAAGTTGAGCAGAGACTTTAACCCAAGGTGCAATCAAAATTAATGCAGCAAATTGATTCACACCTAACTTCGCGTAAATAAGCATACAGATACTATTCACAAGTACCGCACTGACAAAAGTACCAGCAATGGGGGTCGCATATTTTAAGTGGAAAAGTACATCAGCCTTAATTAATTTGGCAGGTTTGTTTGCTTTAGTAACACCTATTTTGCTTTGATGTTTTGAATAAAAAAGTAATAAGAATGAAGTTCGGCATAAAATCGCCACAGCAGAGCCTATCCCAGCACCCACTAATCCTAATGCAGGAAAACCAAGATACCCATAAATGAAAACGGTACTAACAACTACATTCACAGGGATTTCAACAATATTAGCGTAGAAAGGAATTTTACTATTACCTGTTGCGTTGAAATAAACGGTAATATTCTGCGAGAAAGCAACGCCAATAGTCACTAACGAGAAAACTCTGAGGTAATCATAAGCCATTACCGCAACGTCCTCTGTATCTGCAATTAATTCAATAAGATGCTTGGAAACAGTAAAAATAAGTAAAATACTGATGACCACAATGGCAACATTTACAAATCGCCCGGAACGAAACCCTCGACTCACTAAAGCTGTATTCTGTGCTCCAAAAGCTTGCGCAATAACCAGCTGAGTACCATTTGAAAACGCAAATAATAAACCAAGAATAATACCTGCAATACTTGCAGCAATCCCCATTGCAGCAACAGACTCTTCACCTAAAGGCGTAACAAGTACGGTATCAATAACGAGGATCAATTGTAATAAAACGGCATTCATACCAATTGGCCATGCAAGGCCAAAATTACTTTTCATCGTTGGTGCTGTTTGAGTCATGTATGTACCTTTAAGGTATTATATTGTTTACTTTCATGTAGTAAGTCTGAACATCCGCGTATTATATTCTTTTAAGTAAGCAATAAAAACTTCATTACTAAAATTACAATGGCTCAATTGATATCAAACAAAATATATAGGAAAAGGGACCTGCATAAAAACTTTTATACGCACTCTATTTCATCTATGGATCTTTAATCATTATTAGCGTGTAAACCTTTTCTTTAGATGTTCTTGTTTTACTTCTGCATTCGTTAATCGAGTTACTTTTGCCATAAGCCGTACCAAGATCCGTTAATGTTCTCTAGTACTACCTAGAGTACTACTTAAATGACAGAGTCTCATGGAACTACAAAAAACGTAATAGGATGAAAAATGCCTCTAGCAAGGCGGTATTACTAAATTTTAGGCATAAAAAAAGACGCCCTAGAGCGTCTTAATTTAAGTAGGTGGTGGAGATGGGGGGAGTCGAACCCCCGTCCGAAAAGCCTACATCCTCGGTACTACATGCTTAGTCTATCTTTAGATTAACTCTCAACACTCCGACAGACAGGATTGCAAAGAGCGAGTCCGATACTATTTCGCGGTTCACCCTCGAACAAGGTTCCCTCGCTATCCAAATGTAAATGACCTTCCGAATCCCTGCCCATAGGAGAAACGTGGGTGGAAGGCTAGCGAGCCTAAGCTGCTAGAGCGTAGTTATCGTCGTTTGCAACTATAACTTTGGTGGCTTTTTACGAGGCCAGCCACCACCTCGGCATGCACCTTGGGTTTCAAGAATCTCGTCGAGTCCTAAATCATCCCCACAGTGGTTAGTGATAAATCACCAACATTTCAAGTTTAACAAAGCTAAGTCATGCAAGATAGCATTATCTTCTTATACTTTGCTAAATGCTTGTTTATCGAACGCTATGTTTCATCATACGTTCTTTTTGTACTTGCCATTCCCGGTCTTTTACATCACTACGTTTATCATGATCTTGTTTACCTTTTGCTAATGCAAAGGAGATCTTAACCCAGGCTTTCTTCCAATATAAAGAAATAGGGATAATTGAATAACCTTGACGCTCTACCTTACCCATTAAATTATCAAGCTCGCGTCTTTTAAGTAGCAATTTTCGATAGCGTAAAGGGTCACATACAACGTGTGATGAAGCTGCGATTAAAGGTGGAAATGTTGCATTTAATAACCAAGCTTCTCCATTTTTTAAGAAGATGTAGCTATCTGCAATATTTGCTTTACCTGCTCGTAATGTTTTTACTTCCCAACCTTGTAACTCAAGTCCCGCTTCAAAGCGTTCTTCTAAGTGATACTCATGGGAAGCACGTTTATTACGAGCAATCGTATTATCATTGTTTTTAGTTTTTGAATTTTTTTTAGCCATAGCCTGCATTATAAAGTTTGTTTTTTTAAATGGCTATTTGATTTAACGAAAAGTCGCTCATTTATAAGTATTTTTTACTATTTTTTTTCAGTTCAAGCATTGCATCGTGTAAGATGCTATTTTTTCAAACGAGGTAAAACATGGCTCAAGTCTCACGCAGCGCATTGTTGATGTATAGCGCACAAGAAATGTATCAATTAGTCAATGATGTGAATGCTTATCCTGAGTTTTTACCTGGATGCAGTGAAACGATTATATTATTAGATCAGCCTGATTTAATGAAAGCTTCAGTTAAAGTTTCTAAAGCTGGGATCACGCAAACTTTTGTCACTGAAAACACACTTGTACCTGCACAATCTATCACAATGAATTTAATTAAAGGCCCATTTAAGCATTTAACGGGTGGTTGGACTTTTACTGCATTAGATGAAAAAGCCTGCAAAGTGAGTTTAGATCTACAATTTGAGTTCAGTAGCTCTCTTGTGGAGTTAGCATTTGGACGTATTTTTCATGAATTAGTCGGCTCTATGGTGAGGTCTTTTTCAAATCGCGCTAAAACCGTTTATGGTAGTCGTTAATCTTTTATTTTGAAGAAGTAAAATAGTTCTACTATTTACTGAAACTAGTACAATATTGGAAGCAAACAAAATGAGTCAATTAATTGATATAGAAGTCGTTTATGGTTTACCTCACAAACAAGTTTTGTTGTCATTAAAAGTACCAGCTGGCACTACCATTGAAAATGCCATCAAATTATCAGGCATTGTAAAACACTTCCCAGAAATTATCCCTAGCGAAGCCGTTGTAGGTATTTTCAGTAAAGCCGATAAATTAGAAAATACAGTTAACAATGCTGATCGTATTGAGATTTATCGGCCATTAACAGCAGACCCCAAAGAAATGCGAAAGTTACGCGCAGAGAAAGCCAAACAAGCTAAAAAATAATATGTTTAGCCCACAAAAAAGCGCCCTAAGCGCTTTTTGTTATTCTCAGATGCGAATAATTAATCTTTAAAACTGATGGCTGTATTGCACCGCGGCTAATATTGCATTGGCATGTGTAGTACCTGTAATTGAAGATACACCCGGTTTTGATTCTGAAACAGATACGTCTTGACCTAATAAATAAGTTGCACCTAAATCAACATTAGCATTTTCTGATAAGTGGTAAGTAAAACCAGCTGAAAACCACTGACGATCAGAATCAGGTACTGAAATTGATGTGACTTCATCTTGAGCACTCATGTCATACATATATCCCGTTCTCAATGTCCAAGATTCACTAAGGTAATATGTCCCACCTAGTGAGAAATGATAAGTATCTTTCCAGTCATAAGTATTTAGTGTGCCAAAAGCTTTTGAATCTAAAGTGTCAAATGAAGACCATCCAATCCATTGCACACTATAGTGAACTGCATATTTAGTATCTACAATACGATGGTATCCAGAGAACTCGGCCATATCAGGTAAGCCCAAATGAAGAGTATCATCTTTAGCAGTTACAGAGCCTTGAGCAACGTAGACTGTAGTATCACCTTCAACCTTTAACTCAGGGCTATAATGATAAGATAAACCAAATCGGTTATTTTTATTAAGCTCAAAAACAGCACCTAAATTAAAACCAATACCAACACCCGCAGCATCTGTATCTAATGCCGTCGCCCCTGCGTGTGGACCTAAGCCGGGATCATTACTAAGATTTCTTTGCAACGTACCCGTGCCATAAATTACATCTACCCCGCCCCCCACGCTCCATTGTTTATTAATACGGTACGAGGCAGCTAATCCAAGGTTCATACTTTTAACGTCTGTTAATCCACCATATTCAGAACCAACAAAAGAATCATCAAAATCAGTTTTAGTGGCAAAATTTGAATATAAATTAACACCTAATGCAAATTTTTCATTAATTGGAAAAATAACATGGAGATTTGGTGCCACTGATATACCACCAGCATCATTATAATTTGAAGACGAGCTGCCTGCAGCTGTTGTATAAGTTGCATCAGATACATTAATGTCAGTCTTTAAAACATTAATCCCCATGGATAAAGCTGTTTTATCAAACATCGACATAGCAGCTGCATTACGAGCCATGACAGAAGCGTTATCTGCAATAACAGCATCACCAGAAAAAGCACGACCGAGACCTGTTGCAGACTGAGCATTTAATTGAAAACCAGCAGCACTCGCTTGAAAAGAGGCCACAGTTAAAGCGCTTATTAAAAGTGTTTTTTTAAATAAACGAACGTTATGTAATTGAGTATTCATATCATCATCCTTGATTTAGTGAGCTACAACATAACCTCTCACCGCAATATTATTAATACCAAGAGCATAATTCAGAATATCGAGTTGCATTTAGTTAAAATCTGAAAGCGTGACAGAGTGCAAACAGTTATCAATATTTTATTGAAAAAAAGGAGGTTTAAAAGTCAGGAAAGCCCCTCTATTGTATTTGCAGTATGAGAAACACAATAGAGAGCATAAAAAGAGTGCAATTAATAAACGATATAAACCATTTTATTATCAGATAAAGACGTTTTATCTGTCCATTCTAATTTGTTATAGCTAATAAGGTGGCGTAAACCAGTGATGTAATCTTGGCCTCGTTCTGAATATTTAATCAATGTTCCAGCTAACAAAGTACCAGAAAAACTTTTATTTTTAGCAACTTGTTGCGCACGTAAATCACGTAATGATTTATAAGCTGAAGTGCTATTAATGTTTAACATATAACCTTCAACAGAAGCTAAAGGACTATCAAAACTAGCAACACCATAATCACCTAAGTGTTTACGTTGCTGTTTAGGTTTCATTCCGTTACCAGAAAAATCCCACTGTCCAAAAAAAGCATTACCTTCACGAGCAAATCGAGAAGTCCCCCAAGCACTCTCTTCAGCAGCTTGTGCTAAAGCAAGTGATGGTGGAATAATATTCACTCGTTTTAATAAGGTTTGTTTGTCCGCTTTAGTTAATGCTTTACTGTCATCGCTAACAACTTTGTATTTGATTGCTATCGCCATTAACTCAGATGAATCTAATGACGATTTTTTAACAACTTTACGTTCTTGAAGAATATTTTCATTTGCAATTAACACTGACGGCAACATCATGCGTAAGAAAATACTCTTTTTATTTTCAACTGGCATTTTATCAGACAGTTTTTTCCAATCAGGCATAACACCTTCAGATGTTAAACGAGGTACTTTTTTCACTCCTTTTTGCCAATCATCATGAGTGTAATGTAAGCGAGCAAATAATTGTGTCAAATCATCAACGTTGTGAACTTTTACTTCATCAGATGAGTGCATATCAGAACAGGCAGATAAAAATAAAACTGAACAAAACAAAGTGATAAGTAATTTTTTCATAAAGGATCCAAAATTAATAAGTGAAGAGCCAGATAATAGAACATCTGCTGCAATTGGTTCGCTATTCTATTCCTTTTACATTTATCACGCAATTAAGTTAACCAGATCACACTTTCAAGAGAATGTAACAATTTTTAGAAGAGAAAATCACCGTAATTTATAGAGCCAACTACAGCTCTATAAATTTATGTTTCATATTTATTAGTAGACAAACAATAGACAAGATAAAATTACGCAGCACCACTTGGGATCGCACCAAACAATGTTAATAAATGGATAACAGGTAACATCAACATACAAACCAATGCTAACCACATTAACCAACCGATAAAACCATTTGCAGTCATTGTTTTTAAAATACTTCTACCATGCAGTTTGCCAACATAATGTAATAGATAATATTGAATAAGCATGACTCCGATAACAATAGGCATTGCTGGTAAATTCATTGCATTAACAACCATTGGAATGGTTAAGATAGACATATACGCAACAGCAATAATAATAGCAAATGCTTTGGGTTTAAAACCCGTTAAGTCTTCAAGAACTGAAGCTCCCGGCTTTGAACCGTTGATATCCATATTTACTCCTTTCTGTAAATAAAGTTGGCTTTAAGAAGCCTATTAAATTAAAAACGCAATAATACCCTTTTTTAAACTAAATACCTGCATCAATCGTTTGATTGTGTGATAGTAATTCTACGATTGTTATATTTGCCTCCCCTTCAATAGCAAAAGTAATAGCCATTAATCATAAATATATTTATAAAGTTAAAATATCCTAAAAAATTTAAACAAAACCCCATCTATTTGTCACATTCCTAATATGATCTGCATTATCTTCAATTCGTTTATTCTTTAAGCAGTCGCTACTCTATTTACTTGGATATATCAAATAACACTTGCAATAAAATGTGATCTCTATATTATTCGCGGCACTTAAACGGACGCGAGATGGAGCAGCTTGGTAGCTCGTCGGGCTCATAACCCGAAGGTCGTAGGTTCAAATCCTGCTCTCGCAACCAACTTTTCTTAATAAGAAAAATATTTTAAGTAATAAAGTTTTAGAAAATAAATACGGACGCGAGATGGAGCAGCTTGGTAGCTCGTCGGGCTCATAACCCGAAGGTCGTAGGTTCAAATCCTGCTCTCGCAACCAATTTTTCTTAATAAGAAAAATATTTTAATTAATAAAATTTTAGAAAATAAATACGGACGCGAGATGGAGCAGCTTGGTAGCTCGTCGGGCTCATAACCCGAAGGTCGTAGGTTCAAATCCTGCTCTCGCAACCAATTTCTAGAAAACTTCACAATACTTCCTAAAAAATAATTCTTCACATTTTGACTTCAAAATCCGATGGTCATTATTTACCTCACTAGAGTTCTAAACTTTTGTTTTATCGCTATTAGTTACCAAGTTAAAATAAAATCATTCAAATCCCTAAAAATGTAACAAAATTTCTCAATTGATTCTATTTGTCAAAATTTAAGTCTATTTCTCCTCTGAACGATAAAATAAATCGATGAAATATATCCCCCTTCCTGAGCTACTTCACTCATTGTGACCTGAGGGTGACAGTTTTTATTTTTTATTCAAAAAAATTTAAAAGCCTAAATCTTACATTTTTGACCTTCGCTTTTTTTAACCTAATTGTGACGAAATGCATCCTTAAACTGATCTTCCCTCAAATCTGTAGACATCTTATATTTAGAAACTGAAATTTAAAGAGAGATGTTATGAGTAATAATAAATATCCCCAAGAATTCAAAGATGAAGCTGTTAGACAAGTAATAAATAAAGGTTATTCAGTTCCTGATGTTGCCAAGCGTTTAGGTATCTCTGATAAATCCCTCTATTACTGGGTCAAAAAAGCAAAAGTCCCACCAACTAAATCAGCCGAGCAGGATGAAATTAAAAAGCTTAAAGCTGAGCTCAAGCGGGTAACCGAAGAAAGGAATATTTTAAAGGAAGCCGCCGCGTTCTTTGCAAGCGAGTCAAGGAAAGATACGCGTTCATAAAAACCAGACTCACTGTCTATTGCGTTAAATCAATGTGTTTAGCGCTTAATGTTCATCGCAGTGGCTTCTATGCTTGGCTTAAACAGCCAGAATCTAAGCTGAAGCAAGAGAACAAGCGCCTCCTAGTGCGAATTAAAGAAGCATATGCAGAAAGTGGAGGAGTATATGGAAGCCCTAGAATAACATATGAGCTTCGTCGACTTGGTGAAACCTGTGGAGAAAATCGCGTTGCTCGATTAATGAAACACAATAAGTTGAAAGCCAACATTGGCTATAAGCGTCGTTTATTTAAGTCATCGATACCATCACTCATTGCAGATAATCATTTACAGCAACAATTCGTTGTATGTGAGCCTGATACAGCTTGGGTTGCAGATATTACCTACATAAAAACGTATGAGGGTTGGTTATATTTAGCGGTTGTTTTAGATCTATTCTCTCGAAAAATTATTGGTTGGTCTATGCAAGCTAACATGGGTAAAGATATCGTAATTAAAGCGTTGTTGATGGCGGTTTGGAGGTGAAGTCCTAAACAAAAAGTGATCGTTCATAGTGATCAAGGAAGCCAATATGGTAGTGGTGATTATCGTGACTTTTTAACATCGAATAATCTGGTGCCAAGTATGAGTCGTCGAGGTCATTGTTTGGATAATGCAGTAGTAGAAAGCTTTTTTCATTCACTAAAAACGGAAAGAGTTAAGCGAAAAATCTACGAGGATCGTAATACAGCTCGAGCAGACTTGTTCAATTATATTGAGATGTTTTACAATCGGAAGCGATTACATAGCCACCTTGGCCATGTGTCTCCTGATGAGTATGAAAAAAGGTACTTAATCGAGAATTAACGTGTCTACAAAGTCGGGGGAAGATCA
>NZ_SNUW01000007.1 GCF_004376845.1 Psychromonas algarum
GAGCGTGCCTTTCGGCTAGGCGGCGTATATTACGCGCCTTTCGAACAATGTCAACGTTTTAATTTAACTTAATTTCGAAGCGAACCTCGAAGCGTTAATACGTTGTGAATCATTCTCAAACTCGCTGAGTAACTTGCGTTACCTGCCGTGTCTGTGGGGTCGCATTATAGGGATTGAGATCACATTGGCAAGCGTTTTATTACGATAAATTACAATTAATTTTTATACTTACCTTGAACACAAGTTACACACAATTTAAGTGTAGTTATCCACAGAGTTATTAAATGACTTTAACAATTGCAGCTAGGTCATCAAAAACATCTGTTGCTAATGTTTCACCTTCTGGCGTAATAGCTTTACCAGTTCGTACTAAATAATTAGTTTTAACACCCGCTGCGATACCAGCTTGTAGATCAGAAACCTTATCTCCAATTAAAATCGAGCTTTCTATGTCAATATTTAAATCTTCAATCGCATTCATTAGCATGCCAGGTTTAGGTTTACGACAATCACAATCAATTTTAAATTCACCTTGACCTTCTATTGAATGATGCGGGCAATAATAAATACCATCCAAATCTACGCCGCGGTCTGCCATCGACCAATCCATCCATTCAGTTAGAGTATGAAATTGCTCTTCAGTAAAATAACCTCTCGCAATACCTGATTGATTTGTAATAAGGACTAATAGGTAACCTTTTTTCTGAAATTCTATGCAGGACTCTATTACACCCTCTAAAAATTCAAAATCATCGATTTGAGAAACATAGCCATTATCTTTATTAATAACACCATCTCTATCTAAAAATATTGCCGGTTTTGCTTTACTCATTTTTACTTCTCTATTTCAGGGCTGTTTAATAATGTTATTATGCCACCCATTATTATCTCCTACTATTAATAAGAGTGATGTTTATGAATAGAATTATTGTTATAGCTTTTATTAGTCTGCTTTCTGGATGCAGCCATTACCAATTTACTACTAATGTAGATAAACAAAACTTCGATACTTATTTCAAGCCATCGCAAGTAACCATTTATGATAAAAATGAATTATTAGATCTTGATTATACGGTATTAGGCGCAGTTGAAGGCAGTAGCTGCCAAGAAGAAACAAAGGATGTACCTGCAGATATAAAAGAAGCACGCACAAAAGCAAGAATCAATGCAGCAAACATGCATGCAAATGGAGTTATTTTTCAATCTTGTTTAAATTTTGAAGCAGACCAAAGCTGTGTGACTAATATTATTTGCTATGGCAGAGCAATTAAAGTGACTTTACCTAATGACTAACTTTGCTCCTCTCGCAATATTGCATTCTCCTTATAAAGAGAAGTTTGCCGTCCCTAGACAGCCAGGATTAGTTCCGAGTGCAAAAGCAGAATTAGAAATTCTACCTCCTTACGATGATATTAATGCATTTAATGGATTAGAAGTGTTTAGTCATTTATGGTTAATTTTTGAGTTTCATAAAAACACGACTGATAAGTGGAGCCCTACCGTACGTCCTCCACGTTTAGGCGGAAATAAACGGGTTGGTGTATTTGCAACTCGTAGTCCTAATAGGCCTAATTCAATAGGTTTATCTTTAGTTAAGTTTCATGGATTAATTCAACGAGATAAAAAGCTATTTTTGTCTCTAAGTAATATAGATCTAGTTGATTCCACACCTATTATCGATATCAAACCTTATATTCCTTACGCCGATGCATTACCTGATGCAAAGGCTGGGTTTGCCCAAGAAGCACCTGAAACAATATTAACGATTAACTTTAGCGAACAAGCTAACTTACAACTAAAAGCGTTAACTAATGAATATATAGAACTAAAGCAATTTATTATTGAAGTCTTGCAACAAGATCCTCGTCCTGCTTATAAAAAGCTAAAGCCCGATAGCAAAGTCTATGCGATGCATTTATCGGACTTCAATATTAAGTGGCAATGTGCTTTAGATACAGTCTCTGTATTATCTATTAAACGGGTTTAGAAAAAAGATAACCTAATACCCCTCCCACTAGTGCACCAAAGAAATGGCTTTCATAAGAAACATTAGGTGCACTTGGTAAAACACCAAATACCAGTCCTCCATAGAGGATCACAACTAACACTGCAATTAACACATCTCGAAAATGTTTTTGCCTAAATCCATATACGATTAAATAACCCCACATTGCATACACAACACCACTCATACCAATATGAATACTGCCGCCTCTGGCAAACAACCACACCAAACAACCAGTAAATAAAATAGATAAAGTAAATACCATCCAAAACCTTCTTAAGCTATGTAAACCAATCAAACTGGATAAAATAACAAAAGGCAAAAAATTACTAATAAGATGTAACCAATCTGCATGTAAAAAAGGTGCAAATACAATACCTGATAAATGGTTTACTTCACGTGGAACGATCCCCAAACTATTAACGGGCAAAATAATATTAATTAATAATAAAGCAGCACATAATATCATGATCATTAAGCTATGTTTTGCAGGTTTTAAATAACGTTGCATATAAGATCCTCAAGTTCAGAAGATAAACTAACTAAATTCACACTAAAAACACAACATTATTTAGATAAATTAACTAACAATGCTTTAGTCCACCGCCATCGACTGCTAAAATCAGCCAACTTTATATTTGCTATATGATAGATAACTATCAACAAGGATCTCCATGCGCACTACTAATTATTTATTATCCACTCAAAAAGAAGCACCAAGTGATGCAGTAATTGCCAGCCACCAGCTTATGTTACGCGCAGGTATGATCCGTAAACTTGCATCTGGTTTATATACTTGGTTACCAACGGGTTTACGCGTATTACGCAAAGTAGAAAATATTGTACGTGAAGAAATGGAACGCGCAGGTGTTATTGAAGTATTAATGCCTGTCGTACAACCTGCAGACTTATGGCATGAAACAGGTCGTTGGGACAAATTTGGTGGCGAGCTATTGCGCATTAAAGATCGTAATAGTCGTGATTTTGTTTTAGGTCCAACACACGAAGAAGTCATTACAGAACTGGTACGTAAAGAAGTTAGCAGTTACAAACAGTTACCACTTAATTTATTCCAAATTCAAACTAAATTCCGTGATGAAACACGCCCTCGTTTTGGTGTAATGCGTGCTCGTGAATTCACGATGAAAGATGCTTACTCTTTCCACCTTGAGCAAGAGTGTTTAGAAAAAACATACCAAAATATGTTTAATGCTTATTGCAAAATTTTTGATCGCCTAGGTTTAGAATATCGCCCTGTTATTGCTGATACAGGGAGTATCGGTGGTAGTGCTTCTCATGAATTCCACGTATTAGCGCAAAGTGGTGAAGATGCAATTGTATTCTCAGACCAAAGTGATTACGCAGCAAACATTGAAAAAGCAGAAGCGTTAACTCCTGCATTTGATCGCCCAGCAGCAAGCGCTGAATTAACTGTAGTAGATACTCCTAACACACATACTATTGAAGAAGTATGCAACCTACTTAATGTTGAAGCATCAAATACAGTTAAAACATTGTTAGTTGAAGGAGATGCAGAAGAAGGGGAAGTGCCTGCTGTTATTGCATTAGTCCTACGTGGTGACCACAATCTGAATGAAATTAAAGTTGAACACATTGAAGGGATTGCAAGCCCATTACGTTTTGCAAGTGCTCAACAAGTTTTAGACGCTGCAAACTGCGAAGCTGGTTCTATTGGTCCTAAAGGTTTATCTATTCGCACTATCGTTGATCGCAGTGCAGAAAAATTAGCAGACTTTGTTTGTGGTGCCAATGAAACAGGTAAACATTTAACAGGTGTTAACTGGGATCGTGATATCACTGAATATGAAGTTGCTGATTTACGTGACGTGGTTGAAGGTGACCCAAGTCCATGTGGTAAAGGAACATTATCAATTGCTCGCGGTATCGAAGTGGGTCATATATTCCAATTAGGTGATACTTACGCTAAATCAATGAATGCGGCAGTATTAAACCAACAAGGTAAAAATCAAGTGATGACCATGGGTTGTTACGGGATTGGTATTTCTCGTATTGTTGCAGCGGCTATTGAACAGAATAATGATAAAAACGGTATTATTTGGAATGATGCTTTAGCACCTTTCTCTGTTGTTATTGTGCCTATGAATATGAAGAAATCACACCGAGTGGCAGATCTAGCAGAACAATATTATGCAGAATTAAAAGCTGCAGGTATTGAGGTGTTATTAGATGATCGTAAAGAACGCCCAGGGATTATGTTTGCAGATGCTGAATTAATCGGTATTCCGCATACTTTCGTCATTGGTGATCGTAGTATTGACAACGGAGTTATTGAATATAAAGATCGTATCTCTGGCGAAAAACAAGAAGTGAAAATTGAAGAAGTGATTGAGTTTATTAAAGCTAAATTTGCTTAAATAAAAACTTCTTGATGATAGTTAAACAAAACCACGCCGTATTCGCGTGGTTTTTTTATACGCAAAATTCAAATAGCCTTAGAAATATTCATTCATCATTTACCTAAATTACATTAATATTAAGAGAAATCAGATTAAATATGGATGTTTTATGAAATGGTTATTACAGCTTTTATTATTCATACCTATCATTTTCACTTCATTTTATTCAAACGCAGAGGCAAATTCGCCAACCATGGAAAATAAGTTAGGTGAAATGCTAGATAATAAATATCAGCTTAATACTGAAGCACAGCTAGATAATAACTATTCTCCTGAAATTAATGAATTTTGGGATAAACATGCCCAAGTATATTCTTTTGAAAGCACTAATGGTGGCACCATCCATACCATTCACATCACTACAGGGCAAAAAAATGCAGTTGTCATCAGCCAAGGTCGTAATGAGTCAGTTTTAAAATATAAAGAGTTTGCTTTCGATCTAAGTAAGCAAGGTTATGATGTCTTTTTAATTGACCATAGAGGACAAGGTTTCTCAAGTCGTTTAGGTGGCGATGCTCACCGAGGTCATGTAGAAGATTTCCAACATTATGTAATCGATCTAAAAACCTTTATTGATTCATTACAATTAGACAAACATTATCAATATCGATTCTTGTTATCTCATTCAATGGGAGGCACCATTAATGCTTTATATTTAGAGGAACAATCACATCCCTTCCAAGCAGCCGCTTTTTTCAGCCCAATGTTTTCTATTAATTTAGGAGGATTACCCGCTTTCATTGCAAAAATAATTAGTTATATCAGTGATTTATTATGTCGTTGGTTTAGTGATTTAGCTTGTTATGCTCCAGGTGTAGGCCCCTATAAAGCAACATCATTTGAAAAAAATGAATTAACAAACAGTACAAAACGTTACGCTTCTGCTTTTCATTTTTTTGAAGTTGCAAAAGAAACACAACTTGGCGGTGCAACCATGCGATGGGTTAACCAAAGCTTATATGCTACTGAAAAAGCAATTGATAGCGCTTCCCTTATAAAAATCCCAGTCATTATTATTCAATCAGGAGCAGACTCCATCGTAACAGCAGAGGGGCAACAGGCATTTTTAGAAAATAGCGCACAATGTGCTGCGAGTAAGTTAGTTACAATAGCCGGCGCTAAACATGAGTTATTATTGGAGCAAGATATATATAGAATACCTGCAATAACCGCTGTACTTGATTTCTTCCAACAATATCAAAAAGGTAAACTAGCATGTATAAAATAGCCATTTCAGATCTTGATGGGACATTACTTGGGCCTGATCATAAGATATCAAATACAACAAAGCAGAGCATTGATCAGTGGATACAAAATGATAGAAGGTTTGTCATTGCCACAGGTAGGCATTATATCGAAGCTAAAACAATCCAAGATGAAATCATAGAATCAACATATCTTATTTCATCGAATGGAGCTCGCGTACACAATAAACATGGTGAAATTGTTTTAAAACAGAACCTACCAGCAGATATTGCAACAATCATTTGTAATGATTACTTTGATAGTGAAATACAAACCAACCTTTTTACTGACCAACAATGGTACGCCAACTTCTTATTACCAGAATTAACTGAGATGAGTTTGAATAAAAAATTTCAATGTGAAGTTACAAATTTAAAAGAGATTGATAAATCAGACACCATTAAAATATTCTTTTGGGGAGAAAGAGAAAAGCTAAATATTATTTATAAAGCACTTCACTTACAATTTTCAGATAAAATTAACCTCACCTTTTCACTTGATAGATGCTTAGAAGTCATGGCGGCCAATGCCAATAAAGGCAGTGCGATAACTGCATTATTAGCATCAAAAAATTTATCGGTAGAGCAAACCATTGCTTTTGGTGATGGCATGAATGATGTTGAAATGTTACAAGTTGTAGGTAAACCTATCTTAATGGCAAATTCTCAAGCAGATTTACTCAAAGCATTACCCGATGCTGAAATTACAAAGTCATCAAAAGAAAACGGCGTAGCCATTAAGCTAAACAGTATTTTACATAACGCAAAAAATACTAAAACTTAAAATAAATAGTTTTTATTTTGGTTGAGTAAATAACTTAAAAAGAGCTTCAGCTGCATTAGATAAATAACGTTCTTTCGAATAGGCCATAGCAAGTTGCCAGCGGATCTCAGGTTGAGTCTGACGAAATATATATTCATCTCCATCTAGCTTTTTACAAATTGGCTCTGGTATAAAGCTGACACCAAGGCCACTTTTTACCATCGCGGCAATAAAATCCCATTGGCTACTTCTCATTCCTACTTTAGGATAAAATCCTGCATCTTGACAGACTCCTTCAACCCGATCACTTAATGCAAAATCAGTGTTATAAAGATAAAACATTTCATCTTTAAGAGCAGATACTTGCAATGTTTGAATAGATTGCCAACGTGATTGTTTTGGAAGAACAGCCCACACTGAATAATCATCAATTTTTTTATAACTCAACTTCTCACTTTTCAGGGGTAGCATAGTGATCGCTAAATCCAATTCACCATTTAATAAAGCCAATTCATTTTTATGGCTACCATGCTCGAAAGTAACTAAATCAATATTAGGATGCGCTAAACGAAATTCAGCTAATAATTGAGCATATAAATGCCCAACCATTGGTGGAATACCAACCTTTACTTCACCGTGTCCCAATTGGCTTAAATCATTTAATTCAGCTTTCATTTGCTGCATTTGCAATATCATCATTTCACCATAACGAAATACAACTTCCCCTGCAGCGGTTAATCCGATATTTCGTCCCTGCCGATGCAAGAGCTTTTCATTACATTGTGTCTCCAATGATTTCACTGCTTTACTTATTGTTGGCTGAGTTACATATAAAACCTCTGAAGCACGAGTAAAACTTTTAGTACGAATAAGGGTAACAAAATAATGTAATTCACGATTATTCAAGATGAATGCTCCTTAAATCATTCCAAAATGGAATACTTTACACTTATATTATTCATTTCATAATATTAACCAAGTACTTTATACTGATTTACATCAATTTATTAACTTGGTTTTGAAAATGAAAAAAAACGGGTTTACCTTACTCCAAGTCGCATTGTTATGCGCAATGTGGATACTAGCAGATATAGTAGTTAAAAAGTTTTCCATCCCTCTACCTTCTAATGTTCTAGGCATGTTAATACTATTTATTTTGTTATTAACAGGCATTGTAAAAGTTAAGTGGTTTAAACTCGGTGCAATGTGGCTTTTAGCTGAAATGTTACTCTTTTTTATTCCCGCCGTTATTTCAATCGTTAATTATCAAGAAATTGTACTTTCAAGCGGCCTAAAAATTCTTGCCGTTATTATGATAAGTACTGTTTTTGTTTTAGGTATTACAGCAAAAGTTGTAGAAAAGATTTATGAATATGAAGTTAGAAAGTTAGATGAAAAAAAATTAAAAACTGATATAGAAGGAATAGAATAATATGCATCCTCTCATTCCATTTGTATATTTAGCATTCACAGTACTTTGTTATTACTTAAGTAAAGCTATTTATAACCGCACTAAATTCATCCTATTTGTTCCACTTATTTTTGTACCTATTATCCTATTGATTTTAGTTTCAATAATGCACATTGATTACAGCCAATATATTGCAGAATCTCATTGGTTATTATGGATGTTAGGCCCTGCAACAATTGCTTTTGCTATTCCGGTTTATGAAAACCGTCATTTAATGGTTCAACATTGGCGTTCACTTACCGTTGGTGTTTTGGTAGCCGTACTTGCAGGTGTTGGTAGTACCGTTTTATTAAGTCGACTATTTTCATTATCTGAATTATTACAACGCAGCTTAGCAATGCGTTCAATTACTACTCCTTTTGCCATTGAAGCAACTAAGAGTGTTGGTGGTCAACCTGATTTAACAGCGGTATTCGTGGTTATTACAGGCGTAGTTGGGATTTTATTTGGAGAGCTGATTCTAGGCTGGTTATCAATTGGCTCTCATCATGGTAAAGGTGCAGGCATGGGAGCTTGTGCACATGGAGCAGGTACTGCAACAGCTTATAAAATACACGACCAAGCCGGTGTTATCGCAAGTTTAGTGATGATGTTATCAGGTGTATTAACTGTTTTATCAGCACCTTTACTTGGGCATATCCTCTGGTAAATTGAATTAAGCCCCATAAAAAAGATCCTTTATAGGATCTTTTTTTGGGTAATGAAAACATAACTATTGTTGATCACGCTGAAAAACTAAATTCGTTTCATTAGAAGCCGCTTCAACAAAATAATAACCATCAACAGAAAAAGCTTTTAACAGCTCAATATCTGTAATTTCATTTTCCATAATATATCGCGCCATTAAACCACGCGCTTTTTTCGCATAAAAACTGATCACTTTATATTGCCCATTCTTTTGATCTTTAAAGATAGGCGTGATCACAGTTGCATTTAATTGCTTAGTTTTCACTGCTTTAAAATATTCATTAGATGCCAAGTTAACTAAATACTGGCTACCTACTTCTTGCAGTTTTAGATTTAGTTTTTCGGTGATCAATTCTCCCCAAAACTGATAAAGATTTGTACCTCGTTCGTTATCTAAACGTGTTCCCATCTCAAGACGATACGCCAGCATTAAATCTAAAGGGCGTAATAAACCATATAATCCAGATAAAATTCGTAGGTTCTGCTGCGCATATTGCAGCGTTTTATCGGTTAATGTCTCAGCATCTAAGCCAGTATAAACATCACCTTTAAAAGCAAATAAACACTGTTTTGCATCATTATCTAACGAAAAAGGAGTTTGCCATTGCGCAAAACGAGCAACATTTAAACCAGCTATTTTGTCACTTACTTTCATTAATGAAGCAACATCTTGCATTGATAGTTGCTTACAACGATCGATTAATCGCTGGCTTTCAGTTAATAAATCAGCTTGGGAATATTCTGTTGTGGTGGCAGGCGTATCAAAATTTAATGTTTTTGCTGGAGATATAACAACAATCATTTTTTTTCCTAATCTATCAAAAAAGAAAGCGACAACCGCAACCGCTTTCTTTTAGTTAATATTTAACTATCAGTCTACTTAACCAACAGTAACATCATTTAATGTACCTGCACTACGATTTGCAGAAGCACCGGTTTCTTTTAATTTAATCATCAAACGTAAATCATTAGATGAATCTGCATGTGCTAGTGCTTCAGTATATCCAATATGCCCTTCATCATATAAATTGAACAACGCTTGATCAAATGTTTGCATACCATGCTCTGTAGAAGCTTTCATAATATCTTTTAATAAATGTAAATCTCCTTTACGAATAGCGTCTGCCAAAGTCGGAGTATTAAACATAATTTCAAAAGCAGCCCTACTACCTTTACCATCAACGGTTGGGATTAATTGTTGAGCGACAATTGCTTTTAAGTTTACAGAAAGATCAAATAAAAATTGACGATGACGTTCTTTAGGCACTAAGTGCAAAATACGATCCAGCGCTTGGTTGGCATTATTAGCATGTAATGTTGCCATACAAAGATGCCCTGTTTCAGCAAACGTTAATGCATATTGCATTGTTTCACGTGTTCGAATCTCACCTTGAACGATGACATCTGGCGCTTGACGTAATGAATTACGTAATGCTTCTTCAAAAGAATCCGTATCTAAGCCCACTTCTCGCTGAGTAATAACTGAGCGAGCATGTTCGTGAACAAATTCAATTGGATCTTCAACGGTCAAAATATGCCCGGATGCATGTTGATTACGGAAACCAATCATCGCCGCTTGGGTTGTTGATTTGCCTGCACCGGTTGCACCAACAAATAAAATAAGCCCACGTTTAGCCATGCAAGCTTCTTTTAATTGCTCAGGCAAATATAACTCTTCAAAAGTTGGAATATTACCTTGGATACGGCGAACAACCATGCCTGGACTATCTTTTTGCATAAATGCACTAATACGAAAACGCCCTGCATCGGGTAAATGAATCGCAAAATTAGCTTCTTTTTTACTTTTAAATTCAGCCATACGATCTTCATCCATCGTACTCGCTAACAAATCATAAATATCATCAGCCGCTAAATTTTTTTCAGATAAAGACTCTAATCGACCATTTAATTTAATGGTTGGTGGTAAACCAACTGAAATATATAAATCCGAGGCTTTTACTTGGTCCAAGGTATTTAATAATTTATTTAACATATCTATTCCCTAGAAAGTTTTAGGATCCATCGCTTTTTGAGAAGCATCTTCATAAGACACAACACCTTGGCTAACTAAATTACGTAAACACTGATCTAATGTTTGCATACCATGTACCATCCCAGTTTGAATAACCGAGTACATTTGAGCAACTTTATCTTCACGAATTAAGTTACGAATAGCAGGAATACCTAACATGATCTCATGAGCAGCCACACGTCCACCGCCATGTTTTTTTAATAATGTTTGTGAAATTACAGCTCGTAATGACTCAGAGAGCATTGAGCGCACCATACTTTTTTCTTCAGCAGGAAATACATCAATAATACGGTCAATCGTTTTAGCCGCAGAAGTTGTATGCAATGTACCAAATACCAAGTGTCCCGTTTCTGCAGCAGTTAAAGCAAGACGAATAGTTTCTAAATCACGCATCTCCCCCACTAGAATAACATCGGGATCTTCACGTAACGCACTACGTAGAGCCATATCAAATCCTAATGTGTCTTTATGCACTTCTCGTTGGTTAATCAGTGCTTTTTTAGATTCATGCACAAACTCAATAGGATCTTCGATAGTTAAGATATGCTCATGGCGAGATTCATTAATATAATCAATCATCGCAGCTAACGTAGTTGATTTACCTGAACCTGTTGGGCCTGTAACGAGTACCAATCCACGAGGGAACTCAGATATTTTTTTAAAAATTTCTGGCGCAGCAAGGTCATGCAGAGTTAATACCGTACTAGGAATGGTACGAAATACGGCACCAGCACCGCGCTTTTGATTAAAAGCATTTACACGAAAACGAGCTAAATCTGGAATTTCAAAAGAAAAATCTGTTTCTAATTGCTCTTCATAATCTTTACGCTGTTTATCATTCATGATGTCATAAATCAGGCTATGTACCTCTTTATGGTCTAATGCAGGTACATTTACCTTACGTACCTCACCATCTACCCTAATCATTGGCGGAACACCTGCAGAAAGGTGTAGATCTGATGCATTATGCTTTACACTAAAGGCTAATAATTCCGTTATATCCATAATTTAAAATCCCTAATAATATGACTAATATATCTAACAATATTGTCGCCATTCAACAAAGAATAGCGAAGGCGAATAAACAAGCACAGCGTCAAGATGAAGTGCAGTTATTAGCCGTGAGCAAAACCAAGCCGGTTTCGCTAATTAAACAAGCATTTGCACAAGGTTTATCTCACTTTGGAGAAAATTATGTGCAAGAAAGTGTGGATAAAATTCAACAAATTAAACTAGATAGTGATTTTGACAGACCTATATATTGGTATTTTATAGGCCCCCTTCAATCCAATAAAACACGTCCTGTTGCTGAAAATTTTGATTGGGTACAAAGCGTTGATCGTTTAAAAATAGCACAACGACTTAATCAACAACGCCCAGAAAACTTACCGATTCTCAATATTTGCTTACAGGTTAATATTAGCGGAGAAAAAAGTAAATCAGGTACTACTTTATCACAGGTAATGGAACTGGCTTCACAAGTTCAGGATCTACCTCGCCTAAAACTTCGTGGTATTATGGCAATACCTCAAAAGAGTGATGACCTAGCAATAGTTGAACAACAATTCTCAGAGTTACACAATATATATCAAGAGTTACAACAACAATATTCTGACATAGATACATTATCGATGGGTATGAGTGCTGATTTAGAAAGCGCGATCAAATGTGGTAGCACTATGGTACGAGTAGGTACTGATATTTTTGGTGCTCGATAAAAATTAAAGTAAGGAAACATTACATGCAACATAAGAAAATCACCTTTATCGGAGCCGGCAACATGGCAGGCAGTATTATTAGTGGTTTAGTAAAAGGTGGGTATCCTGCTGAACTGATCTGTGCATCGGCACCAAGTTTGACTAATACACAGAAATTAAGTGCTGAGTTTTCAATATTAAATAGCCAAGATAATATTCAATCTGCACAATGGGCTGAAGTGGTTGTGTTATCTGTGAAACCTCAAATGATGGCAGATGTTTGTGAAACCCTGATTAAAGATGGTGTCGATTTTAGTAATAAATTAGTTATCTCAATTGCAGCAGGAATTTCAGTTGAACGCTTGCAATCAATTCTAGGTGAAAACACTGCAGTGATACGCACTATGCCAAATACACCTTCTTTACTGGGTAAAGGCATGACAGGTTTATTTGCTTCATCACAAGTAACGAATGATGATAAAAGTTACGCAGGTGATTTAATGGCTGCGGTTGGTGAAATTATTTGGGTTGAAAAAGAAACAAAAATTAATGGCATTATTGCGGCTTCTGGTTCTGCACCTGCTTATTTTTTCTTGTTTATGGAAGCAATGCAAACAAAAGCAATGGAACTTGGTTTTAATGAACAAGAAGCGCGTTTATTAGTTCAACAAACTGCAATTGGTAGTGCTGAAATGGTCAAACAGAACCCACAATTAGATTTAGCAACATTGCGTAATAACGTAACATCAAAAGGTGGCACAACGGCTGAGGCTGTTCGTACGCTACAAGAATTGTCTTTACCAGAAACAGTAGCAAAAGCGATGCAAGCAGCAGTTGATCGTGGCGCAGAAATGGAAAAACTGTTTTAATATTCTAATAAAAATACGAGGTAGTAAATGAACGCAGTTAATTTTTTAGTTAATACCCTGTTTGACCTGTATATCATGGTCATTCTTTTACGTGTTTGGTTACAACTAGCACGAGCAGATTTTTATAATCCATTCAGTCAATTTATTGTTAAGGCAACTCAGCCTGTAGTTGGACCATTACGCCGAATGATCCCCAGCTTAGGTGGGTTAGATATTGCCACTATTTTATTTGCGGTCGTTGTTGCTGCACTTAAAGTGATCACATTAAGCCTAATGATGAATTACGGTATTGATCCTGTCGTCACCTTAATTTCAGCATTGGTTATTGTAATTACAGCTGCCTTCAAATTAGTATTTTGGGTCTTAGTATTACGTGCCATTCTTAGTTGGGTTAGCCGTGGTCAAAACCCTATTGAAGCAGTAATGATTCAATTATCAGAGCCTCTTTTAAGCCCAATACGTCGCATTCTTCCTCCATTAGGTGGATTAGATTTATCAATTGTTGTTGTGCTTTTAGGATTACAGTTTTTAGAAATTTTATTGAATGATGTGATCGCAAGATTTCTAGGTTAATCTTTTAATTATGTTTATAGTCGAATAATGACAAATTATTATTCATATCAAGGCGAAGATTTATTGCTTCGCCTTTATTTACAACCTAAAGCCAGTCGCGATCAGTTTGTAGGGCAACACGGTGAAGAATTAAAAGTGAGTATTACCGCTCCACCTATAGACGGTAAAGCGAATGCACATTTAATAAAGTTTTTAAGTAAACAATTTAACGTAGCTAAAAGTGCAATTAATGTCGAAAAAGGAACACAAAGCCGACACAAATTAATTCGTATTAAAGCGCCTAAAAAACTACCGTCCATTTTTTCAGAATAAGGGAAAACATGTTTCGTTCAATAACGGTATTTAAAGCATTATTAATGAGTACATTATTATTCAGTAGTGTATTTGCTAATGCAGGACAATTTAAACAATTTGCTAATTTAGAAGTACATTACATCGCTTTACCAAGTACATTCATACAACCCGATGTCGCACAAAAAAACAATATCAAACGTAGTAAATATAATGGATTACTAAACTTAGCAATACTTGATAACAACCAAGATAAAAAAGCAGTCACAGCAATCATCACTGGAACAGGTAGAAACTTACTTGGACAAACACATCAATTAAAATTTACTGAAATAAAAGAAGGTAAAGCTATCTATTATATAGCTGAGTACCCTTTTACCAATGAAGAAATTGTTAATTTTGATATTAATATCAAGACAGAAAAGAAATCGAATACACTTAAATTTCAACATAAATTTTATGTTGATTAAGGAAATGACATGAAACAAAAATGGGTACTTGCCACCGGCAATCAAGGCAAAGTAAAAGAGATGAGCGAGTTGTTAAATAGCTTTTCTATTGAAGTTTTACCACAAAGTCAATTTAACGTACCAGATGTTCCAGAAACAGGTACCACGTTTGTAGAAAATGCCATTATTAAAGCACGCCATGCAGCCAAATTAACCGGGTTACCTGCGATCGCTGATGATTCAGGTTTAGAGGTGGATTTTTTAAATGGTCAACCAGGGATTTATTCTGCGCGCTTTGCCGGTGAAAATGCAACAGACCAAGATAATATAGACAAATTATTAAATAAGCTTGAGGGGATCGCAGTAGAACAACGCAAAGCACGTTTCCAGTGTGTATTAGTTTATATGCGTCATGAGTTAGACCCAACACCTATCATCTGCCAAGGAACTTGGGAAGGCAGCATAACAGAGGTTAAACATGGAGAGAATGGCTTTGGATACGATCCTTTATTTTGGGTAGAGAGCGAACAATCAACTTCAGCACAGCTAAGTAAACAACGTAAAAGTGAATTAAGTCACCGTGGCAAAGCACTAACGCAATTAGTGGCATTATTAAAAGAGCAATTATCAGCTTAATTTTACTTTAAAATAACTTTCATACATTTAAAAGCGGCTTTTAGGTCGCTTTTTCAATTGGATAAAATAATGTTGCAACTTCCCCCTCTTAGTTTGTATGTACATATTCCTTGGTGCATAGAGAAATGTCCTTACTGCGATTTTAATTCACATAAATTACGTGGAGAAATCCCTGAAACAGAATATTTATCTGCTCTTATTGATGATTTAAAACAAGATCTGCATTTTGTTCAAGGACGAGAGTTATTTAGTATTTTTATTGGCGGTGGAACACCTAGTTTAATTTCAGCATCAGGTATGAGTTGGTTATTAGAAAACATCCAACAACTGCTCCCTTTTAGTAACCATATCGAAATTACACTTGAGGCAAACCCCGGTGCAATAGAAAATCAAAAGATAGCTGACTTTAAAGCCGCAGGCATAACGCGATTTTCATTTGGAGTACAAAGTTTTCAACAAGAAAAACTCACTAAACTTGGCAGAATACATGGAGTAGAAGAAGCTAAAACAGCAGCAAAACAAGCACACTATGTTGGAATGAAAACATTCAATCTAGACTTAATGCATGGTTTACCAGATCAAAGTTTAGAAGATGCTATGAGTGACCTAAATACAGCAATCGCATTAAAACCAACTCATTTATCTTGGTATCAATTAACTATAGAGCCGAATACTCAATATTTTTCTCATCCCCCTAAATTACCAGATGATGAAACCTTATGGGAGATTCAAGAAAAAGGTGTTGAGCTATTAGCAGAGCATGGTTACCAACAATATGAAATTTCTGGTTACAGTCAAACTGGTTGGCAATGTCAACATAATTTAAATTATTGGCGCTTTGGAGATTACTTGGGCATTGGTTGTGGGGCTCACGGTAAAATATCATTACCATTAGAAAATAAAATATTACGCACCACTAAAATAAAGCACCCTAAAGGATACTTAGATCCAACCCGCTCATATACCGATGATTGCAGCACTGTTGATAAAGATGAGTTAGTTTTTGAATATATGATGAACCGATTAAGATTAATGGAGAAAATTCCATTTGCAGAATTTGAAAGCTATACAGGATTACAACGTTCAGTCTTAAATAAACAATTAGCAAAAGCCAGTAGTAAGCAACTAATCACTATTGAACAAGATTATTGCCATGTAACACCGCTTGGACATCGTTATTTGAACGAATTATTAAGCATTTTTATGGACTAAAGGTGCCATAAATAAAGAATAAAAATATAACAAAATTGAGTTAAGGAAAGAATTATCAATAGCCAGCAACGGAAGAAAACTGAAATGCTAGCCGGTTCAAAAGCGGCATTGCCATTAATAGTTGGAGGTATTCCCTTTGGTATTTTATTTGGCACACTCGCCCCGACTAGTGGCTTATCTATATGGGCAACAATGGCGATGTCATTAATTGTATTTGCTGGCTCAGCACAATTTATTGTTTTAGCCTTAATTGCAGTACAAGCCCCACTTGAAGTCATTTTATTAACCACATTTGTGGTTAATTTACGCCATCTACTTTATGCAACAGCATTAGTACCTAAAGTAAGTCATTTATCATTACCCTTGCGTACATTTCTAGCTTTCGGGTTAACAGATGAGACTTTTGCTAATATGAGCCAACGTTATCAACCGGATTCACCATTAGGAAGTGATCACCAATTTGCACATTTTTTCTATATTGGTTCAATGATAAGTTTTTATATTACTTGGTCTACTTCTACAGCCGTTGGATTAATCTTAGGCAATATGATCCCCGATATGACTAGTTGGGGATTAGAATTTGCAATGTCAGTCACCTTCATTGGCATGGTCATCCCTTATTTAAATAGTAAAGCTATGTTCAGCGCAATGTTAAGTGCAGGTATCGCTTCTTTATATTTTGCATATTTACCTAATAAATTAGGACTTATTGTTAGTGCCTTGATTGGTGTTGCAATGGGATTATTAGTAATACATTTTCAAAATATGCCAATTAATCAGATCAAGGATAATAAACATGAATGAGTTTTGGTTAATATTAGGTATGTTTGTTGTCACTTTTGGTATTCGTTTTGTGATGTTTGCTTTTGCAGGAAAAATGACTTTCCCTGTATGGATGCAACAATCATTAAAATTTGTACCTCCAGCAGTGCTCACCGCTATCATTATTCCAGCTGTAGTTATGCCTTATGGAAAAATAGATATTAGCTTCACTAATGTTTATTTATTGGCGGCTATTATCAGTGTAATAATCAGTCTAGTAACAAAAAGTCTATTAAAAACGATTTTCTTTGGCATGCTTGTGTTTCTATTGCTTAAGTTTTTAATGGCCACTTAAAACAAAAAAGCGTGAATATTTCTATTCACGCTTTCTAGATTATTTAATTATTAATCTTCTGATAAAACTATTCAGCTTCAGGTAACTCTGTTTCTTTTGTTTCAGGTACTACTTTTACTAATAAAATTTCACGTAATTTAGCATCTAACTCTTGAGCTGAAGCAGGATTTTCTTGTAAGAACTTACAAGCATTACTCTTACCTTGACCAATCTTATTGCCATTATACGAGTACCAAGATCCTGATTTTTCAACTAGATCTTGTTTCACACCTAAATCAATTAACTCGCCGTAATTATTAATCCCTTCACCGTATAAGATTTGGAATTCAGCTTGTTTGAAAGGAGGAGAAACTTTGTTTTTCACAACTTTAACACGTGTTTCATTACCAGTAATTTCATCTCCATTCTTAACTGCACCAATACGACGAATATCTAAACGTACAGAAGCATAGAATTTTAATGCATTACCACCTGTTGTTGTTTCAGGATTACCAAACATGACTCCAATTTTCATTCTAATTTGGTTAATGAAAATCACCATGGTATTCGTTTGTTTGATATTACCAGTTAATTTACGTAACGCTTGAGACATTAAACGTGCTTGAAGACCCATGTGTGAATCACCCATATCACCTTCAATTTCAGCTTTTGGTGTTAAAGCAGCAACTGAATCGACAATCACAACACCAACAGCGCCAGAACGTACTAACATATCGCAAATTTCTAAAGCTTGCTCACCCGTGTCAGGTTGAGAGATAAGAAGATCATCAACATTAACACCTAATTTTCTCGCGTAACTTGGGTCAAGTGCATGCTCAGCATCGATGAAAGCACAAGTTTTACCTTGTTTTTGTGCTTCTGCAATAACTTGTAAGGTTAATGTTGTTTTACCTGAACTTTCTGGACCATAAATTTCAACAACACGACCGTATGGTAAACCGCCTATACCTAATGCAACATCTAAACCCAATGAGCCAGTTGAAACAGATTCAATTTCCATCATTGCTGCTGCACCGTCACCTAGACGCATAATTGAACCTTTACCAAATTGCTTTTCAATTTGGCCTAATGCCGCTGCTAATGCTTTATCTTTATTCGCGTCCTGACTCATATCTTCTCCAGTTGTTCTTATTAAATTTACTGTATATGCATGCAGTATACTGCTCATTTATACAGTATCAAGTTTTTTTATTAAAAATGTGACTCTATATTATCTATTAAGCCTAAAAGTGCCAAACGAATTGCTTGAGTTCTAACTTCAGAGCGGTCACCAACAAACAAATAACTTTCCGCTTTATGACCACTATGTGCGTTATACCAAGCAATACATACGGTACCGACAGGTTTTTCTTCTGTTCCACCACCAGGGCCAGCAATTCCACTAATTGCAACTGCGATGTCCGCATCAGAATTTTTTACGGCACCAATTGCCATTGCATTAACTACTTCTTTTGAAACGGCTCCAAATTCAGAAATTAAACTTGGATCTACATCTAGCATCTGACTTTTAGCACCATTACTATAAGTGATAAAGCTACGATCAAACCACAGTGAACTTCCAGAAATTTCTGTAATAGCGTATGCTACACCACCACCGGTACAGGATTCAGCGGTTGTAGCAACTAAGCCAGCATTAGTCAGTTTTTCACCTAATAGTTGTGCCAATTCTTTAACGGTTTTTTCGGTAAACATATTATTTTCCGCCTTTTTTAGAAATAGTTATTAAGTGTATTCATTATGAAGCCAAGTGCGCAAGAATTAAAACAACATACTCCTATGATGCAACAATTTTTAACCTTAAAAAGTGAAGTGCCTGACACCTTACTCTTTTATCGCATGGGAGACTTCTATGAACTCTTTTTTGATGATGCACGTAAAGCCTCGCAACTATTAGGAATTTCCTTAACTCAACGAGGAAAAACAGGTGGTAATGCAATTCCTATGGCCGGCGTTCCTTATCATAGTGTAGAAGGTTATTTAGCTAAATTAATTGCACTAGGTGAATCCATTGCAATTTGTGAGCAAATTGGTGACCCAGCAACGAGTAAAGGCCCTGTTGAACGTAAAATTGTACGAATTATTACCCCAGGTACGATCACCGATGAAGCTCTACTAAATGATAAACAAGATAATTTATTATGTTCTGTTTACCAACAAGGTGAAACCTTTGGTATTGCTTCCTTAGACATAGGTAGTGGTCGTTTTATTGTAAATGAATTTGATAAAGCAGAGTCTTTACAAGCTGAAATACAACGATTAAATCCAGCTGAATTGTTATACCCAGATAATTTTGAGTACGTTGAATTAATTGAACATCTACCAACTATTCGTCGCCGCCCTGAATGGGAGTTTGAGTTAGGGACTTGCAGAAATATACTGACGCAACAACTTGGCACAAAAGATCTCGTTGGCTTTGGTATTGAAAAAGCACATTTTGCTATTTGTGCAGCTGGTGCGTTATTACAATATTTAAAAGATACGCAACGTACCGCTTTAACGCATATTCAATCCATCACCTTAGAACAAAGTACCGATACCGTTATTTTAGATGCGGCAACACGTCGTAACCTTGAACTGACATTTAATCTAGCAGGTGGCACAGACAACACATTAGCGCAGACACTTGATACCACTGTAACTCCTATGGGGAGTCGCTTATTAAAACGTTGGATCCACCAGCCAATTCGTAATTTAACAATATTAAATTATCGCCAAACCATGATCCAAACTTTAATGGATTTGGATTTAACTGACGCATTATCAATTCCATTAAAGCAAATTGGTGATATTGAACGTGTCATTGCTCGCTTAGCATTACGCTCAGCACGACCTCGTGACTTAACCCGTTTACGTTGTGCTTTTTCTTTATTGCCTGAATTACAACATTTAATTGCTCAATTACCTTCAGAACTTGTTGCAACCCTAAGCCAAGAAATGGGGAACTACCCTGAGTTATTATCATTATTAGAAAGCGCTGTCATTGATAATCCACCGGTACTTATTCGAGATGGAGGAGTAATCAAAGAAGGTTATAACGAAGAATTAGATCATTGGCGCAATTTATCAAAAGGTGCAACCGATTATTTAGAACAGCTAGAAAAAAGAGAGCGAGAAAGCACAGGTATTAGCACATTAAAAGTTGGCTATAACCGTGTTCATGGATATTTCATTGAGATTAGTCGTAGTCAATCAACTCATGTACCAGATCATTATGTTCGTCGCCAAACACTGAAAGGTGCTGAGCGTTACATTATCGCCGAATTAAAAGAACACGAAGAAAAAGTATTATCTAGCCAAGGTAAGGCATTAGCGTTAGAGAAAAAACTCTACGAACAATTAATTGAATTATTATTACCACACCTAAGAAGTTTACAATTTACTGCCAAAGCATTAGCAGAGCTAGACGTATTAAATACTTTAACAGAACGCGCATTAACGCTGAATTATGTACGCCCTACTTTGCAACAAGAAAATGGTATTGAAATTGAAGAAGGTCGTCATCCAGTTGTTGAGCAAGTCAGTAAAACACCTTTTATAGCCAACCCTGTTAACTTGCATAATGATCGTCGAATGTTAATCATTACCGGCCCCAACATGGGTGGTAAATCAACCTATATGCGCCAAGTTGCGCTAATGGTACTAATGGCTCATATGGGAAGTTTTATACCTGCACAAAGTGCAAAAATAGGCCCTGTAGATCGCATATTTACACGTATTGGTGCATCTGATGATCTAGCAAGTGGACGCTCAACATTTATGGTTGAAATGACTGAAACCGCAAATATTTTGCATAATGCTACAACTAACTCATTAGTTTTAATGGATGAAATTGGTCGAGGTACTAGTACTTTTGATGGTTTATCATTAGCTTGGGCCTGTGCAGAACAACTTGCTCAAAACATTCAATCTTACACTTTATTTGCAACGCATTATTTTGAATTAACTCGTTTACCAGAAACTATTCCAGAGTTAGTTAACGTTCACCTAGATGCTGTTGAACATGGTGATAGCATTGCCTTTTTACACTCATTACAAGAAGGTGCTGCAAACAAAAGCTATGGTTTACAAGTCGCTGCATTAGCGGGTGTACCTAAGTCCGTATTAAATAATGCAAAACGTAAGTTACAACAACTAGAAGCATCACAGGATATAACACTTGTACCTGAGAACACAGAGAATCCACAAACCAGTTTAAACTTATCTATCCCAGAACAGCATCAAGCTCTAGATTTATTGAAGAACTTAGATCCTGATGAGCTAACACCTAAACAAGCATTAGCAATGCTTTATCAATTAAAAGAACATATATAAACCACAGCATTTTTAAGAGGGAATTTATTCCCTCTTATTATTTACACGTTATGTATTTCAGCTGTTCAAGCCAAAGTAAACATCAAAAACTCACCTTATAAAACTACTTACTCGCTTTATTCCTTCTGTTTTATTTCAACTGAAATAATTCTGTAACAAAACTCTGTTCTAATCCCCCTCATAAAATTTAGATACAAAACAGCTTCAATCAATAGGCTTATAAAATGAATAACCAAGATAACACCACAACATTAAATAAACTTTTTAACTGGTCTGCAGTCGTCTTTTTAGTATATTGCATGTTAGTTGCCGTCAGCAGTGTCAGTGGTGGCTTTAAAATATTCTCAGGTGGTTCAGCAGGTGCAGAGCAAATATTTCAATTTGCAAGCAACCCATTAATAGCATTAATTCTAGGTATTTTAGCAACCGCATTAGTGCAGTCTTCTTCAACTGTTACAGCTGTCACCGTAGGTTTAGTTGCAGGTGGTTTACCTGTATCAATTGCCATTCCAATTATCATGGGGGCAAATGTTGGTACAACCATTACTAACTCTATTGTATCAATTGGGCATGTACGTAATAACGAAGACTTTAAACGTGCTTTCAGTGCGGCCACTGTGCATGATTTCTTTAACTTAATTGCAGTTATTATCTTCTTACCACTTGAGTTAATGTTCCATTTATTAGAAAAAATATCAGCTGCAACTTCTCATCTATTAATTGGTAGTGCAGATATGTCCATGAAAGGTTTTAACTTTATGAAACCTTTAACAAAACCAGGTGTAGACTTAATTTCAGACATGGCTTCAATAATACCAGGGAAAATGGCAGGAATTGCAATGGTTGTCGCTGGTATTGCTCTTATCTTATTCTCTGTTGCTTTTTTAGGAAAAGTACTGAAAAAAGTATTAGTAGGCAAAGCAAAAAATATCCTTCATAACGCAATTGGTAAAGGCCCTGTTGCAGGTATTAGCTCAGGCGCATTAGTGACTGTGATGGTGCAATCATCATCAACGACAACAAGTTTAATGATCCCATTAGCGGGCAGTGGCATGTTTACTACTCGTCAAATATACCCATTCACGCTTGGTGCTAATATTGGTACAACAATTACTGCATTGTTAGCAGCAACTGCTATTTCAGGAACAATGGCTGAAGCTGCATTAACGATTGCTTTAGTACACTTCTACTTCAATGCCCTTTCAGTATTAGTTATTTACGGAACACCATTCTTACGTGACTTACCAATCAAGGGAGCAGAACGACTAGCTGAAGTGGGCACTAAAAATAAACTACTCGCTTTAGGATATGTTATTGGTGCTTTCTTTGTCTTACCTGGATTAATCTTAGTGGGCGTGCGTTAAGCCATTATTTAACAAAATTTAAAATCTGCATGTAATTATAAAGCGACTCTTTGGAGTCGCTTTTTTTATATAAATAAAAATTCAGCAGCTTAATAGCATTTCAGCTTAACCAATAATTAACCCCGCTATTGTTATTTTATTTACCTAATATAAAGTATTAAAAATAATCAATAGAGGTGAGCATGGATACAGATAAATTACAGTTATTATTAGTAGAAGATGATATCGATTTAGCCACTGCAATCATTGATTATTTTGAGCTTGATAAAATTAACTGTGATCATGCATCAAATGGTTTATCCGGCTTCAACTTGATCCAATCCAATCATTATGATGTGGTTATTTTAGATTTAAATATGCCTAAAATGAGCGGTCTAGAAGTGTGTGAAAAACTACGATCACAAGGTATTGATGTCCCTATTTTAATGCTTACCGCAAAAGATACACTTGATGATAAATTAGAAGGTTTTTCAAAAGGAGCGGATGACTACTTAGTTAAACCCTTTGCCATGGAAGAGTTGATTGTTCGAGTGCAAGTCTTATCACGTCGACGTAGTGGGCAAATGCAAAAATTAGCAATATGCGGTCTTGAATTAGATACAAAACAGCAAACGATTGCCCGCAACACCATGCCTCTAAAGTTATCCCCTATCAATTTCAAAATTTTAGAAACACTTATGTTAGCTAGCCCGGAGCCAGTAAGCAGAGATAAATTAATACAAAGTGTTTGGGGGAATGATCAACCAGATAGTAACAGTCTCAAAGTACATATGTTTAATTTAAGAAAAATCATCGATGGAGAGATAAATGATAAGAATAAAAAACTCATCCATACTATTGTCGGCTATGGTTTTGCATTAAAAGGTGAGTCTACCCCATGAAAATAAAACCCAGTTTAAAGCTCTATTTTCTCGCCATGACCATTATGGCAGGCATCGCTACTATCTCTATTATGTCAGTGGTTAGCTTCAAATATTTTTTAGACGGTATTGATTTCTATATGCTTAACACAATGCGTTCACAAGCATATAAACAACCAGTGAATGATGCTGAACCTGTGATGATTAATGATTTTGTCATTGCTAACCGCTGGCAAGATCTACCAGATCCAATTAAAAATCACCTTAATCAAACAGACTTAGTAGAAGGAGAATTACTTAAACATATTGTTGGTAATCCTCCATTTTCTCGTCCTGAAGCAGGATACTTTGCACTTAAGCTAAATTACGATGGTCAAACTCGTTATGTATCCTCAATGTTTTCAAAAGCTGAAGAAAGGATACCCATAGAAAATAATCCTTCGCAGTTTTTATACCTTATATTTATTGCACTTGTTGTTATGCTCCTATTTTCCTTAGTCCCTTATTTTATTTTACGAAAGGTCACCACTCCCGTTGAAAAATTAATGAGTTGGACTAAAAAATTAAATAGAAAAGAGTTAGTACAAACTACACCAGACTTTCATTATAGTGAATTCAATAAGTTAGCAGCCATTGTGCAATCAAGTCTAGTATCTGTACAAGAAAGTTTAGATAGAGAGCAACAGTTTTTAGGTTATGCAAGTCATGAATTACGGACCCCCATTGCCGTCACTCGTACTAATACCGAATTATTACGCAAAATGATCTCAAAAAATATTAGCCCTGAAAAACAACTTCAAGTTTTAGATAGAATAGAAAGGGCTAGTGTTACCATGACAGATCTTACTGAAACCTTATTATGGTTGAATCGTCAGTCGGATAAATCTATTCCTTCAAAATCAATAGAAATTGGTTTATTAACCAATCAACTATTAGAAGAGTTAGCTTATTTACTAACTGGAAAAGATGTTGAGGTTTCCATAATAACGGATCAAAGTAGCCATATTTTACCGCAAGCATTGTGTCGCATTGTGATCACTAATTTAATTAGAAATGCCTTACAGCACACGGCAGAAGGTAGTGTCACAATCAAACAAAATAAGACAAACCTTATTATTAGCAACAAAAATGTTAAAGGTGAGAATAACCAAGATGAATTAGGATTTGGTTTAGGGCTGGAATTAACTAAACGACTGGTACAGCATTATGGTTGGAAATATAAAAATATAGCGACTGATAATGGCCATTATGTGGAGATTGATTTTAATATCGATTCTGAATCGAGTTAATGCTAAAAGCGACTGCTTTAAATTAACTCGATTACTATCCTAGACTACATTTTCAGAGCTTTAGTTAACCGAAAATTTTCAATCTAAATTAGTCATTCACCAGAGGTGTTAAATTCGCAGGGCGATAGAAGACAGATTTAAGTACTTTACCCTGACGTACTAATTTACCCTCTAATTGCACATCTTCAGCACACTTGGCAATGATAAATTCACCTTTAATACTGTCCACTAATTTTACGCCTTGTTTAGCATAAAAAGCTTTTGTTTCAGCATATTCACTTGGGTTACGGCACACTTTACTCATATTACTTGAATGTACTTCATCCCAACATGGTAGAAAATCAATTGCACGTTGTTTGGCTACATTTAAAAATAGGTCAATCAGATAACTGATAGCCAGATTATCAGTAACTTTACTATCTCCTAAATGAACTAAACGGCCCATTAATACATAAATACTATCTACAATGGCATCTGCTTGCTCCACTTTACAAGGTGCTTCAGCTAATTCTGTTAGCTCTTCAATAATTAATGAAGTATGTAGAGCGTCTGCTTTTTCATCTAAACTTTCAGGGGATGAACAAGGTAAATCAAAGGTTTCTCTGAACTGTGTAATATCACGATATAATTTTTGATACATAGTAGGCGTTAATTGAGTTAATTTCATGCTTTTTCCTATCTTTAAATAACCAAGAGATATTATCAGAAATCACTCTTTTTACCGCTGTATTTATTTGCACTATAAACTAACTTTCCTGTGATATAGGTTTCAGCAATATTACGATCATCCGCTAACATCATTAATGCAAATAATTTATCTTCAAGTGTTGTTGAAGATTGTTGACGTAATTTTTGAAGGTCCGTTGCAGCCCAATTTAATACAACAAAATCAGCTTCTTTTCCTACCTCAAAATTACCTACTTGATCATCGAGACTAAGTGATTTAGCACTGCCTAATGTGGCTAAATATAAACCTTTAAAAACTGATAATTTTTGCCCTTGTAATTGCATAATTTTATAGGCTTCATTTAATGAGGTAAATTGAGAGAAACTAGTGCCCGCTCCTACGTCAGTACCTAAGCCCACTCTAATATTATTTTTTTCTGCTTTATCTAAATCAAATAACCCGCTGCCTAGAAACAAATTAGAAGTAGGACAAAATGAAATAACTGAATTGCTGCTAGAAAATGCCAGCCACTCTTTATCCGTGAGGTGTAAACAATGAGCAAATATTGATTTATGCCCAGTTAACCCATGATGTGCATAAACATCAAAATACCCTTCTCGCTCTGGAAACAAAGATTTAACCCATTCAATTTCATTCTTATTTTCAGATAAATGCGTATGCACATAAACATCAGGATATTCTGATTTTAATTTTCCCGCTGCCTGTAATTGCAAAGGAGAAGAAGTAGGAGCAAATCGCGGGGTAATGGCATACTGTAAACGCCCTTTATTATGCCACTTTTCAATGAGAGCTTTAGATTCATCATAGCTTGATTGGGCAGTATCTAATAAGTAGTCAGGCGCATTTCTATCCATCATCACTTTACCTGCAATTAATCGCATATCTATTTTTTGTGCTTCTTCAAAAAGCGCATCAATAGACTCGGAATGAACAGTTCCAAAAACTAATGCACTCGTTGTGCCGTTCTTTAATAGTTCATTAATAAAGAACTTAGCTATTTTTTGTGCATACTCTTTATTTGAAAACTGTTTTTCCGTTAGAAAAGTATAATTTTCTAACCATTCTAATAGCTGATCACCATAAGCTGCGATCATTTGAGTTTGTGGGTAATGGACATGAGTATCAATAAAACCGGGAATAATTAACTTACCTCGTTTATCTTCAATATTGCTGTATAACTCCGCCTCTTCTTCAGTAAATAATGTTAATGATTGAACTTTACCTTCATTAACAATCATCAAACCATCTAAGATAAATTGATAAGCCCGATCAACTTGCTCAACCTTTGCAGGATCTTCAATAAAATGTAAAAAACTAGCTCTAATAGCAACTATGTTAGTGCTAGCTGGTAACTGTTGTTCCATAAAAAACTCCAAGCGTTAAATTGAATAGGCTCACAACGCGAATTTTTGACTCATGCCAACTAACCTTTTGTTTTAGAACTAATAATTGATATTAAGCATATTCATACTGTGGCAATAACACTAATATAATGTGCAATAATAAATACGCCTGAAATAATCATAGTGTAAATAATAAAACTTGAACGTCAGCAAAATTGTTTACATAGAATTAAATAAAAATAAGTACCGCTAAATGCTATATTTTTTATAATACAAACTCATTACAAGCTGTTTTAATCGGGATATACTGCTGTTTAATCAAGGAGATATTAATTGCCAAAGTTCACTCTTAAACAAGAAGATAAATTATCAATTAAATTAACTCATCATATGAAAATGAGAGAATTCAGACGGATTGATTTATATTTTTCGTTACCAAAAGAGATGGGAATTAATAAAGATACACTATCTGAAGTTGATTATTTTAATGCAGGTATAAAAGGTCGTAGAGCCTATTATACCAAAGGCCTGCATTTACCCTTATTGCATCGTCGTTTTGCAAGTCGTATGAAACGTTCTCTTGCTGAATATAGAACCAACCTAAATCTTTTTGCTTATCAATATATTACGGCACTAGATACTGATGCGAATGAAGTATTAGCGATTGATGATAGTGAAGGACTAGGTGATTTCTATCATGCTATGGTTGAATTAACGGAGCACTGTTTAGATATTCTAAAAAAGCACCGTAGCCACCAACCTACTCGTGCGAAACTAATTCCCATTTATGAAAATGTAGATAATTATCTTTCTTGGTATACCGAGCAAACTATTATGCTCATGTTATCTAAAAAACCCCGTCATTCTGAATTTTCAGAAACACGTTTAGCTTTACTCACCATCTGTGACGAAGAAAGCCAATACCGTAAAAAAAATGCTTATAACTCGGAAGCAACTTTAAAAGACGCAAATCGAATAGCTAATAAAATGCGCTTATTACGACGCTTAATTGAATACAGTGTCATTTTCAAAAGCAAAACTGTCGTATTAGGTAATATCACACGTAAATTTGTTACCGGCATTGCAACGGCTTTATTAATGAGTGTTGTGCTAATTCTAATTATTAAAACGCAAGGTGCCTTTAGCCAATTAACAGCTTTGATGATTTTCTTATTAGCGATCATTTATGGCGCACGCGAAGTGTTTAAAGATGATTTTAAAAATATCTTATGGCGCTGGATACGAACCGGTAAACCTAAATGGTCTCGCACTTTATTAGACTCCACCAATAAACATGAAATAGCAAAGCAAAAAGTTTGGTTAGATTACAGTAAAAGTAAAAAACTACCTCAACAAAGTAAGGACTTACTCGCAGAGCGCCATACACAGAATAAACAAAGTGCAGAGTTATTACATTTCCGTATTGAAACGAGAGTAAGCAAAAGTGGCTTTCAACCTGGTTACGACACAATGGAAGAAAATATCGTATTTAATTTACGTCCATTAACTCGTTATGTTGAAGGTGGCACTGGAAAAGTATTTGAACGTTTAGATAGCACCACTAACAGGGAAAAAATTCAAAGTACTTCTATTGAACGACGTTATCAAATCAATATTATTGTCGCCCTTGATCAAGGAGAATATCTGGCGCAATTTGAACGTTATAAAATAACCTTAAATCGTTCCGGTATCATTGATATTGTCAAAGCGGGAGAAGCAAAAATTAAAGATAAAGCAGATCAAAAGTATCAATCTAAACTACATGCTCTGCTACATATCAAAAAACGCTTATAAGGGCGATAAACTTGCCCTTTAAAATAACCAACGCTGTAATGGGTGTTGGTTATTAATGCCAATACTTCCCCAACGATCAATACTATCCACCACTAAAATATTTTTAAAATCAGGTAACAATTCACGTAAATTTTTAGAAACTTTTCTACTCGTTAACAACCACAAATGAGGAGACTCTTTTAATAATGTTTTTAATACTAATTTATCTTGTTCAGTCCACTCTAATTCTGCTTTAAATAAACGTTTCACAACAAATAACTGATTAGCAGAAGAAAAATCTTCTAATTGTTCAGATAAAAGCACAACTGAATCAATCTCTTTATCAAACAAAACTTGCTGTTGCTGATTAATTAACAAGCGAATATCCACTAATAATCGCTGCTGATTTTTTTCAATCAAAGTTGCATATTCAGGCCAAATTTTTTGTAAGTCATCACTTACAATACTTAACATTGTTCCTAGATTATTAGGATTCAACCAAGCATAAATCGAACTTTTACCATTATTCAACGTCACTGTAGCCACTCCTTTTGCTAAAGGAGCCAGGGATTGTGAAGCATCAATCTCGATGAGTTTAATATTTCCCTGACGAGCATAAATAAACAGAGGATCTTGTGGCCATAAAGCCTTTAACGTAATAGCAACAGTCGCTTCTTTACCTGCGTGTAATGCTTTTTCCGTTCCTTTACTCATATACCAATTATTTAAACGCTCAATACCATAACGTTTTGGTGCCAGATAACTTGTTGTTATAGGGGAACCTTTCATTAACTGTGTTGCAATCATATAAGTAACAGGGGCTGTGGTTAAAATATCTTTCGCCCATAGCTGAGTAGGCAATAAAGCAACAATACACAAGAGTAATTTATAGAGTCTATTTTTTTGTATCAACGTTTTCATCCATGACCTTAGTTGCGTTATTTATCTACGCTGCAATATGATGCGATACATTGTCGCGATTAAAAAGAAAGTGGCTGCAACTAATATAATTGAAGCACCCGATGGGATAGGTAACTTCAACTCCATAGGCAATAATGTACCAATCAAACAACTTAAGGTTGCTAATGCTGAAGATAACAACACAAAACTGCCCATACTTTTAGTCATTAAACGTGCTGTCGCACCTGGAATTAATAACAAGGCTCCAACTAATACCGCACCAACAATTTTAACCGCAGCAATAGTGACTAAGGTGATCATCATGACAAATAAGTAATCATAAAAATGGGTATTATGGCCACGCACTTTCGCAATATCAGGACTAATTGAAGCCAGTAAAATTCGATTAAAAGTAAACATCAATCCAACTACAATCAAAGTACAACTGATGGCTAGCACTAACAAATCAAAATCAGTAATAGTTAAAATCGAACCAAATAAAACATTTTCTAACATGTGAATATTTATTTTGCGCGCAACATACATCAATAGGGCTGCACCACCAGCAAGAGCAACAGCAAGGAAAACACCCACTAAAGTATCATAAGGTACTGCGGTACGATTACGCACAAAGTGCAGCAACAAAGCAAACAGCATACAAAAGCAGAATAAACCAATAATAGGATTTTCAGGTGGTTCGCCCAATAAAACTCCAATCGCAATACCAGTCAAAGCAGCATGACCAACTGCTTCAGAAAAGAAAGCCAAACGTTTGGCGATGACCAAGGTGCCTAATCCACCTAATAACGGCCCTACTAATAAAGCAGCAACTAACGCATTAACCATAAAAGCATAAGAAAAACTTTCACTTAACCAACCCGCTTCAGCACCTTGACTAGCGACTAAACGTAACCAATCCATTATGCGACCTCATTATTATGTGGGTGAATTTGAGTAGAGTTAAGACAAGACGTCGCTCGGTAATGATTAAAAAGTTGTTCTATTTTATGTGCTTTCAATACTTCACTCGCATCGCCACTTTCTAATAATTCACCATTCACTACATGCACAGTGGCTTCTAAACGGCGTACTGCGCTGATGTCATGATGCACAATAATAATTGTTTTATTTTCTTTCACTAACTCAACAATCAGCGATTCAAAATAACGCACACCTTGATCGTCCATACCATTAGTTGGCTCATCTAAAATTAATAGATCAGGGGTATCTAATAAAGCTTGTGCAAACAGAACACGCTGTTGCTCACCTCCTGAAAGTTGCCCCATTCTTAACATAGCCCGATCAGCCATGCCAACTCTTGCTAACTGCAGTAATGCTTTTGTTTTATGCTTTTTATTAAAGTTAAAAAATAACGGAGAACGGCTTTGATTAAGCAAAATAAAATCTAATACGGTTAAAGGTAAACTAGGTTCAAAGGTTGCCTTTTGAGGAACATACCCCACCTTTCCAGGATTTTCTGACCAATGAATATTGATACCTCCTTTAAAAGGAGTCAGACCTAACATAGAACGTAAAAGTGAAGTTTTACCACCTCCATTTGGTCCCATGATCACATGGCACTTTCCTGCATCAAGCGTTAATGAAATATTTTCTAATATACAGTTATTTTCATAACGTAAACTCACACTTTGCAGTGAAATTGAAGGCCCCATTAAACACCTCCTTTTTGCTGAGCAGTAAATTTCATTGCTTCAACCAAAGTTTGTATATTGTCATGCATTTCTATCTCTACTTTATTGGCTTTGTAGGCTCCATGTGTCATGTGTGAAAAGCGGTATAATTTAATGCCCGTTTCTTTTTCAATAGTATCAACATAACGATTAGGCATATTTAACTCATAAAATAAGACATCGATATTTGAGTCTCTAATTTTTTCTATGGTTTCTTGTAATTGACTCGCACTTGGCTCAACACCGTGCGCAGGCTCAATAACAGCTGAAACTTCAACACCAAACTCCTGCAGAATGTAACCATAAGCATTATGTGTTGTTGCCACTTTCATACCTACTGTATTGATATCACTTAATTCTTGCATTGCTTGATGCTTCATTTTTCTAAATTTCATTGCATAAGCTCGTGCATTTGCACGATAAAAAGCAGCATTAGGAGGGTCGATTTTCGCCATTTCATTAGCAATGGTATAAACCTTTTGAATAGTAGTAGAGATGCCAACAAACGTATGTGGATTAACTACACCATTACCCACTGATTGCCCCATTGCAGGCAATAAAGGAACATCTTTATTCGCTTGAATAACAATCAAATCACTACGGTTAGCTGCATCAATTACTTTCAAAGCAAAATCATCATGACCAATACCATTGACCACAATGATATCCATTTTGTTTAAACGACGTAAATCATTCGCTTGTGGCTGATAGTTATGTGGATTAAACCCCTCATCAACTAAAGGCAATATTTCAACACGATCACCAACAACCGCTTTTACATAACTATAATAAGGTTGCAAGGTGATCCCAACAATCAACTTATCCGCCAAGCTTGCTGTACTATAAAGTACTAATAACAAACTTAAAAATAGCTTTTTAAACATGGAAAATAATCTCGTTAGTTAATTGATATATATTTATCAATGTTGATGGTTTGCATGATGATTATCTGACTCAAAAACCACTTGAGTCCAACCAGCTTTAATAAGAAAAGCAGTATTGAAAGCAAAGCCATCTTCAAGGTTAATAGGTTGCGCTTGCTGCTTAAGGTCAATCCAAATATCAAGTTGCTCATGTTGACTAATTAAAATATAACGCGCGCTATCATTAGTCGGTTCACTTTGATAAACACCATCGGCCACTTGTACCCAAATATGCTTACCTTGATGCTCCCAGCTTTTGTCTTTGACAAAAGGAGCAATCCAATCTTGCTCCAATTGATTAACCGATAACCAGGTTTGATTAGCTTGATAAAAATAACGGATCTCTTCATGAGCAAGACGCAATTCTGAGATCATAGATAATGGCGGAGGCGTTAAAGAAGTAATTAGAACTTGATGCGGTTCGATAGTTTGATGCTGATGGCCAGTACTATTATAAGGTAATAATATTGCCCCTAATAAAAGAATAAGGACGCATAAGGCGCTGATCCAAGCACCTTCTTGTCCTTTATTTTCACTCACTACAGCTTGAATTATCATTTTTCTGAAATCTCAACACTATCAACTTCAACAGGGCTTTCATGACCAGAATCGAAGACAATATAAAACTCATCCGTTGTTTTAGTAAAAGTAGCAATAGAACGATTATCTGTTTGCACTTTAGCAATTAAATTATCATCGTAATCAAACATATTGATTTGATAATCAACGGCAGTGCTACCATCACTATAACCCGCTTCACATTCGATCATTTCGCCTTGATACCAACATTGCATCAAAGGAAAATGTGCAAAAGCAAACTGACTAAAAAATAATAGAGGAACGCCACAGGCATTCCTTAATAAGTTAAAATTGCTCACTATGGTAATACCGCTTCAAAAGTTAGGTTTACGCTCGCCATCATTTTGTCTGCAAATTGATTATCAACTAATACATCCTGATGTTTTGCAACTAACAGGTATCGCCCTGCAATTTCAGGTGTAAAAGTAACAAATCCTTTTTCATCACTAACGACCTTTACTTCTTCTTGTTGATTACGATAAATCATACCTTCACGAACGACTTCAACTTCAACACCCGCTTGAGCTTTACCGTTAAAGAAAAGCTGCAAACGAACAGGCTCTTCAGCCACGATATCTGATGGGTGAGTAATTGGCATTAACTCTAAATACTTACCTTCTAACTCAAATGCCTTGGTATTGGGTTTTCCCACAGTGATATAGCTTTCTACGCGAGTAAACATCACCGCTGTTTCTACATCTCTAGACTCTTTTGGTAAAAGGGCAACACGGTCAATTTTATTGGCACGCATTCTCTTAGGAGTATCACGACGCCCTGCTTTAAATCGAGTGAAGTAACTTGGCTCATTATTGATGGTTACTTTATGTGTGCCTGCTTCAATAAATTCAAAATCGAATACAGATCGGCGTTTACCACGTAATACAAAATTTGGTCGCTCTTTACGGCCATCAGGCATAATGATTCGCGCATTTTCACTGCCGGCAGGTTTATCAAATACAAAAGTTGCATTAGCAGCCGTCACATCAAAAGTTAACCATTCACCTCCTTCTGTTGAAACGGTAAAGTTTGACGGTAATACCCAACGAGTATGTGCGCTTGCAGCACTAGAAAAAGCAGCGCCAGCTAACATAGTGCAAGCAACGGCTAATACATTGATTTTTTTATTTAACATTTTGACTCTCAATTAATAATTTTAAACGGACATTATTCTATTTAGTTCGATACTTAAGGGTTATCAGCCCAGTTTCTTGTGTCGGTTTTAGCTGTTTACTAAAACCATTTTCAAATAGTTGTAGTTTTTGACGTAAAATATTTCGCCCTCCATGCTCACGAACAACTTCAATATAAAGCGTGTATTCACCTTGCTCTATACGTTCACCTTGGTCATTCAAACCATCCCAAGTAAAACGGTATTTCCCTGCAGGTCGAGAAGCAGAAGTCACGGCATCGACTAATTGACGATCATTTCGTCCAACTTTTCTCCACCAGCTGCGTAGATCTTTTAGCCAATCATCCTTACCCACCCAAAGTTGCAAAGTACGAACTGATTTTTTTTGTTCATTCTCAAGCCAGACCGCAACATAAGGTCTCGCATAACTAGTAGTTTCAATAACCGGCAACTCAAGATGTACATCCAAAGTGGCATTATCAGGAATTGTTTTAGCCCAGCTTGGTAAAGCAATACAAAGAGCAAACAACAAGTAACTTATATTTTTAATTTTCATTTTTTACATTCTCAATCAGATATCAATGCGATCATTTTCGATGCTGCACTCAACAACAAATAACACTAAGGTACTGCCAAGAAAAAGATCAACAGACTGGCAATAGAACCCAATGCAGTCCATTTCAGTCCAAGACGAAAACTCTTTTTCTTAGGCACTAACAAACACACTCCAGTTACAACAAAAAACACCATTAACAACGCACTAATATCAATAAACCAAGCCCATACCTGACCACTATTTCGCCCTTTATGTAGATCATTTAATACTGCAATAAGCCCATAGTGACTTGTTTCAATTTCAACTTGTCGACTCACTAAATCGATAAAGACAGTACTGTTATAACCAGGACCTTTGTAATCGAGAGAGATTTCTCCTTCAAGTAACTCTCCATTTTGCACATCACTAAACAATTGCAGTTCAGAAGGTTTGCCAGATAAATTTCCTTGAGTAGCTAAGAAGTCCAACAATAATGGTTTCTCTATATTTAGGCGTCCTTCCTCAATATTAAAAAAGTGAGCAGGCATGATCAGTTCACTGTTTTCAATTTGAGGTTTTTCACTTACAAAGAGTTGAGGACGATTTAAGGTGATCCCTGTTAACGAAAAAAACAGTACAACCAACAATAATGACATCGAAACATAGACATGTAAGCGACGAGCCCAAAGCTGTACTTTTTTATTTTTAAGCGAAGTTGTGATGGTATTAGACATATTCATTGTGTGGTTAATTTTAAAATGCAAATGTAACTCATTATCATTTAAGTTCTAATTAAACTTACATTCTTTACATTTATATCAGGGGTTATAAAACGACTAGTGACCTAGTCGTTTCTATTCGTAGTAGTAACTAAAGGTAATTAGTAACGAACTTGTACTGAAGCCATAAAGTTGCGACCTTCACCCAGTACAACATTTTGGGCACCATTATTTGTATAGTCATCACTGGTAGAACCACCGCCACCGTAATAACTAGTATCAAAGACATTTTCTACGTTAAAACGAAATACCATTTCTAAATTTTGGTCATATTGTAAATGATGAGCAACACCTAGATCGAAACGGGTATAAGCATCTTTTTTGAAGGTATTTGCAGCATCACCAAATCGCTCACCAACATAAATAGCACCAACATTAAGATCGGTATTATGAGTTACTTGATAACGAGACCAAAGGCTAGCAGATAATTCAGGCACGTCTGCAGGACGATTACCTTGGTAGTTTGCATCCTTAGTATATTCAGCATTCAAGTAAGTACCTGTTCCACTTAATGATAAATCAGTAGTTAAATTACCTTGTAATGTTAATTCAGCACCACGGTGAATACGCTCACCCGCTTGAGTAACTTCGTAGTTACCATTACCTTTATCAACATTGATTGTTGAATTTTCTTCACTAATTTGGAAAATAGCAGCAGAAGTATATAGACGGTTATCAAACAGTTCCCATTTACTACCTAACTCATAAAGTTTACCGGTAACTGGATCTAATTTAGCCCCATCATTAGTTGCATTAGTATCTGAAACATCAGATAAAGGTTCAAAACTTTCAGAGTAAGTTAGATAGATAGAACCATTACTTGCAGGATGATAAATTAGGGCTAATTTAGGTACAACCGCATCTAATTTTTCATCTGATTCGCCATTACTTCCTGGTGTCACTTTAAGATCATAACGAAGGCCACCTAAGACTTGCCATTGATCATTAAGTGTTACCATGTCTTGGATATAGACACCAACTTGTTCATACTCAGTATTAGAGGTTCTAACACTAGCAGTTGTATCAATTTCAGGTGATGCCGTTGGTTGGCCTGGCGTTGTTGTCGATCCTACTAATGAATACTGAACACGATCATAGCTCTGACCTAACCAGTTACTACCGATTAATAATTGGTGTCCAATACCACCTGTTTGAAACTCACCAACTAAATCAATATTTGCTGTTCTATAAATCCAGTTGTCACTTCGATCATTACCACCTTGGGTATAAGTGTTAGTTGTTGGGTCATAGGTTTCTTCTCGCGGATAACTTTCTACATCATGACGCTTAAAGTCTTGGTAATTAAAACCAACATTAAGTGACCAGTTATCACTTAATTGTGCAGCCACATCAACTCCAATATTCTCAACTTCATTTTCTATATTTGACCACTGAGCATCCCAAATATATTTATCACCAAGTACTGTTTTATCATCTTTAATGTAAGCACCAGAATCAACGCCGCCATTATCATCTGTACGGTCATAATGAAAAGAAACAGTAATTGCATCATTCAAATCATAATCAACAAATAATCCACCAACAAAACGATCCGTAGTAGGAGTAGAACCATCACTATAACTGCGCCATGATTCCATATTTTGTTGTGATAAAACTAAACGACTACGTAATGTTTTAGCTTCATTTAATGAACCGCTGATATCAATTGTGCTACGCGTATCATTATTTGAACCAATATCCTGACTGAATACAACGTGAGTTTCTGCAGTTGGTTTTTTAGAAACCATATTGATTAAACCACCCGGCGCAGATTGTCCATATAATAAACTTGCTGGCCCTTTTAAAACTTCAACAGATTCTAACAACTCAACAGGCAGACGGTAATGAGCCCATTGTTGCTTACCGTCACGTAAAAAACCACTACTGCTCTCTAATTCAAAACCACGTAAAGAAAAACGTTCACGATTACGACTATTACCTCCTGCCGATACACTTGAGTCATTCTTTAAAACTTGGCTTAATGATGTCGCTCGTTGCTCTTCAATTAATTGTTCATCAATGACGGTTACTTGTCCTGGAGTTTCAAGCTGAGTCATCTCCATACGCATCGAACCAGTATTGGTATCATCTTTATAATTAGCTCGCTCTCCTGTTACAACCATTGTTTGCTCAGGATCCACATCAATACTTGTTTCTGCAGCATTAACATAAAACATTGATGAAGTTAGTGCTGTCCCTACAAACATTGCCAACTGACTTTTATTAAACATATTCCCTTACTCCAAAGCGCTAATTAATTTTGTATTTTTCTCAATTCCATTTGAGTGATAAATCACATGTATGAATGGAAGAAACAGGAATCTATATGATAATAATTATCAATAACAACAAACTTACATTCTTTACATATAAATATTTATTGTAAAAACTAATTTCAGGAAAAATTTCAATCGTTAAATTTAAGGTAAGCAATTGTTTTAATTTACAAAATAAAGTAGTTAAGCAAGTAGTGGGATAAGTGAGTGCAGTCTCATGGAGAGTAATGGGTGTTAACTAAAATTAATTTTAATCGTCATTTTATGAACGATATGATCTAAATTTCACGCAGAAAATATTTAATAGGAGGTGTAAACAGTTGTTCCATTTACGAAATTCATAAGTAAAAAATGAGTTATTTTGAGCAAGAAATTATTTACAAAAAAGAAAGAAAAGCAAAAGAAAACTGAGCAACTTTTTCACAAAAGCTATAACCCTTTCCATGCACTGTTTGAATATGTAATTTAGAAAGTCCCGCATTCAGCATTTTGCGGCGAATATTACTAATATGAACATCTAAATTTCGATCAAAGGTGGAAAGTTCTTTTTTAAGCACCTTTTTTTGTAGTGTTGCTTTAGAAACAATATCACCATTATTTTTACTCAAATATTGCACTAATAATTGTTCCGTTTCCGTGAGTGGCAAACGAGATATTTTAAAAGAAAATTGCTGGCTGCAATGTTGGAAAGCTAAACGTTTTTTTTCTAAAGTTATACGTCGCAATAAAGCATCAATATGTACGAGTAGAGACTTATTAGAATAAGGCTTGATCATGTATTGATCTGCCCCAGCTTGTAATCCATCAATAGCATTTATTTCATCTTTTTCTGAGGTTAAAAATAAAATAGGAATAGCAAAACGTTGGCTGATTGATTCTATTAATTGCAGCATTACTTGAGGTGTAGAACAATGATCTAATAGGATCAAGTCAGCATCACATTGTTGAAGATAATTTAATACTTTCTCATGCTCATTAACATAAGTAACTTGATGTGAAGTTTTATTAAAAGCTTGGATTAATAATTGTTTATTTTGTACATCATTATTAACCACGACAATATGTGACATAACTACTCTAAAAAACAAATGATAATGATTCTCATTGTACTTTAAAGCATTAATAATTCAAACAAATAAATGAAAGATAATTTGTCACATAACAATTATGAGACAAATTACCAATCAAAAAACACAATTAAGCAATAAGCGCAGTAGGTGCCACCTCTTTTATATCAATATCACTACGTCCTAATGCATTTAATACTGCTTGCATTGATGCGGTAACAATATCAACACAATGAGCGGCGGCACAATAACGACTGCCTTTAATACTGATTTGTACATACGCCATAGCTTCGGCCTGTTCATTTTCAGCACCCGCTATACTCGGCAATGCATGCTCATTGTAATCAAGTAACACAATATCGTGGCCAATTGTTTCACTTAATCCTTTTACAAATGCATCTAACACCCCTTTGCCTTGGCCAGTTAATTCAACAATAGAGGTATCGAATTGTAATTCGGCAGATAAAGTATCTACGCTACCTTCACGGCTAAGTTGGTAATTACTAATATTAGGCGCATGTTTAGGGTTTAAGTAAGTTGTTGAAAAAATATGATGAATAGCTTCTGAACCTACTTCAGATTCACTTTGCTCAGCATGTGTTTGAATATGAGGACTAAAATCAACTTGCATCCAGCGAGGCATTTGAATGCCATAATCTTGCTCAAGTACGTAAGCTACCCCGCCTTTACCAGATTGACTATTAATACGGATCACTTGTTGATAAGTTCGTCCTAAATCGCGTGGATCAATTGGTAAATAAGCCACTTGCCAATGTGCATCAGGATCAACTTTACGTTGTTCTGCATCGATGCTCATACATTTATTAATCGCATCTTGATGACTACCAGAAAAAGCAGCAAAAACTAACTCTCCTGCATAAGCATGACGAGGGTGAACAGCTAATTGAGTACAACGTTCAACGGTGGCAATAATTCTATCCATATCTGAAAAATTTAATTCAGGATCAATACCTTGGCTATAGATATTCATGGCCATAGTCACGATATCCATATTACCAGTACGCTCACCATTACCTAATAATGTACCTTCGATCCTATCAGCTCCAGCTAATACGCCTAGCTCCGCAGCAGCAACACCACAACCTCGGTCATTATGAGTATGTAAGCTAATTTTCACTGAATCTCGATGACTAATATTGTCATTAATCCATTCAATTTGGTCTGCATAAACATTAGGTGTCGACACTTCGACAGTGGCAGGTAAATTTATAATAACTTTATTTTCTGGCGTTGGTTGCCAAACAGCAATCACTGCATCACATACTTCAAGCGCATAATCCATTTCCGTACCGGTAAAACTTTCTGGTGAATATTGGAAAGACCAACGTGTTTCAGGTTGTGCTGCAGCCATCTCTTTTACCCACAGTGCACCTTGAGTTGCAATGCTTTTAATTTCTTCTGTAGATTTTTTAAAAACTTGTTCACGTTGTACTGTAGAAGTTGAATTATATAAGTGAACAATCGCTTTTTTAGCGCCTTTTAATGCTTCAAAGCTACGTGCAATTAATGGCTCTCTTGCCTGAGTTAACACTTGAATAGTGACATCATCAGGAATTAAATCTTGCTCGATCAATTGACGTACAAAATCAAAGTCTGGTGCTGAGGCAGCTGGGAATCCAACTTCAATTTCTTTAAAGCCGACATCAACTAATAGCTTAAACATTTCTAGTTTTTGGCTAGGACTCATCGGTTCAATAAGAGCTTGATTGCCATCTCTTAAATCAACACTACACCAGTCCGGAGCAGTACTGATAATTTGATTAGGCCAACGTCTATCCGTTTTTTGAATAGGTGTAAAAGCACGGTATTTTTTGTGATTAAACTGAGATGTTTGAGTATTAACTGACATAAGCATTTCCCTAAAACTATTTCTGATTTGCCATGCAGTGGCTTTCAGGTGTTTGTCATACGATAAAGTAATAATGTTGAGTAATAATATCGGGTAATATCATCACTCAACATTGCTTCATTAATTTAATGAAGTAGGATCCTTTAATGGTTATTCTCTGGTTAAGGTAGCATTAAAGGATCAGCAAGTTGGCTCAGCATGGTAAGATTATTGCCCCCCATTTCCGGTTAGAAACTTCGCTCGCTATCCATGGTGAAACTATAATCCCTTTTGTATAGGGAATGGTTGCAAAGTCACTTCTAAAAATGCAGTATAATGCAACAAATAACTACTATTAAACAAATTAATAGCGATTAAAACCAAGTGTAAGATTAACTATGCAACCAATCATTAAATTAGATCGAATTGATAAGCAAATACTGCAACTAATGCAAGCAAATGCGCGTATTAGTAATTTAGAATTAGCAGACAGTATCGGTTTATCCCCAACCCCCTGTTCTCGACGAGTTAAACGTTTGGAAGAATCAGGTATTATCGATAAACATGTCACCTTATTAAAATCATCTGCATTAGGGTTAAACTTAACAGCTATGCTTGGTATCAGTATGGATCGCCATACTCCTGAGCGTTTTGATAATTTTGAAGCCGCTGTAAGTGCAATGCCTGAAGTATTAGAATGTTTAATTGTAACCGGTCAATCTGCAGATTTTTTATTAAAAGTGGTTGTTAAAGATATGCAACATTACGAACGTTTTTTACTTGGGCAATTAACTAAATTAGAAGGTGTAACAGGTGTTCATTCTAGTTTTGTGTTAAGAGAAGTGATCAAAAAAACGGCGTTACCACTCGATTAAAAAGAACTAAATAAAAGGACAAACCAGATGTCAGTAAAAAACTTAGAGCGAATTGTGATTGAACCAGCTACTAGCGCAACTAGTTGTGTTATTTGGCTACATGGTTTAGGTGATTCAGGCGCTGGTTTCTCCCCTATTGTTCCAGTATTGAAACTGCCTAAAAACCACAGCATTCGTTTTGTTTTTCCACACGCGCCAGAACAAGCAGTCACTCTAAATCAAGGTGCAGTAATGCGTTCATGGTACGACATTAAAAGTATGGATTTACATAATAGAGCGGATATAGCAGGTGTACTTGACTCTGAACAAGCGATTCATGCACTAATTCAAGAACAGCTTAATAGTGGCATTAATAGCGACAGTATTATTCTCGCGGGTTTCAGTCAAGGTGGTGTAATGAGTTTATTTACAGGACTTAGATACCCACAAAAACTAGCCGGCATTTTAGCAATGTCATGTTATTTACCTAATGGCGATCAATTACCACTACAGCTAAGTGCGACTAATAAACATACACCTATTTTGCAACATCATGGCGAGCAAGATGACGTTGTTCCATTTAGCGCAGGGCAAATGGCAAATCAATTACTGCTAGAAAATGGTTATCAAACTCAATGGACAAGCTATGCAATGGGTCACACGGTTGTCATGGAACAATTAGAAGAAATTTCAACGTGGATTCAGGATGTTCTAAAATAAGACTTCCCGTTATTTAATGGCAATAAACGCCTTTGCATAATTTAGTTTTATTGAACATTTTGCAACTAAATAAGTGTTCTAGATAAGCATCAGGGAATTAGGCACCTGGAAAGTTCGGCGAAAACAGGGTATTAAGCTTGTAATCAACTCTCTCATTACAAGCTTAATAATTAAATAACTTACTTAGAGTGGTATAAAGCAGACATTTCAATTAGCAGTGTATTTTTTGCCAAGTATACTCCATTTGCCTAGCTGTTTTTTCACCCAAGTTAAGTGTTGAAGTGGTTCCAGTTAAAGTCGGCAAAACAGAAACTAAATGCAAGGTCATATCAATACCAGCAGATATTCCTCCAGAGGTAGTATACTTACCATCACAAACCCAACGTTTATTATCAACAACCTGTAATGTCGGATAGCCTACTTTTAAATCATCAATATCTTCCCAGTGTGTGGTAACAGATAAACCATTAAGCAGTCCCGCTTCTGCTAATAAAAATGCACCGGTACATACTGACAGCGTTTGTTTCGTTAAGGTATCAGTTTTCTTGATCCACTCGATCACCTTTGTTTTCTTCATTTCTTCAGTATGAATTCCCCCCACTACGATTAAAACATCAATGGCAGGATGATCATCAAATGTATAATGCGGTTTAACTAAAAAACCACCACGAGCACTAACTAAGGCATCAGATTCGCCAACAAAAAAAATATTCCAATCATTACCCGCTATTCTTTTTGCTGTGCTTAATACTTCATATGGACCAGAGAAATCTAAAACTTCTGCATTTTCATAAAGGTATATGGCAATATTCATTGTTGCTCCTTGTCTCGTTTAAATATTTAAAATACTAAATATAAGTAGTCAATAAGTCGTTAACTATTAGCAATAGTTGTATGCCCACAGGTTCAAGCATGGTCTATAAATTTATTGAAGATGCGCAGCTAGATGATCAATCAGTAAACGGATTTTTGGTGATAAATAACGATTTTGAGGGTACACAGCCCATATACCCTCTGCAGGTTCTCTAAACTGATCTAATATCGTCATTAATTGTCCCGACTCAATATATGACTGCACGTAATAATCAGGCAATTGCACAATACCGATATCCTTTAACGCTGCATCAACTAGCGCCATACCACTATTACAGCGTAAATTCCCCTTTACTCTTAAGCTCTTCTCTTTACCAGATTCAATAAAGCGCCAATAGTCTCTAGTGCCTAATAAGCAATTATGCTGTTTCAATTCTGATACAGAATGAGCTTCTCCATATTTTTGTAAATAAGCTTCTGAAGCACACACATAATTAGATCGTTGGCTTAACTGTTTTGCGATTAAAGTAGAATCTTGTAGTTGCCCTAATCGAATAGCCACATCAAACCCACCATCAATCAAATCAACTCTATGATTAGTTAATTCAGTGGTCACTTCAATATCGCTATACAAAGATACAAAGTCATTCACTAAGGGTAATATTTTTTGTTCACCATAGGTTACCGGTGCGGTTAGTTTTATTTTCCCTTGTGGACTACTCTGTAGGTTGCTAATGGCTTGCTCAGCAATATCTAAGCCATCTAATAGATTGCGGCAATGCTGATAAAATAACTGCGCTTCCTGGGTTAATGAGACCTTACGTGTGGTACGGTAGAATAATTTAACCTGCAAGCGCTTTTCTAATGCACTAATTTGACGGCTTACTTGTGCCGTTGATAAATTAAGATTTTTAGCTGCTAATGAAAAGCTGTGAGTTTCAGCGACAGCAACAAACTCATTAATGCCTTGCCATTTCATTGTTACCACCTAGTAAAAGTAATTTTCATTTTAGCTAGATTATCATTATTGTAGAAACAAATATAATGACTCTACAAAATGCCATGAACATATAAACGGAGTAAATATGACAGACCAATTTATTAAATCAAAAGCTGCTATTGCGTGGGGTCCAAATCAACCATTAGTGGTTGAAGAAGTGGATGTAATGCTACCGAGAAAAGGCGAAGTATTAGTTAAAGTTGTTGCTTCAGGTGTTTGTCATACGGATGCATTTACTTTATCAGGTCAAGATCCTGAAGGTTTATTCCCAGTAATTTTAGGGCATGAAGGTGGTGGCATTGTTCAACAAATAGGTGAAGGTGTTACCAGTGTTAGCGTGGGTGATCATGTGATCCCACTTTACACCGCTGAATGTGGAGAGTGTAAATTCTGCAAATCAGGTAAAACGAACTTATGTAGCGCGGTACGTGAAACACAAGGTCGTGGTGTAATGCCAGATGGTACAAGCCGTTTCTACAAAGATGGACACCCCATCTTCCATTACATGGGGTGTTCAACATTTTCTGAATACACAGTCTTACCAGAAATTTCATTAGCAAAAGTTAACAAAGAAGCGCCACTTGAAGAAGTTTGTTTATTAGGTTGTGGCGTAACAACGGGCATGGGCGCGGTACTTAATACAGCCAAAGTAGAAAAAGGTGATAACGTAGCTATTTTCGGATTAGGTGGAATCGGCCTATCAGCAATCATCGGTGCAAAAATGGCTGGCGCGCATAAAATCATTGGGGTTGATATTAATGAAAGTAAATTCGAATTAGCAAAACAACTGGGTGCAACGGATTGCATTAATCCCAAAGACTACGATAAACCAATTCAAGATGTAATTGTAGAGATGACTGACGGCGGTGTTGAATACTCGTTTGAATGTATTGGCAATGTGGATGTAATGCGTAGTGCTCTTGAATGTTGTCATAAAGGTTGGGGCGAATCAGTGATCATTGGTGTCGCAGGAGCTGGCCAAGAGATCTCAACACGACCATTCCAATTAGTAACTGGCCGAGTATGGCGTGGCACTGCATTTGGTGGCGTTAAAGGTCGCTCTGAATTACCAGCAATTGTTGCACGTTACATGGCGGGAGAATTTAAATTAAGCGATTTTATTACGCATACCATGCCACTTGAAGATATTAATAAATCATTCGATTTAATGCATAGCGGTGCAAGTATTCGTAGTGTGATTCATTTCGATAAATAATCTCCCAACTTAATAAATTAAAAGACAACTCTTGCAGTTCAAACCACGATGCGAGAGTTTTGTTTAATATCGATAAGGAAAACTTATGATCCTTGAAAGCATTAGCAGTAATAAATTATTTGAAGGCTGGCATAAACAATACACACACCCTTCTCAAATATTAAATTGTAAAATGCGTTTTGCCATCTATTTACCCCCTCAAGCTTCTAGCACAAATCCTGTTCCTGTTATGTATTGGTTATCTGGTTTAACCTGTAGCGATGAGAACTTTATGCAAAAAGCAGGTGCACAAAAGTTAGCCGCCAAATTAGGCATCGCAATTGTTGCACCCGATACAAGTCCGCGTGGTAAAGGTGTAGCAGATGATGAAAATCAAGCTTATGATTTAGGGGTAGGTGCAGGGTTTTATGTGAATGCAACACAAGCGCCGTGGAACAAACATTATCAAATGTATGATTATATCGTTAACGAGTTACCCGCTTTAATTGAAGCTAATTTTCCCGTCACTAAACAACGTGTGATCAGCGGACATTCAATGGGTGGCCATGGCGCGTTAACCATTGGTTTACGTAACCCAGATTTATACCAATCCATTAGCGCATTTAGTCCAATTTGTAATCCAATTAATTGCCCATGGGGACAAAAAGCCTTGTCTGCATATTTAGGTGAGAATAGAGACGATTGGAAAGCCTATGACAGTTGTGAATTACTAGCAAAAACAAAACAACATCAAGCGATTTTAATTGATCAAGGTAGTAACGATTCATTTTTACAAGAACAGTTAAAACCAGACAATTTGCTTGCCGTCGCTAACTCAGAATTGAATAACTTCACACTTAATATACGTGAAGGTTACGACCATAGTTATTATTTCATCAGTAGTTATATTGAATCACATTTGCAGTTTCATGCTAAAAATTTAGGGTTAACTACACAAAACTAACCAATTAGTATTAGAACCTTCGTCACAATAATTTTTAAAACGACGTTTTACTACTGTGATATACTGACAAAACTTAACGTACATTTGCTATATCGCGCATAACGTTCTGTTATAAAGAATGAATAAACTTTGGATTATTAAAAGCAATTAATGAAGGTAGCCTTTTTAAACTAGGGTTACCTTTACCCTACTTATATTTATTTCTACGCTTTAATCCAGAGTATTTTACGTCTACCTACTATCATGCGATGGTTTATGAAACTTTCAAAAAAAATATTATTACATAATGCTTCTCTTGCCTGGCCAATGACCTGCAATGCAATTCTAATGCAATCAGTGACCATCATTGACTTGCTGCTAATTGCTTCATTAGGTGATTCTCCAGTCGCAGCTTATGGTATTGCAGGTGCAATTGTTGCGTTTATTTTAGGGATCCAATTTGCTATCGCAAATGGTACGCAGCTTGTGCTTTCAAGAGCAGTCGGGGCTGGTGACAAAAAAAATATTGGCTTAGTTATGTCATCCGCTTGGGTAACTAATCTAGGTTTTTCAGTATTTGCCTTAGTCACTTTACTCATTATTGGCAGCCCTCTTATTGATGCCATTGCTCATAACCCTCTTGTTTCATCTGAAGCCCAAAGCTATGTCAACGTTGCTTTATTATTGCTTCTATTTTCTTCAGTTTCACAAGTCATTGTGGTTTATTTTAATGCCACGAAAAAAACACGCATCCCATTATATGGCTTCATGATCGAAATACCATGTAATATTGTATGCAGCTATGTGCTTATTTATGGCATGTGGGGGGCGCCTGAACTAGGATTGGCAGGCGCTGCTTGGGGAAGTGTGATCGCCATTATTATTCGTCTAACTTACTTAACTTACAGTTTTAACAAAGAAAGAATAAAGGGACTGGTTAGCGGATTCACTGTGGTTAGTAAAGCTTCTATTATCGAGCATATTCAAGAAGTTGTGCCAATCGTCGCAAATTTTATGGTGTTATTAACAGGATTACTATTATTCCAAATGTTGTTTGCTCAACTTCCTGTTGAATCCTACGCGGCCATAACATTAGTTTTACCTTGGATTAAAATAGGTTCGATGTTTGCAAATACTTGGGCACAAGCAAGTACCATTTTGGTGAGCCAGTATATTGGGCAAAAAGAATACAAGAAAATCCCCGAATTTATCGCGCAATCATTAATGGTCACCCGGATTATTTCCGTATTTATCATGATGCTGTTTTTTGCATTCAGTGAGTTAGCACATTTAATCTACCCCAACCTATCAGCAGTCACATTAGCTGCATTAGCAACTATTGCACCGGTTTATATTATTCTGCCGTTGATCCGTACTAATAATATGTTTTGCGGCAATATGATCCGAGCAATGGGAGATAGTTATTTAATTGTACGTGTGAACATCATTACACAATGGGTGATATCTTTACCGTTATGCGCACTGATGATCTACCTTGGTGCTCCGTTGTATGTGGTGTTTGGTATTATGTTATTTGATGAAATATTAAAATTTCAACCATTCAGAAATACCCTACAAAAACGTTTAGATAGTTATGAAAAAACGGCAAAAATAGAGACAGTAGCAAAACCAGCAGAGTAGGAAGGACAAAGCCTTAGGTCATTTAAAAGGGCATCAAAGCCCTTTTAAATCAATTAACTTATTTTTTTGTAGCCATCACTTCATCAAGTGTTAACCCAGTAAGGTCGCGGACAGTACGCCATAAGTAATAAAAAACACCAAATAACATGACCATAGATGGCAATGCTATCATCGGGTAACTATATAAAGTTAACTGCCCTAATTCTGCATTAAATGCTTCAGTTCCGGCAGGGCTAGTCACTAACCATTTAGCAAGTATGTAATTCATTGTTGCAGAAAAAGCAAAAGAACAAGCAACAAGATAAGTAGCTTTTAACAAACGTCGATCAAATGCCTCTGTGCAATTATGCTCAATTAGTTTTTGTTTGATTTTTTCTACATCCATAACATCAGGATTAAATAGCAATGCTCTTACTAAAGGGTAAGGTGTAAAAGTTGAAACCAATACAGCAATGCCTATTATTGCAGGAATAGCAGCTTCTTTAATTGCCAACCATTTATTATCTAACTCAAATAAACCAATTCCCCCAGTTAACAAAACACTGAGTAATCCTAATAAAGCGATAAAGTTAAATTTTCTGTATTTTACTAATTCAAAAATACCCCAACCCAGTGGGAAAGCTAAAGCTGCAATTAAACCACCGGTCGCTCCTAGGTCACTATCACCACTTAATTTCATAAGGATAAACGAAGGAATAACAATGCTGACAAGCAGGTCAACCATTGGGCGAGGTTTGTGTGTGGATTTACTATTCATAGAATTTACTTATTGATTACCGATTAAAGATGCATGGTTATAGCTAATTATGTTCAACAATACAATAGATAGGTAGTTAGGTAGCCTGTTCAATAGAAAATATGTGATCATAAAAACTTAACATATAACCTCAATTTATTAAGTTATATGGAAATTTCACCACTTCTCTATTTAGAACCAAATCACCAATAAAACGAAGATAATCTCTTCATTCAAATACAAGAGTTAGAAAATACAAATACTTAGGTAAAATAGCGAAAAAAATTGTCTTCGTTTTCTTAATAACGTCTTCGTTTTAATTCCACGAATACACTAAACCTCTTGTCCCGCTGCCCAACCACAACTCCAGCACCAGCTAAAATTAAAGCCGCCTAACCATCCTGTGACATCCATGGCTTCACCAACAATGTATAAACCTTTCACTGATTTACATTCCATGGTTTTTGAAGAGATGGCATCGGTATCAATGCCTCCTAATGTCACTTCTGCTGTTCGGTAACCTTCTGTGCCATTAATTAATGGTTTCCATTCATGGAAGAGTTCTGCCACTTGCTTTAACTCTTTTTCGTTAAACTGTTTTAAAGGTCGGCTTTCGATATCAGCTAGTGCTAACAAACATTCAACGACGCGTTTAGGAAGGTGTTGTGATAATAAGGTTTTTAAGGCTAGCTCTGGACGATCTTGTTGTGTATTGGATAATAATTGCTGTAGATCTTCGCTTGGTAATAGGTCAATTAAGATAGTATCGCCAGGTTGCCAATAATTAGAAATTTGTAAAATAACTGGCCCACTTAAACCACGGTGCGTAAACAACAAAGCTTCGCTAAAGCTAACTGGTTTATCTTTTTTGCTGGCTTCTTTTTTAATGGACGTAGCTGTTGCAGGGAAGCTGATCCCCGATAAACCTTCTAACTTTTCTTTTAAGCTCGGTTGCAAAGTAAAAGGTACTAAGCCTGCACGAGTGGGTTTTACGGCGAGCCCGTATTGTTCTGCCAGTTGATAAGCAAAAGGAGTAGCGCCCAATTTAGGAAGCGATAATCCGCCCGTTGCAACCACTAATGACTGACAACTAAAATCACCATGAGTGGTTTGTAATGAGAAATGATTGTCTGCAATTTGTTGATGATTAAGCACTTCACACTGGGTTTTGATCATCACGCCAGCTGATTTTGCTTCGTCTAATAACATGCCTACAATTTGCTTTGCGCTATCATCACAAAACAGCTGTCCATGGTCACGCTCATGCCAACTGATATTGTGCTTATCCACCATGGCGATGAAATCCCATTGTGTATAACGACTTAATGCTGATTTCACAAAATGAGGATTGCTACATAAAAAATTACTTGGTTCAACATATAAATTAGTGAAATTACAACGTCCACCACCACTCATTATTATTTTTTGGCCAATACGCTTTGCATGTTCAATTAACAACACGTTACGCCCGCGTTTACCAGCTTCAATTGCACACATCAAACCTGATGCACCAGCACCAATAATAATTACATCAAACATAGCAGACCTTAAATACACGAAGCTTAGATAATATGCACTGAAGCATAAACACATTAAAAATAATCGCCCAAGGATACACTATTTGCTTTTTTAAGTGCGAAATTATAGCGATTACATTAAATATGTTATCTAAGTTTTACGCTGAAAAAATAGCTCTATTCAAGGTGTAAATTACGCAAAAAGCTGTTTTATTTACGAAATTTACAACGAGGAAGTGGTTGTTTATTGTGATTGGTATTAGTCAGGCACTTATGTGTAAGTTTTAAATATTGATGAGAATAAGTGGAGATGTTTATGATAAAAAAAGGCCGCGTAGCAGCGGCCTTTTTATTAATGCTTTGCACTACTTATTTAGTAGCTGGAGCATCTTTAGCATCTTGAGAATCAATTGCTAATAATTCAACTTCAAAAATAAGTGTTGCACCAGGAGGAATTGGACCTGCACCTTTTTCTCCGTAAGCTAAATCAGCAGGAATAACAAATTTGTATTTCTCACCAACGCTCATTAGTTGAACACCTTCAGTCCAACCAGGAATAACACCATTTAGAGGGAATTGAACTGGTTCACCACGGCTAATAGAGCTATCGAACTCAGTACCATCGATTAAAGTACCAACGTAATGTACTGTTACTAAATCATCAGCACTTGGTTTAGGACCTTCAGCTTTAGTGATAACTGAATATTGTAAACCAGATTCAGTTACTGTTACGCCTTCAGCTTTTGCATTTTTATCTAAGAATGCTTTTGCATCTGCTGCTGCTTTCTCTGCCGCTTCTTGTTGTGCTTTTTGTGCAGCTTCTTGTACCCTTGCATCATAAGCTTTTAATGTTTGAATAGTGTCTTCATCAGTTAATTTAGATTTACCACGTAAAGTATCTGAAATACCTTCTAAAATAACTTCTTTATCTAACTCCATACCAAATTCAGCTTGTTTATCTAACGTTGTTTCAACGTAACGAGAGAATGAAGCACCAATTGCGTATGCAGCTTTATCGTTATCACTTTTGAAAGTTACAGCGGCAGCTTCTTGAGTTTGTGCTGTTGTTGCTGGTTCATCTTTTGCATTACAGCCAACTGTAAATGCAACTGCTGCTGCTAATAAAGAAACTTTAAAAACGTTTTTCATTGTTACTCCAAATATTAAATTAAAAAGATTACGGTGAAATTCCATCACAAAATGTAAGCCAAGCATCCAAACTATTGCGTTTATATTACCCCTAAAGTTATTCATCAACCAAGGTTATTTACCTTGAGGGGCTGTTAACACGTCATTTTTAAAAAATGTTAAATACTTTATTATTGAATACTTACGAATATTCTCATTGATCATTCAATAATATTAAACATACAGCGAGATACCTACCGTTTTAAAAAAGAGGCTTATTTTATCAATTCCATTTAACTAAATTGATGGGATCATCTAAATTATCACTACTATTTAACCGGCATCACATTAACAGTCAAAGTAACAATCTATTTATTGTGCGTTTGTCTGCAAATAACTGTATTACATTGCTTATAAACGATTAAAAATTTATTTGGGCATAATAAAAGTAAGTGATTGATGACACCAATTGTTAATGGACAAAGTAAGACAAAATTAGTTCATTTCAATTTTATGATTACTGGTAGCGACTTTTTAAGAGGAATAATCATTTATCTCAATGACGTATAATAAAATCACTACCCGCTTTGCTAGCTGTAGTATACTCGGCTGTATTATGGAGTTATGCACAGGTGCAAAATTCCACTTAATTGTTATCATTTGGCTAAGCCTGCCTATATAGAGAAATTATGAATAGTACACAATTACAATTAGCAGAACGTATTGAACAATTAGAAATGAAAATTGCTTTTCAAGAAGATAATATCGAGACACTTAACAAAGAGATTTTTGAACAACAACGTCGGACACAACAACTTATTGAGCAGGTTGCATTATTAGCTGTTAAGTTAAAAGAGAGTGAGCCTAACCAACTGGCATCAGAAAAAGAAGAGATGCGCCCTCCTCATTATTAGAAAGTTAAAGATGAAGTGATAGTGTGGCATTAGGTTGCGGTGTTAAATAATCTATATATTGCAATTTTATTTTGTCACCTAAGGGTTGTTTTTGATCAACGTCAATCATAGTGAAACTAACTGTCTGTGCATCTTCTCGATACATTTTTACTGAACATTTACCTGATGGGCCTTGGTGTTGATGATAGGCAATATAATCAGCAGTCGTTGTTTGTTGTCCTGTGATCATTTTCTTAAATTGCTGTTTTCGTGATGCGTAAACATTTTCATAATCAACACCAGATGATGTTAATGGTAGTGAATATTCTGCAGATAACGTAACATAAGTTAATTTTTTTCCATCCCAAGTATACTGCCAAGCCAGTTCACTTTTACTTTGTTTTGCAGATAACTTATTAGCAAATACACACAATTGAAAAGCTTGAAAATGCCTAAAATCCATCTTCATTAAATACTCATGAATATTGTTCACATTCTCTAATAACCTCGGAATAATAACTCCACGACTAGTAAAAATATTAAGGTTTGGATCAACTTGTGCTTGATAATAATTCAATAAAGCCAAGCTCACACCGCTTTCATGCACTGCAATCCATGTTCCACCACCATTAGGATCAATAGGATAAATCGCTTTTAAAGAAGAGTTTACTGTTGGAGGGATCGCCTGCGATCTAAGCTTGTTCTCATCTCGATTAAAAAAGAGTTGATAGCCTTGCTCTGTTAATCGATAAGTTAATGTACACATAACTATTAGCCTGTACGTAAAAAAGTCGCGGTTGCTGGAGCAATCCCTAAACCACTATCTACTTTGAGTTTCTGAATTTGAGAAATTTGTTTGATTGTTGAAAAATGGTGAACCGCATGGCTTCCTACAAAAATCACTTCACGAGCAAGAGTTGTATTAACAATAACCACTTGTTTACTTTTAACAGATATTTCAGTCGATAATTTTAAGGTTTGCTGTAGTTGTTGCTCAGTCAACTCTGATAAAAAAAGCTCTATTTCCATAATCGATTCTAACGCTGCTTGAGGAGAGCTTTCTAAAACACCTCCACGGCTACGTTGATCATAATCGATAAGCCCCGTTTCTAAGCCATTAATAATCGCATAATAATGATCCAAAATATGGCGAATATGCGCACCCGGTGCACTCATAAAAGAAGGTGAAATAATTTCTATGTATTGTTGTTCAGACACTGATGTTAAATAGGTTTTTGCTTGTTGTAAAATAATAAGCTGACTTTCAATCATTGGCTAAACATTCCTTGAAATAGACACTGTGATTATAAATAGAGTGATAAATTCATTTATAGTTCATCTAATAGACCGGTACTTGCGCTTATTTTATTTCAATTTAATTAACATTTTCTGAAAATAATGTTGATAATTGAAGGTTATTGATAAGCTCAGTGTTATCAATACGTCCGTAACTCTGCCAACCATCTTCAGCGGACTCAATGCCCGTTGTAGGATCTGCTATTATTTTGGGGTAGCCATCACCAACCGAATGAACAGAAGTGGCTTGATATAAATAACCATTGTGGATAACAAATGCCCCTTTGCTGTATTCCATATTAGGCTCAAAGTATAAGATTTCGTTAGTAGTTAGTTGCGAAACAATAATCCCCGCTAATTGAGCTGTCATTTCAGTATTGTCACTACTTGATAATAAGCTTAAATTCACCAATTCTGAATGTATAAAATGCTCTACCTTACCTTTTGCGTTAATCCAAGATACATCCATTTCAATTTCTTTAAAATCAATTGCAGTATTGAGTTCATTACTAACATCATGCACATTCCAAGTAATATTAAACTGACTATTACCAAGTTGTATATCCGTTTCCGAGGTGTTATCTAATGCCACTAATTGTTGCACATTAGAGAGTGTTAATAGTTGCTCTCTCTTCTCTGTCACTAATGGAATAACTAAGGAATGGGTTAAATTATCACGTTGCTGATCGGCAATTCTCTTTTGTAAACCTGTTATATTTACAGCCGTTAAACTAACCACTATTAATGATACTAATACTTCAATTAATGAAAAACCTGCAAGTTTACATAACATTAGAAGTCCCTCCATGTACCAGCAACCAATTGATAACTACTTGCTGCAGCTGTCATTCCCATTTGCTGATATAACGTATTTAATATTGTTTTGTCATATCGAGCAGATAGATATTGCTGAGTACTATCACTATCTATTGTATCGACTCCACCTGTTGAGCAATTATATTCACTTAATAATGCACCATTAACACGAATTCCGGCCATATCAATACGTTGATCTTTTTGGGTTTGTTTCACTCCATCGATATAAACGATACTGCCTAACTCATCCATCACATCATGGGTTGCCGGGAGAAAATACAGCATCCCAATTACAGAAGCTGTTGTATTTGTTTCAGTAATGAAGGTACCTCCTTCAATAAAAACCATTTTAGGTCTTTCTGATGAACCAACAGTAAAATGGTTATATTCAGATGTCTGACTTTTTAATGTATCATTTTGATCAATATTACAGTCACCTTTAATATAAATAACCGAGGTATCATCGCTAACATCTTGAAGCTGATCCGAACAACTTAGCGAGCTTAAATGAGTCATATCAATTCGCACCACTTGCCCTGAACTACTCAACTCATCTTGAGCATCTTCTAAATTAATACCAAAAGTACGTTGAAATAAAGAACTCGCATTGCTCATATCTTCAATCGAACTTACTTGGTCAAAAATAGAACCCGTTGAAGAAGCAGCAACTCCCCACTGATTATTACTTATTTCTTTAAAACGCGTTTCTCCAGTCTGATCTTCTAACAAACCATAAATAGCATTTTCATCAATACTATTAACTTGTAGTTCATCTCCAGTACAAAGATCCGTTTGTTCTAATTCAGCACTAGGCTGACTCACAATAAGTTGTTTTGCTATATTACCCGGTGAACGGCAGCCTTCTTTGCTTAACCCTTCACAACCATCATTAATCATAGCCAATGCATTAATATTCAGTTTTCCATTACTTGAAACAGGTGCAACCGGGATATCAAATGCATTACTGTAATAGACTTGTAAAGATATTTGTCGTGAAGCCGAAGCATCTTGAGATTGTCCTTTTGATACGATTTGAAATTTATGGCGAGTGATTTTAGTTACTGTTACTTGATAAGGAGTGTTTTCACTCATTTGTGCGGGATAAACAAAAGGTAAGTTTTCTATTAATTCATTCGCAATAGCAACACTATTTAATTTATTTAAAATTAAATTAACACCAGACTCTGCATTAATAAATGCCTCACTATTACGATAATAATTAGCTAAAACTTGATTATCAATGAGTTGAGATCGCGCCATATTAACCGTATAAACAATGCCCGCAACACTCAATAGGATAGCAAACGTTAATACAGCAAAACCTTGCTTATTATTCTTCATTTCCCCGACCTTAAGGATTTTAAATTTTATTTAATCAGTTATTTTGCAATATAAAATTATCATTATCCTTTCATTTATCGTCATTCCACAAACCACCTAAAGACTTTATTTTTACTTATAGTTTAGTTAATCACTAAGTAAATTTCCGCCAATAATATTAATAAAAAAAGAAGTGTATTTATCTTCTTGTATTTATTGACCTTGATCTCAAAAAACACTGCTTAGTGCGCGCTAGTTAACATATTTGTAACAACAGAGGCCTGTCTCACAATATATATCCAAACTGTCGACTAGAATGAAATCATCAATATTTAACCAATCGAATATAAATAAAAAACCATAAGCAATTGATTATTATACAATAATGGAGTTAAACATGAGCGAGAACCATATTTATCCTGTTTCACCAGAAGTAGCAAAAAAAAGCTTATTAACTAACAAACAATATTTATCTGATTACAAAGCTTCAATTGAAGATCCTGAAGCCTTCTGGGGTGAAAAAGGTAAAATTTTAGACTGGATGAAACCTTATACAAAAGTTAAAAATAGCTCATATGATCCAGGGCATGTTGATATTAAATGGTTTGAAGATGGTCAATTAAACGTTTCGGTTAACTGTATCGATCGTCATTTAGCAACAAGAGCGGATCAAGTCGCTTTATTATGGGAAGGTGATTCTCCAGATCAGGATGCAAAAATTACTTACCGCACACTTTATACACAAGTATGTCAATTTGCTAACGCCCTAAAAGAACAAGGCATTAAAAAAGGTGATGTTGTTTGCTTATATATGCCAATGACACCAGAAGCAGCTGTTGCAATGCTCGCTTGTACGCGTATTGGTGCTGTGCATTCGATTGTATTTGGTGGTTTTTCTCCGGATGCTATTGCCGGACGTATTGTCGATAGTAGTGCAAAATTAGTGATCACCGCTGATGAAGGCCGACGTGGTGGACGCACAGTTCCACTAAAAGCAAATGTTGATGAAGCGTTAACACGTGAAAGTACTGATTGTGTTCAATGTGTCATTGTATTCAAAAATACAGGTGGAGAAGTTAACTGGGTTGAAGGTCGAGATTTAGATTGGGCGGAAGCAACTCAATCACAAGCAACCGAGTGCGAACCAGAAGCAATGAACGCAGAAGATCCACTGTTTATTCTTTATACATCAGGCTCAACTGGCACACCGAAAGGTGTATTACATACAACAGGTGGTTACCTTGTTTATGCGGCTATGACATTTAAGTATGTATTTGATTACCAAGAGGGTGACATATACTGGTGTACTGCTGACGTAGGCTGGATAACAGGTCATAGTTACCTAGTGTATGGTCCACTTGCAAATGGTGCGACGACATTATTATTTGAAGGTGTTCCTAATTACCCTACACCTGCTCGCATGAGTGAAGTGGTTGATAAACACCAAGTCACATTATTATATACAGCACCAACGGCAATTCGCGCATTAATGGCAAAAGGTGATGAAGCAATTCAAGGAACTAGCCGCAGTTCTTTAAGAATACTTGGCTCTGTAGGTGAACCAATTAACCCTCAAGCATGGGAATGGTACTACGAGAAAATTGGCGATAAACGTTGCCCTATTGTTGATACATGGTGGCAAACAGAAACAGGTGGCATTTTAATTACGCCACTTCCAGGTGCAACAGATCTTAAACCCGGCTCAGCAACTCGTCCATTTTTTGGTGTGCAACCTGCATTAGTAGATAATGATGGTGCCATTTTAGAAGGTGCTGTTGAAGGTAATTTGGTTATGCTAGATAGTTGGCCTGGTCAAATGCGTACACTTTACGGTAACCATGAACGCTTTGAACAAACTTACTTCTCAACCTTTAAAGGTATGTACTTTACTGGTGATGGCGCTCGCCGTGATGAAGATGGTTATTACTGGATCACGGGCCGTGTGGATGATGTACTAAACGTATCCGGGCACCGTATGGGAACGGCTGAAATTGAAAGTGCATTAGTTGCGCACCCTAAAATTGCAGAGGCAGCCGTGGTAGGTGTTCCTCATGAAATTAAAGGACAAGGCATTTACGCCTACGTTACATTAAATTCAGGCGAATTTTCTTCACCTGAGTTGTATGCAGAAGTAAAACAATGGGTGCGTAAAGAGATTGGCGCGATTGCAACACCGGATATTTTACATTGGGCAGAAGGATTACCTAAAACACGCTCGGGTAAAATTATGCGTCGTATTTTACGTAAAATTGCGACAGGTGAAAGTGATCAACTAGGTGATACATCAACACTAGCAGATCCAAGTGTGGTTGATAAACTAATCAAAGAGAATCAAGAGCTTACTTAGATTTAATTTGATTGTTCTAATAATGCCATTAGGGTTGTAGCCAATTGCCGGCTTTATCGCTAAACTCCTCGATAGCAAGATTGTTCTCGAGGAGTTTTTTTATGAGGCCTATATTAAAAAGGAGTAGAAAGTGAAAGTACTAGTATTAAATGGCCCTAATCTTAATTTATTAGGTAAAAGAGAGCCTGAAGTTTACGGCAGTCAAACATTGACAGATATTATTGATTCTCTACAAATTGAAGCACACAAATTAGACATTCAATTAACACACCTACAATCTAATCGTGAATATGAACTCATTGAGAAAATTCATGAAAGTGCTGGAAACATCGACTTTATTATCATTAACCCAGCTGCTTTTACTCATACAAGCGTAGCTATTCGAGACGCATTATTAGGTGTTGCTATTCCTTTTGTAGAAGTACACCTATCGAATATCCATAAACGAGAAAAATTTAGACATCACTCTTACTTATCAGACATTGCTTGTGCTGTTATTTGTGGGATGGGAGCGAAAGGTTATTCATTTGCATTACAAAGTGCAGTACATTTTGTAAAATAAACATAATAGAAACATTAAAAATACAAAATGAAATACACTTTATCTACATAGAGCTAACAAACTACCCGTTCGGGTAGTTACTTTTTAAAATCAATTAAGGCATCCTATATTTGTCTTAAGGAATTGAGGCATAGTAGTAAACCCACTTTAATGCCAATTTAAATGGATTTTTTATTCAAACATTTGTAATAAAAAGACATATTACAGGCGAGCCTAACTTTGTTGGGCTTTTTTTTTACCTAAAATAAAGTCAGGTATATACTAACAATCTACTACAATACTGGAATTTGAATATGGATGTTCAAAAGACATTAAAACAACAATTAAGATGGCAATCATTACGCCCTTTTAATATCACTATAGTCTGTTCATTTATTTTCTTCTTTTTAACGGGTATTGGCCAAAGTTATACTATATTCGATTCATCTCCTATTTTTACAACCCCATTATTTATCCCATTGATTATTCTATTATTTTGCTTAATAACATTACATTGCATTATTAATAAAAAAGATATTTTTGCACAACGAATTATCCCGACAACAAGTATAATGATCACGTTATTTGTTGTTATTAATAGCCACTTCCAAGAACAAACTCAGCTTAATAATTTCTTATATTTAGTACTCTTATTACCACTTTTTTATTCCTATTTATTTGCCTACAACACTGCATATTTAGTCATCAATAATATTTTATTAGTGGTTTGTTATGTATTTGCTTCACTTATCGGTAATACAGATGCATTAGTTTTTTTATTCAATAGCACCTTTTTAATTACATTATGTTATCTCACTATCTTCACTCAATCTCGTCATAGCAATTTAAAAGAAGATCCCGTTGAGAAGAAGTTTGAAAAAACAACAGTACTCAGTCAAAAAAGCGGGCGTTATTTAAACCGAATTGTTCACGATATACGACAGCCATTGAGTAGTTTATCTCTGTATAGCAGTTTGTTAGAAAATAAATTAAGTAATACAACTCACCTAAAGTTAGTTCAAAACATTAAACATTCATCAGAAGAATTAGAACGTTGGATAGCGAGTTTATTAGATTTAGCTCGCTTAGATGGAAATGCAATTACACCAACGATCAGTGAATTTCCATTAACCTCTGCGTTATTACCAACAATCAAAAAATATCAATACCAAGCATCTACCATGGGTATTCAACTGATCAGTCGCATCCCAGAACTAGCAGTAAAGAGTGATAAACGATTATTAACTGAAATTGTTGAAGTCTTACTGAGTAATGCCATAGTGCATGGTAGCCAAAAGAAAGGAGCCTATATCCTATTAAGCGTACGCCATTATTCTGACAAAGTGTTATTACAAGTATGGAACCAAGGACAAGCTATCCCCGACTCAATTTTTGAAAATTTATTTGATGAAGTCGCACAAGCCGATAACCCTCTGCATAACAGAAGCAAAGGTATTGGCCTTGGATTAGCTGTAGCACAACGTAAAGCTATTTTATGTGACACAAAAATAGTGGCAATAAGCAATGATCACGGTAGTCGATTTAGCTTAAATTTAGAGAGCGCACAACATATTCCAAAGCAATTTGATTTTAATAAAGTGGCTAATCATGCTCCTCATCACAAAATATTATTAATCGATGATGATCAAGGTATCTTAAGTGCTTTAAGCATGTTACTTGAAAATTGGGGGTACCAAGTTGATTGTGCCAGTACTGCAGAAGAAGGGTTACAAAAACACAATACAACACAATATGATTTAGTGATTTCAGATTATCGTTTGCCCAATCAAAAAACTGGATTGGATATCATTAAAGTCATTAAACGAAGCAGTAATATTCCCGCAGTATTATTAACTGGAGAAGCAGATCCAGGGAAGTTAAAAGAAGTACAAAATATAGGAAAAGAAATTAATTATAAGGTTCTAAATAAACCGGTTAAACCCGCTTCACTAAGAGTTTTATTAAAACAGGTATTAAAATAGTAGAAAGAGTTAAGCTTTCAATAATCCCAGTTCAAGTGCTTTTTCAACTGCTTTTAAACGACTTAAAGAGCCTGACACTTGCAAAGCATTATATAAACCTTTTTGATGAAACTTAACTGTATCTTGTGAAATACATAGTGCATCAGCAATTTCTCTATTTTTTTTGCCCTCATAAATCAGCTTTAGAATTTGTAACTGTCTATCAGATAAATGATAATCTTGTTTATTTTTCACTTCTAGGTTTGCAATATTATCTATCTCAATAGCAACATGCTCTGGCACAAAAATATCACCTTTAGAAATAACTTCTAATGCCGATAACATTTCCTGTGGAGAATAAGATTTAGGAATAAACCCCATTGCCCCTTTTTGCAAAGCATAATAAACATTCTGGTAATTTTCACAGGCAGATAACACAACCACAGGAGAAGCAACTTCTGCTTCTATTAAGGCATCCATCATGGCAACCCCATCCATCTCAGGCATTGATAAATCCATTAAGATCAAATCAGGTTGAATATTTTTAATCTCTATTAATGCTTTGAACGGACTATCAAAAGTAACGACCCTATTATTTTCATTTTCTAGGGTTAACTTTAAGCCATATAAAAACAACTGGTGATCATCAATAATCACAATCTTGTTCATCAAACTATCCTTTCAGCACAAACCGCTGTTTTGCTCGATATCATATTTTACAATGAAAATAACATAAAATTTCTATCTATAATAATCGATTATAAAGAATAATTTTTGAACTTACGCGCACAATTTCTAATAGATGGAGCCGCGGTATATTATTTTTTCAATTCCCTGTATTCTTTCGCCCTATCTATTGACGTAAATAAAAAGAGAAAATCATGCCTTGGATCCAACTTAAATTAAATGCCAGTAACGTAAATGCTGAACAAATTGGCGAATTATTAATGGATAACGGAGCGTTATCTGCAACCTTCACTGATTCGCAAGACACCCCCATTTTTGAACCTATGCCAGGGGAAACTCGCCTTTGGGGAGATACTGATGTCACAGGCTTATACGATGCTGATACAGACATGTTACCTGTTATTGCTCTATTAAAAGGCAGTAACCTACTTGCTGAAGATTTCGCTTTTAAAGTAGAGCAATTAGAAGATAAAGATTGGGTTCGTGAATGGATGGACAACTTTCATCCAATGCAATTTGGTGAACGTTTATGGATTTGCCCAAGTTGGAAGCCTGTGCCTGATGAAAATGCAGTTAATGTCATGTTAGATCCAGGTCTTGCTTTTGGTACAGGTACCCACCCAACTACCGCATTATGTTTAGCTTGGTTAGACGCACAAAACCTACAAGATAAAGTTGTTATCGATTTCGGTTGTGGTTCAGGTATTTTAGCAATCGCTGCGCTTAAACTAGGGGCAAAACGTGTGATCGGTATTGATATTGATCCACAAGCTATCACTGCAAGTCGTGATAATGCAGAGCGTAATGGTGTTTCAGAACAATTAGAGCTTTATTTACCTGATGATGTGCCAGAAGGTATTGTAGCTGATGTGGTTGTTGCTAATATCCTTGCGGGCCCATTGCGTGAATTATCTAGTAGTATCGAATGTTTGGTTAAAAAAGGTGGAGCTTTAGCGTTATCTGGCATTTTAGAACAACAAGCTGAAGAATTAATTACTGTTTATAGTCAATGGTTTGATATGGATACGGCTAAAATCAAAGAAGAATGGGCGCGTTTATCTGGAATTAAATGCATCTAAAACGGTTATAAATCACTGAGAACAAAGTGTTGCTCAATTTGCAAGCAAAATAATTACAAAATGCTTAATTATTAACCTTTATTCTGACGACAAAAATGCGTAGACTACGCCGCCTTAACTTAGAGAACGCTTAGAATATGCGCATTGGACAGTATCAATTAGACAATAATCTTATTTTAGCACCAATGGCAGGTGTCACAGACCGACCATTCAGAGAACTTTGCCGCAAGCAAGGTGCTGGATTGGCCGTATCAGAGATGCTGTCATCCAATCCTCGTGTTTGGAATAGCACTAAATCTAAGTTACGAATGGATTACCATGATGAATCAGGTATTCGTTCTGTACAAATTGCTGGCGCAGAGCCGCTAGCAATGGCCAACGCTGCACGATTGTCTGTACAGCAAGGCGCTCAGATCGTTGATATTAATATGGGTTGTCCCGCGAAAAAGGTGAATAAGAAAAAAGCAGGCTCAGCATTGTTACCACACCCTGAATTAGTGAAGGCTATTTTAGAAAGTGTTGTTGATGCAGTTGATGTACCTGTGACTTTGAAGATTCGTACCGGCTGGGATCCTGAAAATAGAAATGGATTAGAGATTGCACAGATCGCTGAACAAGCAGGTATCCAAGCACTAGCTGTGCACGGTCGTACACGACAATGCCTTTATAAAGGTGAAGCCGAATACGACACAATAAAAACAATTAAAAAAAATATAACAATCCCTGTGATTGCAAATGGCGATATAACTTCTGTTGAGAAAGCTAAGTATGTGCTGGATTACACAGGAGCTGATGCCATTATGATTGGACGAGGCGCACAAGGTGCACCTTGGATATTCAACGACATCAACCATTACCTAAACACTGGGCAACATGCTCAAGGTTTAGCACAAATGGAAATTACAGAAATATTGTTAAAACATGTGCAAGCTTTGCATGTGTTTTACGGTGATGTAATGGGACCTCGAATCGCTAGGAAGCACGTCGGGTGGTATTTGCAAGAGCAAGACAGGTTAGGTTATTTTAAGCGAAAATTTAATGCGATAGAATGTTCTAGCGAGCAATTAAATGCATTAGAAAATTATTTAAATCAATTGTAATTAAAAGAGTTAATACCCATGTTTGAACAAAATATTTCTCAAGAAGCACTGACAACAACAACTAGTATTCCTGCTACAGGGCAAATAACTCAACGTCCACTACGTGACTCAGTACGTCAAGCTGTATCTGGTTATGTGGCAAAATTGAATGGCCAAGACACCACTGAATTATATGAATTAGTATTGGCAGAAGTTGAAGCGCCGATGTTAGATATCATTATGCAATACACTCGTGGTAACCAAACGCGTGCAGCGACTATGTTAGGTATTAACCGTGGTACATTACGCAAAAAATTAAAAAAATACGGCATGGGCTAAACTCTTACCTATTTTGAAATTTAAAAAAGCGATTCTTAGAGTCGCTTTTTTTATGTCCAACCTTTTTGTTATATGACAGTAAAGTCACTTATCTTTTGATTTAAAAGCGAAATAGATAAATATCTAAAGACAGATTCTAAATTAGCCTATAATCTTAACCTCTTTTGAAGCTGTATATAGGACTACTATGCTATCTCTTTCCATCAATAATCAACTAACAGATTTACAAGCGTGGCAGCAGAGCGTATTTTGCATGGCACTTGCAGAACAAAACATCACTCATTTTAAAATGTTTAGCCAAGCTATTGATAGTGAACATGGCACTACAGCAGATAATATTTTGCAGCTTTTTTGGGAAAAATTAACTGTAAAAGGGGCAAAAATTAATTTCACTATCCAAGAAGAAAATTTTGATGCGATCATTCCAGAAAGTAATGATTATGACTTTTATGGCGTTTATCCTGCGGTCGACTATTGTGTCATCGTTAATTGTATCTTTAATTCTTTTACTACAAAGTCTAAAGATGAAGCATTAAATGCAAGTCAAACTAGTTTCGCAACCATCGCAAGCTTCATTGAATTACAAACCGATCAAGAAATTGATGAAGAAGAATTATTACTCGAACCACTATTTATTGATCAATTAGAAGTGCAAAAAACACTACTAAAAATGCTGGATAATGAACGTAGTCCTGAGTTGATTAAGTCAATTCGTCAATATATACAGTCTCTTGAGAGCACTAGCATCGGGATATCAACAATAGAAAATTAGTCTACAAACACTATGATTTTGTGATTTTTAACACATTAAAGTAAATAAGTTGTCACTTTATTAGGTTTTATAGTGATTATGCTTTACTTGCAAGGAATGAATGCAATACATTAATTATGTATTTAAATTCTTATGCATTTTTTATAATAACGGAAGTCAAATAATGAACAAAACTCAACTTGTGGCAGATATTGCTGAAAAAGCAGACCTAACTAAAGTACAAGCTAAAGCAGCTCTAGAACAAATTTTAGCTAGCGTAACTGATAGCCTAAAAGATGGCGAACCAGTTCAACTAATCGGCTTTGGTACATTTAAAGTTAATCACCGTGCAGCACGTACAGGCCGTAATCCACAAACTGGTGCGGACATTCAAATTAAAGCAGCTAACGTTCCTGCTTTTGTTGCTGGTAAAGCACTTAAAGAATCTGTAAACAAATAATTATATTTGTTTAGCGAATAAAAAAGCACCCGAAGGTGCTTTTTTTTGTTGCTAACATTTAGAGAAGATTTTCTCTCATGCCAATTACATTAAATAAGTGTAATTGATATCAATATCAGCCTACTTGTTGTTTTCACGTGCAATTGCGCGGTAAGCAATATCGTTACGATGGAACATACCATCCCAACTAATTTTCTTCGTTAACTCATATGCTTTTTGTTGCGCTTCAGTCACTGTATTACCTAATGCTGTTGCACACAATACACGACCACCGCTTGTTACCACGTTACCGTCTTTGTCAGCAGTACCGGCATGGAAGACTTTAAGGCCTTCAGTTGCTTCAGGAATACCAGAAATAACATGTCCTTTAGTATAATCAGCAGGGTAACCACCAGCGGCTAATACAACACCAATAGCAGCACGTGGGTCAAACTCAGCAACCATGCCTTCTAATTCGCCATTAACACCCGCTAAACATAACGTAACGATGTCAGACTTCATACGTAACATGATTGGCTGTGTTTCAGGATCACCAAAACGACAGTTATATTCAATGACTTTCGGTGTACCGTCAGCCATGATCATAAGACCCGCGTACAAGAAACCAGTGTAAGTATTACCTTCTGCAGCCATACCTTCAACCGTAGGGCGAATAACTAATTCCATGATACGGTCATGCATTTCAGGTGTAACCACTGGAGCAGGCGAATATGCGCCCATTCCGCCAGTGTTTGGACCTGTATCGCCATCACCAACACGCTTATGATCTTGGCTTGTCGCCATTGGCACGATATTAGTCCCATCTACCATCACGATGAATGATGCTTCTTCACCATCTAGGAATTCTTCGATAACAACACGATGCCCAGCTTCACCAAATGCATTACCTGCTAACATGTCTTGGATAGCATCTTCCGCTTCTTGTAACGTCATCGCTACGATCACGCCTTTACCTGCTGCAAGACCATCTGCTTTAATTACAATTGGCGCACCTTTTTCACGAACGTAAGCTAAAGCAGGCTCAATTTCAGTGAAGTTTTGGTACCAAGCCGTTGGAATGTTATGACGCGCTAAAAAGTCTTTAGTGAAGGCTTTAGATCCCTCTAATTGTGCAGCACCTTTAGTTGGACCAAAACACGCAAGCTTAGCTTCACGGAAAGCATCGACTACACCAATAACAAGCGGTGCTTCGGGGCCAACAATCGTTAGCTCAACATTATTTTCTTGAGCAAAAGCCACTAACGCATCGATATCTTCAACACCGATATTCACGTTTTTAACTTTATTTTCTAGTGCGCTACCGGCATTACCTGGCGCAACAAAAACGGTTTCAACTTGTGGGTTTTGTGCCGCTTTCCATGCTAACGCATGCTCACGACCGCCATTACCAATAATTAGTACATTCATAATAGGAACCTTAAAAATAAGTTATCTAAAACAATAAAGACGAACCACAGTTCGCCTATAATATTCAAATTTATTAATCTTACTTGTGTTAAGTCATTTTGCTAACAATCAAGGCAAAAGCACGGAGCTTGCTACCTGATAGCTTAATAACACAAAAATTAATTGTTGTTTGCTAAGTGACTTAGTTTGAAATCAAGGCAAAAGCGCGGAGCTTGCTACTGCAAGTGGGCACTTTTAACGCCGAGTTCAAGCTAAAGCACGACGCAAAAATCAATTAATGGCGGAAGTGACGCATTCCAGTAAATACCATCGCCATGTTGTGCTCATCAGCTGCTGCGATAACTTCATCATCACGCATTGAACCACCTGGTTGAATTACACAGCTAATACCCGCTTCTGCTGCTGCATCAATACCGTCACGGAATGGGAAGAATGCATCAGATGCCATAACAGAACCTTCAACTACTAGGTTTTCATCAGCAGCTTTAATGCCTGCGATTTTAGCACTGTAAACACGGCTCATTTGACCAGCGCCAACACCTACTGTTGTGCTGTTTTTAACGTAAACAATTGCGTTCGATTTAACAAACTTAGCCACTTTCCAGCTGAATAATAAATCTTTCATTTCTGCATCTGTTGGTTGACGTTTAGAAACCACTTTAAGATCTGCTAAATCAACCATACCTTGGTCGCGATCTTGTACTAATAAACCACCATTAACACGTTTGATATCAAACTCAGTCGTTTTATCAGCCCATTCGCCACAAACTAATAAACGTAGGTTCTTTTTAGCAGCAATAATTGCAACTGCTTCATCACTTACAGAGGGTGCGATAATCACTTCAACGAATTGACGAGATGTAATTGCTTCAGCTGTTGCAGCATCTAATTCACGGTTAAACGCGATAATGCCACCAAATGCTGATGTAGGGTCAGTTTTGTAAGCGCCTTCATAAGCGTCAAGAATGTTACCTGCCACTGCTACACCACAGGGGTTTGCGTGTTTAACAATTACACATGCTGGCTCAGAGAACTCTTTAACACATTCAAGTGCCGAATCTGTATCTGCAATGTTGTTGTAAGATAATGCTTTACCTTGTAACTGTGTTGCTGTTGATACTGATGCTTCTTGAACATTGTTTTCAACGTAGAAAGCAGCCGCTTGATGAGAGTTTTCACCGTAACGCATATCTTGTTTCTTTTGGAATTGCGCATTGAAAGTACGTGGGAATTTTGATTCCTCATCACCTTCTTTATTTTCACCGTAACTTGGTACCATAGTACCGAAGTAATTAGCAATCATACCGTCGTATTGTGCTGTATGTTCGTAAGCAGCAATCGCTAAGTCAAAACGAGTTTTGTAAACTAGGCTACCGTTGTTTTCGCTCATTTCAGATAAAATTCGAGAATAATCAGAAGCATTTACAACAATCGCAACGTCTTTATGGTTTTTTGCCGCTGCGCGAACCATTGTAGGGCCACCGATATCGATGTTCTCAATTGCGTCTTCTAAGGTACAATCTGGGTTTGCTACTGTTGCAGCAAATGGATATAAGTTAACAACAACCATATCAATTGCTTCGATATCGTTTGCAGCCATGATAGCTTCATCGACACCACGACGAGCAAGAATGCCACCGTGAATTTTAGGATGTAATGTTTTTACACGTCCGTCCATCATTTCAGGAAAACCAGTGTAGTCAGAAACTTCCGTTACTTTAATGTTATTTTCTGCAAGCAACTTACAAGTGCCGCCTGTTGATAAAATATCAACACCTTTATCTGCTAGTTCACGGGCAAATTCTACAATACCAGTTTTATCAGAAACACTGATCAGTGCTCTTTTAATTGTTCGGCTATTTTCCATTATCTTCCACATTCCTCGGTTAATGTTTTCATCGGTGAAAAACTCAAATGACTGGAGTTTTTTAAAAAGTTAAACTTGGGCGGCATTCTACCCGAATTGAAATAATTTTTATTCGTTTTGTTGAATAAAAAAGCAAAAATAAACATTAAAATCATCTGAAAACAAAAAAACATGCCGAAGCATGTTTTTTGTTATACGAATATAAACTCAGTAGTCTTAACTATGATAAGGCGTACTTAACTCATGCACGGCATCAACAAAAACTTTTGCATTCTCTGGTGGCACATCTAAATGAATACCATGCCCTAAATTAAATACATGGCCAGTACCGCTGCCAAAGCCTTCGAGAATAGTCGCGACTTCTTGACGAATACGCTCTGGAGAAGCATACAACATTGATGGATCCATATTACCTTGCAGTGCAACACGAGAACCAACACGTGCTTTGGCTTCTTTAATATCAATTGTCCAATCTAAACCAATTGCGTCACAACCGGTGTCAGCAATTTGTTCAATCCATTGACCACCATTTTTAGTAAATAGCGTAACCGGAATTTTTTTACCATCATAGCTACGGATTAAACCATCCACTATTTTTTCCATATATTGTAATGAAAAATCTTTATAATCACGTGGAGATAAAATACCACCCCAAGTATCAAATACCATGACAGATTGCGCACCAGCAGCAATTTGAGCATTCAGGTAATCAGTCACAGAATCTGCTAATTTATCTAACAATGAATGGAGAATTTGTGGATCTGCAAATGCCATTTTTTTAATTTTAGTAAAAAATTTTGAACCGCTGCCTTCCACCATGTAAGTGGCTAATGTCCACGGACTGCCTGAGAAACCGATTAATGGCACTTCACCTTTTAAATCACGACGAATTGTACGTACCGCATTCATTACATACTGCAGTTCACCTTCAGGTTCAGGCATGATCAAATTATCAACGTCTTTTTTGCAGCTGATTGGACGCTCAAATCTAGGCCCTTCACCTTCAGAAAAGTACAAACCTAAACCCATCGCATCAGGTATAGTTAGAATGTCAGAAAACAGAATTGCTGCATCTAAATCAAAACGACGTAAAGGCTGTAAAGTCACTTCACAAGCTAAATCAGCATTACGACATAACGACATAAAATCACCAGCTTGCGCACGTGTTGCTTTATATTCTGGTAAATAACGTCCTGCTTGGCGCATCATCCATACTGGCGTTTTATCTACTTCTTGCTTTAATAAAGCGCGAATATAACGATCGTTTTTTAATTCAGTCATTGGTAACCTTTTCTGTTCTATCTGTTAAAGCCAGCAAAACGCTGCATTAGCCCTATTTTTTGGGTGCTTATACTAGCACTTTAAATGTATTTCCGCGGTATTAATTAACGATTATATGTGATCACTAACGACATCGTTTTAGTGTTTTTTCAATCAATTTCCGTGCAATGGTGCCATGCCTTGGTATAAGGGGGAGATCATCAATATCATACCAATTAGCAGCGATTAACTCATGAGGGTCAACATTGATTTCACCTGAATCATAATCCGCAGTAAACCCCATCATTAATGAATGTGGAAATGGCCAAGGTTGGCTGGTGACATATTGAATGTTTTTAATTTTCAATCCAACTTCTTCAAATACCTCTCGCTCAACACAAGCTTCTAAGGTTTCTCCGGCTTCAGTAAACCCCGCTAAAGTCGTGTAAATTGGACGATCAGATTTTTGATGACGATTATGTAACGCTAATAATATTTTTTTATGTTTACGAATAGCAACAATAATACAAGGTGAGACTCGAGGATAAGTGCGATGCTGACAGTGGTAGCATTTCATCGCAATTTCCCAATCAATTTTTTGCATTGTTTGACCGCATTGCCCACAAAATTGATGCGTTTTATAAAATAACGAAATTTGAAATGCACGACCAGCCATATCAAAAAGCAGATCATCCATGCGCCCTAATAACGAACGTAAGGTTACATATTCACCTAAACCAACATCTAGACTATTTTCAACTTCAATGAGGTAACATGGTTGTTCCTGATATTTTCCTAATAAGACTTTATTAGCAGTGATGCCTTCAGGGAAAGGTAACTCTTCAATATTTCCAAAGGGAATAAAGTCTCCTTTATCTAAAGCCACTAATTTTCCTTCAGATAATATAAACCACCAAGCATTTTCATCTGCAGCTATCATTTCTGTCATGCTAATTTCTCGTCTTTAAAAATATGCTGCCGATATTAACGGTTGAAGGTCATAGAAAGCAATTAACATAAGCATAAACTGAGCATTAAATTAATGTGCTTATAGACAATGCTAAATATTTACAATTCATGCTTTTACAATGGCTATAAGCTCACAGTAATTATTATTTATGCTATATAAACTACAAGCATGTTGGCGTATGCTGTTATTTTATTTACTTATATTTCTAGCTTTTTCTATTCACAGGAGGTTTTATGCTTACCAAACTTAACCAAGCAAAAAAAGAATGGGGTGGCACTCTTACTGTTTTAGATAACTGGTTAGCTGCTCGTCAAAAATTAGTTATTCTATATTGTGAATTAGCTGGTCTACCACCTTATCATCAAGAAAAACGTAGCTTACCAAAGCAAGAATTAATCACCGATTTTTGCCAACAATTATTAGATTATGCTTCAACAGGACATTTTGAAGTGTATGAACAGATCATTGAGCAATCTAAGCTCGACGGTAAAGAGAATTTAAAAATAGCCCAAGAATTATATTCTCGGATCACCACAACAACAGATACAGCATTAAACTTCAATGATACTTATGCTGAAAATGCCTCCGATCAAACCTTATTAAGTTTTGATCAAGATCTATCAGAGTTAGGTCAAGTAATGGAAAGCCGCTTTGAAAGAGAAGATCAACTATTAGAGGTTGTACATCTTCATCACACATTAGCGTAAATAACCAATAAAATCATAACGCTTAAGTTGTCGATTAAAACAAAAAAACCAATCATATTTGATTGGTTTTTTATTATCTAATATTTATTGCACCATCAAAATTTACAAATCAGACAGTGTTTCTCCCATCTCACGTAATGATGAATCTCGACGCTTATTAAATGCTTTAATATCTTTCTTAGGAACTTCTTGTGACAAAGGCAAATCCACTGTCATTGGGTTCACAGGTTTATTATAAACATGGAATTCATAGTGTAAATGTGGTCCAGTAGAGCGTCCTGTATTACCTGATAGAGCAATCACTTGCCCCATTTCAACACGTTGCCCTTTGTGCACTAATATTTTACTCAAATGTAAAACTCGTGAAGTGTATTTTCGACCATGTTTAATAACAACATAGTTACCTGCTGCAGGGTGAAAACCTGCACGAATAACCACACCATCACCAACTGCGTGAACTTTTGTACCAACAACAACGGCAAAGTCTGTTCCATTATGCGGACTTACTCGCTTAGTAATAGGGTGTAATCGATGAGGATTAAAAGGTGAACTAATACGAGGAGGTTTACCATTAGTTGGATAACGACGGAAAGCCTTGCTTAAACCTTTGCCATTTTTATCGTAATAACGACCATCTTCATTTAAAAAAGCAGTATAAGTAGCTGAACGAGTTCTAATAAGAATAGCTAAGACTTCACTATCAAAACTATAAACGCCTTCAACATATTGTTTTGCAACCAACACATGGAATGTATCACCTGCACGCAATTGACGATTAAAATCAAATTTTTCCTGTAATGCACCTGAAACTTGTTGAATTTGGCTACCTGTTAACCCCGCTCTCTTTGCACTAACATAAAAACTGCCTGTCACACTGCCATGATAATAACTATTACGCCATTCCCCTTCTTTCACCTGCATGTCCGAAATATATTCCCCATCTTTCAGGACAAAGGTTAAGGTGTGAACGCGGTCAATAACGACTTTTAATGAAAGCAATTGATTGTCAGGACTAACTAATAAATGTACTTCTTGGCCTGGTAATAGATTACTTAAACGTAAATGCTCCGCATCAGCTTCTAATAAATCTTGCAAGACCGCAGCAGAAATGCCTTCTCGAGAGAAAATGGCACTTAAAGTATCTCCACCTGAAATAGTGATATCAATATTACGATTACCTGAAAAATCTGGAAATAATTTATTATGATCAGCACGGATTGCATTTAAAGGCTCTGCAATCGCGTATTCGCCCTGTAAAGCGTCACTGATAGGTAAAGTTAATTCACGTTTGATCGGTTGCTCATGATTAAGTTCTGCTGGTATTAAACTAATAAACAGCAAAAACATTAATAATCCAATGACCATCCAAAAATGTAATCGGGGTAAATGATTAATAAAAATAAGCAGTTTTCTAAAAAATATTTTGACTTGAAGCAATAAAGGCATAAAGGGTCTCGATTAAACAGAGTAAATACAACCGCAAAAATAAAATGCCAGCGAGTATAACCCATACGAGGCAGTTTTAGGTCAATATACAGTCATTTTAATTGTCTTTAGTCAATAAAATCAGCAAACAGTTCTATCTTATACAAAAATAAGAGGGTGTTATCCATCACAAAAAAATGTACTATAGACGTCTAGATGTAAAAACATCCAAACATATTTTGTTAATTAGTCCGAATAGGAGTTCACATGTCACGTGACTTATTTACTTCAGAATCAGTTTCTGAAGGCCATCCAGATAAAATCGCCGATCAAATTTCTGATGCAGTACTTGATGCCATTTTAGAGCAAGATAGTAAAGCCCGTGTTGCTTGTGAAACCTATGTAAAAACAGGCATGGTAATGGTCGGTGGTGAAATTACTACTGACGCTTGGGTAGATATTGAAGAGATTGCTCGTAAAACAGTACGAGATATTGGTTATACAAGTTCAGAAATGGGTTTTGATGCTGATTCTTGTGCTGTATTAAATGTGGTAGGTAAGCAATCTCCAGACATCAACCAAGGTGTTGATCGTGCAGACCCACGTGAACAAGGCGCTGGTGACCAAGGTTTAATGTTTGGTTATGCAACAAACGAAACTGAAGTATTTATGCCAGCACCAATCACTTACGCACATCGCCTTGTTAAAAAACAAGCTGAAGTACGTAAAAGTGGTCAATTAGATTGGTTACGCCCAGATGCAAAAAGCCAAGTAACTTTTGCTTATGATCAAGGTAAAATTGTAGGTATCGATGCCGTTGTATTATCAACACAGCACCGTGAAGATATTAAACAAGCGGATCTTATTGAAGCAGTAATGGAAGAGATCATCAAACCAGTATTACCAGCTGAATTATTATCTGAGCGTACTAAATTCCATATTAACCCAACAGGCCGTTTTGTTATTGGTGGTCCAGTAGGCGATTGTGGTTTAACTGGTCGTAAAATCATCGTTGATACTTACGGTGGTACAGCACGTCACGGTGGTGGTGCATTCTCAGGTAAAGATCCATCAAAAGTTGACCGTAGTGCAGCGTATGCAGCACGTTATGTAGCAAAAAATATTGTTGCAGCAGGACTAGCAGATCGTTGTGAAATCCAAGTTTCTTACGCGATTGGTGTGGCAGAGCCAACATCAATCAGTGTTGAAACATTTGGTACAGAGAAAGTAGCAAAAAGCTTAATTGTTAGCTTGGTAAATGAGCACTTTGACTTACGCCCTTACGGTTTAATCGAAATGTTAGATTTAATTAAACCTATCTACCAAGAAACTGCGGCTTACGGACACTTTGGCCGTGAGCAATTCCCTTGGGAAGCTTTAGATAAAGTTGAAGCACTTAAAGCAGCGGCATTTTAATCTGTTCGAATAAGAGTAATGCTAACGTTTGAAGATAAAAAAGCACTCGCAGTGAAAGGTGAAAATTGTTTCATCCTAGCCGAGTGCTTTTTTGATCGCGTTTTTCCTCGTCCAACGTATCTTTTTAATCAACGAGGCCGCAGCGCGGGTAGCGCATATCTACAAAAAAACCTAATCAAATTTAATCCCATTTTATATTTACAAAATAAACACATCTTCATCGAACAAGTTGTTGCTCATGAAATTGCGCATCTGATCACCTATCAGCTATATGGCAAAGTACGTCCGCATGGAAAAGAATGGCAACATGTTATGACACAAGTATTTAAATTACCTGCTAATACAACACACCAATTAGATATTAAAGACGTACAAGGGAAGCTATTTTCTTATCGTTGCTTATGCGCAGAGCATCAATTAACCATTCGTCGTCATAACAATATTGCTAAAGGTACTCGTTATTTATGTAAGAAATGTAAATCGACTTTAGTGCCAAATTTGTCTGAAGAATAAAACGATTTATATGATAGATAGTGTAATAAGGAAATTAAACTGTAGATGATGATTTAATATTGCAGGCTACTCCAACCCCCCGCCTTCATAGACTGCAATATTAATTTACCACTTTATCTCACAGGTAGACTGTCACCTGCAGCACTGACGAACTTTAGTGCGAAAGTTCATTGTCAACCAGCAAATGATAATAAATATCATTACCGTTTGTCAATAGGTATTTGAATAATAAATAAACAATATTTAATGGTCATTCATCATAGACAATAAGAGCATGTAATAAACCTTGGCACTTTATATAAATGCGCTGCTTACTGACGCTTAAAGTTATCCAGAATAATGCCTGTCGCCATTGCTACATTTAATGACTCAGCTTCTCCAAAGTTAGGAATAGTTATTTTATCTGAAATGAATTTACTAACAGCGGCTGAAATACCATGAGACTCACTCCCCATCACTATAAAAGCACTATTTTCTAACGTACTCTTATGAATATTAGCCCCTTCCAAAAATGCACCATAAATAGGCTGACTTTGTCCTGATAAATATTCACATAAATCTGCATGACTTACTTGAACACGCACAAAAGACCCCATGGTTGCTGCAATCACTTTGGGGTTATAAAGATCTGCACAATCAGGGCTACAAACAATCTTCTTAACTCCATACCAATCAGCAACACGTATAATGGTTCCTAAATTTCCGGGGTCACCTACTTGGTCTAAGACTAAAATCAACTCTTTATCTTGGATCACAGGCGTTGAATATTGCTTGCTCTTTACAACAGCTATCACACTGTTGTTCGTTTTTAATGTGCCTGCTTTTTGTAACTCTTCAATGCTACTCTCAATAGTCACAGTTATGAGCTTATTGGTGGTTAATTGTGCTGATTGTTTATTAATATATTCAGCAGTGGCAAATAAATTCACTATTTCAAAATCAGATCCAAATAACTCGCCAACATTTTTTTCACCTTGAACTAAAAATAATCCCGTTTTTTTACGTTGCTTTTTTTGCTCTAGTGAGTGAATAAGTTTTAACTGATTTTTTGAGATCATGACACTTCCAATAATATAAGTAGGATAAATAGCTATTTATAAATAACAACACATAATAATGGCATCTTCACGACCATTATCAGTTGGGTAATAAGCTGAACGAATATCAACTTCAACAAAGTCTAGTTTTTGATAAAGCTTAATAGCAGGTAAATTAGAAGCTCTTACCTCAAGCCAAATTTCCTGTTGTTCTAACTCTACTGAAAATTGCTTTAGGTAAGTTAATAAGTATTGCCCCAATCCATGCCCCTGCACTTCAGGTGTAATGGCAATATTTAATAGCGTAACTTCTCCTGCGACATAACTAGCAACAAAGTAGCCGACTATCTGGTTATCCTTTATTAATACATGATTAATATAACGTTTTCCAAAATTACTTAAAAATAACTTTTCTGACCATGGATGCGTATGCGCTACAGACTCGATATTAATAACATCTGGAATATCAGAGATAGCCATTGCGATAATAGATCGCGCTAATGTGTTATTGCTGGGTTGCACAGAACTGTTTCCAAAGTGATTTTTTTGCTGATTTATGTTTAGCAAGTTGCTCTAAAGGTAGTGAATGCAATACTTGATGGCTTGCATCTATTTCAACCTTTCCTAATGTTGACCAAATAAGTTGGGGCAAAGTACCTTGATGATTCTCAAATTGAGCAAGAGAACAATAACTCACGCTATCTTGTTCAATAGAAAAAGCATTAATAATAGCAGGCATTAAAGCATGTTTTTTATCTTGTTCAGTACATATAACGAGTAATTTACAGGTCGAAAGCTTTAGTTTTTTTAATTCTTCTTCTACTTTGAATAATGTTGGTTTTCTTACTTGCCAATGAGAGATCCCCATTTCTTGTAAAAAAATAGCCTGTGAATGTTTCATAAAAAACCCAAGATAAACTTCGATAATAAAGGGATGAATATAACACTGAATAGTAATGGATCGAAATCTTACGTAAAAATAGTTATCTGGCTAAAATATGTAAGCAATAAAATATTTTATGTCTATAAAAAAGCCTCAATTAAGGGAGCTTAATAACGATTGAGCTCCAACAACAATTAAATTTTTGACATGCGTCATATAATAAAACGCAATAAGGCTATATGGTTACGATACTATTAAGTTATAATGTTATTACGTTAAGTTATAAAGAAACGCATTATATGCGTTTTTATTCACAAAACTGTAAATATTCACTAGGTTTTAGCAAAGTTAGAACCAGTAGAGGTCCGTTAAATGTCGTTATTAGAAGTTAAAAACCTACGTATTGAATATCCATCTCGCTTTGGAGTGCATGCAGCCGTTAAAGCACTTTCATTTTCCATTGAACGTGGTGAAATTGTTGGCGTAGTAGGTGAATCAGGTGCAGGTAAATCAACCGTGGGTAATGCTATTATTGATTTATTAAGCCCTCCTGGTGTTATTGCTGATGGTGAAGTGTTTTTAGATGGAGAGAAAGTTTCAGGCCTTACACTTGAGCAGATGAGAGAAGTACGTGGTAATAAAATTGGCTTTATATTTCAAGACCCAATGACTTCACTCAATCCTCTTTTTACTGTTGAGCAACAACTACTTGAAACAATTCATGCAAATTTAAAAGTAACGCATCAAGAAGCACTGCAACGAGCTATCGAATTAATGCAGCAAGTTGGTATTCCTGAAGCAGAAGTAAGAATTAAACAATACCCACATCAATTTTCTGGCGGTATGCGTCAACGTGTTGTTATTGCTATCGCTTTATCTGGTGATCCAGACTTAATTATTGCAGACGAACCAACAACCGCATTAGATGTATCCATTCAAGATCAAATCTTAACGCTTATTCGTAACCTGTGTATCGAAAAAAATGTAGGTTGTATGTTAGTAACGCACGATATGGGTGTCGTTTCTAATATTACAGATAAAGTAGCTGTTATGTATCGTGGTGATTTAGTTGAGTTTGGCGAAACAGCTAAAGTACTAGGAGACCCAGATCATGAGTACACTCGTAGTCTTATTTCTGCAGTACCTCGTTCAGATAGAAAGCTCGATAGATTCCCATTAGTAAGTTATATCGAAGAAGCGCACGAACTTGAAGCGTTAGATATTAAAAACCATTGGTTAGGTCAAAGCGAAGATCAGCGAGATTATACAGGGCCTCTTTTAAACGTTGAAAATATCAGTTTACGATTTGTCACTAAAGATTCTTTCTTTGAAAGTAAGCGTGAGTATGTACAAGCTAACAAAAATGTAAGCTTCAGCATTAATGAAGGTGAAACTTTTGGTTTAGTAGGTGAATCAGGTTCAGGTAAATCAACTATCGCACGAGTAATTACCGGTTTATACCCACCTAATGAAGGTAAAATTACTTTCGAAGGTATTGATTTAACTGCAATAAAATCTGAACGTGAGCGTCGTCCGTTCCGTCGTCAAATGCAGATGGTATTCCAAAATCCATATACTTCAATGAACCCTAGAATGAAGATTTATGACATTATCGCAGAGCCAATTCGTTTCCATAAATTAGCATCTAGTGAATCGCAAATACAACAGATTGTATTTGATCTATTAGATCATGTTGGTTTAGGAAGAATGGCAGGCGTTAAATACCCGCATGAATTTTCTGGTGGTCAACGTCAACGTATTTCCATTGCGCGTGCACTAGCAACTCGTCCTCGTTTATTAATTTGTGATGAGCCAACATCGGCATTAGATGTGTCTGTACAAGCACAAATCCTTAACTTATTAAAAGATTTACAAGATGAACTCAACTTGACTATGTTATTTATTAGTCATGATTTACCAGTAATACGTCAAGTGTGTGACCGTATCGGGGTAATGCAACGAGGCAAGTTATTAGAAGTTAACGAAAGTGAGCAATTATTTACCAATCCTAAAGACCCTTATAGCAAGCATCTAATTTCATTGATGCCTGAGTTTAAAGGGTTGCGAGCAAGTATTTAATATTTATTTTAATCATAACCAACAAAAACAATCTAAAATCATTTTCATCAAGGAGTAGTGAATGAAATTTTTTAAAACTAAACTAGCCGTGGCATTGCTTGCCTCAGGCCTAAGCTTTTCAGCAGCTGCAGCGGATATTACTGTAGCTTATGATTCTGACCCAGTAACATTAGATCCACATGAGCAGCTTTCTGGTGGTGTGTTACAGATGTCGCATATGCTGTTTGATCCGCTAGTTCGTTTTACTAAAGAGTTTGATTTTGAGCCACGTTTAGCAGAAAAATGGGAACGTATTGATGACAATACTTTCCGTTTTACACTACGTAAAGGAGTGACTTTCCATTCTGGTAACAAACTAACTGCAGACGATGTAGTTTGGACATTTAACCGTCTAAAAAGCTCAGGTGATTTTAAAGCGGTATTTTCTCCATATGAAAAAATGGTAAAAATTGATGATTACACAATTGAGATTATCTCTTTCAAACCGTACCCATTGGTTTTACAAACTGCAACTTACATTTTCCCAATGGATAGCAAGTTCTATTCAGGTGAAATTGCTGGCGTAGATAAATCAGTTATCGTTAAACATGGTAATTCATTTGCATCAACTCACGCATCAGGCACAGGTCCATTCACTATCACTTCTCGTGAACAAGGTGTAAAAGTTGTATTTGAACGTTTTGATAACTACTGGGATAAAAAATCACCGGGTAACGTTGATAAACTAACATTGGTTCCAATCAGAGAAAATGCTACTCGTATTGCAGCTTTATTATCTGGCGGTGTTGATTTAATTCATCCTGTAGCTCCTAATGACCAACAACGTGTAACTGATTCTAAGAACCTTGAGCTAACAACAGTTCCTGGTACTCGTATTATTACTTTCCAAATGAACCAACATTCAAACCCTGCATTAAGAGATGTACGTGTTCGTCAAGCAATTGTTTATGCAATTAATAATGACGGTATCGTAAAACGCATCATGAAAGGTTTTGCAACAACAGCTGGTCAACAAGGTCCTGAAGGTTACGCAGGTTACGATGCAAGCTTAGTACCTCGTTACGATTTAGAAAAAGCAAAAAAATTGATGAAAGAAGCTGGTTATGAAAAAGGCTTTAAATTAACAATGATGGCGCCTAATAACCGTTACGTTAATGATGCTCAAATCGCACAAGCAACAACATCAATGCTAGCTCGAATTGGCATTACAGTTGATTTAAAAACATTACCAAAAGCACAATACTGGCCTGAATTTGATAAATGTTCAGCAGATATGATGATGATCGGTTGGCATTCAGATACTGAAGATTCAGCAAACTTAAGTGAATTCTTAACAATGACACGCGATGCAGAAACAGGTAAGGGAGCTTATAACTGTGGTTATTACTCAAACCCTAAAGTAGATGAATTAGTTAACAAATCAAATTCAGAAACGGATCCTGCTAAACGTGCAGCAATGTTACAAGAAGTTGAGCGAATCCTTTATAATGATGCCGCATTTGTTCCTCTACATTGGCAGAACCTTGCTTGGGGCGCAAAATCTAACTTAGATGTAGCACCTATCGTTAACGCATTAAACTTCCCATACTTTGGGGACTTGGTTGTTAAATAATCAATATTTAATTAATCATTTTTAACCACAATAAAACGACCCATTTTCTGGGTCGTTATTTAAATTAATAGGAAACAACTGATGTTTACCTTTTTGGTACAGCGACTTTTCCAAGCATTAATAGTAATGTTTGTTATCAGCCTGGTCGCATTTGCAATTCAAGATAATCTAGGCGATCCACTTCGAGAGATGGTAGGACAATCCGTATCAACAGCAGAGAGAGAAGCTTTACGTGATGAAATGGGATTAAATGATCCTTACCTCGTTAAATATTCTCGTTTTATTGGTAATGCAGTACAAGGTGATTTAGGTACCTCTTATTTCTTTAAACGCCCTGCAACAGAAGTTATTCTAGATAAATTACAAGCAACACTAGAACTGGTGTTTGGTGCCACGCTAATTATTATCGTGTTATCTATTCCACTTGGTGTTTATTCAGCGATCCACCCCAAAAGTGTGTGGACAAAAATTATAATGGCATTCAGTAGTATTGGTATTTCCATTCCTGTTTTCTTAACTGCCATTATATTAATGTATGTATTTTCCATTGAACTTGGTTGGCTACCTTCCTACGGTCGAGGGGAAACTATCAATGTATTAGGTTGGGAAACAGGTTATCTAACAAGAGAGGGTTTAGCACATTTAGTATTACCTTGTGTTTCTCTTGCATCTATCATGTTACCGCTATTTATTCGCTTGGTGCGCTCAGAAATGCTAGAAGCATTAAGTTCTGAATATGTGAAATTTGCTACAGCAAAAGGCTTAGCAATGAAAAAAGTTTATTACCAACATGCACTTAAAAATACTATGTTACCTGTATTAACTGTTGGTGGTGTTCAAATTGGTACTATGGTTGCCTACACCATATTAACGGAAACCGTTTTCCAATGGCCAGGTACTGGTTTCTTATTTTTAGAAGCAATCAATCGCGTTGATACGCCATTAATTACAGCTTACGTTATTTTTGTTGGACTTATTTTTGTAGTCACTAATACGATTGTTGATCTGTTATACGGTGTCGTTAATCCAACCGTCAACATCACAGGGAAAGGGGCATAACATGAATAGTGTAACTCAAGAAAATATTGCTCCATCACGCTGGCAACAAATTAAAAATTCAGATTTTATTTATCACTTTAAACGCGACAAAGTGGCAATGTTTAGCTTTGCTGTTTTCTTAACGTTTTTAATTGCAGCTTTACTTGCACCCATCATTTCACCAACAAATCCTTATGATTTGACGGCATTTGATTTAATGGACTCAGAATTACCACCATCGTGGTTAGATGGCGGTGAACAACAATTCTTCCTAGGAACTGATGATCAAGGTCGTGATATTTTATCAACCATTTTATATGGTTCAAGACTATCATTAACGATTGGCTTTTTAGCCGTAGCGGTACAATTACTACTAGGTATTGTTATTGGTTTATCTGCTGGTTACTTTGGTGGGCGTATTGATAGTTTCTTAATGCGTTTTGCTGATGTACAACTGTCATTTTCAACCATGATGGTTGCGATTATTGTTACCGCTATTTTTAAAGCAAGTTTTGGTGCTGAGTTCTTTGCAGAATATGCAGTGGTGATATTAATCGTCATTATTGGTATTGCAGAATGGCCGCAATATGCACGTACCATTCGAGCCTCGGTATTAGCAGAGAAGAAAAAAGAGTATGTCGAAGCAGCACAAGTAATGGGCTTTAAATCCATGCGTATTATGTTCCGTCATATTTTACCTAACTGTTTATCGCCTATTTTAGTAATCTCAACAGTACAGGTTGCAAATGCAATTATGTCAGAGGCTGCACTATCATTTTTAGGCCTTGGTTTACCAGTAGACCAACCTTCATTAGGTGCATTAATTAGTATTGGTTTCAAATATATATTCTCTGGCGCATGGTGGATCACCATCTTCCCAGGTATTGTATTAATCAGTATTGTATTAGTGATTAACTTATTGGGTGATTGGTTACGAGATGTATTTAACCCTAAGATTTACAAAGGTTAATAACAACTTATATCCCTAACGAAACAGGGCCAGTAAATATTCATATTTACTGGCCCTGTTTTATTAAAACACCTTAAAAAATAGTTGATTTCAAAACACTCTATTTCACAACCATCTTTATCTGCTTATTAACATTTTGTAAGTTAATACCTACCGAAGAAAGCTTTTCTGCAATGATATTTTGTAAACGTAGATCCTCTTGAGAGTGCTTTAATTGCTCAACAACCTGCGATGATGAAAAGGCACACTCAATATGTAATGAAGCAGGAAACTGCTGGTAATTAACCTTATGTGTTATCCATTCATATCCTACAATATCTTTAAGTGTTACTTCACAAACTTCCGTTAAAGCATCTCTTAATTTTTTTTCTATTTTTTTATCTGTTTTTCTCATGATATTTCCACTCTTAATTCAACAAGAATACAGCATTAAGTTTTCATTATTGAATCGGTTCAATTATATAAGGCTGCATTTAAAAGATAATACAAATTGATTATGAGTTAGACGATTTTTGTATTATCACTTTTGCTCTGGCTTGTGAATAATAAGCATCCTAACCAAGCATTAAATAGGACATTTCATGTTTAAAGCACAACTTATTATTAGCTTAGTGATCCTGTCAGTGATCATAGCAACACTAAGCCACGGCATTATTGCTGCTGCATTTTCATTACTCGCATTTTCGTTATTATTTTATTTTGCGAGCACTCAATCAGATAGGGAAAGTAACGAAAAAGCATCTAATAAATAAGATGGCTTATCAGCAAAAATAAGCCATCAACTTTATTTATATGCCCCCCTTCTGTAACAAAGCCTTAATCTCAGCTAGTTCTTGTTTTAATTCAGACATAGTCGGCTCACCTGAATTTTCATTCAGTAAATCCGCTTCTAATTGACGTTCCTGCTCTAACACATTAACAACAATACCAATCACCATATTCAAAAAAGCAAACGCAGTGAAAAAGATAAAAGTTAGGTAATATATCCATGACAGAGGATAAACCACCATGGTTTCATACATAACATCAGTCCAATCCTCAAAAGTCATTACTCGAAACAATGTTAATAAACTAACTGAAATATCTGCCCACAAATCTGGATTAATTGCTTCAAAAAATGTGGTTCCGATAGCAGCATATATATAGAAAATGATAAACATTAATAGCATTACATAACCTAACTGCGGTAATGCTTTAACTAACGAATTAATTAAAATACGTAATTCGGGAATAATTGAAACCATACGTAATACACGGAAAATACGTACCAATCGACCTAAAATGGCGAGTTCACTATCTTCAATAGGGATCAAACTGACCAACACAATAAAGGTATCAAATACATTCCAAGCATTATGGAAAAAACGCTTCTTATTAGGCTCACCAATAAAGCGAATAACAATTTCAATAAGGAAGATGATAGTAATAGCAATGTCTAAAACTGACATCACTCTTAAGGTTGTAGAAGAAATTTCGTAACTATTTGCACCGATCATTAATGCAGAAAAAATAATGATTGAAATAACAAATAACTCAAATATTTTGTTATTACGAATGCTATAGAATTGACGTTGTAATTTATTAAGCCCTATTTTTATTAAGGACTTATCAATTGATTTATCAAACTTTGTCATATTTTTGCTACCGAAATAAGAATTATTCGCATAGCATAAAAGGAATAGCAATTAGAGTCTAGACATATTATGACTAGACTCTTTTTAACTTCTAGTATTGGAAAAGTTAAAACAATTCAATATAAGCCAATACAACACTGGCGACGGTTATCCATAATAAAACACCTAGTAGCATAGGTTTATAACCTGCGCTTTTTATCGCTTGAATAGTAATGCCACAACCTATCAAAAATAAGCACAACACCAATAAACGCTTACTAATAAAAAACAGTCCTGTGTATAAAGCATGAAACTGTGGTAAAAAATGCGCAATCGCGATAGCAACACAGTAATAAATAATAAACATTGGAATTGTTACTTTTTTACTATCACCTTTAAATACAAGCGCACTAATAAAAGCCACAGGAATGATCCATAAAGCCCGAGCTAACTTAACTGTCGTAGCAATTTGTAATGCTTCATCACCATAAGCAGATGCAGCCCCAACAACAGAAGAAGTATCATGTATAGCAATCGCACTCCAAAGACCAAAGTTATATTGGCTCATACCTAATGCATGCCCTATCAATGGGAAAACAAATAATGCGATACTATTTAAAATGAAAACCGTGGCTAATGCGTGTGACGTTTGCTCATTATTAGCTTGGATTGCAGGAGCAACGGCAGCAATTGCACTACCACCACAAATTGCTGTACCTGAAGCAATAAGATGCCCCATTTTACAATCGATCTTAAATAACCTAGTTAATACCGTTCCCATAAATAAGGTCATAAAAATAGAGCCTACAATTAAACCTAAATTACCAGAACTTGCTTGGACGGCTTGATCTACATTAATCCCAAAACCTAAACCTACAATTGATAGCGCTAATAATTTTTTTGTTAATTTTCCTGTATTAATTTCTGCAGGGACTAAACCTAATGTTGCGATAGTAAAACCGAGTACTAATGCAATAGGAGAGGAGATAATTGGAGACAAACATAACACGCCTAATACTATGAATATTATATGATTTTTAGTAAGTGATGCTTTAGTAATAGTCGTGGTCATGTATTCCCCCTTCAATATGTGAAGAAGATTATATAAAACCACCAAGATTAAATATATTCGAAAAAATTTAATAAAGCGTTCAATTAAACATAACAAAAGAACTGGTAAACGATGAGTTGATTTAAGATCCTTTATTAACAATCTGTTATTGTTAGTCTATTGTTCGGCACTCCAGAAAAGAATAGGAATAACTCAATGCATGAGTTTGATATGAATTTAATAAAACCTTTTATTAAGGTTTACGAATTTAATTCATTTACAAAAGCAGCCAATGATTTAGATGTATCACAACCTGCAATCAGCGCATCAATTAAGCGCTTAGAGGATCATCTAGGCTATCCTTTATTTATTCGTAGTGGTCGAAATTTAACAGCAACTACCAGTGCACATCAGTTTTATCTACAAATTTCATCAGTCATCGATGTAGTAGATAACGCACTGACACATCAACAACGATTTATCGTGAATGCACCAGAAAGCATCTTATTAAAGTTAATCGACCTACCCGATATTCAACTTATTGAAGCAGGTAATGATGAAGAAGAAACATTAAATGAATTGCGAATGCGTAAAATTGACTTAGCAATTGAAAATACCACTCAAAAAGACAACGGTTTTTGTTTTGAGTCCATCTATGAAGAAGATATTTTACTCGTTTGCTGTCAAAGTCATCCCACCATTCAAGGCAAAATCACCTTAGATCAATACCGAGAATCAGGGCATGTTGCGATGAAGTTGTTACGCCATAATATGCGTGCAGTAGAGTTTTTATCTAAAACACCGATAATGCGAGATCGTAATATTAAAATTCAAGTTTCAAGCCCTGCTAATATGTTACTGGCATTACAAAACACCGACTATATTGCAGCCATTCCAGAAGGCTTAAAAGAGGTAGCAATAGCCTTGAACCTGCAAATATTAACACCTCCATTTGAAGTCAATTCTATTCACTATCAAATGATTTATCATAAACGCTTTATGAAAGATCCCATTCATCAGCAACTACGCAATAGCATTAAAGCAAAATTAAATAACACACTAGTATAAACACTGCTTATATAAATCATAACCTAACCCCTGTTCATCAATAGTTAAAATCCACTTATAGTGACCTCATTGCAGCAAGGTCACTCATTAAAACCTTGTTTATTGATATTTAACTTTGTACTCAGATAAGTGGTGCTTCTATGAAAAAAACAACATTAGCGATTTTAATTTCTTCATTCTCTTTTACTGTCATGGGAGCAGATCATGACCATGCACATTTAAGTAATATTGGTGAACAAGGTGGTAAGAAAGCAACTCAAGAAACCATTAAATACAACAAAGAATTTGCTGAAACACTTAATTTTCAAGATCTACGTGCCTTTGAAAATAATAACAAAGGACTAATTGCTGAATTTGACTCAAAAACAGGGGATATCATTCGTAATAGTTTTAACTTTATAGATTCAGATAGCGCCAATGCAGATAAAGCTCCCGACTCAGTTAATCCGTCACTATGGCGCCAAGCAGTTTTAAATCAAGCTGCGACAGGTTTATATGAAGTGGTTCCTGGGAAAATATATCAAGTCCGAGGAACCGATCTTTCTTCAATCTCATTCATTCGTAGTGATAGAGGGTGGATAGTTTACGACGTTTTATTAACGAAAGAATCAGCAGCGCAATCATTGAAATTCTTTCAAGATAATGTACCTAAAGATGGAAACTTACCGATCGTTGCGATGATCTATTCACATTCCCATGCAGACCATTTTGGTGGCTCGCGTGCAATTCAACAAGCCTTTCCAGAAGTGAAAGTATACGGTTCAAAACATATTACCAAAGAAATTGTGGATGAAAATGTTTTAGCGGGTAATGCAATGTCACGCCGAGCAGCATATCAATACGGTGCAACGTTAAGCCGCCATGAGCATGGTATTGTCGATGCAGCATTAGCAAAGGGTATATCTAAAGGCGAAATTACCTATGTATTACCAGACTATGAATTAAATCATCAACAAGAAATTGAGACCTTAGTAATCGATGGTTTAGAGATGCAATTTATGGATGCATCTGGTACTGAAGCAGCTTCAGAAATGGTCACCTACATTCCTAGTATGAAAACGCTATGGACAGGCGAACTCACTTATCAAGGTATGCATAATATTTATACATTACGTGGTGCTAAAGTACGAGACTCTTTAAAGTGGTCTAAAAAAATCAATGAAATGCTAGTAACTTGGGGTAATCAAACAGACGTATTATTTGCTTCTCATTCTGCACCTATTTGGGGAACTGGAGAGATTTCAGATTACCTTAAAATGCAACGTGATGCGTATGGATTCACTCATAATCAAACACTACGTTTAGCAAATAACGGTTATGTTATGCAGGATCTAGGAGACAAAATTTACGAAGTAATGCCAAATAGCATTCAACAAAGCTGGCACACAAATGGTTACCACGGGACTTATTCTCATAATGCTCGTGCTGTATATAATATGTATTTAGGTTACTTTGATATGAATCCTGCAAACCTTAATCCCCTACCAATTAAGGCTGAGTCAGCAAAATTTGTAGAATACATGGGGGGAAGCAATATGATCCTCCAAAAAGCACAAATAGACTTTAATAAAGGTGAGTATCGCTTTGTAGCAACCGCATTGAATAAAGTTATTCAAGTAGAGCCTACGAATAAAGATGCTCGTCAATTATTAGCAGATACCTATGAGCAATTAGGTTATCAATCAGAAGGAGCTGGTTGGAGAAATACCTACTTAACCGGCGCTCAAGAGTTACGTATTGGGACGATGCCTGGTAACCCCAAAAGTGCTTCAGCTGACGTACTAGCAGAGATGACCATTGAAAATCTGTTGGACTTCATGGCGGTAAAAGTAGACTCAATTAAAGCACAGCATACGCCATTTACATTAAATGTAACGTTACCAGATAGTGATGAAACCTATTTTGTAGAGATGTCTAACGGCAATTTAAATAATATTAAAGTAGATAATCCATTAAAAGCAGATGCGACATTAATCATTAACCGTAACGATGTAACAAAGATTATTTTACAGCAAAGTACATTAACAGATTTACTTGCATCAAAAGAGGCAACATTAGAAGGCGATAAAACAGTCTTAAATAAACTACTCGGTTCATTAGTTGAGTTTGATGAGACATTTGAAATAGTGCCTCGTCCAGCAACAGGGCAAGAAGTCTATGTACAAATTTATCAAGCATTGAAAGGCACTGATCAGCATAACCACTAATCGACACGCTTTATATGGCCCCTTAGCCAGTTACTTTGTAACTGGCTTTTTTAATATTTTCCAGATTCAACCTTTAACTGCCCCCTTAGCCCATCAAAATATTTCAATTACTCAAGTATCATTCAATATTTTAAGAATTAAACTTGTATCTAAGACAACTGTTCAGCACAATAACTATCTACTTAATGGCAAAGGATTACTTTAAAAATGATTTCTAAATGGGCACTAAGATTCATTCAAATGGCAGAGCTTGTCGCTTCATGGAGTAAAGACCCTTCAACTCAAGTGGGCGCAGTGATCACAGAACATAATCGGATCGTATCACTAGGATTTAATGGTTATCCACAAGGTATTTCTGATAGTGCTGAAATTGATAATCGAGAAATAAAATTACTTAAAACCTTACACGCAGAAGAAAATGCCATTCTGTATGCTAAACGAGATTTAAGTGGCTGTGAAATCTGGGTAACACACTTTCCTTGCCCTAACTGTGCAGCCAAAATTATTCAAACAGGTATTAAAGCGGTACATTGCCCAGCTCAAAACGAAGACTTTCTATCCCGTTGGGCAGATAAAATTAAATTAAGTGAAGAGATGTTTAATCAAGCAGGTGTAGCTGTTAATTGGTTAACACTAGAAGATAAATAATTTACCGTACAGTTTGATTGCAAATAAAAAATCAGTACTTTTAATGAGTTTAGAAGTACTGATCACAAGATGCTTGCAAATAAAACAATTAAGACTATCTATTTATTCAATATTGACTTATCATGCACATCGCTTTAAAAAATCATTAATGTCAATATAAAGTCCAAGTTATCCTCAGTTACATCGTTACCGTTGTCCTTAGTATTCCTCTAGCTTCATCAATTCATTCAATCATTCTATTTTTAGCATTATGCAATGTTGCATTATCAATCTTCATTTTAAAAAATGAAATAAAAAATTTAATAACAATTACATTAAAAAATAGTTTAATTTAAGGCGTAAGTTGAAATAAATGGTTGTTCCCTTTACCAAACTTACAACGAAAAAGTAAATTATTTTAACAAGTAAAATAGCTCAGCTAATTAGTGTGATTATTATAAATACACCATTAAGGAAATATATGGCTCGCTCAACAGGCAGAAAAAGATTTTGGTTCCAACAAAATAAAGAAGAACAACAAGTAATTGAACAGAAAGATACAGCAAAAGAATAAATAAAAAGTAACATCTACACTTTTTTAACAAGAGCAGAGTTAGCCCAGCTCGGTTAAACACTCAGTCTGACTAGATAATATCAGCACTGAATAATTATTTTACATGCATTAATCAGTATAAGGTTTCCTCTAACCTTATCAGCCTTTCAGTAATATCTCTTATACAACCAAATTCAAAAACTCGCACATCATTTATGTGCGAGATAATTCTTGTAACAACTTTTATAAAAATTTTAAGAAAAAAAAATGGTAAATCCTTTCGGATTTACCATTTTCTAAAAGAATTGTTAATCCTTAGAGGATTAACGCATCACAGCTTAAAGAGCTACGATGTTTTCTGCTTGCGGGCCTTTAGGACCTTGGCTTACAGTGAATTCTACTTTTTGGCCTTCAGCTAAAGTTTTGAAACCTTCGCTAGCAATTGCACTGAAATGTGCGAATACGTCTGGACCAGACGCTTGCTCGATGAAACCAAAACCTTTAGATTCGTTAAACCACTTAACTGTACCTTGAACTTTAGACATAATAATATCCTGTAAATTTTAATAAAAATTGCCTTCAAAAGAGGCTTGAATAGCGTAAAATTAGACTGGAACTTAAAAACTACAGAGCGAGGTATTATTAATAAAACAACGAAATGGAGAATGTAAACAAAAGGCTTTATTTCTGCTGCAGACATCTTATAGTGTCCGGACTATAAGTCAATATTTGTTTTAAGATGAAACCGCTTTAAGGCACACTTCTAACAATTACATTACTATTCCCTACTTCAAAAAATGAGTAAACAATGAGAGAAGCTTTAAGGCAAAAAATCATCGAAGTATGTAATAAAAAAATCGCCACTAAAGGTGATGATGTAGGTTTATCGTTTTATGCTTTTTTTGCTAATAAAAATGATGATCCTGAATTACTCATGGAAGCAGCAACTTGGTGGATACAAACCCACCAGCTAGATCATTTTGTAAAGGCTCATAAAATAAAATCAATGATTAAAAATAAAATGTAAGTATTAAACCACTCATACCTTAAGCATCTCTTTTTATTTAATGATAAAAAAATAGACACATTTTCTAAAAAATGAGCCTACTTATAAAATCAATTTCTTTATATATAAATCACAGTAAACATCGGATCTATTTTGCTGATTAAGACCACATACTTAGTATTTATAAAAAATAAAATACTATGAATAATTTATTTCTACTTGTTCCGCTTTTTGCAATGCGACGTGAGTTGTTAACTGTGCAGCATAACGTTTTAAGTTACTAAAGTTTTCTATTGAACCATTATTTACTAAGCTTTCAACAATCATTGACATCATGATATCTGCGCCGGTTAATTGTTCATCTACGAGGTAAGTTTTACCTGTTAAGCTTTGCTCAAAATAACTTAAGATCTTCAATAATTCAGCATCAGCATAATCTGCTAAAAAGTTTGTTTTACAGCCATCTTTAGTCACAAATAATTTTAACAGTAGCGGTAACATAGCGGAACCTTCAGCAAAATGAAGCCATTGTAAATATTCAATATAAGCATTAGTGCCACGCTTAGGAGCAAGTTTACCTTGACCATATTTATCAATTAAATATTCAGTAATTGCACCTGACTCACTCACAATCAAACCATCATCTTCAATGACGGGTGATTTACCTAAAGGATGAATTTGCTTTAATTCTGGTGGAGCTAAAAATGTCACGCTATCACGCTGATAAGGCTTAACTTCATATTCCACCTCAAGTTCTTCTAACAACCAGATAATACGTTTAGAACGAGATTTATTTAAGTGATGCAAAATGATCATAATATCTTCCTATCTGTTTTATTATTTCTACGTTTTATTTGTCAGTACCTTCATAGCAACTGACAGCTTAATAATTAGAATAACAGACTGTTCTATTCTTTGTATTCTGGATAATCAGTTAATCCTTTTTCTCCACCACCAAATAACGTATTTGGATCATGTTGTGCTAATGGGTAGCCATGTTTAATACGATTTGCTAAATCAGGATTGGCTACAAACGGACGACCAAAAGCAATCATATCGGCTAAACCATCATCTATGGCTTGTTGACCTTTTTTAGCATCGTAACGGCCTGCATAAATAAGTGTTCCTTTAAATGATTCACGTATAGCTTGCTTAAATGCGAATGGTGTTTCAGGTGCATCATCCCAATCCACTTCTGCGATATGTAAGTATGCGATATGGTAAGTATTCAATAAGGCAGCAGCTGCGCTATAAGTTTCAACAGGTGTTGCATCAATCGTTCCATTTAATGAAGTAAATGGAGCAAGACGAACCCCCACTCGGTCAGCACCAATAGCATCAACCATCACAGCAACAACTTCACCTAAAAAACGTAAACGATTTTCAATGCTACCACCATATTCATCAGTACGATTATTTGCTTCTGAATCAATGAATTGATTAATTAAATAACCATTTGCACCATGTAACTCTATGCCATCAAACCCTGCTTCAATCGCATTTAATGCAGCTTGGCGATACTCTTCTAACACCAGCTTAATATCTTCTTTAGTCATTGCTCTTGGTTCAACTACATCTACAAATCCCGGCTCTTGTTTGCCGTTATCCACAAACACTTTTACATTTTCAGCTTTTAATGCAGATGAGGAAATAGGTTGTTTTCCACCAATATTATCAGGATGAGTTACACGTCCAACATGCCAAAGCTGAGCAAAAATAATTCCATTTTTATTATGTACTGCATCCGTTACTTTTCTCCAACCAGTAATTTGAGCACTAGAATAAATACCAGGAGTCCAAGCATAGCCTTGACCTATTGCTGAAATTTGCGTTCCTTCAGCAATAATCAATCCCGCAGAAGCACGTTGAGCATAGTATGTAGCCATCATCTCATTAGCATCATTGCCTGGTTGGCTAGCGCGAGATCGTGTCATCGGTGGCATAACAATACGATTTTTGGGAGAAAGTTTACCTAACTGTAACGGTTGAAATAGTGAATTAGTCATTAATTATTTCCTTAGTCAATATACGTAATTAACATGAATATGATGCAAAACGTATGAGTATTCATTTTAATAAAAAATAATATACACGGATTAATTCCTCATTTTAAATTATCAATAATTATCTTAATCATAATTTTTTGTTATTCAAAAATAAGTGGGTCACAATACTTTCTCCCCTACTTCTATTATTTAGAAGTTATAGTTATTTATTCATGGAAAAAAATAAAAATACACTTGCGTGAAAATAATTTGACCAAAAGGTCAGCTGATGAAGTACAAAAATAAAGTGATTATTAGAACCTTTTTATCAAGAATGAAGGCCACTGAACAATGTCCTGAAAGAAAGCCCTTTAGCAAAATAATGTGGTCTTGGTTAGGTGCTTTTATAGGTATTTATCTTGTTTCTATTTTAAGTAAATACTCACAGGTTGATCTACTGAACAGTCAATTTCTAGTGGGCTCATTTGGTGCTTCAGCAGTATTAATTTACGGTGTTCCTCAAGCTGAATGTTCTCAACCACGCAATGTACTGGGCGGGCATGTAATTTCAGCGTTTATTGGCGTATCTGTATATCAGTTTTTCCCTTTTGATATTACTGTACTTGGCGCATTAGCAGTTTCGTTCTCCGTTATGGCAATGCATTTCACTCGAACAATCCACCCTCCGGGGGGGGCTACAGCACTGATTGCTGTTATTGGTAGCTCTCAAGTGCACAGTATCAGCTATATGTTTGTAATAACCCCTATTGCAACAGGATCAATTATTTTATTAGCGATTTCCTTAATTATTAATAACTTATCTAACAATCCATTACGTCATTATCCAAGATACTGGGGTTAAATAATAAAGATCTCATTCTTCGTGAGACCTTCATTTCATCACTTTGTCCTACCTAATGTATTCCCTATAAAGTAGTTTTCAAAAAGACTTAAAAAGAAATTAATTGCAATTAACTAGACGATCGGTCTATTATATAAAACATGACATTATCAATAACAAAACCACGTCGTGGTAGACCACCTAAAAGTACACATGAAAACCGTGATACTAGAGCAGAATTAATTCGCAGTGGTCTTGAGCAATTAACTGAAAGCGGCTTTGCTGCCTCGGGCATTGAACCTATTTTAAAAAAAGTAGGCGTACCTAAAGGATCGTTTTATTACTATTTTAAAAATAAAGAAGCCTTTGGACTTGCTGTTATTGAAAGTTATGCAAACTACTTTGCAAAAAAATTGGACACTTATTTATTAGATGATACTTACCCGCCATTAACACGCATCAGCAACTTTGTTGAAAGCGCAAAATCGGGAATTACTCGCCACCAATTCAAACGTGGCTGTCTAGTAGGTAATTTGGGGCAAGAAGTTGATTTACTGCCTGAAAATTTCAGACAGATCTTAATTGATATATTTATTTCTTGGCAACAACGTGTAGCAACCTGCCTTAAATCAGCGCAAGTCAGTGGCGATTTATCGACAACAGCAGATTGTGATCAACTGGCTGAGAGTTTCTGGATTGGTTGGGAGGGAGCAGTAAGCCGAACAAGGTTAGTGCAAAGTTCTAAACCACTAGATAACTATTTCAATCATTTTATTGCGGGTTTACCAAGATAAAAATCTTTAATCATTAAGAATAGAAATCAATTTAAAAGAGGAAAATAACATGTTCAAAGGTATTTTAATCGAAAAAGACGAGCAAGGTTACCGTTCATCAGTTCAAGATATCAACGAAAGAGTCCTACCTGAAGGTGATGTTACTATTAGTGTTGCATACAGTACATTAAATTATAAAGACGCATTAGCCATTACCGGAAAAGGCCCTGTGGTTCGTAGCTTTCCAATGATTCCTGGTATTGATTTAGTCGGCACAGTTGAACAAAGTGATAATGATAAATTTAAAGTAGGCGATAGTGTTTTATTAAATGGTTACGGTGTAGGTGAAGTACATTGTGGTGGTTTAGCTGAGAAAGCTCGTTTAAAAAGTGAATGGTTAATTCCATTGCCTAAAGCATTTTCTCCTCGTCAAGCTATGTCAATTGGTACAGCAGGTTACACTGCGATGTTATGCGTGATTGCACTTGAAAAAAATGGTATCACACCTGAGAGTGGCGAAATACTAGTAACAGGTGCTAATGGTGGTGTGGGTAGCTTTGCAATTTCAATTTTATCAAAACTAGGTTATACAGTTATTGCATCAACAGGTCGTGTTGACCAAGCAGAATACCTTAAAAAACTAGGTGCAACAGATGTTATTGATCGTGCGGCATTAACAGAAAAAGGTCGTCCATTAGCAAAAGAACGTTGGGCAGCTGCCATTGATTCAGCGGGCAGTCATACACTTGCTAATATTTGTGCAAGCTTAAAATACGGTGGTGTTGTAGCAGCTTGTGGTTTAGCACAAGGCATGGATTTACCTGCGACAGTCATGCCATTTATCTTGCGTGGTGTAACTTTAGCTGGAGTTGATAGCGTAATGCGTCCAACCGCTGACCGAGTTGAAGCATGGCAACGTCTTGCAGACATTTTAGATGTAGCAGTGTTTGATGATATTGCAAATGAAATTGCTTTAGATGATGCAATCACAACTGCCGAACAACTTATCTCAGGCAAAGTACGTGGTCGTGTTGTTGTGAAGATTAGTAAATAATAAGTTTTAGAAAAACTTAAAAAAATAAAAACGCCATTTAATAAATAATTAAATGGCGTTTTTATTGAGGTTAAATCTAAAGTTTAAGCTGCAACACTCGATGCAATATAAGGTGAAGCAAGCGCTTCATCTGGAGAAACAAAAGGAATATTTAAGCTTTCAGAGACGCTTAAGTTAGTCACTTTTCCGTGTATTACATTTAAACCATTTTTAAGATGTAGGTCAGCTAATAATGCGTCTTTATATCCTAATTTAGCAAGACGTAAAATATACGGTAATGTTGCATTATTTAATGCAAATGCAGAAGTTCTTGCAAGAGCACCAGGCATGTTAGCAACACAGTAATGTACAACATCATCAACAATGTACGTTGGTTCTGAATGTGTTGTTGCTTTTGACGTTGCAAAACAACCACCTTGGTCAATAGCCACATCGACAACAGCAGAACCAGGACGCATTGCTTTAATCATTTCTGCACTGACTAATTTAGGAGCAGCAGCACCAGGGATCAATACCCCACCAATCACTAAATCAGCATCTAATACTAATGATTCTAGGTTATATTTATTAGAGTAGGCAGTTTTAATCGCTGAACCAAACTGTGCATTTATTTTACGTAAAGTATCAATATTGTTATCTAAAAGTGTAACATCAGCACCTAAGCCAATTGCCATTTGTGCTGCATTACAACCAACAACACCACCACCAATAATAACCACTTTAGCAGGCGCAACACCAGCAACTCCGCCTAATAACAAACCAACACCGCCGTTCGATTTTTCTAAACACGAAGCACCCGCTTGAATCGACATACGACCAGCGACTTCAGACATAGGCGCTAATAAGGGTAAACTTCCGTTGCTACTCGTTACCGTTTCATAAGCGATACAAACAGCCTGACTTTTAATTAAATCTTCCGTTTGTGCAAGATCAGGGGCAAGGTGAAGATAAGTAAATAACAATTGATCAGGGCGAAGCATTGCACGTTCGACAGCTAGAGGCTCTTTCACTTTTACAATCATTTCAGATTTTGCAAAAATTTCTTCTGCTGTATCTAATATTTCAGCGCCTGCATCAATGTATTCTTGATCACTACAAGCAATGCCTAAACCAGCTGTTTTTTGAATATAAACAACATGTCCAGCAGCAGTTACTTCTTTAACACTTGCAGGCGTCATACCTACGCGATATTCATGAACTTTAATTTCTTTTGGTACGCCGATAATCATATGTAACTCCTAAGCATTTGTTATTTAAATAAATTTTTTTTATGTTTACTACTAACCAATATTTCTTACTTATCTTTGACTATTTTGAAGTTATCCCAAGCTTGCGACGTCGGCATAACTTCTAAACTATTAATATTGATGTGTGCTGGTTGCTCTGCAATCCAAAAAATAATATTAGCGATATCTTCAGGCTGAATGGCATTTGTGCCATTGTAAATTTGGTCATACTTATCTTGATCACCTTTAAATCTAACCAAGCTAAATTCACTTTCTGATAATCCAGGCTCTAAGCTAGTCACTCGTACACCAGTCCCTGCAAAATCACTGCGTAAGTTTCTAGAAAACTGAGCTACAAACGCTTTACTTGCGCCATAAACATGGCTACCAGGGTAAGCCCAGTTAGCGGCAATACTTGCTAAATTAATAATACTTGCTGTTTTTTGCTCTTGAAGGATAGGTAATAAACCGTGTGTCACATTAACTAATCCAGTGACATTAGTATCGATCATCGTATGCCAATCACTCAATGAAGCTTCAGCTGCTGAACTTGCTCCTAATGCTAATCCTGCATTGTTAACTAAAATTGAAACCTGTTTAAAATTTTCAGGTATTGCTTCTATGAACTTCGCTACTTGCTCACTATCTCTCACATCTAACGAATAATAAAAAACATCCGTTAATAGCTCGAGTTCTTCACTCAATGCTTTTAGTCGCTCTTCTCTGCGACCAGTAATAATTAATGGGTACCTATGTTGAGCAAATTTTTTCGCCGTCGCTAACCCAAATCCAGATGTAGCTCCAGTGATTAAAACAATTGGGTTTAGATATACTGTCATTAAATATTCCTTAAAAAGTCATGTTAAAAATGATATAAATTTCAATCTAATTACACTATCAACCGACTTTGTCATTCACTATTTTCTGTTGATGAATTAATACTAAAACGTCTCTCTAAATAACGTTAGTGCCAGAATTTTTTTTTTGTAGTCTCAATTAATTTAATACTAAAAAGATTAGAACCCAGTAAGAGAAACTTTAAATAACGACACAGCCCCCACAAGCCACTCACATTCAAAAAACACATATCTATTTGATATAAAACATAAAAAATAATCCACTAAACCTGGGATATAAATAAATGGAGAAAAAGGTAATTTAAAATTACCGATATATTATTCCCTCTCTAAGGCAACTGATTCAAAATACACTATCTAATTTTTTATTTTTAATAGCACAAAATAATGGAAGAATAAGGGAAAGAATATTTTGCTTTTTATTGGAAAGATAAAGGTAGATGTAAAGCTTTCTGCAGACTTTCAGATAAAATAAAACCTCTTTACGGTAAAGCGAAAAGAGGTTTTCATAATAAATTAAAGACTTACTTCTGCTAATACAGCATCAAGAGTCTCTACAATAAAATCGGCTTCATCATGCGTTAGCGTTAAAATAGGACATAGGCATAATGTATTATTAAACTCTTTAAAGGAGCGATTAGTACGTCCAATAATTAAACCTTTTTTCATACAGGTTCCGGCTACTTGAATTGTTACTGACTCATCAACAGGTGTTTTTTCTGTACGATCACTTACTAACTCAATACCTAATAACAAACCTTTACCGCGAACATCTCCAATTATTTGATGCTTATCTTTTAGCTTGGTTAATTTCTCTAATAAATAATCCCCCATTACCGCACTGTTAGTAACTAGATTTTCTCGTTCTAATATTGCTAAATTAGCTAATCCAGCGGCAGGACCCGAAGTACACCCAGCATAAGTACTCACATCACGGAAGTAAGCTTCACGATCACTGCTATCCGCAAGAAATTCATTGAAGATATCCTCAGTCGTTACCATACATGAAATGGCAGCGTAACTAGAGGCAACACCTTTTGCTAACGTAACGATATCAGGCTTGATCCCATAGTGCTGATATCCAAACCACTCACCTGTTCTACCCATGCCACAAACCACTTCATCAATGTGTATTAAAATATTATATTTTTTACAAATATCCATAATGGCAGACCAGTAACCTTCAGGAGGAGTAATAACCCCACCACCAGCTGTAATAGTTTCAAATACAACAGCACCGACTGTATCAGGACCTTCGCGTAAAATAACTTTCTCTAACTCTTGAGCGGCTAGAAGACCATAATTTTCAACTTCACCAAATTGGCTTCGGTATTCACAGCAATGAGGAAACTCAACAAAACCTGGTACAAAAGGACCGTAATGTGCACGACGCTCTTCTTGCCCTGTTGCACTGAGTGCTGCAAGCGTTGTACCGTGGTAATCTCGTTCTCGGTATAATATTTTATTCTTTTGACCACCATACTTTTGTTGGGAGATTTGACGCACTAATTTAAATGCTTTTTCATTTGCTTCAGAGCCTGAGCTACTATAAAAAACACGCCCCATACCCGGCATTTTTTCTAATAACTTTTCCGCAAATTGGGCAGCAGGTTCAGTTCCTGCAGTACTTGCAAAAAAATTCATCTTAATTAATTGTTCAGAAACAGCATTAGCAATCTCAGTACGTCCATAGCCAACATTTACACACCAAACCCCACCTGAAGACGCATCAAAATAACTATTACCTTTTGCATCCCAAACTCGCGCGCCTTCGCCTTTTACCATCACTAAAGGATCTTGAGTCTTTAATACACTATGCTGAGTTAAATGGTGCCATACATAGTTACGATCTTGTTCAATCAGTTGCGCTGTTTGTGAATTCGTCATCATGTCTTTCCTCTTTACTAAAGTTTCCTATTTCCGATGACTTACCCTAACTTAGAAGTGAACCCTACTTTTAGTTCCAGCCCTTTTATTTAATAGAGCCAGACATGATTATCTTGTATTTTTTTATTTAAAACACCGTCATCTCTAGTGGCGCTACAATTGCTTACCTCTGGCTCTAACAGTCAACGAATTAAATTGTGATAGTGCATTTATCATTTTAAAAATTAAGGAAAAACAATGGATCAAATATGGTATGTACTGCCCATTGTTATGTTTGCAGCTGTTGTACGAGGATATAGTGGTTTTGGCTTTGCTGTGATTGCTGTTATTGGACTTAACTTCTTTTTCGATCCACAACAGAGTGTTGCTATCATTTTGTCACTGGATCTTATTTGTAGTCTAAATTTATGGAAACAAGCAACTAAACAAGCAAATCTACCAGTATTAAAAAAATTAATTTTCGGTGCCTTTTTAGGTATTCCCATTGGTTATTGTTTTTTATTTTTTATGCCTTCAGAGATACTCAAATTATTAATTTGTTTTGTCGTATTAGCTTTAACTATCCTTTTACTATCAAGCTTTAGACCATTTGATGCTGAAAAAAATAATACCAAAATAGCTTTTGGCTTAGCCTCTGGAGCTGGGACAGCAAGCGCCTCAATCGGCGGTCCTATGATTGTTTATTATATGTTGTCTAGTAATCTGAGCATCATCAGTCAACGAGCAACGATGATTTTATTTTTTATTGCCAGCGAAGCGTTATCTCTTATAACTTTAGCAGGTGGAGGATTAATCGATGAAAAATTACCTAAAGCATTGTTAATATTAGTTATTCCTACGCTTTTATCGGTTCACTATGGGCAATACCTATTTAACCGTAAACCACCGCTATCTTTAAAAAGCTTTGCTTTACCAATAATGACCATCGTTTCTCTACTTGGCATTGTAAATTCTAGCCATGCTTTAATTGCACAATAAAGTCCCCTTCCACCTCTAAGAGGCCTATTCTTTTAGGTCACTTCTAGTGTTCTTAACTATATTAGTTTAGTACCAATTAAAACCTTACTCCTACCTATAATTCCCTTATAAGAATGGCCTTATCTACTCTTGAAAATTCACCACATTCAAAAAAATAATATGGTTAATCAACAGATATAAATCAATTAACTCAAAACAAGTTAACGCTTCTTTTTAGAGGTTTACTTAACTCTCTATTCGTAATGATATAAAAGGTCTTAACGTTTGCTTATAGGCCGATATTTAGATTAATAGATACGCTAATTTAACGTGCCGCTTTATATCATTCAGATAACTGCATTATTAGTAGTCATGATTGCCGTAGTTGTAGGGCAAGGAAATAAAAATAACGGTTCTCTTAGTTACACCGCTTTTATTACCGTATATCAATAGAGTTATATGGCATCATCTAATATAACTAGAAAACCCTTAATCTATTGATATAAAAGAGTTAGAAGCTTCTATTTTAAATATTGAAACGAATGATATTAATTAGGTTTAGATGGGATTTATAGTTGAAATATAGAGCAAAAAAATACCCACTATTCGAAAATAGTGGGTATTAATAACAATCAACGACACCTTATAATGATGCTTAATAATGAAACTTAATTACATCCTTTCCAAGGGATTAGCTTTCTTTCTAGGTAACGCATTAACATGTCAAAACAATAAGCAATAATACCAATGACGATGATACCTGCGATCACCACATCAGTAACTAAAAACTCAGAAGCATTTAATACCATAAAGCCGATACCTCGCTCTGCGGCAACCATTTCAGCCGCGACAAGTGTTGTCCAACCAAATCCAATCGCGATACGCATGCCATTCATAATATCTGGCATAGAGCCTCGTGCAATAACCTGAGTGATAACTTGCCACGGAGTTGCCCCCATAGAGTAAGCGACTTGGATTTGTTCAATACGAACAGATGTCACACCTGATCGCGCACTCAATACAATAGGAGAAAGCATTGCTAAGAAAATTAGCGTAATTTTACTTGATTCATCAATACCCAACCAAATAATGATCAAAGGTAAGTAAGCAAGAGGAGGAAGTGGACGATAAAATTCGATTAAAGGATCAAAAATCCCACGGAAAATTCGATTACAACCAATGGTGATTCCTAGTGGAATACCGATTAAGCAAGCTAAAAAGAAGGCGCCAAAAATACGTATTAAACTGGCATTTAAATGTTCGAACAGTGTTCCACCAGCAAAACCATCAACAGTTATATCAATTAAGCGTTCTACTACGTCAAAAGGAGAAGGTAAGAAAATAGGTTTAATAAAACCACCTTCCGTAGCAATAGCCCATATAGCAATAAATAAGAAAGCTGAAACAATACTAATTAAGCGACTATCACCCGCACCCGGTGTACCAAAATATTCTCCACTTGGCACCGCATTCGGCGCAGCTAACGATCTACATTTGTGCTTTAATTTATCAACGAATGACTCAGAAGCTTTTGTGGTCGCTCGCTCTTCTTTTGTATCAACCCTCTGTGGCTCGGCTTCCGTTATATCAAGGGTCATTTTTTTACTATTACTCATAATCCGTCCTTAAGCTGTTGCTAATTCATCGCCGTGAATAATGGATAATACTTGCTCTCGCATCGCAATAAATTCAGGGGTAGATTTGACTTGTCTCGCATCTCGACAATCTAAAAATTGCTGATTGAAATTTAAATCAAATTGGTGAGTGATTCGCCCGGGTCTTGGTGACATCACTACCAATTTAGTTGCCAATAATAAAGCTTCATCAACACTGTGAGTAATGAAAAACATCATTTTGTTGGTTTTACGCCAAACATCTAATAGGAGTTCTTGTAATGACTCTCGTGTCAGTGCATCTAAAGCGCCTAGTGGCTCATCGAGCAATAACATTTTTGGATCATTAGTTAATGCGCGAGCAATACCCACTCGTTGCTGCATGCCGCCAGAAAGTTGATATACCTTGTGTTGATGAAACTCTTCTAAACCTACAAGTTTTAAATATTCTGCAGCTCGTTCACGGCGAACAGTCTTATCAACACCTTGTAGTTTTAAACCAAATTCAGTATTTTCAATCACATTTAACCAAGGTAGTAGAGCATGTTTCTGAAATACCACCCCGCGATCAGCGTCGGGTCCAGTTACTTCATCACCAATATCTTTTCCACACAAGACTCTTGGGTAACCTTCCACCAGGCTTTCGCCTAAAGTTAAATAACCTTTACTTGGTGAAATGAATCCAGCGATAAGATTAAGCAGTGTTGTTTTGCCACAACCAGACGCACCTAACGCAACAACCAAATCACCTTGCTTCATGGTTAAGTTAACATCAGATAAAGCAGTGACAGATTCACCACCTTCTGAGCCAGGATAGATAACTGATACTTCACAAACTTTTAATGTATTCATTACAATGCTCCTATAGATATCCTCAACTTAATTACAATTTCGATGCAGCTTGTGCATATTCAGGATTAACAAAAACACTGTAATCCGGCATTAATTCATTTATTTTATTTTCTTTTTTCAAAAATTCTGAAGTTGCTTTAAGCGATTTAGCAGCCCCACCTTCAATCCCACAACCAAGCCAACTACAAGACAATTGCTGAGTGAAGTCAGGGAACTCATAAAGTGCCAATACGCCAGCAACATCATTTACGTCAGTACCAGAAATTTTTGCAATTGATTTCGCCATAGGATAAGAAGCATCAAATGAGTCTTTGTTATCACGATATTCTTGGTCAAGATCCGCGACAATTTTCAATACTTTTGCCATAAAATCAGCATTTTCTTTACCGAATTTTTTATCAACAACTAAGCCATCAAATGTTGGTTTACCCCATGAACTTAATGTTTTAGAAGTAATTAAAACGTTACCATTTTCTTTAATTTTACCTAACACAGGATCCCAAACAAATGCGGCATCGATATCCCCTCTTTGCCATGCTGCGGCAATCGAGTTTGGTTGCATATTCATTAATTTAACTGTTTTATCAGACAGACCAAACTGCTCTAAAGCAAATAACGCATGAAAGTGAGTTGTTGATACAAATGGAACGGCAACTCGCTTACCTTTTAAGTCTGACGGAGCAATAATGCCTGAGCCATCACGTACCACCAGCGCCTCTGCATTGGCGATGTTTTCTAGCACCCATACTAATTCAATATCAATACCACGGCTCACTGCAGCAGCAATTGGACTAGAGCCAGCAGAAGCAATATCAATAGAGCCAGATGCCATTGCTGTAATAACTTTTGCGCCTGAATCGAAACGTCTCCACTTAACGTCATAACCCGTTTCTTTCTCGATTAGTTTTTCAGTGATCGCATGTTTCCAAGGATTATTCATCCCCATATAACCGATAGTGACATCCTTTGCAGCTACCGCTGATGTCATGAATAGAGCTGCTATTGCGGTCATCATTGCTTTTGGTTTACATAGCTTCATCTTAGAATTTCCTTATTTAATGTGACTTTATTGGGATAATAATTTTGTCTCCATTTAAACTACGCAATGCAAAAAATAAGATACAGAGCCAGTTTATTAAATTCATAGTCCACAATAGTTTTTAGTTTTTCCACTGGCTGACTTACTAAGTTTTCTATTTTGGCTTGAAAATTGCCTTATCTAAATGAGAGAACAATTATTTCTACATAGATATATAAACAAGATTCGCTCCAACATTTTAGGCGAGGCAAATATGGTTGATTTTTTAATAAATATTGAGTTGCATAATGGCAGTACTTATCAACAGCAAATTCGTGAAAAATTGGTCGAGTTAATCGAATCAGATACCTTTGGAGACAAGGCTTTACCGTCAGGTAGAAAAATGGCTCAACTACTTAAAGTGTCAAGAAATACTGTGGTATTAGTGTACGAAAGTTTAGTTGATGATGGTTACCTCGTCGCACGTAAGCGAAGTGGTTTTTTTGTACATCCAGACTTAGCAATGGTGCAACGCCTCCCTAGTTTAGTGCATTCAGAGTCGTTAAATCAAAGTGCAATAGATAGTGAACCAGACTGGTCAACACGATTACAAAAACAACCTAGCCAGTTTTCATCACTCAACAAAGATGAGCATTGGCTCAAGTATCCCTATCCGTTTATCTATGGACATATTGACGTTAATGAGTTCCCTCTTTATCAATGGCGAGAATGCTCTCGTATAGCAGAAAGTAAGGGAAAAGTGCATGAATGGGTCGAAGGATTTATTGGAATAGATGATCCACAATTAATCTCTCAAATTCGCCAACAAATTTTATCTAAACGAGGAATAAGTGCGCAAGATGAAGAGGTATTAATTACCCTTGGTACTCAAAACTCATTATTTTTATTAACCAGTTTATTAGCAGCACCATCAGTTACATTTGGAGTAGAGGATCCTGGTTATGCAAATTTACGACATGTTATTTCACTTTGTGAGAGTCCAATAAAACCACTTGAAGTTGATAAAATGGGCGTGAAAGTAGGAGAACAGTTAACAGGTTGTGATTACGTTTGTGTGACCCCTAGTCACCAATATCCAACAACGGTAACAATGACAATAGAACGACGTAAAGCCTTACTGGAACAAGCTAGCCGTGATGACTTTATTGTTATTGAAGATGATTATGAAAGTGAAGTTAATTTTATTGAAGAGCCATTACCCGCACTTAAAAGTTTCGACAAAAATAGTCGCGTTATTTACGTTGGTAGCTTATCAAAATCGCTAACACCAGGAATACGCATTGGTTATTTAGTAGCAAATAAAGCCTTGATCAAAGAGTTACGCACATTACGATCTTTACATTATCGCCACCCACCATCAAATAATCAACGCATTGCGGCATTATTCATTAGCCAAGGTTATTACGATAGCCATGTTCGCCGTATGCGCCGTACTTATGAGCATAAATGGTTACAAATGCAGGAAGGTATCGAACGCTATTTACCTGGATGTGAAGTACACTCAACAGCAGGAAGTTTTTGTTTTTGGATAGGTTTGCCCAAAGGTATTACCAGTCAAGCATTGCGTGAAGAAGCTGCGCAACATGGTATTTTAATCGAATCAGGTGATACTTTATTTATGCAAGAAGATGCACCTAAAAATTATATTAGACTTGGTTTTTCTGCGATTCAAAGCGATAAAATACTTGCAGGGTTAGCTATTCTTGGTGGTTTGATTGCTCAATTGGATCAATCGTCTTCTTATTACATTGAACCATTTGAGCAAAAAGTAAGTTAAAACGAGGTTATGCATTTAAATTCAAATAGCAAGCAGCATAAATGCTGCGCCCCAGTTCAATAGATAAACAGCAGATACAAACACGTGTACCAATCTAATTACGGGGCGTGGCTTTCAAGCCACCTTTTTTCAATTTCTTCCTAAATAAGCTGAATAACTTCAGCACCCACAGAGACTAACAAAAACTACTTTACAACTTGTACATACAAAAAAACATATATAAAATAATTCACATATTCAAACTCTTTATTTATGGATGCAAATTTAATGATGAAAAATAAACAGAAATTACGTGTTCTTTTTATCAGTGCAAATAACTCAATGCATTCTCAAATAGCAGAAGCTTTATTACGTTATAAAAGTGCTGAGTATTTTGATATTTATAGTGCTGATATTCATCCAACAAAAATTGATAATGATCTGCTACAAGCAATAGTAGGTTTGGGGCTTAATACTACAAAGCTTAGCTCATGGTCATTAACAGAGCTTTCGAGACAACAGTTTGATTATGTCATTACCCTGAGTGAAGAGATCACAAAGTCAGATATCAGTCGGTTTCATTGCCAACAGCAATTAGTATGGAACATCACTACTTCACAAGATAAAGCTAATCTATCTACTTTTATCACACTATTTGATGAACTTAATTCACGTATCTCAATGTTATTAATGTCTAAAAAAGAGGCTATGAATACATCAACAACTGATACGAAAATACAAATTGATCCTATCTCATTTTACAAATGCCTAACCGATGATATCCGTTTAAAAACTCTCATCTTAACGCATTATTATGGTGAACTTTGTGTTTGTGATTTGATGAGTGCCTTACAGGAAGAGAGTCAACCCAAAGTATCTCGCAATCTAGCCGTATTAAAAAAAGCGCAAATACTGAAAACAAGAAAACAAGGTCAATGGGTCTTTTACCGAATCAATGAACAACTGCCTTTATGGGTTAAATCAGTCATTGCTAAAACAGCAGAAAATAATACTCAACAAATAATTAATCCCTTACAGCAATTATCGAAAATCAAAAAAGGCACAAATAACCCCACTACTTGTTGATTAATAAGCACTAACGAATAAACAATAAAATTTAAAGAGGAATAATAATGGGTATTTTTGAGCGTTATCTATCCGTTTGGGTAGCCATCAGCATTGCTGCAGGTGTGACATTAGGTTTATGGCAGCCAGCCGCATTTCAACAAATAGCCAGTCTGGAAATTGCTCATGTTAATGTAGTCATTGCTGTATTTATTTGGGTGATGATCTATCCGATGATGGTGCAAATTGATTTTTCAGCAATCAAAGATGTTGGCAAAAATCCTAAAGGGCTTATCTTAACTGTTGTCATTAATTGGTTAATTAAACCTTTTACTATGGCTGCAATTGGTTGGTTATTCTTCCGTGTTTTCTTTGTGGATTTAGTCGCCCCTGCTTCAGCACAAGAATACATTGCCGGTATGATTTTACTAGGTGTCGCACCTTGTACTGCGATGGTATTTGTATGGTCACAATTAACAAAAGGCGATCCTAATTACACCTTGGTACAAGTATCTGTAAACGACTTGATCATGATTTTTGCATTCGCCCCTATTTCTGCATTTTTATTAGGTGTCAGTGATATTCAAGTTCCTTGGGAAACTTTATTATATTCAGTGCTTTTATACGTATTACTGCCATTAATTGCCGGCATGATCACTAGAAATATTCTGAATAAGAAAAATAGTCAGGCACTGCCTACTTTATTAGCCAAATTAAAACCTTGGTCAATGATTGGTTTATTAGCAACGGTGGCATTGTTATTTGGTTTTCAAGCAAATACGATTATTGCCGAGCCATTAACTATTTTCTTAATCGCAATTCCATTAACGTTACAAACATTTGGTATTTTTATTATTACTTATGCCATCGCAAAATGGATGAAATTGCCGCATAACATAGCTGGACCAGCAAGTTTAATTGGCACATCAAACTTCTTTGAATTAGCTGTTGCTGTTGCTATTTCATTATTTGGTTTACATTCTGGAGCAGCATTAGCAACTGTGGTTGGTGTATTAGTAGAAGTCCCTATTATGCTGGCATTAGTTGCGATTATTAACCGAACACCACATTGGTTTAATAACAAAGCAATTAATTAAGAGGCAAATAATTAACAGGCAAGTTAATCCCATTTAACGAGTATTAAATGGGATTAATGTATAAAAATAGTTTATTGCTTAACAACTTTAAGTGGGTTCCAAGCCTGTGACGTAGGCATTACCTCTAAGCTATTGATATTGATATGCGCAGGTTGTTCTGCAATCCAAAATATAATATTAGCAATATCCTCAGGTTGTATTGCATTAGTACCATCGTAAATTTGCGCATACTTTTCTTGATCACCATTAAATCTAACTAAACTAAATTCACTTTCAGCTAACCCCGGCTCTAAACTAGTAACTCTTATTCCCGTCCCCGCAAAATCGCTACGTAAGTTTCTTGAGAACTGAGCAACAAAAGCTTTACTTGCACCATAAACATGGCTGCCAGGATAGGGCCAGTTAGCCGCAATACTGGCTAAATTGATAATACTTGCCGTTTTTTGTTCGCGTAGAATAGGTAATAAACTATGAGTAATGTTAACTAAACCAGTTACGTTAGTATCAATCATTGTATGCCAATCTTTCAATGAAGCTTGGTCTGCAGGTTCTGCTCCTAATGCCAAACCAGCATTATTAACAAGTATACCTATTTGCTTAAAATCATTAGGAATCGCTTGTACAAACTCACTCACAGCATCACTATTTCTTACATCCAATGAGTAATAAAAAACCTGAGTAAGCTTGGATAATTCCTCACAAAGAGTTTGTAAACGTTCTTCTCTACGTCCCGTGATAATCAGTGGATAACCATGTGCAGCAAACTTTTGTGCCGTTGCTAAACCAAATCCAGATGTTGCTCCTGTGATTAAAACCACAGGAAGTTGATTTGCAGTCATATTACCTTCCTTAATAAAGATCATTTTATCGATGTAAAAATAGTAATCGCTTTAATTAACTAGTCTGATTTTTCTTAATTTACGTTTTTCAATATATTGCCCCAATGAAGCGCCACCAATGATCAATAATAAGGTCACTAAATGAATAGGTTTTAAAGTAACCTCAGAAATAAATATAGCCATCCAGATAACTGATAATAATGGAGCTAAATAAGCTAATGCACCAATGACTCTAGTGTCACCATGGCGTATAGCATAATCCCAAGTATAAAAACTCAACCCCATTGGCCCAAGCCCCAGCAAGGCAATAATAAAAAAGTCATAACTTGAAGGGATCACAGTTTGAATATCAGCAGTCAAAGCATAGCTACTTAACGCTAATATTCCTGATATTAAACAGAATCCAGCAACCGCGGACATTGGCATTTGTTTATAACTACGATTTGATAACGTATAAAAAGCCCATAATAAAGCAGCAATAAAAGCTTCTGTATAACCCAACAAATCAGCATGATTAAATACAACGGGTTCTTGAGATAACATTAATATGATCCCACTAAAACCTAACAGTGCGCCTAGCACATGACCAAAATTAAGACGTGACTGTGTGAATAATGGTGTACCTAATACAATAAATAATGGCCATAAATATTGGATCATATTTACGCTCATTCCAGGCGCTCGAGAGAAAGCATCAAAAAGTAAAAAATGATAACCAAACATACCTAATACTGCACTTGCCCATACTTTCCGAGGAAGTTGCCACTCACGCCAATGTTTTAATCCGGGTATAGATGCAAACACTAAAACAAGACCAACAGAAAGTAACGAAGGAATATGATTAATAGATATGGTTAAAGTCGCTAAAGAAGACCACATTAATATGGTTAATAATGCACTGATAGTTGCTTTATTCATGCCATCCTTTGCTGCCACTTCATAGAAGTTAAAAGATATGTTTTATATAAGATTGAATATCTTATCATCACAATTTAAATAAACACTAAAATATCAATACTTACGCAGTTCAATTTTTTTAGTAAAAAGTATTAGAATATGAGTGATTACCTTACTGTTCAATCATCAGTTTAATAAAATTGTCTTTAACAGCTCTCTTTTTAAAAAAGATCTAATAATTTTTCATACCCCTTATTAAATACTTTATTGCAAAAAAAAAACAAATCCGATACCATTCTCAAAAAAATAACGATAATAATTATCATTAAGCTTAAGGTGGTATTAATTTAACATTAATGATAATTACTACCATTTACTTGATATACATCTTTACTCTTTTCTAATATAAAAACGTTGATAAAATGAAATCGAATAATCTTATAAAAAATACAACAGCTAGTGTGTTAACGATTAGCTTACTTGCTTCAGCTACTGTTTACGCAGATCAAGAAGACAATCAAACCTACTCTCTTGAGACTGTTTCAGTCCTCGGTCAAACCTATCGTAATACAGCGACAAAAACCTCATTAGAAGTAGAAGAAACACCACAAGCAATTAATGTTGTTGATTCTGAGCAATTAGAAGAACGAAGTGTTAAATCACTTAACCAAGCATTACGTTACACTCCTGGTGTAACAACTGAGCAAAAAGGTGCTTCGGTTACTATGTACGATACCTTTAATATTCGAGGCTTCAACGCAAAGCAAAGTTATTATGATGGATTGGCATTACAATCATTAACTGGATGGAACCTACAACCACAAATTGATCCTATTGCGATTCAACAAGTAGAAGTATTTAAAGGGCCAACATCTGTTTTATATGGTGCAATGCCTCCAGGTGGTATGGTTAATATGATTGCAAAATCACCACAATCAGAAAGCAAAACAGATCTCGGTGTAGCAACAGGTAGCCGCAACTTACAACAAGCTTCTATCGATTCAACAGGTCAAATAGGCGAAAGTAATGTCGACTACCGTTTTATTGGTCTTGCAAGAAAACAAGATGGGCAGGTTAACGGCACAGAAGAAGAACGTTATGTCATTGCACCTTCTTTAAATTGGCATATCAACGACAATACATTATTAAATGTAAGCTTATATTATCAAAATGATCCAGCAATGGGGATGAATTCAGCAATGCCAGCATCAGGCATGTTGGTAGATAACCCTAACGGCAATACTAATCCAAATACATCTGTAGGTGATAAAAATTGGAGCTCATTTGAGCGAGAAGTTTTTCTTGTTGGTTATAAATTTGAACATTCATTCAATAATAATGTAACTTTTTTACAAAATTTCCGTTATATGAAAGCCGATCTAGAGCAGAAAAATACCTATCACGTAGCAAGTAATTTTGATGCAACAACGGGTAATTTAGATCGTAATATTTATGATACAAGTGAAAGTTCTGAAGGTATTGTTATTGATAACCAATTATCGGTAAAAGTAAATACAGGTATTATTGAACATAATTTATTGTTTGGCCTTGATTATCAAAAATTAGATGGGGACTCGGCATACAACGAATATGGTACCACTAGCCAATTTAGTACATTTAATATATTTACCCCTAATAACAACATGATCGACCCTTCTCAACTTTCCGCAACCTATAGCGGAAAAGATAAAGTGACACTTGAACAAGTTGGTGCCTACTTCCAAGATCAAATTCGTTTAAATAACTGGGTGCTGATTGGTGGTGGACGTTTTGATAAATTCAAATCAAGCAGTGATTATTCTGATAATTATGCCAATACATATTCAGAAGCTGATCAATCTAAATTCTCTTACCGTGTTGGAGGACTTTATCAGTTTGATAATGGCGTATCTCCTTTTGTAAGTTACGCAACAAGTTTTGAACCGACATCAAGTACAGCAGGACAAAATTACGAACCAGAATTAGGTCAACAAATTGAACTAGGTGTGAAATATATGGCACCAGACATGTCTAAATCAGGAACGATTTCTGCATTTAACATTGTCAAAAGTGATGCTTTAATGGCTGACCCAACTAATCCATGGGGTAATAAGTTACAAGTAGGTGAAGTCACATCTCGTGGTATAGAGCTTGAAGGTCAGTGGTACTTAACAGACTCTTTAGATGTTACCGCAAACTATACTTACCTAGATGTAGAAATAACAGAAGATAGTACAAATGGTCTACAAGGTACAACACCTATCTACGTGCCTAAAAATGCAGCAAATTTATGGGCAAACTACCTTATTTATGATGGTGTACTTGGTGGAACAAGAGCGAGTACAGGTGTACGTTATGTAGGTGAAATGGAGATGGATGCAACGAATACACAGGGGAAAGTTCCTGATTATACTGTGGTTGATCTTTCTTTTGGATATGACTTTGCTTACTTAACAAATTCAATGAGTGGCATGACAGCAAATCTAAGTATTAACAATTTATTTAATACAGAATCTTATACCTGTTATGACGAATTTAACTGTTGGTACGGCGCTGAGCGTAGCGCAGAACTTGCACTTAATTATAGCTTCTAAAGATTTGGTGGCTTATGCCGCCTTCTTGGATAACTAATGCAATATATTTCTGATAATAAGCAAAATCTCACACCTATTCTTGATTTGTGTAGACACGCTATACCTTATCTTGATGGTAAGTTTGAAAGTGATGAGATGACGCTTATTAACAATACAAGCGATATCAATGAATTAGAATCATCGGCAGATTGGCTTATAGGAAATGATCGAGATCGTTTAACAATACAAGCGTTAAGAAATGATCTAGAGGGTGAATTTCCTAAAGCTGGTCATGCTTATTTTATCGCTCGCAGTTGGCAATTATTATGCTGGCAACCTATAAATATCGCCTTTATCTCTATTTATGGGCTCAAACAACTTCCTGATTTCAGTAGTTTTAAACAACAGAGACAACACAACTCCATTTTTGGTTTTACCTTTAAAAGTAATGCCATTGCTACAGGGGAAGTTGAACAATTAATTCCACTTGCTTCTGCACAACTACAGCCATTATTTGAACATTACCGTGTGCAATTGGATTCTTTATGGCGTTGCCGTCCTGGTTACGTACAGCGTTTTATTGTCGACTGGATACTAAGTAATTTACTAAAAGTACGCCATTTACTGCCTGAATTTAATGATCAAAATATACTAGATCATGCTCGATTATGGGTTAAAGGAATGGGCCTACCAGAAAAACATATCAAGTCATCATTAGTGATCAAAGAACAAAGCCCAATTTCACATATTCGAAGTAGTTGCTGCCTTGCTTATAAAGTGAATGACAGACTTTGTTCAAACTGCCCTAAGTTACATAAATAACAATAATAATAATAATAAGATATTTTAAAATCATGACAATTAAATCAAAAAGAGCGAAATCACCTATTAGTTTAACGACTGAGGCACTTGTTGTTGGATATGACAAAGCAATTGTGAAAGATGTTGATCTTGCTATTGAAGCTGGAAAGATGAGTGTATTAATTGGCTCTAATGGTTGTGGAAAATCTACTCTGTTAAAATGCTTAGCTCGAGTACTTAAACCAATGAGCGGACAAGTATTACTCAATCAACAATCTATTCATACTCTACCCGCCAAACAAGTAGCTAAAACCATGGCTCTGTTGCCGCAAGGCCCTATTGCACCAGAAGGTTTATCTGTTAAAGAATTAGTTGCACAAGGAAGATACCCACATCAAAGTTTTTTTAAACAGTGGAGCATTGAAGATGAAGCTGCAGTCACTGAAGCGATGCAAATGGCAAATATCGAAGAACTTGCAGACTTAGCAATCACAGATTTATCGGGTGGACAAAGACAACGTTGCTGGATAGCGATGGTATTAGCACAACAAACCGATATTATTTTACTTGATGAACCTACCACTTATTTAGATCTTAAAGTGCAAGTTGACCTATTAGAATTATTACGTGACATGGCACATCAACATCAGCGAACATTAGTCATTGTTTTACATGAGTTAAATCTAGCTGCGACTTATGCGGATCAATTGATCATGATGAAAAATGGTGAAATATATGCACAAGGCACACCCCAACAAGTATTTAATGCAAACAATCTAAAAGCAGTATTTGGACTTTCAGCAAAAGTGATAAAAGACCTTGAGTCTAACTCACTCATTTGCGTACCTAGTAATACAAGTAACAATGTAAGTAATAATGAAAACAATAAGGCGGGACTATGAAACGCCAGAAATGGTTAAGTTACACTGGCATTATGATCATGCTGGTACTGCTTACCCTTACCTTTATTTGGCATTTATCCATCGGTACAAAAACGATCCCTATTAGTGACTTAATACATTCTTTTTATGCCTATGACGAAAGTAACTTTAATCATTTAATTATTCAGGAGTTACGCTTTCCTCGTGCTCTTATTGCTGCTTGTGTGGGGGCTTGTTTAGCCGTTGCCGGTGCTTTGATGCAAGGTGTAACACGTAATCCATTAGCGGATCCTGGTTTATTAGGCATGATGACAGGCGGTGCTCTCGCTGTGGTTTATTGGTCAACTTTTGTGGATGTAGATTCATTAGTTTGGTTACCTTTAATCGCTGCTATTGGTTCATTAGTAAGCGCAATGATTGTTTGGAGTATCGCATCTCGAGCACCTGGCGGCCTGACCTCACTTAACTTGATATTGGCTGGATCTGCATTTACTGCTTTTTCAGCCGCTTTGCTGGCTATCCACCATTTAATTGATCAACAAACTTTTGAAGAAATGCGTACTTGGTTAGTAGGTTCATTATTAGCAAGTAATATTGATATTTTTTACTGGTGTCTTCCATGGATAGTTATCGGTTTATTAGCCGCTATCATACTTGCTCCTAGTGTTACTGCATTATCAATGGGTGAGGAAGTTGCGACTGGTTTAGGTATCAATATCAAAAAACGTAAATGGCAATTATTGATCTGCGTGGTGATATTAACTTCTGTTTCCATTGCCCTTGCTGGCCCATTAGGTTTTATTGGCTTAGTCATTCCACATGTTGTGCGTTTTTTTGTGGGCGCAGATTATCGTTGGATAATACCTTACTGTATCTTGTTAGGCGCTATTTACCTCTTGTTCATTGATAGTATTGCAAGATGGATAATTCAGCCACAAGAAGTCGCAACAGGATTAATCACTGTCTTAATTGGTGCACCGTTATTTGTTTTATTAGTTAAAATGAAGGTGCGTTAATGTTATTTACTTTGCGTTTATTCAAACAAGGCTTATCACTGCAGTTTGTTACCTTAGCAGTGTTATGGTGCTTTATTCTCCTAGCCATATTATTTATAACATTGGCAGTTAGTGCTACGACTGGAAGCTATCCTCTTTCTTTACATGACAGTGTTTCCACCCTACTTGGACAAAATCAATGGCTGATAGATTCACAAGCAAGCTTAATTGTTTGGGAATTTAGATTACCAAGAAGTTTGGTAGCAATTCTAAGTGGTGCCTTATTTGGATTATCAGGGGCACTATTACAAAATATGACACGTAATCCATTAGCAGATCCAAGCTTAGTTGGCATAAGCCAAGGTGCTGCATTAGCAGTGGTTATCTTAACGATTGTCTTCCCTGAATATATTGATACTTGGCGTGAAATAGCAGCATTTTCAGGTGCTATTTTTGTCGCTATGATTATTCAATTATTACGAGGTAAAGGTCACCCTCTTAAATTTATTTTACTAGGAATTGGTGTTGCAGCTTTTATCAGTGCCATTATATCAACCTTGCTTACCTACGGGGATATTCAATCTGCGATGGATGCCCTTTCATGGCTTGCAGGTAGTGTGCATTCAGCTAGTTGGCATGACGTTAGCATTTTAAGCATTGCTCTTTTTATAGTCTGTTGTATTGCACTTTATCAAGCAAGAACAATGTCGGTTATTGGCTTGGGTGATGAAGTGGCAATTGGTTTAGGTACAAATCTAAAAAAAGTAATGCTTATACAACTTACGCTCTCTGTTGCAGCGGCAGCTATTGCAACAGCAGTGGTTGGCCCAATTGGTTTTATCGGTCTACTAGCACCACATCTAGCACGTAATATTGTCCGTAGTGGCCCAGCTAATCACTTAATATTAACTGCATTAGTTGGTGCACTTTTAGTTTTAGTTGCAGATATTATTGGGAAAACTGTCTTTGCTCCAACACAACTTGCAGCAGGCTTAGTTACCTCATTAATTGGCGCACCATTATTTGCTTACTTATTAATAAAAAACAATCATAAATAATAATGAAAAAGAGAAAATAAAATGAAATGGATATTAGGTTTTTTCACCTTATGGATAAGCAGTTATGCATTGGCTTTTCCAATTAATATTGAACATAAATATGGAACATTAACCATTGAGCAAAAACCTCTACGAGTAGTCTCTGTTGGTTTCAGTGATCAAGATGATATTCTCTCATTTGGTATCAAACCTATTGCGATCCGTGATTGGTATGGTAATCAACCCTACGGTGTCTGGCCTTGGGCACAAAAAAAATTAGGCGATAGCAAACCATTATTACTGGATCCCAACCTACTAGATTATGAAGCAATCGCAGCGTTAAAACCTGACTTAATTATTGGTCTTTCAGCGGGCATGAATAAAAAGGAATATCAAAAACTGAATGCGATTGCACCTACATTAGCGCAACCACAAGGCTATAGTAATTGGACAATTCCTTGGAATGTCCGCCATCTGCTCATAGGGCAAGCTTTAGGTTTTACAGAACAAGCAAAAGCACATATACAGTCATTACAAAATAGAATAGAAACTGTAAAAAAAGAACATCCTGAATTTAAAGGAAAAACAGCAGCAGTTGCTTTTTATTACAACAAGCAACCAGGGGCTTATGCGAGTAAAGATTTACGCTCACAATTTTTAATTGATCTTGGATTTGTTATCCCAAATGAAATAGACCAACTCGCGGGCGATGCTTTTTATGCTTCTTTTAGTGAAGAAAGATTAGATCTTTTAAATAATGATATTGTGGTTTGGTTAGCTTCTGAAAAAAGTATTAATCAAGCAAGCACTGCTGTATTCCGTACTCGTATGCCATTTTATAAAAACAAAAAAGAATATTTTACCGGTGATATTGTAGGAGGGGCATTCTCATTATTTAACTACCTTTCTATTCAGTATTTATTAGATGAAATGGTGCCGGAATTATCTAAAATAACTAAAACAGAATAAAGCTAAAATTCGCAGGCTAATATTATTTATTACCCTGCGAATAACATTAAGCTATGTTAATGACTCTCTAATATTTTATCTGCCTGACGTTGCTCTCGTAATAAACGGACAATGGTAACCAGGTTAATGCTAATCAGCGTTGCTTCTAATAAAGTGCCACCAATTGAACCAATCAAAATATTATTAGTTAACCAACACATTGCCCCCAGTATAAATGCAATCCGCATTGGAATACCTTTTAATACAAAAACGGCATAAGTTCCAATCATCACACCAAATATTGACCACATATCCCAGATGCTGTCAGCTAAATATAAACCACTCGCTAACCCCACAAGAATAAAAAATGCAGCCACTCTTTTTGATGAAACATAAATAGCCGTTCCCGTACGAACAGCAGAAAGTAATGCACTCATTGCAGAAACAATAGAGCCCATTAAGATGAAGTGCAGTAAGTGATTCACATTAAAAATCAACATAACGATTTTCAGTTTTTTATCGTCTTTTTGATAAAAGGCATATACACCAAGTGCATAACTCACAAAACCTAATGTTTGTGCGATCACGTGTTGATCAATCATATTGTACTCAATTTTTAAAGGTCACAGGCAACGCCTACTATCGAGCTAGCCAACCACCATCAACTGCAATTGTATAACCATTAATATAATCAGCGGCTTTAGAAGCTAAGAAAACACAAGGACCAGCAATATCTTCAGAAGTCCCCCAACGTCCAGCTGGAATGCGTTCAAGAATTGCCGAATTACGCTCTTCATCTGCTCTTAAAGCAGTCGTATTATTAGTGGCCATATAACCAGGAGCAATCGCATTAACATTAATATTAAATTTAGCCCACTCATTTGCCATCGCCCGGGTGATCCCCATGACAGCACTTTTTGACGCAGTGTAAGACGGTACGCGGATACCACCTTGGAATGACAGCATAGAAGCGATATTAATAATTTTTCCACCATCACCTTGAGCAATAAATTGTTTTGCAACAGCTTGTGACATAAAGAAAACAGTTTTACTATTTACGTTCATTACGTCATCCCAATTTTCTTCAGAAAATTCAAGCGCATCTTCACGGCGAATGATCCCAGCGTTGTTGACTAAAATATCAATTCTCCCAAAAGTAGATACTGTTTGTTCAATAATATGAGGAATATCATCTTGCTTGCTAAGGTCTGCACGTACTGCTAAAAATTGATGTCCAGCAGCTTTCATTTTTTCCATTGTTTCAGTTGGTTCTCTGCGATTTATGCCAACAACTTTGCAGCCTGCTTCAGCTAAACCAAGTGCCATTGCTTGCCCTAAACCAGTGTTACAACCTGTCACGATAGCAACTTTATCCTGTAAATTTAAAGAATCTAAAATCATATAAGCACCCCTATAAAATGTAGTTTATTTTTGATTTACCCAGATTAACTGATTATAAAAATGAATATAACAGCCTAGTAGACATATTCACTAAGCAGCCACCTCAGTTACATTTTAAAAGTATCCTTTAGATAAAGACATCATCAGCTAAATAAACTTTTTACGAAAATATAACCTGTGCATCAGCATAAGAAATATCTATGCTTTGTATTTTATTGTGACGTGTTATTTGCAAACTAACGCCATTCTCACGCCACACTAAATTAGCAACAGAAAGTGCTAAATCAGCACTTAAATTATGTACCATTGCTACTTTTAATGTTTCTTGATGAGAGCGAACAATCGAATAAGCAAGGTCACTCACTGCGGGATTATCTGGGGCATAGCCCGATAATAATTCAACCTCATGATCTACAAACAATTGTTGCTTAAATGATTCTTGCCCCTCAATTTCATAAGTTAATAAATGATGTTGATGAATTGTTTTACTATGAGTACCAGTCATACGAGCAAGTGCACCAAGCATTGGGTTATCACATTCATTTTCTTTGTTCAGACCTGAATGCACGCCTCGAATATGCCATATAAGATCTAATGCTTTAAGGTGAGGGTTATTAATATGATTAAATTCAATTGCTACATCACCTAACCATAAAATCTGACGACGAAAGTAAATATCTCGATACGCATCTTCATCCCACTGCACTATCGTATGACTATCAACGATTGGCAATTTTCCACACCAATCAGTTTGTACATCTAACCAAGTAAATTCAGCTTGTTTCTTAAAGTGATTAACTGATGGCTTTGAAGGGGGTTGATTTCCTTGCTCAACCGCTAAAGTATTATGTGTCAGCGTATTTTTGTAATAACCATAATGCAATTCTGCACCATAACCTGTCGTGCCCAAGTCTGGTAATATCTCTTTACCATTGCGGCAAATAATTAACCCTAAGCGGTCATAATGGTCATGCTCTCCACCATAAGTTGAGTGTTTCACTAGCAACATATTTTCATTACTGGATTCATGCATAATAGTGATCCCAGTTTGCTCTGCATGTATTGAATGGCAACGTAATTGCTCTGCATCAGGTAAAAAATCAGCTCCATATAATAATGCTTCAATATTATTTCTGTCTGAGTTTAAATAAATATTTTTTAATGCTGAAGCAAACAAAGGATCTTTAAATTCTCGATATGCAAATTCAAAAAGGTGGTTGTGTGATAGTTTTTCTTGACCTGCAATACAGTCATTTAAACGCGGGAAGTCCCCTGTATTACTTAGTAATTTTAAAGGGAAAGCTAACATTCTATAAAAATTTGGATGCAACAATAACGAATGCTCTGTTTTACATGCCATTTTTTCAAAGTTCAGCAATGCTTGCAGCGCATAATAATGGTAATGAATTGAGCCTTCAAACCATAGTCCCTCACCCTTCACGCCATGCTCTAATTGATACTTCAGGCCATATTGCGTGTTTACAGCAAAATCAATAAAACCTTGTTCATTAAGAATTAAACCTATTACACCAATGGTTGCGGATATTTTCATCTCATGATTATGTAACTGGTCACTACGATGACGCATTAAAAATTCAGCTCCCTCCTTTAATAAACGCTGCTCAATATAATATTGCTCAGATGAGGTTAATTGTTCTTTAATGAAGTCATAACCTCTTGCAAAGTCAATATTACAATTTGCTTCACACAGTGTTTGTGAGTTTGCTTTACCAGGACCGTTGTAAGGAATGCCACCATGCTCTTCATAGTCAGGATAAAACTCAGCATATCCCAGCAAAATTTCCTTCACTTTATTTAAGTACTGTTTTTCCTGTGTAATTTGCCACAACAAACCAAGATCATTACAAGCTTTTGCATTTAAACCATTTAGTCCACGCCACCAAGCACCATTATAAGGTTCGCCAGTTAATATCGCACCATCAGCAGGACAAACATGTTCAGTGGGTTTATTTCTATCCCAAATTAAACGCACGCCATGTTCCGGACAAAAATAATATAAATTCCATGTTGCTCGTGCATCGGGAGGCACTAACGTGTCTGACGTTAATACCACTTTATTATCATCAATAATTTGTTCTAGTAGTGAGTGGCTTGCTTTCTGGCGAATAGCCGCCATTTCTTGGGTAGTAAATTGCAACATAAAAGGCACCTATATTAATTTTTTAACACATTGAAGTTAAAATAGTTTTTAGCATTCCAATAACAAATGTTTTCTACCGTTTGTGATAGAAGAGCTTTATCTTTAGGCAACTCCCCTGTATCAACCCAGTGGCCAATTAAATTACACAATATGCGACGAAAATAATCATGACGAGAAAAGGATAAAACACTACGAGAATCTGTGAGCATGCCAATAAATCGCCCTAATGCACCTAGATTAGCTAAATCTTGTAATTGCTTTTCCATACCTGCTTTATGATCATTGAACCACCAAGCCGAACCCAATTGAATTTTTCCAGGTACCGAATCACTATCTTGAAATGCGCCTAAAATAGAGCCTAAAACCACACTATCTTTAGGATTAATACTATATAAAATAGTTTGTGGTAAACGACGTTGTTCATCTAACATGCTCAGTAAATGGCAAAGGTTAGTTGCGATGGCATTATCATTAATAACACTAAACCCTGTCCCCTTACCTAACTCATTTAAACGGCGTCTATTAACATTAGTTAACACACCTATATGTACTTGCATCGACCATCCATGAGCATAATAAGCTTCGCCAAGCACCTTAAATACAGCCGTTTTAAATTGTGCAACTTCCAATGCTGAAAGTGGCTCCTGCAACAATAACTTTCTAATGATTTGATCAAGTACAGCAGCTGAACTAGGAGCATAATTGACAACTTTAAGCCCAACGTCAGATAAACGACATTGATGTTCTGAAAAATACCGTACTCGTTCAATAATAGCTTCTGCATAACTTGTAAAATCATTCACTGCGATATTAGTTAGTACGCTTAATTTGGTTAGCATTTGATGGAATTTTTCAGCATCATCAATCGCAAATAAACTATCAGCACGGAAAGTAGGTAAAACTTGTACTGAGAAATCTGATTCAGCTAATTTTCGATGATAGCTAAGATCGCTAAGAGGGTCATCCGTGGTGCATAATGTTTCAACATGACTGCTCAATAATAATTGGCGTAGCGAGTGAGATGAGGATTTTAATTGTGCATTACAGTGCTTCCAAATTTTTGCACAGTTTTCACTATTAATTCGAATATCTAAACCAAAATAAGTTTTCAGCTCCAAATGGCACCAATGATAAAGAGGGTTTCCCAGTAAGTAAGGCATCGTTTCACACCACTTCTGAAATTTTTCATATTTAGGGGCATCACCAGTAATAAAATGTTCATCAACACCATTGCTTCTTAATGCACGCCAAAGATAATGATCTCCACTCAACCATGCATCCGTCATTGAACGGTATTGAATATCATTGTAAATATCTTTTGCATCAAGATGATTATGATAGTCAATAATTGGCATTTTTGATGCGTGTTGATGGTATAAACTTTTTGCTGTTTTGCCTTGCAGCAAAAAATCTTCATTTATAAACTGTGACATAAAACCACCCTTTTAAATTAGCATTTTGATAATCACTCTAAAACAAAGTGTTTATCAAATTACTCCTCTGTAAGTGTTCAAAAATAAACCCGATAAAGGGGAAACGCTGATTTTTGAGTATAAAAAATCCGACATTAAATAAACGTCGGATTTTAATATTTCGCATTACTTTATAGTATTGTGAATAACAGCCGATCAAAGATTCTTATGCTAATAACGATTGAACGTACTCTTTAATTTCTGTGCTTTGGCAGTTATCAAAGAAACACGCTTGGAAACGCTCACCTAATACAGCTGTTTTTACTAACTCTTGGTCAATCGCACGTAATGTATCTAAATAATTATCTTTATTAATCGCCGCTTTAACTTCACTTAGAATACCAGCGTTACGAACTTGAGGTTCTTTACGTTCAACGGGGTAACCTTCACCACGAGGCCCAGTAAATGCTTTTTCAAAAATATAACGCGCATTCAACTCAGCAGCCCAACCAAAGCCTTTAGCAAAAGCAAGGGCTAACGCATTACCGTTATTGATTTGATTAAATAAGAAAGCATCAGACGGGTCTAAACAATAACCACAAGATACTCCAGGGTGTAAGTTAAGTGACATCATGGCACCTTGCCCAGTACCACATCCCGCAACAACAAAGTCAACAGCTTGAGAGTTCAGAAGTAGACTTGCTTGAATTCCAAGGTGGATATAAGTTAGGTGATGATCATTTTCATCACTCATACCAACGTTTGCAACAGAATGCCCCAGTGGTTCTACAACACTTGTTAATTCACTTAGAATGGTTGCATTTTTACCTGCTTGACTGTTTTCCATCATTAAAGCTATTTTCATAAATTTCTCCCGCAGCTCTCGCCGCCTATCAAAGTTAAATAAATTGGATTAAATAAAGTCTTTACGCATAGGCGTAAAATTATCAATAAGTACACCTGCTTCTAAGCAAATACAACCATGCTCAATATCTGGCTTTTTATACATAGTATCGCCTGCTTTCACTATCTGTACTTGATCACCAATAGTGAATTCAAATACACCGGATAAAACATAAGTTAGTTGTTCATGGGGATGATGATGCATTGCACCAACTGCGCCTTTTTCAAAATGGACTTCAACTGCCATCATATTATCGCTGTGAGCTAAGACTTTGCGTGAAATACCATCACCAAGATCTGCTAGTTGAATGTCTTTATTATGTACAAACATAAATTACCTACTCTATTCTAGACGTTTATTGTATTAACGAGCTAACCAACCACCATCAACAGCAATGGTATAACCATTAATATAATTGGCAGCATCTGAAGCTAAGAAGACACAAGGACCTGCCACATCTTCAGGTGTTCCCCATCGATTAGCAGGAATACGCTCAAGAATTGCCGCATTACGATCTTCATCAGCTCTTAAAGCGGTTGTATTATTTGTTGCCATATAGCCTGGTGCAATTGCATTAACGTTAATATTTTCTTTCGCCCATTCATTAGCCATTGCACGAGTAATACCCATTACAGCACTTTTTGATGCAGTGTAAGACGGTACTCGAATACCTCCTTGGAATGAAAGCATAGAAGCGATATTAATAATTTTCCCGCCGTTACCTTGCGCAATAAACTGTTTTGCAACAGCCTGAGACATAAAGAAAACAGTTTTAGTATTAATATTCATCACGTCGTCCCAATTTTTCTCAGAAAAATCAAGTGCATCTTCTCGGCGAATAATGCCCGCGTTATTAACTAAAACATCTACTTTGCCAAATGCTGTCATTGTTTGTTCAATCACAGCAGGAATATCATCCTGTTTAAGAAGGTCGGCACGTACATCTAAAAACGTATGTCCACCTGCGTTCATTTTTTTAATTGTTTCTGTTGGTTCAATGTAGTTAACACCAACAACTTTACAGCCAGCTGCAGCTAAACCTAAAGCCATACCTTGACCTAAACCTGTGTCACAGCCAGTTACGATGGCAACTTTATCTTGTAAGTTCAATAAATCTAAAATCATATTAAGTTCCTTAATAGAGGGTAATGTGGTGAACAAAACTAAAGCTGCTCACTGACTATGCAACTTAATATACACCTAAAAACAAAAGTTGCAATATTTTTATGAAACAACGTTTCATTATTTCAAGAAGAAATAGCTGGATAATTTAATTCGCAACCAAATTCAAACTGATTTCAAATTTTTAAAAAGGCTTTTTAAAAATACTGCACAGCAATTAAACGCAAGGTATAATACAAACAATTAAAAATAATCAGAGGGAAATAATGGAAAAACCAACGCAACCTGAATCTGTCTCATCAGTCTTAAAAGTATTTAATATATTGCAGGCATTAGGTGAGCAAAAAGAGATTGGTGTCTCTGAGCTTTCTCAGAGATTAATGATGTCTAAAGCCACTACCTATCGCTTTCTACAAACTATGAAAACACTAGGTTATATTACCCAAGAAGAAGAAGCTGATAGATATTCATTAACACTCAAGTTATTTGAACTAGGTGCTAAGTCACTTGAATACGTTGATTTGATCTCACTAGCAGATAAAGAAATGCGCCTGATTTCAGAAGAAACAAATGAAGCATTACATTTAGGTGCATTAGACGACAACTCAATCATGTACATTCATAAAATTGACTCTAACTACAGCCTAAGAATGCAATCAAAAATAGGCCGTCGTAACCCTTTATACAGTACAGCGATCGGTAAAGTTCTATTAGCTGGACGTAAAGAAGAGTTTGTGCGTGAAACATTATCATCAGTTGAATTTATTAAGCACACAGAAAAAACATTAGAGAACACTAACCAGCTTCTATCTGAATTAAAGCTAGTAAAAGAGCAGGGTTACGCAGAAGATAATGAAGAGCAAGAACCTGGTTTACGTTGTATCGCTGCACCAATATATGATCGTTTTGATAATGTAATTGCGGGAATATCCATTTCATTTCCAACAATCCGTTTTGATGAAAAACGCATTTCATATTATGTTGCTCTATTACATAAAGCAGGTAAAAACATTTCAACACAATTGGGTTGCCATACATACCCAGAAAAATAATCCCCTTGAAAACCCCCACCTTTTTTCAATGATTATTTTTATATACAGGATGCTTTATTAAGCCTCAACACTTAATAAAGCATGTTTATAGCAACCACAACTCTCTTTCCGATCTTTATCCTAGTGTAAAAATATCAGCTACATTCTTTTTCTTAATTATCGCCAGAGAAACGAGAGAAGCTCAAATGCACTCAATATTTTTATCTCACAATAATGAGTAAATCCTTAGGGAAAATTCAATTTAATTTACACAGCTATTTAATACTCGACTTTAACTATCTTATTAAAGTTTTACACTCCATAAATTCCCCCTCTACAGCATCATATCTTCAGCATTAAATAAGGCAGTACCTTATTTAATTAAAACGATTTACTAAAAGAGCAAATAACAAAATGCATAAAAAGCGATCTTCATCACGCACATTTAATTTGAAAAATAAATGAAACGATGTTTCAATAAAGAAAGAACAAGGGTTCAATTGAAATTTAATTTTATATTACATAAAAAAACTAAAGAGGTTCAGTATGAATTACGATTATCTAGTGATAGGTGGTTATTTCGCTCTGATGATAACCATCAGCTTTATGTTCAAAAGAATGGCAAATAATAGCTCCAGTGATTACTTTCGTGGGGGCGGTAAAATGCTTTGGTGGATGGTAGGTTCAACTGCATTTATGACCCAATTCTCAGCTTGGACATTCACAGGTGCAGCAGGTAAAGCTTATAGCTCAGGCTTTGCGGTAACAGGGGTATTTCTAGGTAACGTATTGGCTTATTTAATTGCGTATTTATACTTTGCAAAACGTTTTCGTCAAATGCGTGTTGATACACCAACTGAAGGTATACGTCATCGTTTCTCTGGCACCAATGAGCAATTTTTCACATGGGTAATTATCCCTCTAAGCATTATTAATGGTGGTGTTTGGTTAAATGGATTGGGCGTCTTTGCCTCTGCAGTATTCCATGCTGACATTGTGAGCACCATTTGGATAACAGGTCTGGCCGTATTAGCGATTTCATTAATTAGTGGTGCTTGGGGTGTTGTAGCATCTGACTTTATTCAAACCTTAGTTATTGCTGTTATATCAGTAGCTTGTGCAATTGTGGCATTAATTGCTATCGGTGGTCCAGGTGAAATGGTGACTCAGTTCCCTTCTAATTTTTGGATTGGCCCTGACATGAATTACCCACTATTAATTGTCTGCTCATTCTTATTTTTTGTGGTTAAACAACTGCAAAGTATCAATAACATGCAAGATTCATATCGTTTTTTAAGTGCCAAAGACTCAAAGAATGCAAGTAAAGCCGCATTAATGGCTGGTTTAATGATGTTAGTTGGTACTGTGATTTGGTTTATTCCACCATGGGTTTCTGCAAGTTTATATCCAGATGCAGCAGCACAATACCCAGAACTTGGTAAAAAAGCAGGCGATGCCGTATACCTAGTATTTGCCCGAGAAGCGATGCCTATTGGTACAGTCGGTTTATTAATGGCCGGTTTATTTGCTGCAACCATGTCATCAATGGACTCAGCATTAAACCGAAACTCTGGTATTTTTGTTCGTAGCTTCTATTCAACGATTTTACGTAAAGGTAAAGCTAATGAAAAAGAGCAATTAAGAGCTGGTCAAGTTGCTTGTATTGTCAATGGATTGCTAGTGATAATGACAGCGCAATTCTTTACTTCACTTAAAGAGTTGAGCTTATTTGATTTAATGATGCAAGTTTCAACTCTATTACAAGGTCCAATTTTAGTACCTTTATTCTTTGGTATGCTAATTCGTAAAACGCCTAAATGGGCACCATGGGCAACGGTTATCTTCGGTGGATGTGTATCATGGTCAATTATGACTATTTTTACACCTCAAGTTGTTGGTAGTTGGTTTGGCCTTGAAAACTTGACTGGTCGTGAAATTTCAGAATTCCGCACTACAATTACCATTGCTGCCCACTTATTCTTAACAGGCGGTTTCTTCTGGGCATCAACACTTTTCTACTCTGAAGCTAAAGACAATAACAAAAAAGAAACAGAAAAATTCTTTAAAGATGTTGAGACAGAAGTCATTGCAGAAGATGATCAAGATATATTTGACAGAATGCAACGCAACAAACTTGGCATATTAGTAATGGTAATGGGTGTTGGTTTAAGTGCTATGGTCTTTATACCCAATCCATTATCTGGACGCATTGTTTTCTTAGGCTGTGCTCTTGCAATACTCGGTATCGGTTATGCTTTAAAACGAAGTGCAAAACTAGATAACACCATCAATAAAATCACTTAGTAAATTAATTAATAAAATCAGCAGTTATAAGTTAACAGCTGATTTTTAGGAGGCTTTATGTCTAAAGGTTGCATTATCCCACTTACATTTTCTGACTTTATCGATAGCGATACAGGTATTAAAGTAACACGATTAACCCCTACAAATATGACGTGTCATCGTAATTATTTCTATCAAAAGTGTTTTACACAAGACGGTAAAAATCTACTCTTTGCAGGCGACTTCGATGGTCAACGTAATTACTACTTATTAGATTTTGATAAACAACAAGCGACTCAATTAACCGAAGGTACTGGCGATAACACTTTCGGTGGCTTTATCTCGAGTGATGAAAAGTCATTTTTCTACGTAAAAAATGAATTGCATTTAATTAAAGTTGATCTATCAACTTTACAAGAAAGTATTATCTATTCAGTTGATGACAAATGGAAAGGCTATGGTACATGGGTCGCTAATAGTGACTGTACAAAACTGGTCGGTATTGAAATATTAAAAAGCTGTTGGAAGCCATTATCTGATTGGCAAAAATTCCATGATTTTTACCATACCAAGCCGACTTGCCGTTTAATCAAAATAGATATTAAAACAGGAGAACTAGAAGTTGTTCACCAAGAAGATGCATGGTTAGGGCACCCTATATATCGTCCATTTAATGATACCTGTATTGCTTTCTGCCATGAAGGTCCACACGATTTAGTCGATGCGCGTATGTGGTTAGTTAATGAAGATGGGACTCATGTTCGTAAAATAAAAGATCATGCTCCAGGTGAGTCATGTACTCATGAATTTTGGATCCCCGATGGCAGTGCGATGGCGTATGTTTCTTATTTTAAAGGTAAACAGAGTCGTATCATCTACAAATTGAACCCAGAAACACTTGAAAATGAAGCGCTGATGGAGATGCCAGCGTGCTCTCATTTAATGAGTAATTTTGATGGTTCATTGATGGTTGGAGATGGCTCAGGAACACCTGTTGATGTTGTGGATGGCACTGGTTATAGCATTGATAACGACCCATTTCTTTATATTTTAAATACTAAAAATAAATCCTATAAAAAATTAGCTAAACATAGCTCATCATGGAAAGTATTAGATGGGGATCGCCAAATAACTCATCCTCATCCTTCGTTTACTCCCGATGATAGTGCCGTTTTATTTACTAGTGATTTTGAAGGTTTGCCTGCTCTTTATTTAGCAGAAGTACCACAAAATTTTGTGAATCCTGATGACTGAAGTTTAGGTAATAGAAAGGAAATGAGAATGAAAAAATAGCGCGTTCACTTGGCCTTATTGCTGCTTTGTATGCATTTAGCGTACATGCGGCAAATTCACTGTGTTTTATTACTTATGATAGTGAGCAATAAAGCAACATTAACGGGTCAAAATCCACCGTTAAAGAGTTTACTAAAAAAAGTGGATAAAGCATTAACAGATAATTCAAAAGCACAGAAAAACATCAGTTATTTAAATAATCGGGGCGTGACTAAATACTAATTAGTAACGCCCTTTGTTATGTCTAAATCTTAGCAAATTGATAAGTACGATAACCACCAATTAAGTTTCGGGCCTTAAAACCATTATTAACTAACTGACGATAAGCCACATTACCGCGTAAACCGACCTGACAATAAATAATAATCTCTTTATCTTTTGGCAGTTCATGCATTCGCTGGCGCAACTCATCAACCGGAATATTAATCGCTTCACCAATAACGCCAGTATTTTTTAATTCATTAGGATTGCGCACATCTAACAATACTTGCTGATCAGTTAAGTGATCAATTTGCTCAAAATGTATTGCTTTGCTATCCCCCTTCATCAGATTATGCGCAACAAAAGCCGCTTGGTTAATCACATCTTTTGCACTACCAAATGGAGGGGCATAAGTTAATTCTAAATGTTGCAGTTGCTCAACCGTCATACCAGCACGCTGTGCAACAGCCATAATATCAATACGCTTATCAATACCGTCTTTACCTGCAGCTTGAGCGCCAAGTATTTTACCGCTAACAGGATCAAACAACATTTTGAAAGATACAATTTCTGCACCAGGATAATAACTCGCATGACTTGCCGTGTGCACGTACACTTTTTCATAAGCAATATTGTCACGTTTTAATTGTTTTTCATTTTTCCCCGTTGACGCAATCGCTAAATCAAAAATCTTACAGATAGCCGTACCCTGTGTACCTTGATAGCTTTCATTACGCCCTAACATATTGTCAGCTGCCATTCGCCCTTGACGGTTAGCAGGCCCAGCTAGTGGGACGATAGTTTGTGCACCAGTGACAAAATCTTGCTCTTCAATAGCATCTCCCACTGCATAAATAGCAGGATCACTGGTTTGCATTTGCGCGTTCACTTTAATACCGCCTAATAGGCCTATTTCTAACCCTGTTTGTTTGGCTAATGACGTTTCAGGTCGGACTCCAATCGCCATTATCAAAATATCAGTATCAAGTTTGTCACCATTATTTAAGCTCAGCGTTAAATGACCATATAAGTGTTGGTGTTCTGTTTTCTCACCCGCATTTATATTTGCAACGGAAGCTGAAGATATAAACTCAACACTTTCAAGTGCCACTCCCAAGCGCAAATCAATGCCATTATTACGGATCACTTCATGTGCAAAACCGGCCATCTCTTTATCAACAGGAGTCATCACTTGATCCGCTAATTCAACTAAAGTCGTTTTAATACCTAAAGCATGAAATGCTTCCATCATTTCTAAGCCAATAAAACCACCGCCGACCACGGTTGCGTGTTCCACTTTGTTTTCGCTTAATGTATGAAGAATTTTATCCATATCTGGAATATTACGTAGCGAATGCGTTAATGGATTTTGAATGCCAGCAATAGGCGGAACGATCGGTCCCGCACCTGGGCTCAATAATAAAAAGTCATAACTTTCAGTGTATTCACTATTGTCACTTAATAATCGAATCGTGACTTGTTTATTAGCACGATCAATACTCACCACTTCACTCAGTGGTCGTACATCGACATTAAAACGAGCAAGAAAACTTTCTGGCGTTTGTAGTAATAATTTACTTCTCTCTTTAATCTCGCCACCAATATGATAAGGCAAACCGCAGTTAGCAAAAGAAACAAAAGGACCGCGTTCAAACATAATAATTTGCGCATCTTCACTCAAACGACGAGCACGGGCTGCTGCAGACGCGCCACCAGCGACACCACCAATGATAACGATTTTAGTCATACTCATTTACCTCTCTATAAAACATGCCATTTAGTCATCAATATTGATAACTAAAATAATCACTAACTAATGTTGTTCTTTATTCAATGGATGAACTATAAAACAAAAGATTAGTAAAAGCTAATACAGCAAAAACTAATTAAGGCTTTACTAATTAAAATAAAGCAGTAAGCTTAAAAAAATAAACCTAACAAAAGAGAGCATTATGCAATTAGAGGATATGCAAGAGCGTACAACCGAAGTCGCTGAATTATTAAAAACGATGGCTCATCCAGAAAGATTAATGGTGTTATGCCAGTTGGTTGATGGCGAGCAAGGATTTGGACAGTTACAAGAAAATTCTACACTCAGCCAATCTGCATTTTCACAACAATTAAGTGTATTGAAAAAACATAATTTGGTGACGGTCCGTAAAGAGTCACAAGCTGTTTTTTACAGCCTAGCCGATAAACGGATCGAAGCTCTTATTACTAGTTTTCATCGCATTTTCTGTGCTGAGTAGAGGTTAATATGGAATTTACTATGCCTTGGGCATCCTTATTCGGTGGCATGTTATTAGGTTTATCTGCTGCTTTATTAATGCTATTCAATGGAAAAGTTGCAGGTATCAGTGGAATAGTAGGCGGGTTATTAACCCCTAAAAAAAATGAAACAAGTTGGCGAGTTGTTTTTGTCATCGGCATGATAATAAGCATCTTTGCTGTCACCCCAATTGGCTTTTCTTTACCCGATGTAAGTAATAAAGATATCTTGGTTGTTTGTATTGCAGGTTTATTAGTCGGTTTTGGCACTCGCTTAGGAAATGGTTGTACTAGCGGTCACGGAATTATTGGTATGGGACGTTTTTCTAAGCGTTCAATTTATGCCACTTGCGCCTTTATGATCAGTGCTATTTTGATGGTTTTATTACGTCGTTTATTAGGAGTATTGTAATGAGTATGTCGCGCACAAAAATAGGAAGCATGTTAATAAGCTTATTATCCGGCCTGTTATTTGGTAGTGGCATGATCATATCAGGCATGGTTGACCCTGATAAAGTTATCGCCTTTTTAGATATTTTTGGCGCATGGGATCCTAGCCTTGCTTTTGTTATGGGTGGTGCATTATTAGTCTTTACACCTTTTTATCATTTAGTTATTAAAAAGCGTCAAACAGCCATTAATGGAAAAGATTTTGCTGTAAGCAACAAACAAAAAGTGGATAGTAAATTAATCTCAGGTGCTATTATTTTTGGAATGGGTTGGGGATTAGCAGGTTTTTGCCCTGGACCTGTGATCGCAAGTATTTCAGGAGGTAGTCATATTATCGGGTTATTTATTCTGTGGATGGTGATCGGCATATTATGTGCTAACCAATATCTTTCAGGTCGTTTTCCATGCTCTATTATGGCTTCTTCTAAAACAACTGAAGATAAAACTAAATAATAAAAATTGGAAAAGTAGAGGTTAGATCAAACTCTAATCTAATATCAATAAACTAATGTTTAAGGATTAGGATAGACTTCAAACACAGGTTAATTTTTTAAAGGATTAAATAATGAAACTCATACTACTCACTGCTTTTTTAGTACTTAGTAATATCGCATATTCAGCAACCTTAACTGCAGGTATTAAGTCTGTTGGTATTCAACTTGGTAGCGCTTCTATTGGCAATGAAAAGTATACTGTAGTCGGCGCTTCTATTGGTTATTTTGCTTTAGAGAATCTGATGGTTGGTGGTGCATATGAATATTGGTTTTCTGGAACACCCACAGTTTCGAAAGCAACTCTGCAATCAACTTATTACATCCCAGCTTCTGAGAAAATAAAACCTTATTTTGGTTTGCTATATAGCCATTATTTTGTTGAAGATGTGCCAGATGTTGATTCTTATGGATACAGAGTGGGTGTGGCTTATATTAACTCACCAATGTTAGTAAGCGCAGGTATCAGACAAGAAAAATATACGTCTAATAAATCAATATTTTATAATGACGATGTAACAGGTGAAGTGGTAATTGGGTTTAATTTTTAAAACCAACAATTGATTAAAAATAGAGCTAGTTTTTTATATTAACTAACTCTACTTTTAGAGCTTATTTTTTGATTAATAACATATCACAAGGCAAGTCTGTTAATAACGCTGTTGTAGTACTGCCGATCCACAATTGCTCTAATTTATTACGAGCAATTAAACCGATCACCAATATATTACTGTTCTGCTCTATTATGTGGGCAGTTAAAGCTGTTTCAGGCATGCCTTCTAATAAAATACATTTATCTAAAGTAATACGCTGTTTTTTCGCAAAAAAAGTCAAACCATTACGATGTGCAGCTAGGATCTTAGTTTTATACTTTGCCAAAGGCCAAGTAATATTACAACAATGTACCACTGACCACTTTGCTTTTAATAATGCAGCCAATTGTTCAGTATATGAAACAATATGAGTATCTACCCTGCCTGTACTCGCATTTTCATGTATAGGATCAACAGCAGCCAAAACCTTAATAGGATTTCTCCACGGTTTTTTATTTACAATCAAAACAGGCGCATCAATTGCCGTTAATTTTTGAAAAATAGAATGTCGTTTCGCAACAATATTATCTTCGATAACAACTAGAGTCTGCTCTTGACTATGCACTTCATCATTAAGCACTGATAAATAATCAGCAGTTTGATTAATAATAACTTCCACTTGAATCGCATTCATTGCAAAAAACTTAATTAACTGTGCTTTTTTGCATTAATCGTTGCCATCAATTCTGCTGACAATGTGTTGTTATCTATTAATAAATGCCAATACCCACGTCCTTGATATTGCCCTCTTGCATCTAATATGATTTTTAATGTTTTATGATGGGGTGGCACAAGGTGCACTAATTTATCTAGTGATGTTGTTTGATAATAAAAGCGACAATCAATAAACCAAATAATTTGTTCAGTTGTCATAATACCCCCACATTAAAAGCACCTTAAACCGCTAGAGCCAACGTTTTTTCTTAAACAATAGAACTAAAGTTAATGATAAAAAAGCCATAAAACCAATTAAATAAAAATAACCATTTTCTGCTTTTAACTCAGGTATGTACTCAAAATTCATTCCATAAATTCCAGCTAAAAAACCTAATGGAATAAAGATAGCGGTGATCACAGTTAAGACCCGCATAGTGGCATTCAATTGGTGCGAAGTAATGGATAAATAACCATTCACTAAATCACTACAAATATCATAATGCATTTGCGATAACGTTAATAATCGGTCAATCCGCTCATGTACATCAATCACTGTATGTAACTCAGCTTGATTAATAATAGGCGTTTCATCCGCAACTAATATTTTTAATTCAGAACCAATATTACTGTGGTAGCTAAAGGTGCGTTTTAATTTAGTAAGCCTAGAACGATACAGCGTTATTTCCTGCATCATTTTATCGTCCCCACCAAGTTGAAACTTATCTTCTAATGCTTCTAGTTTTTCTTCAAATTCAAATAGTTTTTGCAGATAAATACCACAGCTATAATGAAATATTCTTAATGCCAACGTAATGGGGCTTTTCATTAAAAATTTTTCGCCTTCCACACTAAATAGTTTATCAATAGAAATAGATTTTTGAGCATGGGATGTAATTAATATATTAGTGCCTACAAACATACTTATTTGTAAGTGCTCAAATAATAAATCCTCACGAGAATGAAAAATCCCGCGGTATAGCATGAAGATATAGTTATCAAATAACTCAATTTTAGGGGGATGACGATCTCGCTGCGCATCAGTAATCGCTAAAGAATGACAACCTAATGCTTTTAAAAGTACATATTCTTGTTCTTTATCATGAGAATCAATATCCACCCATAGCATCGTACTTTTATCTTCGCGCCAACTATCGATCAAAGATTCATCACCATAACTATATGATTTATCTGAATTTAACAACATACATCTGATCATAACACTTCTCTTATTTATCATTTTAACTATGATGAGTATTGCACAGTTATCACATTAGATTGAGTTTTTTATTATCCATCAATAAAAAATATCTTTGTGCCAATAAAGGTTATAAGCTTCCTTTATACAATATAAAAATCATTCGGTGGAATATGACTCAAGATATTATAATTTGGATTGCAATTGCTTTATGCATCTCACAGTCAGCAATATTTTCAGGCTTAAATATTGCCTTGTTTTCACTTAGCAGGTTACAACTTGAAGTTGAGTCGGGGAAAGGTAACGTAAGCGCTAAAAAAGTATTAAGCCTACGTAATGACTCTAATTTTTTATTAACCACTATTTTATGGGGAAATGTTGGGATTAATGTACTACTCACCCTGCTCTCTGATTCTGCTTTGGCTGGCATTAGCTCGTTTCTATTTTCTACCATTGCCATCACTGTTATTGGTGAAATTACCCCACAAGCCTATTTTTCTAGAAACGCATTAAAAATGGGCGCTCTTCTTACCCCTATTATCAAGTTTTATCAGTTTATATTTTATCCTGTAGCCAAACCAACAGCACTTATATTGGATGCCTGGTTAGGTAAAGAAGGTATTACTTATTTAGCTGAAAGTGAGTTAAGCAGCATCATACGAAAACATATCGAAGCTGAAGAAACAGATATCAACCACGTTGAAGGGATCGGGGCATTAAATTTCTTTAAACTCGATAAAATATCAGTCATTGAAGAAGGTGAATTGATCGATCCAGATTCCATCATTGCTTTGCCTACAAAGTTAGACCTGCCTATTATTCCTGAAATAACTTCAGCACCTAATAATGAATTCTTAAAGTTATTAAATAAGTCAGGGCATCGTTGGATTGTATTAACGAATATCGCAGGAGACCCTCTTGTGGTTGTTGATTCCGATAGTTTTTTACGTGAAGTCTTTTTTGAAACAGAAAATTTTGACCCGTACAAACATTGTCATCGCCCAACTATTATCAGTGATGAATCAACTATGTTAAATGATGCGATCATTAAAATGAAAATGGGTGAATCTATTGATAAATCTTTTGATGGTGCAATTGAACGAGATGTATTACTTATTTGGGGCGAAAATAAACGTATTATTACAGGGGCAGATATTTTTGGTTTATTATTAAAAGGGATACAACCAGCTGAACTACTTAATAAAGCAACAGCTGATATCAAAAAATAACAAACAAATAACTCTATAATTATCTCAATAATAAAAACACGCCTAAGGGGCAATTAATGGATCTCGCTAAAGTTAAAGAATTTTTATCCTACATCGTTTTCACCGTTTCAGACCAGAGCATTACATTGGGTCATATATTACTTATTCCCGTTATTTTATTCTTTGGCACCTTATTCACACGATGGTTTGTAAAATTAATTACTAAACGCTTAACAACTCAAAATAAAGACCCACATAGTATTCATTTATTACAGCGTGTACTCCGTGTTATCGCAGTAACAATAATACTGATCACTACATTAGAGTTAATTCATATTCCTATCACTGCCTTTGCCTTTCTATCTGGAGCTATTGCTATTGGTTTTGGTTTTGGTGCTCAGAATATTATTAATAACTTTATTAGTGGTTGGATATTAATGTGGGAGCGTCCAATTCGCATTGGTGATTTCTTAGAAGTAGACGATGCCAAAGGAATGGTCGAAGAAATCAATACTCGCTCTACACGTGTTCGACGAGTGGATGGTGTTCATTTATTAATACCTAACAGTAAATTATTAGAAAATACCGTAGTCAATTGGACTTTAGTTGATAGCTTAGTAAGGACTTCAGTGAAAGTAGGTGTTGCTTACGGCTCTCCAGTTAAAAAAGTGGCAGAGCTTATTATGCAGGCCACAGTAGAACAAGAAACCATAGTCAAAACACCTCAACCCATTGTTATATTTGATGACTTTGGTGATAACGCATTAGCTTTCGAGGTGACATTTTGGTTAGACGCGTCTGTAGAAGGAGGATTAAGGGTGATGCGAAGTAATATTCGTTTTCGCTTAGAAGAGCTCTTTGAAGAACATAATATTATTGTTGCTTATCCACAACGAGATTTACATATTGATGGATCTTTAACCATTAATAAATCACCTAATAGTTAACAATGTATTTGTACTTAAATAAACCAGAATAACAAAGTTTAGTGATAGCTTAGAATCTGATAACATACTAATAACATTGGGATGTTAAGCAAACAACTTACAACTAAACAAGTAAAGGGATCATTAGTTATGGTTGAAAAAAGTTCATCACTTGCTTTAACTGCAAGCAATTTATTTCAAACACTCTTAACACATAATACGGTATTAACTGTCCTCCTTATTATGCTTGTTATGCTTAGTAAGTTTTTGATTTTAAAATTCATCTCGAAAAAATCTAGAAAAAATAAACGCTTAAAAATCAATATAATAAATAATGCGGCAACGATTATTATTTTAATTGGTATCTTTCATATTTGGTCCGTTGAAATGCAAAAGTTTGCCATCTCAATCGCTGCATTTGTAGTGGCCATTGTTATTGCGACCCGAGAGTTTATTCAATGTTTCATTGGTTTTTTATACATTGTATCCAGCCGACCATTTCGTATTGGAGATTGGATACAGGTAGGCGATTCGTACGGCGAAGTGCACTCTATTGATTGGGCTAAATTAACATTATTAGAAGTTAATATTGATGCTTATGAATACACGGGAAAAACCCTTTATTTACCCAATAGCAAACTTATTACCTCCTCTATTAAAAATCTTAATTTTTTAAAACGTTACTCTATGCATCATTTCACTATTACCCGTGATGAAAGTGTGAATCCTTTTCTTTTTTTAGACCAACTTTATGAAAAAGCACAAGGATATTGTGAAGACTTTAGAGATGTAGCTATTCGTTATAACCAATTGATTGAAAATCGTTTAGATGTCCATATAGCAGGCCCCGATCCTCATATTCAAGTCGCAACATCGGATATTGGAGATACACAAATATTATTTACTATTTTTTGCCCAACAGAACGAGCAATGGAAATAGAGCAATCTTTAACATCTGATTTTATGGAAATGTGGTTTAAAGAAAAAATGCGACAGAAAAATAATCCCGAATAAATTTAACAATTATTTATTAATAGTTGCTCCGTTCAACAAGGAAGGTTCATGTCATTAGATCTGTTACCCGGTTACATTGAAAAAATTAATAGTCATTTTGAAATAGAAAAAGAGATAACTGTTCTAAAGACTCTCAATGCATTAATGTTAGAAATTGCAGAGAATTTATCTGATGAACAGATTGCTATTTTATTAGAATCTTTCCCTATCAAACTCAGAATTATCCTATGGCAATGTTTTGCAGATGAAACACAGCAAAATGTATTTATTGCCATGAAAAATGAATCTAGGCAATTACTGCTGAGTGCTTTAGAAGATGAATACTGCTTCCCATTACTCACTAAATTAGATGCATTTCAACTATTAGAGTTATCTGAAACTCTTAATGATCGTTTTACTGATTATGCCGTCAGTAATATGACAGCAAAACAACGTAGTCTATATAAAAAGTCTTGTGATTATGCGTTAGATGAAGTCGGTCATTGGCAAAATTTTACAGATGTTCGTATACCGCAAAGATTAAAGTTATCAGCCGTAAAAAAACAATGCGCTAAAAATTTACCAAATTTTACCGATGTTATTTATATCGTGGATGATAATGCTCAATTAGTCGGTGAGATTGCATTAAATGCGGTATTTAAAGCCACAAATGATGATGAATACAGAAGCTTTATCAATCAACAAATAGAGTCAGTTAATAGCACTGATGATATTAGTGATGCAGCAGAAAAACTAATTAATGCGGATAAATCAGCATTACCTGTTATTGATGAAAACCGCTGTTTGACGGGGCGTTTAGATTTACCTAGCGCTTATCGTTATAAAGAACAAATCGTCGAAACACAATTGATCCAATCCGCTGGTTTAATTGAAGAAGAAGATCTATTTAGCAGTGTTTGGTTAAGTTCAAAAAACCGTGCGGTATGGTTAGGTATTAATTTAGTCACTGCCTTTTTAGCATCATGGTTTATTGGATTGTTTGAAGCCACCATTCAACAAGTTGTAGCATTAGCAGTATTAATGCCGGTTGTTGCTTCCATGGGTGGTATATCTGGTAGCCAAACCATTACGTTGATCATTCGAGGTTTAGCATTAGGGCAAATCACTGATGCCAATAAAAAAGATATTATTGCAAAAGAACTTAAAGTCGGAGCAATTAACGGTGTGTTATGGGCTGTAGTCATTAGTGCAATCACTTATGTTTGGTTTGATACATTGATGCTTTCAATCACCATTTTTATTGCTATTTTAGGTAATATTGTTATCGCATCATTATCAGGAGTATGGGTTCCTTGGATTTTAAGCAAATTTAATATTGATCCCGCATTATCTGGCTCAGTTGTATTAACCACAGTCACTGACATTTTTGGGTTTATTGTCTTCCTTGGTTTAGGTAGTTTATTACTGCTGTAAACCTGTTGTTAGTTAATGAAGCTAAGCAACTAATCTCACAAAGATAATTTCAAAAGTATGATTTAAATTAACACTTTTGAAATTATCGACTACATAAAAACTAAATCCTCACTGCTGGAAATAATTTTAATGCTTGTTCAATAACCTCTATCTTTTGATTATTTGCTAGGTAATTTGCATAAATATCACGGCTAAAAACAGGGGCGTCTTCCACTAAAAATAACGCTTTATTTCTCAAATATTCAAAAGTGATTTGTCTAGGTAAATAAGCCGCTCCCCCTACTTCTAAAATAAAATTTAACGCAACCCTTGGCTGACTCATAAAGTGTTTTGCTTCAGGTGCATCTTGAAATTCCCTTAAATATTGAGCACTTACTGATTCACCATAATCAACCATAATAAAATCAGTTAATTTATTTGAATAATCAGGATCAGTTGTCACTAGATGTAACGGAACAGTAGCCACTTTTTCTGAAATAATTTCACCAACAAATGTTGGTTCAAATAAGAAGCCAATATCAATAACCCTATTAAGTAAACTTTTACGCAATTCTAAAGGACTATAAGTATTTGTTAATAAACTAATATCTTCAATATTAAGATGTATTTTTTGCAACCAATTTTGCAACACAATATCCCAAACAGAACTTAATGCACCTACCACGAGTTGTGTTGAATGTTGCGCGGTAATACCTACATCTTGCTTTGTTTTTTGCCACATAAAAATTAATTCATTCGCATGCTTAATTAAACGATGCCCTTCAGCAGTTAACTTTAAATGCTTTTTACTACGGTCAAATAACAACACACCTAAATCATCTTCCAATAATTTAATACGGGCACTCACCGCTGATTGAGTAATAAACAGGTTTTCAGAAGCAATACGAAAATGTAAAGAACGACTCACTTCTAAAAATGTTTTTAATAATTCTATCTTCATTTATCACCCACCACATCTAATCAAAAAAATTAATCAAAGACCACAAAACAATTAATTTTATTATATTAATTTTTGTTCCTATACTCTACAAACTTATACTTTAGCGAGATCCATCGCACTTAAATTCATGAAAAATGATAAAGGAATACTAACAATGAGAATCGCAATTTTATCTAGAAACCCAAACTTATACTCTACTCGTCGCTTAAAAGAAGCAGGTGAAGCACAAGGTCATCAAGTAGATATTATTGACACATTACATTGTTATATGGATATCACGAGTAGCCGTCCGACTGTGCGTTACCATGGTGAAGAGTTACCACATTACGATGCGGTTATTCCTCGAATTGGCGCATCTGTAACCTTTTACGGTACAGCCGTTGCACGCCAGTTTGAAATGATGGGAACGTTTAATGTGAATGAATCCGTTGCTATCAGTCGTTCACGCGACAAATTACGCTCTATGCAGTTATTATCTAGAAAAGGCGTTGGCATGCCACGTACCGGTTTTGCAAGCAAACCCGACAACATTAAAGATTTAATTAAAAATGTAGGTGGTGCACCTGTTGTTATTAAATTATTGGAAGGTACACAGGGTATTGGTGTTGTATTAGCCGACACAGCAAAAGCCGCTGAAAGTATTATTGAAGCTTTCATGGGATTAAAAGCCAATATTTTAGTACAAGAATTTATTAAAGAAGCAGGTGGTGCAGATATTCGTTGCTTAGTGATTGGCGATCGCGTTGTGGCAGCAATGAAACGTCAAGGAGCAGAAGGTGAATTCCGTTCTAACTTGCATCGAGGAGGTTCTGCTGAAGTTGTTAAACTCAGTAAAGCAGAGCGAGAAACTGCCATTAATGCAGCTAAAATTATGGGCTTAAATTTTTGTGGTGTTGATTTATTACGTTCAGAAAGCGGTCCAATGGTAATGGAAGTTAATTCATCACCGGGTTTAGAAGGGATTGAAACAGCAACAGGAAAAGATCTGGCAGGGATGGTATTTGATTTTATCGATAAAAAAATAAAATCTAAAAAAATGACAAACAAAACACGTGGTCAAGGATAAAAACCATGAAAACATTACGTATAGGTGATTTTGATATTTTACCAGGCACTCAATGCAAAATTGATCTGCCCGTTGCCAAGTTATATACCGATGCCAGTGTTTCATTGCCGGTGCAAATTATTCGCGCTGCAAAGGATGGCCCAACCATTTTTATTAGCGCAGCTGTGCATGGTGATGAATTAAACGGCATAGAAATTATTAGGCGTTTAATTAATAAACCAAATTTTAAAATTATTCGTGGCACTGTAATTGCGGTCCCTATGGTTAATGTTTATGGCGTTGTGAATCAAAGTCGTTATATGCCAGATAGACGTGACTTAAATAGATGCTTCCCTGGGTCGCCTAAAGGCTCATTGGCAGCACGTGTTGCACATATATTTTTAACCCAAATTGTTAAACATTGTGATTACGGCATTGATCTACATACTGGTGCGATTCATCGCTCTAACTTACCTCAAATACGAGGTGATATGAGTGACGCAGAAACTAAAGAGCTTGCTCAGGTATTTGCTGTTCCTGTTATTTTGAATTCCAATTTAGTTGATGGATCATTACGAGAGTCAGCCGTTAAAAATAATACCAAAGTATTATTGTATGAAGCAGGTGAAGCATTACGTTTTGATGATTTTTCAATCCATGCTGGTATTCGAGGAATAGAGAATGTATTACGACACCTTAAAATGATGCCTAAAAGAACATCAAGGAAAAAACTAAAAGAACCGTATATTGCTAATAGCAGCAGTTGGTTACGCGCGAATGCAAGTGGCATTGTCAATAACTTGGTTGAATTGGGAGATCAAGTAACAGCAGGAGATGCATTAGCTGAAATTGGTAGCCCTTACGGTGAAGTATTAGGAGTGGTGAGTGCAACTCGTTCAGGAATACTTATTGGCAAACAAAATATACCTTTAGTTCAAGAGGGTGAAGCGATGTTCCATATCGCTTATTTTAAAGAAAATGATGAAGCAATCGCTGAGCATATTGAAAGCGTGCACGATTTTCTATTACCCGATGAACAACTTACTAATATAGATACAGTGAGAGAACAATAAAATGCAAGAAAAGATGATCATTGGGCGATTAGAATCCATTGCCTTGCCTGAACTAGGCATTGATAACTTACAAGTCAGGGTAGATACTGGCGCAAAAACATCTTCGTTACATGTAGATAACATTGTTAAATATATGGACCAAGGAAAACCTTGCGTAAAATTTGATATTCATCCTGATATTCATAATGTTGAGCGTTTAATATCATGTCATGCCATTATCAGTGACATTCGAAAAATTAAATCATCTAATGGCACAGCAGAACAGCGTTATGTGATAGAGACACCAATGAAATTAGGTTCAGAAACATGGCCAATAGAAATTACATTAACAGATCGCGCTGATATGAATTATCTAATGCTTTTTGGACGAGAAGCCATTGGTAAACGTTTACTCGTTGATGCTTCGAAAGTATTTATGGTATCACCAGAAAAATAAATAAAAAAAGGGCTGGGAATATATATCACCCAGCCCTTCTTTATCAAAAAATTTTAAATTAACAATCTTGACGAAACTCTTTATGACCTTCTTTTGTCTGTTGTTTAATTTTATCTAGAATAGATTCTATTTCAGCTTTATCTTTGCTTTCATTTAACGCTTGAAATAAAGCATGTAAACGCTCGATACCTTCAACATATTGCGCCTGCTTTTCACGCTGTTGCTCTGTCATCTCTGATTTGTCATGGTCCATCTTTGAATAATCAATTTTTTCCAGATCGCCCTTACCTAGTTGTGCAATGGTCACTGGCATCATACGCCCCGCTTGTTCACTCAACTTAAGAAGCTCATTAAGATGCCGTTGCATCTTTTTTTGATCAGCAGATTTAAAGCCTTTTGTATAACCACGAAGTTCACTTTTCATGTACTTCATCGTATCACCTAATTTAGTGTCCTTAATTTCACAGTGATCATCATGAGCAAAAGCCTGGTTCATTGGTAAAGTCATAAATAATGCACCACTTAGTGCTAATACCAGTTTTGATTTTTTCATATTCATAACAACTCCTTGATAAATTCTTTGAGGTTTTTATAAGCCATACTCTACACTGTATAAAAACAGATACAAAAAGTAATGGATTAAATAGTGACTCTTTTATAATTGAAATTAAACAACATCAAATATGAGTAAGTGATCATCAAAAATGTCATAACAACTTATTACATATCTCAACTTTTATTTTTATTTTACTAACCACAATTAAATCGCACATACATACTTAGTACAAATAGTGAACACTCGTTCAGAATATCAACAAAACTTCATTTTAAAGTTCAATTACCCGATCACAGGCACACTTTTTTACCTGACTTTCGTGACTCACGTTGTGCTTATTTTTGATTTATTCCAGTAGTCTTTGTTACAAGGTTTTTACATTACTGTAAATAAAAATAACATTGAAAATATACGCTACACTTCATCGTTAGCATGACTTATTTTCTAATACAGTTTTGTTTATTAGCCCTAAATAACATGTTCGATCCAAATATAGAGAAATTAATTTTATCAATAATAAAGGAATGTAACGATGAAGAAACTACTCAAAACAGCAATCATTAGTGCAGGTTTAATTATGTCAGCAAGCTCTTTTGCTGCTGATTACCCATCTAAAAATATTCGCTTGATCGTACCTTTTGGTGCAGGTGGTGGCACGGATGCAGTGGGTCGAACACTAGCTAATAGCGCTAAAGATGTTTTAGGAACAAGTATTTCAGTCATGAATAGAACTGGCGGAGCAGGCGCAGTAGGTATGAGCTTTGGTGCTCAACAACGCCCTGATGGATACACTCTTACGGTTGTTACTCGTGAGATTGCATCATTACCACAAATGGGATTAATGCAGAATACAGCTGACGACTTCAAACTTATTCGTATGGTTAATTTAGATCCAGCTGTTATTTTAGTTCCTGCAGATAGCCCATTTAATACGGTTAATGACTTAGTTGCAGAAGCGAAGAAAAACCCAGGTAAAGTGAAATTTGCTTCAACAGCGGCTCCTAACTTTTACCTAATGGCTTTAGAACAAGCTCAAGATATTAAGCTTAATGCAGTTCCTTACAATGGGGCATCAGAAGCAATTCCTTCTGTATTAGGTAAACATACTCAAGTCACTATGGTTACACCGGGCGAAGCAATTGCTCAATTACGTTCAGGTCAACTAAAAGCATTAGGTGTAATGTCTAAAGAACGTATCTCGTACATTCCTGATGTACCGACATTAATTGAACAAGGTATGGATGTGACAACTGGTACATGGCGTGGCATTGGAGCACCAAAAGATACACCAGATGAAATTATTGAAATCTTAGGTAATGCCTTTGATAAAGCAATGGCTTCAGCACAGTTTAAAGACTTTATGGCAAAAGGTGCGATGACAATTCATCCACTAAAAGCACAAGAGTTCACAGGCTTTGTTAAGCAAGATGAAAAAACATTAAGCAAGTTTATTAAATAATTTAATGCCACTTAACGCTTTAAATAATAAGTAATTAAGTGGTATCAATCATTTATATAAGTAACACAGTTTAGGCCAAGGTCTTACTTTGGTCTCTATCTTTAATATTGATTAACACAACCTTATGATTAGCGAGTTTATTATGTTTAATCGCAATATTTTTTTTCCTAGCTTAATGATTCTATTTAGCATTATTGCTTTAGTGCTCATTTCTCAATTCCCTGAACCTAGATATCAAGATGCGCCAGTAGGTGCTGATTTTTTCCCTAGTGTTATCGCCGTTCTCCAAATTATAATTTGTAGTGTTTTGATCATTCAATATAAAAGAAGTGACAAAGCAACAAAGGAAAAACCTCTAATATCAAGTCATGCCATATTTGGATTCACTTTATTAATTGGTTACGCAACACTCATTACATTCGTAGGTTACTTACTAGCAAGTCTGATTGGTTTTACCTACTACCTTATGTATCACCGAATTAAAAAACCAAGTTATTACATTATTGCCTGGATTTTTGTATTCGCTATCTATTTCCTTTTCAGTGAAGTATTTATTATTTCATTACCTGAAGGTTTACTCTTTTATTAGGTCGTTATTATGATGGATTATTTACTCACAGGCTTTGCCTCTGCTTTTAGTATGGCCGTATTCCCTGTTTTAGTTTTTGGCGTGTTAGGTGGTGTTATTTTAGGCGCATTACCTGGTTTAACTGCAACTATGGGCGTCGCTATTTTATTGCCTTTCACTTTTGGTATGGACGCAACACCCGCACTAGTGATGTTAATTGGTGTTTATATTGGTGGCATTTATGGTGGTTCTATTGCAGCAATTTTATTAAAAACACCGGGTACGCCGGCTTCTGCTGCCACTGTGCTTGATGGTCATACAATGGCAATTAAAGGTCTTGCAGCAAAAGCACTCAGCATTGCAGCCGTTGCATCTTTTATTGGCGGTCTGATCAGCACGATTGTATTAATTGCTGTTGCGCCGATATTAGCTGATTTTGCTCTGCGCTTTAATGCACCAGAATATTTTGCTCTCGCCCTATTTGGTTTAACCATAATTGCGAGTGTATCTGCAGCAAGTATTTGGAAGGGGTTATTAGCCGGCACAATAGGTTTATTAGTGGCTATGGTGGGTTTAGACCCTATCAGTAGCGTTCCTCGTTTTACTTTTGGTGTCATGGATTTATATAGTGGTATTAATATCATTCCTGTTTTAATTGGTTTATTTGCCATTTCAGAAGCATTAAATCAGCTAGAAAAAATGTCTAGCAATCAACAGGATATTCCACCTAAATTTGATTACAAATTACTAAGTTTTTCAGACTTCAAAAAGATACTACCTACCAGTGTTAAAAGTGGTTTAATTGGTACTTCAATTGGTTCAGTACCAGGTGCTGGTGCAGATATATCCGCCTTTGCTTGTTACAACGAAGCAAAACGAGTGGCTAAAAATCCAGAAGAGTTTGGTAAAGGATCCATGCATGGTTTAGCAGCGGCGGAATCAGGTAATAATGGTGTTACTGGTGGATCATTAGTGCCTTTATTAACATTAGGTGTTCCCGGTGATGCGGTATCAGCGGTCTTATTAGGGGCGCTTATTGTTCAAGGTTTAACACCAGGGCCTTTATTATTTACACAGAACCCTGAAATTGTTTATGGTATTTTCAGTTCGATGATTGTCGCTAATATTGTGATGTTAATTATTGGCTTTTTAGGGATCCGTTTCTTCTGTCGTATTATTGAAGTACCAAAAATATTAATGATCCCTATTATTATTTTCTTATCAATTATTGGTGCTTACGCAATTAACAACTCTATGTTTGATGTAGGTATTGCAATTTTCTTTGGTGTGTTAGGTTTTATATTAAATAAAATGGATGTACCTTCTTCACCTATTTTGTTAGCAATAATATTAGGTCCAATGGCAGAAACAAACTTAAGAAAGTCACTAATTATGTACGAAGGAAGTTGGTCATTTTTATACGACCGCCCTATTGCATTAGCCTTTATCTTATTTGCTATCTTTTCAGTTTATTCAACAGTAAAACTAAAAAAGAAGCAGCGTTTAGCAGCAGAGAAAGCTGCGATTTAATAAGATTTATTGAATAGGCATTGAAACTAATACACTGTATTAGTTTCAATGCTATAAATAAGCCCAAGCATACAAAAGTAGAATAATAAATTAGCAATAATACTCCCGATAATGCCTGCGTTACTCCTAAAAAATGACAAAAGCTCAGTGAAATTTCAGTCTCTCTTCAGCCAAGCTTAAGTTTCAACAAGTACTATCCTGCTATTCTAAAATACAAAATAGACCTAATAATAAAATGAATATATTAAAGAGCCTTATCTCCTTAAAAAAATTCCCGTTATATGTGAGTACAGTTATTTTTATTGTATCTGCTTATTTTGCAGTGGTATTTAATCATCCCATCATACAAAAAGTCTATGAGTTATCTCATTATGATTTACCATTGTACTTCGCATCACATCTATTAATGCTTAGCGCATTTATTATTATTTTTTCACTCCTTGCATGGCCTTATCTATTCAAAATCATTGTCATTCCATTAATTTTGCTTTCTGCATTAGCCTTCTACGCGAGTGTCACTTACAACATCATGTTTGATTACGATATGATGGAAAACATTTTTGAAACGAACACTGGTGAAGCACTATCTTATGTTAATTTAAGCTCTATTTTAGCGTTTTTAGTATTAGGTGTATTACCAGCATTTTTACTTTTCAAAGTAAAAATCACTTACGGCAAAAGCTTACTTAAAACATTTTTTGTGCGTGCTTTATTATTATTTGGCGCAATTGCAATGATCGCTTTAATCGCTGCACTTTATTACAAAGATTATGCATCAATAGGCCGCAACAACTCGTATTTAAACAAGATGATTAATCCTTCGTATGCTTTTAATACTGGTAAGTATATTAATAACCATTACTTTACAACGCCGCTTGAATATTTAAAACTAGGTGAAGACGCCAAAATTATTCCTGCAAAAAATAATAAACCTACATTGATGATCATGGTGATTGGTGAAACTGCTCGCTCACAGAATATTCATCACAACGGATATGAAAGAAATACTAATCCTTATACTGAAAATATCGGACTAATTTCATTTCAACACGCGACTAGTTGCGGTACTGCAACAGCCATTTCATTACCTTGTATGTTTTCAAATATGGAACGTACTAAATACAATAAAAACCGAGCAGTCAATCAAGATAATGTATTGGATATATTAGATCACGCTGGTGTGAATATACATTGGGTAGGAAATGATGGTGGCGATAAAAGAGTCGCACAAAACCTAACAAAAATAATCCCTGATAGAGAAAAATATAGCGACTTATGTGATTCTTATACCTGCTACGATAGTATTTTATTAAAATATCTACCAGAGTTAATAAATCAAGAACCAAAGCAAAATAAACTTATCGCATTGCACTTGATAGGTAGCCATGGTCCAACATATTCAAAACGATACCCTAAAGATAAAACACTCTTCGAACCTGCTTGTGAACGTAGTGATATAGAGAAATGTAGTACTGAAGAGATCGTGAATGTATATGACAATACCATCGCATATACTGATTATTTACTTGCAGAGATGATCAACACTCTTAAAAAATATGAAGATAAATATAACGTTGCGCTTGTTTATATGTCTGATCATGGTGAATCGTTAGGTGAAAATGGTCTTTATTTACACGGAACACCTTATATTGTGGCACCAAAAGAACAGACACATGTTCCTTTATATATGTGGGCTCCAGATGATTATTACACGACAAAAGGGATCGATAAATCTTGTATACAACAAAGTGCACTCAATGATGATGTTTCACACGATAACTTGTTTCATACTTTATTAGGTTTTTATGGTGTTGCAACTCAAGAAAAACAAAGTGATTTAGATATTACAGCACACTGTAAATTATAAAATGTTAAGATACTTCATTAACGCTATCTGACCTTCATAGAGATTATTAATGAAAATTTTAGTGATTGAAGATTCTCAACATTTACGTAGAAGCTTGATCGTAGGATTAAGCAACTTAGGTTTTACAGTTGAAGCCACTGGTGATGGAAGTGAAGGGCTAAACCTAGCCCTTTACAACCAATTCGATATTATCATTTTAGATCTTATGTTGCCGAATGTTGATGGCATGACGCTGCTCAAAAAAATTCGCCAAGAAAATGTTCATAGTAAAGTTATCATTCTTTCAGCCCGCATTACTGTTGATGATCGTGTCAATGGATTATTAGCCGGTGCTGACGATTACATTGTTAAACCTTTCTCTTTTGACGAATTACATGCTCGAGTGATCAGTTTACATCGCAGAAGTGAAATAACACACTTTACTAACGTGATTAAACAAGGTGACTTTGTTCTTGATACAACACAGAAGACTTTTTCTTATCAAGATAAAACAATCGAGTTAACTAAAAATGAATTCAAAATAATTGAAGTTATTTTTAGTTCAAACAATAACATTGTGAGTACAAGTCAAATCAGTGAAGCCGTGGTTGGCCATTTTGACGAACTTTCTAAAAATTGTATCGAAGCTCATCTTTCTTCAGTCAGAAGAAAAAGCAAACAGCTTGGTGGTCTATTACCTATCAAGAATAAACGTGGTTTTGGCTATATGATTGAATCATAAAATATGAAATCAATAAAAAAAGATATTCTACGTACCATTACTATTATCCCTGCAGTGATCCTGTTTATTATATTTATTGCCGTAGACACTATTCTAGATGATTGGGTAAAAGATAAATTTGATGAAGTCTTAACCACTAAATCAAATTATTTAAAAACCTTAATAACCGTCGAACAAGAAGGAGTTGAATTTGATTTCGCAGGTGAGTTTATGCCTGAATTCTTACCTCACAATGATGCTCAATATTTTCAATTATGGGTTGATGAAAAACCTTTTGAACGCTCAGCATCCTTAGAAGAATTCCCAGAAGAACAGCTAGCCAAAGAACCTATTTATATTAATACATCAAAAATAATTAACGTAACTTTGCCTGATGGCCGCAGCGGTCGTTCCATAATGAGTTACTTTCATCCACAAGTACCTAGCCGCTTAAGAGCAAGTATTGCCCCCTTTCAACATACAGCTTTTTTCACTGTCACCATGTCAACAGAACACTTTTCACAAGCATTAATTGCTGTTGATATTATTTTTTGGTTATTGTTTTTTATATTAATTGTCGGAATACGCTACTTAGTTATTTACCAAGTTGATAAAGGTTTAAAGCCACTTTTATTATTAAATGAAGAGATTGCATATTTAAAGGTCGATAAATCCACATCATCACTCAAAAAAGTGACGGATGAACATATTGAAATCGCCCCAATTAGAGCTGAGCTAATACGATTTATTGAGTTTTCACAACAAACATTAAAAGAAGAACAACGTCTTTCAGCTGATATTGCGCATGAGCTTAAAACCCCCATATCAGAAATCATTAGCCTTAGTGAATTATCAATTCAATATCCTAATGATCTACGGATTTCAGAAAGTTATTCACAAGATATGTTATCTATCGGGCAACGAATGAAACATATTGTCAATAACTTGATGATGTTAAATCAAGCCGATGGGTACTTATTAAAGCAACAAAATGAAGACATCGTATTACGTACTGCAATTAATGAAATACTAGAAACAGTGCAGGGGATGCATGACAATATACTTTCAAGAGTCCAAATAAGCGGCGCATTGATAGATAAGACAATTAACTTAGATATTCTAAGCTTTAATCTAATTATCAGTAATTTGCTTAATAACGCGCTTTTTTATAGCCCTGCTCAATCTATTGTTCATTTACAAATTAACAAGGTGTCTAAAGGTTCCCCTCAAATTACCCTAGTAAATGAATTAACTAACCCTATCTCAGATGAGCAATTAACTAAGATCTTTAAACCACTTTATAGAATTGATAGTGCACGTACCGATAATACACACTATGGATTAGGCTTAACCATTGTAGAAAAATTATGTGCTATTAATAACTATACTATCAACGTCGAACTGCTTGAAGAAAGTAAAATTAAATTCACGTTATTACTTAATAAAGAATGAATAAAAACAGCATGACAACATACCATCATCATGCATCTAGAAAATTAGAATAAAAGCGAGCTATTATGCAACGTTTTAAAAAGGATTATTACAACGCACAAAAAACGACCAAATTAGTGAACAATAAAAAACAGTTAACCATTTAATTCAACACAGTAACTCTGATATTAAGGAACAACAATGAAACCAGGAAAAACAGGCATCAGCCGAATTATTGCTGCAACAGGATTTTCAATGCAAGGATTCAAAGCGGCTTGGACCCATGAAGCGGCGGTACGACAAGAGATTATCGGAACAATTATATTGTCAATAATAGCGATAGCTTTACCGGTGACGCATGTCGAACTCATTCTACTTATTGGTAGTTTATTACTAGTGGTTATTGTCGAACTATTAAACTCAGCAGTGGAAGCAACCGTCGATAGAATTGGATCTGAGTTTCATGAACTTAGTGGACGAGCAAAAGATATTGGTTCCGCCGCGGTATTTGTTGCTCTTATGATTGTTGCATTAGTATGGGGTGTTATCCTATTTGATGTATTCTTTTAATTCGCCTCATATCAAATAAAAAATATTATACCGATTACATTAACTATGTTGTCTAAATGATACGTTGAAAAACAATGCAATTCTAGGCGTAAATTTCATAAATGGTTGTTCCATTTATGAAATTTATAGCAAATAAGTGCTTGTTTTAAAAAATAAAATAGATCGGCTATTTATTGTAATTGGTATGAAATAGCAAGTTACTTTTACAGTAATAATATTTGCATATAAGCACTTACTCGCTATCTAATATTTACACATCGCTACTCACTCAAATAGGTAATGCTAAGCCATGAATGTCAGACATTTGATTATTTTATTATGTTCTATCTTTACTACATTTAGTGTCAATGCAGCTAGTAGTCAGCAGTGGAAGACATTTAGCGATATTGGTGCTTATGGGTTAATCGGTACTGCTTTAGCAATTCCAGCTTATAAGAGTGATTGGGAAGGTTTTGAACAAGCAAACTACAGCATCTTAAGCGCTTTAACGACAGGCGTGATCACTAAATCATTAGTAGATAAAGAGCGACCAGATAAAAGTGATGATAATAGTTTTTTTTCAAACCATACAGCAAGTGCATTTTCTGCAGCTACAACATTAAATATTCGTTACGGCTGGCAAACAGGGCTACCAGCATACGGCTTAGCAACATTAGTTGGGATAGGGCGAGTACAAGCAGATAAACATTATTGGAGTGATGTACTAACAGGGGCTGCTATTGGTTCTTTATCGGCGTGGATTTTTACCGGCTCTTTAAATGAAAATGTTCAAATAACGCCCTGGGGCGGTAACAAAAAAGCAGGAGTCAGTATTTCTGTTAATTGGTAATATAAAAAATAAATCTCTTCTTAGTTCACCTTTATTGATAACAAAAAATCATCTCTCTTTCGTTTCAGCAAAAACAGCATTAAATACACCCATCAAAAGTATAAACAACACATAAAGATAATGTTATTAGGTATAAATGCCCTATTTTATATATAAATTCGATGATATTCGTTATGAACTCTATATAATAGTTTTTCTAAAGTTTACATAACAAAATACTGAACTTTAGGCTGCTATTATATTACGCTACCAATAACCAGTAATTTAAAAGGGACTTTTAATGCAGAATAGAAAGTTACGCTTTGTAATATTATTAGCTGTATTGATGATTTCTGGTTTTCTTTTTACGAGTTTTATTAGTTACTTTACCGCTAATGAATCAATCCGTAGTCAAGTGGCAAAAACAACTCTCCCATTAACGAGTGATAACATCTATTCTGAAATTCAAAGAGATCTACTACGCCCTATTTCTATCGCATCAATGATGGCAAATGATACTTTTGTACGAGACTGGATTTTAAATGGTGAGCAAGATGAACAGGCCATGATTAAATACTTAAGCTCCATTCAAACTCATTTTAATACGGTCACTAGCTTTTTTGTATCTGATAAATCACTAGCATATTATCATTCGTCAGGGAAATTAAGGGCTGTTGACCCACTTATCCCTCACGACAAATGGTACTTCCGTGTTCAAACGATGCCACAAGAATATGAAATTAATATTGATGTTGATAGTGCAGATCTGAGCTCATTTGTGGTTTTCATTAACTTCCGAATGTTCGATTATTCAGGACATTATATCGGGGCGATAGGTGTAGGACTTGGTCTAGATAGAGTGCAAAAATTAATAGAAAATTATAATAGTCGCTATGATCGAGAGGTTTACTTTATTAATAAAAGTGGCGAAATTATGCTGCAAGGTCAATCAAAGCATAACTACAAAAATATTCATCAAATCCCTGGTTTATCTACTTTTGCAACTCAAATACTCACCTCTCCAAGTAACTCTATTACTTATCAACAAGACAATGAGAAATATTATCTCAATAGTCGATTAGTACCTCAATTTGGCTGGTATCTCATTGTTTCTCAACAACAACAAGAAGCTGAACAACGTATACAAAATACACTATTACTTAATTTAGCAATTAGCTTTGTGGTTTCAATTATTATCCTTATTTTGGTTAATTTTATTATTTCAGGATATCAAAAAAAATTAGAAACAATGGCAACTACTGACAAGTTAACAGGTAGTGCAAATCGCCAAGTTTTTGATGTTCTGTTTCAACAGGTCTATAACCAATCCAAACGTAACAAAACACCTTTATCTGCTTTGATGCTAGATCTTGACTACTTTAAACAAATTAATGATACATACGGACACCCAACGGGAGATGTCGTATTAAAAACACTAATACAAAGTATAAAAGCAAATCTTAGAGAATCTGATATTATTTTCCGTTGGGGAGGTGAAGAATTTCTTATTATTTTACCTGAGAGTGATTTGCAATCTGCTTATGAAATTGCAGAAGAAATTAGAATAAAGTCTGCTGATTTGAATATTATTTTTGCAGGTAAATCTGTTTCAATCACCATTAGCATTGGGGTAGCTTGTATGACCAAATCAGATACTCACGATACACTTATCAATCATACTGACGAAGCACTTTATCTCGCGAAAGAGCGAGGACGAAATCGTACAGAGCGTTATTTGCCACATTCAAATAAGGAAATAGACAAATAATAACTGAGTAAATAAGTATGGCGGATTCAAAACGTTGAAGTGCATAACGACTAAGCCGCCATAGCTTGCATATATTCAGCTATTATTTTGAAAGCATTAAGGGTTAACGTTTTTTTAATTCAAAAAGATCTGTACGTCTATCTTTCAAGTTTTTTACACTACCAAACTGATTTAGCTCTCGTAATAAATAAATATCAACATCTGCAATTAAGATCATTTCTGTATTAGGCGTTGCTTCAGCTTTTATACCATTAGCAGGGAATGCAAAATCACAAGGTGTAAACACAGCTGATTGTGCATATTGAATATCCATATTATGTACTTTAGGTAAATTACCTACACCACCAGCAATCGCAACATAACATTCATTTTCAATAGCACGTGCATGAGAGCAGTTTCTTACTCGTGAATACCCATTTTGTGTATCAGTTAAGAAAGGTACAAATAAAATATCCATCCCCTCATCAGCTAAAATACGGCTTAACTCAGGGAACTCTGAATCATAACAGATTAATATCCCGATTTTTCCGCAGTCAGTATCAAATGCTTTCAGCTGTGTGCCACCGTCCATTCCCCAAACTTTTACTTCATCGGGTGTTACATGGAGTTTTTCAAAACGCTCTTTGGTGCCATCTCGACGACATAAATAACCAACGTTATACAATCGGTCACCTACTATTTCAGGCATACTACCGGTGATAATATTAATGTTGTAACTGATCGCTAAATCAGTAAATTTTTGTACGATAGTTTCCGTATGCTTAGCTAATTCTCGAATAGCTTGTGGCTCACTTAAATGGTTATTTTCGGCCATTAAAGGGGCATTAAAAAACTCAGGGAATAAAGCAAAATCAGAACGATAACCAGCAACAGCATCAACAAAATATTCAACTTGCTCCATTAGTTCATCAAGGTCTTTATAAGGACGCATTTGCCATTGTATCAAACCAAGACGGACCAACATTTTAGTCGGTACTTGTTTTTTATTTGGCTGCTCATAATAAATATTATTCCACTTTAACAGGACAGCATAATTATTAGAGCCTTTGTCACCTTCAAGATAACCTTTTAAAATTCGAGCTGGTTGGAAGTCATTAGATATTTGAAAGTTTAAAACAGGATCATGGATCTCTTTACGCTTCACTTTATCAATATATTGCTTTGGTGATAGTTCTGCAGAGTATTTATGATAGTTTGGAATACGCCCGCCAAAGGTGATGCCTTTTAAATTTAATCGCTCACACAGCTCTTTACGGTAATCATACAGGCGACGACCAAGACGCAAACCACGAAATTCAGCTTTAATAAACACATCTATTCCATAGAGAGTATCGCCATCATCGTTATGTGTATTAAATGTATCTTTACCTGTTCCAGTAATATCATCATAGGTATGAGCATCGTTAAAATCAGCATCATTAATGCGAATAGATAAAGCACAACCAGCAATCTGATTATTTACTTTAATGACTATTTGCCCTTCAGAAAATTTATTAATTAATGCCTCTATTTCTTCTTCTTCCCAATAGGAATTTGACAGAGCAAGATTAGTGTAAGCCTCTATCATAGCAGCTTTCAATTCTTGATAATCATCAAGACTTAATAATGATAATTCAACATTTTCTATCGTTTGCATGGCAGGAACCTGTATCAATATAAAGGTTTGAGTATATTTTAATTTTTAACTTGTTTATAGAAGATTAAATGTAAAAAGAGGTGTTCAAAACACCCTTAGATTCAAATAATAAGTGCATAACTTGGATAGGTAGAAATTAATTGACAGCCTACTAAGACAAAATGCAGTTATTTACATTTTAGTTGTAATAAACGCTCAGAAAAAACATCTTTTGATAGAGGCCTATCGAAAAAATATCCCTGTGCTTCATCACATGCTAATTCTTTTAATATAAGACTTTCTTCTTCAGTTTCAATTCCTTCAGCAATGACCTTAATATTGATCGCTTTTGCTAATGAAATAATTGCAGTAACAATATTTAAAGTTCGCTCGCTATGACAAATTTGTGTAATGAAAGCGCGATCAATTTTGATCGCCGATATTGGAAAATCTGCAATATGAGCAAGTGAAGAGTAACCTGTTCCAAAATCATCCAAGCTCAGTGTAATACCTGCTTTTACTAATTTTTGGCAAATAAGTAATGGTACATCCGAATCTGCAAACAAAGTTCTTTCAGTTATTTCAAGCTCAATTAAATGCGGAGGAATTTGATATTGATTCAATATGGCAATGATCTTATCTGCTAAATCTTCATCAACAAACAAAATTGGTGATAAGTTAACAGAGACAGGTTTTGCTAATTCCCCCCATGCTTTTAATTGTTTACACACTTCTTCCAAAACAAAAAAATCAATCAAATGCACTTTCTGAGCTTCTTCTGCAATATAAATAAATTCATCTGGCAAAATAAAACCATGTTCAGGATGTCGCCAGCGAATGAGTGCTTCACAACCTATTATATGGCTATTACTTAAATTTACTTTCGGTTGATACTCTACATATAACTGATTATCTTTTAATGCGTCTTTTAAATTATTTTGAATGATAAAACACATTTTTGTCATTTGTGTAAAATTGCTATCTTTGAAGTTATTTCGTCTATTTCCTGATTTTTTCCCCATACACATCGCAATATGCGCAGTTTGTAATAATCTTTCGTAGGAAGTTCCATCTTCAGGGAAACGGCTAATACCCACTGTATATGATATATATAATTTATGATCGGCAATTGAAAAGGGTTCCACTACCGCTCCATTGAGTTGTTCACATACTTTTAAGCAAGCATCTTCATCAATATTAACCACAACCATACAAAATTCATCACCACCAATACGCGCTAAAGTAGCTCCTTCTATATCAAGATCTAATAAACGTTTTGCAACCGCGACTAATAACTGATCTCCAACACGATCGCCTAATGTGTCATTGATATATTTAAAGCTATCAATATCGATATTAAATAAGGTAAAGGAATTATCTGAATCTGTTTGTTTATTGATGAGTTGTAGCACTTCTTGCTCAAACGATCTTCTATTAGGTAGCGAAGTTAAATGATCATGAAGTACTTCGTGCTGTAAAGATTTAACTAATTTAGAAATTCGCTGATTATCTTTTTGTACACGAGTGAAGAGTCGATAACTAAAAAATAATAAGCCAATAAAAAAACCAAAAAATAAACCGATTATTTCATCTAAATCATACTTCTCATAAGCACGAGTAAAATAAAACCATCTATCGACGACATCAAAATAAATAAATAAAGCAAAACTAGCGAATGCGATCACTATGACAATAAAAATATCGAATGAAAGTGGGTTTTTCTTATAATGCATATTTAAATAGTTTCACTAATAGGTATTTGGAATTGATAAATTAAAGTCAGGTTACAAAAAATTTATACAATATTGATTTAAAAAATAACAAGCTGCAGCGCACATTAACACAATGATTAATAATATAAATATCACGCTATAAATTAACCTCACAAGAAGTATGTATTTGACAACTTATTGATCTTATTTAAATAAAGCAGATGAAATATTCGATGCTTAAATATTAAAAAGACATAATATCAATACAATGACATCACATAGCAAAAGGGTTAATAGCAATTACATTAAATAGGTGCCCTAAATTTTACTCAGGAAAAACAATTCAATTCGAGGTGCCTTTTTTACTTCTAAATAACTCTTTCATTTATTCTTCGAAAGCCTCAAAAAAGTAACGGCCATTACAGAAGCAAATCCGTTCTTGCTGGGTGTGGTTTATAGAGGCCAAAGTATATTGAGAAATGAATTTTTAAAATTGTTTTAGAGTAGTATTTATAATATGGAATAATGTCAGCAGAATTCACTCTTAAAAATGAAATGAGCCTAAATATGGATTACGAAAACTTTGTATTAGCGAGAGCTTTGCATGTAGTGGCGATTGTTTTATGGATTGGCGGTGTCGCTTTTGTCACAACCGTTCTAATACCAGCCATTCGAAAATCCCAATCACCAGAAGAACGATTAAAAACCTTTGAATTACTTGAAAATAAATTTGGTTTTCAAGCAAAAATATCAACACTTATTGCAGGGCTTTCTGGTTTTTACATGCTACATGTAATGAATGCGTGGGCGACCATGGGTTGGTGGATACATCTCATGATTTTAGTCTGGTTTATTTTTACACTGGTATTATTTGTTTTAGAGCCTTTATTTCTACACAAATGGTTCCATAAAAAAGCACAAAATGATCCTGAAAAATCTTTTTTCCTTCTGCAGTTAATGCACATTATCTTATTATCGCTCAGCTTATTAGCTGTCGCAGCAGGTGTTGCTGGCGCTCACGGTTTATTGCCTTTATAACCTCCCTAAAAAATAACCTGCATAATTTTAATAATTAGCAGGTTATTTTCTTCAGCGAATCATTTAAGTGACTAATGCCCTACTGAAGGGGCGGCTGGCCCTGATTTTATAAAAGGGCCTTTTGTAAACCAAACAAAACCAATCAATACAAAGAATAAACAGCCTAACATGTAGAAATAATCATTTAAGGACATCATGTAAGATTGCGTGGTCACCATGTGCTCAACAACAGCAAGATTAGTCTGTGTTGCTCCTCCTATTTTATCTAAATAATCTACTGTACCAATTTGATAATTACTGACATGTTCAGTCAGATTCGCATGGTGAAAGTCTGCACGTCGATTCCATATCCAAGTAGTAAGTGATGAAGCAAAACTTGCACCTAATACACGTAAGAAGGTTGTTAAACCAGAACCATCAGCAACTTGATCATCACTTAAGTTAGATAAGAAAATAGTGGTTAACGGCATAAACATGAATGCAATACCAATTCCCATAAACAGTTGCACTTCAGCAACAGAAGCAAAATCGATAAAAGTATTAAAATTAGCACGTAAGAAACAAGAAACACCTATCACGATAAAGGAGATACTCGCTAAAATTCGCATGTCTGTTTTACTTGCATATTTCCCAACTAAAGGCGCTAATATCAAAGGTAAAACTCCCATCGGTGCAGCAGCAAGTCCCGCCCATATTGAGGTGTACCCCATATACATTTGCAACCACTGCGGAAGAATAATATTAATCGCAAAGAAAGCAGAATAACTTAAGACTAAAGCAATAGTACCAAAGGCATAGTTACGATCTTTAAATAGATATAAATTTACGATTGGATTTTTTTCAGTTAACTCCCAAATCACAAAAGAGATCAATGCAACTACTGAAATGCCCGTCATGATCACGATATGAGTCGACTCAAACCAATCTGCATTATTACCAAGATCTAATACAATTTGTAATAAACCCACCCCTAGAACAAGCAATGCAATGCCAATGTAATCAATGGGCATTTTAGAAATTGTATCTGCACGCCCTTTTAGTTGTTGCCATACGGCAGCACAACAAAAAATACCAATAGGTACATTAATAAAGAAGATCCAAGGCCAAGAATAATTATCAGTGATCCAGCCCCCTGTAATAGGGCCAACAATTGGAGCAACCACTGTTACCATTGAAATAAGTGCCAATGCTGTGCCACGTTTTACCGATGGGAAGATTGCCAATAAAAGCGTTTGGCACATTGGAAACATCGGTCCAGCAAAGAACCCTTGTAAAGCTCTAAAAGCAATTAACTCAGGCATGCTAGTCGCAATACCACATAAAAAAGACGTAATAGTAAACAAAGAAACAGAGATGATAAATAATCTAAGCTGACCAATTCGGCGAGAAAGCCAGCCGGTTAAAGGCAATGCAATGGCATTACATACGGCAAATGACGTAATGATCCACGTACTTTGTTCTGAACTAACACCTAAACTACCTGCAATTGTCGGTAAGGCAACGTTTGCAATAGTACTATCGAGAACCTGCATAAAAGTAGCTAACGCTAAAGCAATCGTCGCTAATACGATACTCGGCGGCGTATAGGTTTGATCCTTCATATACGCCTCTATTTTTCACTTGGAGTAATGAGCCCCACATTTTCATGTAGAATTTTAGTCACCAGTTTATCAGCCTCTTCCAAAGTATTTTGATATACATCTGTATCAAAACGAGCTTCTTCTTGGGGGGTTGTAGCTAATACTGTACCGCTAGTATCTTCAATATCTACTTTTGCTAACATCGAAAGGCCAATTCTTAGTGGGTATTGTTCTTGGTTCTCATCATCTAAACGAATTTTAACGGGTAGACGTTGCACAATCTTAATCCAGTTACCGCTCGCATTTTGTGCTGGTAATAATGAGAATGCACTACCTGTACCAATACCAAGGCTTTCAATTTTTCCTTTATATTCAACATCATCACCATAGAGATCAGACGTTAGAACAACAGATTGCCCAATACGCATATCTTTCATCTGGCTTTCTTTAAAGTTAGCATCCACCCAAACTTGGTGTAATGGCACAATAACCATTAATTGTGTACCTGGTTGTACTTGACTACCCAATTGCACAGCTCGTTTTGCAACATAACCACTAACAGGTGCAACAATTTGAGTACGGATATTATTTAAGTAACTTTGGCGTAAATTCGACACTGCAGTTTTAACCGCTGGATGAGTTTCTATTACAGTATTATCAACTAGCGCAATGGTCATTTTTAATGATTGTTGTGCAGCTAAGTATTCGCTACGCGTTTTTTCAACCATATCACGGTAATGATTTAAGTCTTCTTTCGATATTGCACCTGATTTTACTAAGTTCTCTCGACGTTTATAGTCATTAACAGCTTGTGTATATTCAACCTTATTTGTTTTAACTCTTGCTTTTGCATTATCTGCAGTTGCATATAGGCTACGTACTTCACGGACAGAATTTGCTAATTTTGCCTCAGCGCCTTGTAAAGCAATTTTAGTATCATTTGAATCCAGACTGACTAACACTTGACCTTTTTTAACGTAGTCCCCTTCATCAGGAACCACCTTGCTCACCGTGCCAGGAATCTGTGGAGAAATAACCACTAAATTACCATTCACATAAGCATCTCCAGTTTCTTGAGAGTACTTAGCGTAAAGCTCATAATAAGTAACCCAAGCGCCTACAATTGCAATTAAAACTACAAATAAAATGAAGAAAGAAACTTTACGTTTACTTTTTGTAGCTACTGGAGCAGCAGTTGTTTTTTCTGAATTTTCCATTATTTACCACTTACCTATCAAGGTTATCAAAATAAGATTAGGAAACATTAAGGCAATAAACGCTTTAATAATCCACTAAGTTGTTCTACTTCTTGCGGGGAAAGATCCCCGATTAACATAGGTCCGATGTCATTATTCATGGTTTCCATACACTGCTCTAATAGCAATTCACCTGGTATTGTAAGATTGAGTAATACACTACGTTTATCTTCAGGGTTTGATTGCTTGTCTATCAATGATTTTTTAATTAGCCGATCAACCATACGAGTCATTGAACCGCAGTTGATATTAAGATATTTGCTAATTTCAGCTGGTGAATTCATTTTATAAAAATGAATAGCAACTAATACTTTAAATTGTGCTGATGACATACCTAAAGGAGATAAATATTGGTTAAGTAACGCTTCTTTATGCTGATTCACTAAACCAATTAATTTACTTAATGGAATGCCTAAAGATTTATTATGCAAATAATCACTCATAGATCACCTTTTTATTTGCCTAGGCAACTAACAACAAGAAATTTTACTGCTTACGTGAGTTATTTGTCAATTTATTATTAATAAAGTAGGTAAATATAATTACATATGATCTTCTCTATTCAAGAGAAAAATTATCGAGGTATTATTTTATTAATAGCGATTACATTAAATATGTTCTCTAAATTTTATGCTGAAAAAACAGTTCAAGCGTAAAGAGGTTCCCTTTACGAAATTTACAACGAGGAAGTGGACTATTTTAAGCAATAAAATAGATAAGCTATTTATTGTGACTGTTACCACTACTTTTTACTAAAATGACTAGACCTTGCCATAAGGGTAAAGATTACATTTAACCTATTAAACACTGATTAAGCGTTTTATTTTAAATGCAAAACGAATAAAAATATGAGTAAGTAAATGAATAATCTAAATTTTAAAGTGGGTGTTAAGGAAGAAAATCTAGTTCATAGGAAATTACAATTAATTGGTATAACCCAATATAATCATGCAGATATATCTCAAGAAATGAATAAGGTTTTTGCTATAGAGAAACTAAATATTGAAGTCATATCAGGCATGCTTAGCATAAGTTATGATGCTACAAATAGTAACTTAACAAAAATACAAAATTTACTCTCAAAGTATCAAGTGAGAATAAAACCAACTTATTGGAATCGTATTAAGCTACATTATTATCAATTTGTAGATCAAAATATTTTAGAGCAAAAATTCTATAAAGCAGTATGTTGTCATAAAGCACCTGTACTACCTAAAAAATAAGAGTGGTTAATCAAAATTTAAACCACTCTATAAAAAGCTCTATTGTTGTAAATTTAAGCGATAAAAACTAACTTGAGCATAAGCACCCGCTTTAAGGGTATAAATTAATGACCGCCACCAGCAAATATGATAAGTAGCAGTCATCACATATTCCTGTTTTATGTCAATTGAAGTGATGACTTATCAATAGTTAAGTTGCCTTCAGTAACAACAAGGGATAACAATTTTTCGTCTTCAAAACTAATCTCTAATGGTTGTTTCAAACAACTTACAACAACATTATGAGTTTTAGTTGCAGGCAACTCCCATTGTAAATGAGAGACTTCTAAAGTTGCATCTGACTCAATGCCACCAGTGACAGGTATTGCTTCTTGATAACCAAATTCAATGGTTGGCTGTACTTTAATTTGACTGAGTAATGCACATTCATATTGAAATTGTTCGGCTTGCAACAACACCAATTTAGAATCTAGGTGAGCATTGAGATGGCTATGTAAACGCCACTGTATCGAACCTTCCTGTTGTAATTCGATACTATCCCAAATAACTACCCCTTTACCTGCAACAAAAACAAATGTGCGAATAAATGATTCAACATCTTGGTACGATTTTGCTAAATTAATTTTGCAGCAATACCAACCTTCTCCTTGTTGTTGGAATACCATTTCAGCTGTTGCACTTTCATCATCGATTAACTGACCTTTACCAGCAATTAACGGTAAATTATGAGCCTGTGTAGTTTGTGTCCACTCACTATGGTGTGCACTACCAAAACAATAACCATAACTTCCTGTTGGTGTTAATACACCCAAACCGTTATCAATTAAAGCAAGGTTACCTTGGTCAGCATGACGGTGAGAGCTATTACCAAAACGGCTAGCACGGAATGACAAGTTAGTTTGCTCAAAGGTGGCAATACCAAAACCAGCATAATCATAAAAACGAGCAACATCCGACAACGTTTGCTTGGACTCTTGCTTAACGACTTTGGTAAATGCTAATTGCTTGGTCGTTGGGATCACATCCAATAAATGTAATGCATAAGTATCAATCTGAGACTCTAGTTTTTCACACACTTGTTTTGTTTGCTGTTCACCAAAACGTTGAGCATAAATACGTAATGGATTTTGAGCAAAGAAGCCTGGCCATTCAACACTTTTTCGTTTACACCAAAAGCCGTCACCAAAAGGATGAATCGCTTGCTCGGAAGCCACAAAATCCATCGCAAAATGACAATAATTTTTATAAAAAGGATGCTCATAAAAAGAAAAATCGCTTAACCTTTCTACAGATAAAAAGAATGGATGATGCCATTTACTATAAGATGACGAATAGAATGCACCTTCAGCCCAACTACCATCTTTACCTCCATAAAAAGGCAAAACTCCACGGTAGATCATCAGTGAATATTCCAGCCAACGTTCACACACTGCACGTTCAAATTCTTTGTGCAATACTAAAGCGGCCACCCCTAAATATCCCGGTAAACGCGAAGTATGAGAATGCCCCGGAAATTGATGAAATTCATCGCCAGCCAAACGTTCCTCCATTTGATACGCAATACGAATCAACATAGGGCGAACATAAGACTTTTCAGGCTCAGTCATTAGCGGTGAAAGCCAGTGATAAGCTAAAAATAAGTTACGAGAAAGTGATAGTCCAACTTCGTCTCCCCATGTTAATGGGCGCACTAATGTAGCAGGTCCTTCAGGGCTCCATTGTGCAAAACTCAATAACAGATCAACGGCTTTTTGACCACTATCTTCTTCTTGCCAAATTTTATAAAGCAGAGTCAAAGCCATTAAATCTCTATCTAACCATTCGCGCACATTGGTAATAGCAGTTCTTTTGCCTGCTTCAGCACCACGTTTATAATGATCTGGATATTTAATATCAGCGCAATCAACGGCTAATTTTGCAGTTGCTTTTAAGGTTGAATAATCTTTTTCAGAAGCTGCCCTAATTGCACTAATATCTTCATCAAAATACATCATAAACTGAGAACGGTTTTCACACAGTGTAAATAAATCTTCAGCTGTTGGTGCTAAATAAGCAGCAACCGTTTCATCAATCTCAAAACTAAACCATTCAGATTGTTGACCTTCAGCATCAGTTAAGCACCAGCGGTAATCCCCTACAGGTAATGAGAATGATAGCTGAAAAGGAGATTGCACTGTTTGCCATTGCCATTTTTGTTCGCTACCACATAATTCTAATTGTAAATTATAACGTAACTCGCTCTTTGGCTGAGGCCAATTAAAACTAGGCGGATTTGTTAACGCTACTTGCTGGTTCTCAGGAGACAAAAATAATTGAAAATCATGATGACGAGTTAACTGCAACATATTATTTCTCCTTCGTAAACCAAGTATATTTACCCGTTTCTCGGTCAATATTACCGAGTAATACAGCAGGTGTTCCACCCACAATCGAATATGGAGCTACATCACTAGTGACTACAGAGTTAGCGCACACTAAGCTGCAACGCCCTATTGTTACTCCAGGAGTGATCACTACACCAGAGGTTAACCAAACACCATCTTCAATAACTACTTTGCCTTTATCGAGATCACTGCGACCACTAAAAAAGTCATCCTCCGCTGAATAAGTGTGGTTAGAAGCAACAATACTGGCATGTGGCCCAATAAGTACATTTTCTCCAATAGTTACATCACCATTAATGTAACTATACAGTCCAACATACGAACGCTGACCTATTTGATTATCACCAATACGCACAATTGCACCGGGTGCGATTCTGACTCTTTCATTAACAAAGCCAAGGATTAGCGATCTACTATTATCATCTTCAAAATTACTACTTTGAGTTGTATACAGGGTGAATTTACGAAACTCTTCTTCACTTAACTCACCACCGAATTTCTCTTGTACTGACATATTTTTTTACCTTTAAGAAGTGAGTTAGCAATAACTCACTTCCTCCACAATTAATTAAACAGTTTGGTTAACAGAGCCTTTAGATTCAGCATCTTCAGGTACATCTCTTACTGATTTTATTAATAAGAAACCAATTAGACCTACGATCCCAGCAACGACAACGAACAATAAACGTCCCCATAATGGGTTTGGAACCAAAGTTAATAGCAGTAAGGCACCTGATGCAGTTAACAATAAACGACCTAACATAGTATGTTGCTTGTTATCCATCGTTACGCTGAACGCTGTATCCTCTACTACCACTTCTGTATCTACATTGCTAAAGAATTTCTCAACCTCTGCTGTACGTTCAGGTGATAGTCCTTTATAGAAGAATTGTGATAAAACAAAGAATGGTAATGTGATCAGCATGTGACCAGAAACACCTAATGTTACTGATTTCATTTCAGCAAATTCACGAGCCGATAAAGGTGCATCTAAGTGAAGTACTGATTGAATAAGCTCTGGAGTCACACCAAAAGCAATGACACCTGAAACACACATACCAACAAGAATCGTTCCCCAACCAGCCCAATCAGGCGTTTTACGTACAAAGAAACACATGATAGAAGGGATCAATACAGGGAAACCAACTAACGTACCAACAAGCATCATTAAATCAAATAAACCAAATTCACGTAAAGAGGTTAAAAATAAACCTGTTAAGATAACAATAATGCCAAACAGTGCCGTGAATAACTGACTTGCACGCATTAAGTTCTTTTCACTTGGGTTTTTACAGAAGTAAGGTTCGTAAACACTTTTCACCATGATCCCTGCGTTACGGTTCAATGCAGAATCCATCGATGACATTGTTGCAGCAAACATAGCAGCAAGCATTAATCCCACCATACCTACCGGCATTTCACGTTTTACAAAGATATAATAAGTTGCATCAGACACATTTTTACCAAGAGAGTCTAATCCCCATGTTGCAACATCTGCATAATTACCAGCAACATACCAAGCAGGCAAGAACCAAATTAGAGGACCTAAAATCATTAAACCACAAGCAAGTAACGCTGCTTTACGGGCATTTTTAGTATCTTTAGCACTAATATAACGATAAGAATCAACCATATTATTTGTACTAAAGAACTGCTTAACAAAAATACAAATAAACCAGCCAACAAAAAGATAAGTGTAGCTATAACCTTCACCAACTAATGCGTGCTCAGGTAAACCAACATGAAGTAAATTACCAATACCACCAGATTTCCAAACTGCGACACCAGCTGCAATAAATGACATCACGGTGATAATCACCATTTGCAGGAAGTCTGATGCAATAACAGCCCAGCTACCACCAACTAAAGACATAAACAAAACAACTAAACCAGCACCAACAATTGTTTGTTCTAGCGGAACATTTAATACCGCGCTAGTAAATACAGCTAAACCATTCAACCAAATAGCAGCCTGAAGTACACTTAACGGGATATTTGCCCAAGTAAATACTTGCTCATTCACTTTACCTAAACGCATTCTTGCGCCTTGTAATGGACTGATAACACGCATTTGTCGAGCTTTAGCGGCAAAGAATAAATAGTTACAAAAGTAGCCTAACGCATTTGCAAAAAATACAATCGCGACTGACATACCACTGGTTAATGCTTTACCCATTAAGCCTGTGAACGTCATAGCACTAAGTGCCATCATAAATGCGGTAGATCCAACCATCCACCAAAGCATTCGGCCGCCCCCTCTAAAATACTCGCTGGTATTATCGGCAGCTGAACGGAACATCCAACCAATAGCGAGTAAAAATACAAAATAAACGAGTACTACAATTACATCGATATCCATCTTTATTTATTCCTATAATATGAAGAAGGTAAAGGATCTGCTTTAGTTAAATGGCTCTTTGCTAGATACCACACAAATTAATATACGTGACATAGGGGATGCTGAGAAATAGTGATATCGTATAACATTAATACAAAGTTGGAATGATGGAATTTAAAGATGGAAATTAAAACATTAAAAACCTTTATTACAGTTGCATCTTTAAAGAACTTTTCCGCTGCAGCAAAAGAGCTTTATACAGTACAGCCCAATATCAGCCGACAAATATCTGATCTAGAAAAAGAACTAGATGTTAAGTTATTTATTCGCAATACCCGAGAAGTAAGTTTGACCGAAGTAGGTCAACTTTTGTTACCAGAAGCCATTGAAATTGTAGCCAACAACACTCGTGTTATTAACCTCATTAAAGCTGCTAAAGATAACCAACAAAGTCTTACAATTGGTTACCTTGCCTCCGCTTGTTTTACTTTTTTACCACAATTAGTGTGTGAATTTTCAAAACTCTACCCCAAAATAAAAATTTCTATTTTAGAAATGAGCTCAAAAGAGCAATTAGATGCATTATTAGAAAAGAAAATTGATATTAGTTTTTCAAGACCTCAACCTTTATTAGAAAGAAAAAAGTTTTATTGCTCAGAAATTTACAGAGATCCACTCGTTGCTACTGTATCAACAGGGCATTACCTAGCGAATAAAGAACACCTCAGTTTTAATGAATTAGAAAATGAAAACTTCATTCTCTTTAAACCAGAGGATACGGTTGATTTGCATTATCATATTATGTCGAACTGTGAGAAAAATAATTTTACACCCAATATTACTTATCATAATGGCAATATCCGTAGTTTAATGACGGCTGTTTCAGCGGGTTTAGGGATCTCGTTTGTCCCTAAATGTGTGCAATATATTGGTTTAAATGAATGTAAATTTATTCCCATGCAAGAACTGAGTCTTACCTTAGCGCTTAACCTATACCACTGTAGTGTTGATAGCCCTAAACATGTTACTGATTTTGTTAATTTTTGTACTTCTAAAGAGATCTCATTAAAGAAAGGATTAATGTAGGGTAGATAAGATTTAACATTATTTTAAATAACCAGATGCTTTACCTAAGTTGATTTTAGTGCCATGAATACATTCAATATTTTAGTAACTTCTTTTCAATATTGTTTAATCAATCACATAAAATAAAATTTCCCCGCTATAGAGTATCTACATTAATAACCATTAATTATTCAAAGGGTGTAATACGATGAAAAAAATTTACTTAGGATTAGCAATTGCAGGCTTATTAACGGGTTGTGTAACAACAGATCCAACAGCAGCTAAACCGCAAAAATCACCTACTGACAATCAAATTTTTGATGCTCAATTAACACAATTTAGAAATAACAGTGGCAACAGCGATGTGTGGCATAAAGATGCAGATAGAATAAATGGTTTAGGCGATATAGGTAGCTCAAAAGATACTGCATTTGATGATGAAGGCTCAGCTCGTATCCGCTTTGTTGCTGCAACCGATGACTTCACTGCTGAACCAGGGCTAACTCAAGAAATTCAAGGTTTAGAAGCAAATACTGATTATGAATTCTCTTTATACTACAGTGATAAAAAAGGCCCAGAATCTATTACTGATTTAGTCTTTGGTGCAACAACTGATTCAGGGCAATCGTTAGCAAAAAAATCAGTTCATGCTTCAGAACTTATCGAAGCGCCAATGGGAGCTGTAAAAACGGCTTTCCGTCAAACATCAGTGAGCTTTAATACAGGTGCAAATACAAGTGTGAAAGTGTTTGCAAAAATACATATCTCAGATCCATCAAAAATCGATAAAAATGGTGACATCGGCAAACAAACTGAAGTTCGTGTTGATGAATTTAAACTAATCAAAAAATAACATATTAAAAGTTTATTAAAATAGCCTGTTATTCACTTGATAACAGGCTATTTTTTTACTGATATAAAAGCTTATTTGGTTACGATAAGTCCTCTACCCCCCCTAAAAAACCACCTGTTTGATATGCCCACAATTGAGCATAAATACCATTTTTATCAAGTAATTCATGATGAGCACCTTGCTCTACAATTTTACCCTCTTCCATTACAATTAGACGATCCATGGCTGCAATAGTAGATAAACGATGAGCAATCGCAATCACTGTTTTACCTTCCATTAACAATTCTAAATTTTCTTGAATAGCTGATTCAACTTCGGAATCAAGGGCAGATGTAGCTTCGTCCATAATAAGAATAGGCGCATTTTTTAATAACACTCGGGCAATGGCAATACGTTGACGTTGTCCACCAGACAATTTAACGCCGCGTTCTCCAACTTCAACATCAAAACCGACATTGCCATGTTCATCTTTTAATTCACAAATAAAGTCATAAGCATGAGCTTGTTTAGCTGCTTCAATTAACGCTTCCTCACTCGCTTCAGGGTCCCCATACAAAATATTTTCTCTAATTGAACGATGCAACAATGAAGTATCTTGAGTGATCATACCGATTTGCTTACGTAATGACTCTTGAGGTACTGCCGCAATATTTTGTTCATCAATACTAATACAACCAGAGTACACATCATGAAAACGAAGTAATAAATTAACTAAACTCGATTTACCTGCTCCTGAGCGCCCCACTAAACCAATTTTTTCTCCCGGTTTAATAGCTAGCTCAAGACCTGCAAAAATAGCTTTCTCAGAGTTATAATTAAAACTGACTTGATTAAAATGAATTGCACCTTGACTAACCATAAGTGGTTTAGCATCAACCACATCTTTTATCTCAACATCATTAGAAATAGTATTCATACTATCCACAACCGTACCAATATTTTCAAATAACGCACTAACTTCCCACATTATCCACTTAGACATACCTTGTACTCTTAAGGCAATACTGATTGCAACAGCAATGACACCGACAGTCACAGCAGAATCCAACCAAAGTGTCACTGATAACGTCGCGATAGAAATAAGTAATAAATAATTAATTGTATCTACGCTCAATAACAGACAAGTCACCATACGCATCTGCTTATATACCGTCTTTAAAAAACGCTTAAAACTAGTTTCTACGTATTCCATTTCTCGTTGGGAATGTGCAAATAGCTTAACTGTTGTGATATTTGTATAAGTATCGACAATACGACCAGTCATCACAGAACGAGCATCTGCTTGCTCAGTCGCAATTCGTTTCATTTTAGGAACAAAATAAAATTGAATAAGAATGTAACTTACTAACCAAATAGCAATTGGTAACATAAGTAGTAGATCTGACTGTCCCATCATCCACAGCATTGAAACAAAATATACAGATATATAAACCAATACATCTAATAATTTCATCACTGTTTCGCGAACCGCTAATGCACTTTGCATCACTTTAGTAGCAACTCGGCCAGCAAAATCCCGATGGAAAAAACCAACACTTTGCTTTAATAGATAGCGATGCACAGACCAGCGAATAGACATTGGATAATTGCCAAGTAAAGACTGATGCATGATCATCGAATGTAACACACTCAACACAGGCATAATGACTGCAATCAAGATGATCATTACTTTAATTTGGTCGCCTTGATCAACCCAGAATGTTGCACGATCCTGAGTACTTAACATATCCACAAGTTCACCCATATAGCGCAACAGGGTTACTTCTGCAATGGCGATCAAAGCGCTTAATATCGACATCATAACAAGCGGGATTTCAAAGCCTTTTGTATAATGGCGACAAAAACCAAATAAGGTTTTAGGTGGTTTTTGTGGCTCATCTGACGGGAAAGCTTTTGTTATATTTTCAAACCAACTAAACATTATAATTCCAAATTATGATTAATTTAAATAAGCGCTTTAGTATCAATAACGATAACAGCATGGCTGCTTATTTGTTTTTATTAAAAGATGCCATAATACCAATAATCCAGAATGTGGATCTTAATATTAGCTAAATTGAGCAATTACCTTCTGTGCGGCTTTTTTACATGAAAGTGTCTAAAAATGCGACTCATATTACCTATTGAATGATAATTATTTTTGTTAATAAATAAATGACTTTATTAACACATATTTTTTGATTGCAACAAGTATTGCAGTTAATGATAATGAATATCATTATTAAATTTAGTTTTTTTAAAAAAAGCTTTTATATCCTCTATAAATGAATCAATTAACTTGGTTATTTATCTACAACCATTCAATAAATAGCTGAAAAAATATAGTGCGTAACAGCAAAATAAGGACATTATGAGTACGTTTAAAGTAAAACCATTAACGTTAAGTGTAAAACAAGGGATCCTTGCAGGAACACTTTCATTACTACCACTAAGTTTTGCCATGGCAAATACTGAAGGTGTACAAAAAATGGAAATGATGGTTGTAACGGCTGATGCTTTGAAAATGGAAACATCATTACAAGAAACACCAAAGTCTGCTTCTATTGTTTCTGAAGATGACTTACAAAAACATGTCCCTAAAAAATTAGATGAAGCATTACGTTATACATCAGGAGTAACATCACAACCTTATGGTTCAGATAATGATACTGATTGGTTTAAAGTACGAGGTTTTGATGCAGCAACATATTTAGATGGTAACCGTTTATTCCGTGATGGTTATATCAATTTAGCTTGGTTTGATATCACACAAAAAAATGCGTTAGTAACAAATCCAACAACATGGGTTGCGACACAAACCGGGGAAGTCACCTCTTCAGGTATAGAACTAGAAACCTTCACTCAGATGACTGAAAGCTTAACTATTTCAGCAGCATATACTTATACCGATGAAAAAACAGATAACACTGGCGGACAAGGTAAAAAACAAGCTGGACTTATTCCCAAACATGCAGCATCTGCTTGAGGTGATTATGATGCATCATTTGCAGGTATTCCGGGATTAAATATTGGTACCGGTGTCCGTTATATAGGTGAATCTCAAGATAACCCAGCAAGCAGTGATCTCACCGTACCAAGTGCAACATTATGGGACGCGGCAATTTCTTATAGCATATCATCACAATGGCAAGCACAACTGAATGTGAATAATATCCTTGGAAAAGAATATGTGTCAGGTTGTGATTATTATTGTTATTACGGGCAATCTCGTTCGGCAACACTTAGTGTCGATTATCGTTGGTAGACAACATAAACTAATTTAACTAAGCCAACTAAGCAGTTAGCTTGATATAAAAATGCCGTATTTCATTTTGAATGTAATACGGCATTTTATTTATCTTATTAAATTAAGATATGGATATAAGATTAAGCTTTATATTCACTCTCATCGATACCTAGTAATTCGGCAATACCCGCCGCATATGCTGGATCAGCTTTATAACAGTTAGTTAAATGACGTAACTGAATAGGTTTTGATGCGCCACCAATATTACCCGCAGTATTTTCAAATAATGTTTGTTGTTGCTTAGCCGTCATTAATTGGAATAAAGCTCTAGGCTGTGAGTAGTAATCATCATCGTCTTCACGGAAATCAAAGTTTGCCGCATAACCATCGATTTTTAATGGTGGCTCTGAAAAATCAGGTTGCTCCACCCATTCACCTTTTGAGTTTGGTTCATAACCAATAGTGCCACCATGATTTCCATCAACACGCATTGCACCATCACGATGATAGCTGTGTACTGGGCAACGAGGAGCATTCACTGGAATTGAATGATGGTTAACACCCAAACGGTAGCGCTGCGCATCACCGTAAGAGAACAAACGACCTTGTAACATTTTATCTGGTGAGAAGCTGATCCCAGGAACTACACTCGCTGGGTTAAATGCTGACTGCTCAACTTCAGCAAAGAAGTTTTCAGGGTTACGATTGAGTTCAAACTCACCCACATCAATTAACGGGTAATCTTTATGTGGCCAAACTTTAGTTAAATCGAATGGATGATAAGGTACTTTTTCTGCATCTGCTTCAGGCATGATTTGAACTTGGAATTTCCATTTTGGATAATCACCATTATCAATACTGTCTAATAAATCACGTTGATGGCTTTCACGATCTTCACCGATAACTTTTGCAGCTTCTTCTTCACTCAAGTTTTTAATGCCTTGTTGAGATTTCATGTGGAACTTAACCCAGAAACGCTCATTGGCGGCATTAATAAAACTAAATGTATGGCTACCAAATCCATGCATATGGCGATAAGACGCAGGAATACCACGATCACTCATAACGATGGTTACTTGGTGCAGAGCTTCAGGCAATGATGACCAAAAATCCCAGTTATTTTCTGCACTACGCATATTAGTACGAGGATCACGTTTCACTGCATGATTTAAATCAGGAAATTTTAAAGGGTCACGTAAAAAGAAAACAGGCGTATTATTGCCCACTAAATCCCAGTTGCCTTCCTCAGTATAGAACTTCAAAGCAAAGCCACGAATATCACGCTCAGCATCAGCAGCACCACGTTCACCTGCTACGGTAGTAAAACGAGCAAATAACTCTGTTTTTTTACCAATTTCTGAAAATATTTTAGCTTTGGTATATTGAGTAATGTCATGAGTCACAGTAAAAGTACCGTAAGCACCTGAACCTTTTGCATGCATACGGCGTTCAGGAATAACTTCGCGATCAAAGTGTGCTAATTTTTCAAGAAACCACACATCTTGAAGAAGTTGAGGTCCTCGTTTCCCTGCTGTTTGTACATTTTGATTATGAGCAACAGGACATCCTGCTGCGGTAGTTAATTTCTTTTCCATACTTATCCTCTATCTATTTGATTTTTAATCATTAAATCAAAATTAATATACGTGTAAAGAGGTGACAAATATTGCGTTAAATCAAAGAAAATATAGGTATTTAAAAAGAATATATTCAACATTTCAAAGTTGCGATCGATATAGAAAATTAATACGTAATAGGCTCTTTTTCCATGTAGTTATACTCATGAAAAGCGTGAAAATCTTACGATAGATGCTTGCTTAAAGTATTGTCAACTCATCGGGTTTAACTAAGCAAATCCTCTAAAATTCGCTCTAAAATAAATTTTTGACACAACTCCCCCTATCCCATTATCTAAAGGCTCGATCGCGAAGAAGGTGATAATATTTCGCTTACATTAAATGACGAGCAGGGCGAAATAAGTTATTAACCACACAGTGGCAACTCAAAAAAAGTTACGCTTGTCTTTGGAATTTAAACTTCCGCCTTTATCCTTACGCTTTTGTACTAAAATATCTATTTCATCGCAGTCTTGATCTACTGCGCGCTATAGGTAATGTAATACGCCATTCACTTTAATAGAAACTTCATCCAGATACCAAGTATCACCAAGCTGACCGAGGTTCTTTTTTTATCTAATTACAATAAGTCTAAGCATATTTTTACAGCACTGACGAATCGTTTCATAACTGACAACGACACTTCTGGCCGCAAACAATTATTCAATCACACGAAAGCTAAATGAGGAAAATTAACCAGCAGATTTCACTTTGTATTAATAATACATCTAAGTTGTAAACCCCTTCTAAAAACAACAAAAAGAGCACCGAAAAGGTGCGCTCAGTACCGCTGCAGTGAAAATAAAGAGTGTAATTGCAAATATTTTATTAAAAATATTTAGCTAAAAAGATCTTAAATAAAAAAATTTAATCAAAAAAAGTATTTTAAGGTATTAATGCAAATTCACCCTTCACTCACAAAATAGTTATAAACCCTATAGGAGCAAAAATAACAGAATAAAAAACTTTTGTTGCATTTACTTGGGGCTTTACAAAGTTCTTTCCCCTAAATGACTTATTTCACCTTTTTGAAAAAATTATCAATGCGATTAAGAACAGATATCCTTGGCACAAAACCTGCTTTTTATTCTTTAGATTAATTTAATTGGCCCACAATAGTGCTTCTTCCAACATGGATGAAATGGCTCTACTACCAATAGGAAGTAATACAATGAAAATTCAAAAGCCTTATCTTTTATTTTTAGGTGACGCACAAGATCCACTAGCAGCAAAAGTTGCTCAAGGCATTAATCAATGGCATCCAGAATACTGTGTAGGTCAATATCGCATGGAGAGCTGTGTTGCTGATTGTGGTCTAACAGAGATGGATATTGAGCAAGCCAAAGCAGCTGGCGTAAAAACATTAGTGATTGGCGTTGCAAATCGCGGTGGAATTATCTCCGATAAATGGATTGCTATTTTGACTGAAGCCCTTAAGGCAGGTTTTGACCTTGCTGCTGGTCTACATAACAAATTAAACGATATTCCTGAACTTAAAGAGTTAGCAGATAGCTTAGGTCGTAACCTGTTTGATGTGCGCTTTCCAACTCAAACATTTCCTGTTGCAACTGGATTAAAACGTTCAGGTAAACGTTTACTACAAGTGGGTACAGATTGCTCTGTTGGTAAAATGTACACAGCTCTAGCACTTGAAAAAGAGATGTTAGCGCAGGGTATGAACGTAAGCTTCCGTGCAACAGGACAAACAGGTATTTTAATTAGTGGCTCAGGTGTCAGCATTGATGCGGTTGTTGCGGATTTTATTGCTGGTGCAGTTGAGACAATCACACCTGAAAATGATGCAGATCACTGGGATGTTATTGAAGGACAAGGTTCTCTATTTCATGCCTCTTTTTCTGGTGTAACCGCTGGCCTAATTCACGGTTCACAAGCTGATGCTTTAATTCTATGCCATGAACCAACCCGTGAACATATGCGTGGTTTACCAACTTACTCACTTCCTGACTTACAAACATGTATGGATCTCAACCTTACTTTTGCACGTACCGTTAATCCAAACGTGAAATTTGTAGGTATTTCTGTGAACACTTCAAATCTATCGGAAACTGAAGCTAAAGAATACCTAGATGGGGTTGAAGCACAGTTTGCTCTACCTGCAGTTGATCCTTTCCGTGAAGGCGTTAGCCGTATTGTTACTGAGCTGAAAAAGATCTAAGGATACAATTATGAAGGTTAAACTATTTGAAGAAAGTTGGCCGGTTAATGGCACCTTTACTATTTCTCGTGGTAGCAGAACACACACCCGAGTTGTTGTAGTTGAATTACAACAGGGCGAATATATTGGTCGCGGTGAGTGTGTGCCTTATGCTCGCTATGGTGAATCTATAGAATCAGTTCTTGCCGAGCTTGCAGAGCTGACCGTCAAAGTTGAAAACGGTTTAACCCGAAAAGAGATGCAGTATTTACTACCCGCAGGTGCTGCGCGTAATGCACTTGATTGTGCCTATTGGGATTTTGAATGCAAAAAAGCAAAGCAACGAATTTGGCAATATTTATCGGTTCCACAACCGAAGTCTGTCATCACCGCTTTTACGTTATCTTTAGATACACCCGAAAACATGAAACTAGCCGCGATAGAAAATGTACATAGACCCCTGCTGAAATTAAAACTTGCTGGTGAAGGTGATGTTGAACGCGTAGCTGCCGTTCGAGAAGGCTCTCCAGGTGCACGTATTATTGTTGACGCAAATGAAGGTTGGAATGAAGAACAGTATCTTGAGATGGTGCCTGAATTAGTAAAATTAGGTGTAGAAATGATTGAACAGCCACTGCCCGCCAATGATGACTCTGCACTTGAGCACCTACCTAGACCTATCACACTCTGTGCTGATGAATCTTGCCATGATAGAAGTAGCTTGCCAAAAATTATCGGTCGCTACGACATGGTCAATATTAAAACAGATAAAACAGGCGGTTTAACTGAAGCACTTGCGCTAAAAGAAGAGGCGCAACAAGCTGGCTTACAAGTAATGGTAGGCTGCATGCTTGCTACTTCCCTTGCAATGGCGCCTGCATTTATAGTTGCTCAAGATGTACAGGTCGTCGACCTTGATGGTCCCCTGCTTCTTGCTGAAGACAGAGAATCCCCAATCCCATTTACTGACAGTCTAATGAATGTCTATCAAGCGAAGCTTTGGGGCTAATATTTAATTTTATATATATCAATGATGCAACTTATTGCTATCAAAGAAGGAATGTTTTATGGAACGTACTGTATATCTAGACGGTCAATTTATTAAAGAAAGTGAAGCAAAAGTTTCTATTTTTGATCGTGGTTTTCTTTTTGGGGATGCTGTATACGAAGTAACAGCTGTACTTAATGGTCTATTAGTAGAGAATGAAGGTCATATGCTTCGTTTACAACGATCGTGTGATGAGCTACAAATTGCACTTCCAGTAACAATAGAGCAGATCATAGCTATTCAAAGAGAATTAATTAAAGTAAACCAACTCGACGAAGGCGGCATCTATCTACAAGTAAGCCGTGGCAACGCAGGTGATCGTGATTTTGCTTACCCTTCTGCGGATGTAAAACCAACACTGGTTCTATTTACACAAGCACGCTCTCTACTTAATACACCTAAAGCGACCAAAGGAATGAAGGTGATCACCACCGAGGATATTCGTTGGAAACGTCGTGATATTAAAACCGTTGGCCTACTTGCACCTTGCATGGCTAAACAAGGTGCTCTTGATAAACAAGTCGATGATGCATGGTTAATCGAAGATGGGTATATCACAGAAGGTAGCTCTAACAATGCTTATATTGTTACGCAAGAGGGGGTATTAATTACACGCGCACTGAGCAATGATATTTTACATGGGATCACCCGTAAGGCACTGCTTGAGCTTGCTGAAAAAGAAAATATGAAAATCGAAGAGCGCTCTTTCACCGTTGAAGAAGCTTATCAAGCAAGCGAAGCTTTTGTTAGTTCGGCAACGACTTTTGTATGGCCTGTTATAGAAATCGATGGCAAAACGATCGCAGACGGTAAACCCGGTTCAGTTGCGACTAAACTACGAAATATTTATATTGAATTGGCACTGCAAACGGCTGAATAAGCAGTTTTTTCTAGCCTCAACACACTGTCCAAAACTCAATACAACTGCCTATCATTAACTTAATCATTTAACGATAAGCAGTTGTATAAGCAGCAATCGCCCTTAAAGTATCTAAGGATATTGTCAACTTATCCAAGCGGGATGATTAAAAGCAATAAAATAACCCTCAATCTAAATTTTGGATACAACTAACCCGTTCCCATTCTCTAAAGGGGCGATCGCGGAAAAGGCGATAATGTTTCGCTTGCATTAAATGTCGACCAGGTCGAAATAAGTTATTAATCACACCATGGCAACTCAAAAAACGTTGAGCTTGACCATGGGATTTGAATCACCGCATTTGCCTTTCTTGTTGTCGAGTGGGCTGATGCGATAATTCACACACGTTATTTTCATATTGAACGGTTGAGTGTTCCACACTTGGTATTACTTCTTTTTTTGCTGCAGAGTAACTTGCCAGTTTATCAGTCACAATCTTCAACGGCATCACTCCCTGCCCTTTTAATAACCGCTTAAAGAATCGCATGGCTGCTCTTTTATCTTTACGCTTTTGCACCAGAATTCAATTTCATCACCATCTTGATTTACGGCTCGCCAAAAGTAATGTAATACGCCATTGATCTTAATAAAGACCTCATCCAGATACCAGTATCTCCAAGCTGACTACGGCTCTTTTTTATTTGATTGCAATACATTGTTCCATACTTTTTGCACCACTGACGAATCGTTTCATAACTAACAACCCCCTGTGTCAGACTAGTTGTCACTCCTTAGTTTTCACTTAATAATAAAGACAGGGAGCGGTAATTAGATTGGAATGACTGGATATTCACCAGAAAGAAAAGAAGCTGTTTTAAGTAAAGTATTACCACCACAATCAAGGTCGGTAGTTGAAGTTGCTAATGAAGAAGGCATACACTGTAGTACTTTATATGCTTGGCTAAAAGTAGCTAAAAACAACGGTATAACTATGTCTAACTCAACGTCTTTAACGGCGGAAAAGAAGCTTGCGATTATTATTGAAACCAGTCCTTTAACTGAATCTGAATTGGCAAAGTATTGCCGTGAAAATGGCTTTTATCCAGAGCAAATAAAGGCTTGGAAAAGTGAGTTTGTACAAGGCATGCAAATAAAAAAAGTAAGCAAAAAAGCCAGTATTAAAGAAGCCCAAGCAGATAAAGCTGAGATCAAGAAACTAAAAAAAGAGCTACGACGCAAGGAGAAAGCGCTTGCTGAAACTGCTGCCATATTGGTGCTAAGAAAAAAGTTGAACGCTCTCTACGGCCAAGAGGACGAGGAGAGCTAACGGCATTACTTGAACGACAAAAGTTAATTACTCTGATTAATAAGGCTTTTACAGCAGGTGCTAGAAAAGCAATTGCTTGCTCTGAAGCAGGAATAAGCCTGAGAACCTATCGTCGCTGGATAAAAGAAGATGCTCTGATGGTTGGAGATAGGCGCCTTGATGCTGATAGACCTGAGCCGAAAAACAAGTTAACTGATGCTGAACGGGCATCAGTTTTAGCGATTTGTAACAGTAAAGAATATGCAAGTTTACCCCCTTCTCAGATAGTGCCTTCATTATTGGATTCGGGGGTATATATCGCTTCAGTATCAGCGTTTTATCGGGTTCTGAAACAGGTTGGTCAACTCGTTCATCGAGGGCGTAGTAAAGTCCGTAAAAAAGTCAGTAAACCAACCACATATACCGCTAATAAAGCGAATGAAGTGTGGTCATGGGATATCACTTATTGCCACTCAAAAGTTCGGGGACAATATTATTATTTGTACATGATAGAAGATATTTATAGTCGAAAAATAGTCGGCTATGAGGTATATGAAAATGAGTGTGGTATCAAGGCTGGTGAGTTACTTGAACGAACCTGCTGGCGAGAGAAAATAGGTCGCAACCCGCTCGTTTTACATTCTGATAATGGTGCACCAATGAAAGCGGTGACGATGAAAGTAAAAATGGAAGAGCTCGGTGTTACGCCGTCATATAACAGACCAAGAGTGAGTAACGATAACCCGTATTCTGAATCTACATTTAGGACGCTAAAATATCGACCTGATTGGCCATCTCATGGGTTTAGCGATTTAAGTGAGGTACGAGATTGGGTGCAAGGTTTTGTGACCTGGTATAACACGGAGCACAAGCACAGCAGGATTAAGTTCATTACACCTAGTGAACGGCATGATGGTTTAGATACAGATATACTAAATAAGAGAAAAATCGTATTACTAGATGCTAGGGCTAAAAACCCACTGCGTTGGTCTGGTGAGGTTCAAGACTGTAATGCAATTGGAGCTGTCACATTAAATCCAGATACTCCTAAGAAAGAAGCAGCATAAAAATTAGCTAATGAGTGCCAACTGTCTTGAAAAACACCGAACTTACAGAGGGTAAAAATAGGGTTGGTCTACAAATGGGCGACTTTTGGTCCCCCAACTATTTTTTCAAACAGCAGAAACAAAAAAACCAAGCACAAGTGCTTGGTTTTAAAGTATAAATAGTTGGAGCGGGCAGCGGGAATCGAACCCGCATTATCAGCTTGGAAGGCTTAGATGTATATTCTAAGTAAATTAAAATAAAACAATAAGATACATAAAAACAATATGTTACATTAATTTATCGACACCATTTAACACCATTAAAAGTCCTTTTTCATGGTCAAAAAGATAATTATTGGCCACCAAAGAAGGCTGAAAATTTAGCGATTACAAAAAAAAACCTGACAATCAATGGTTAAAATAAAGCCAAAAACATGTTGGTAAGTTTTTTTAAAGCTACTTTTTAAATGGAAAATTAATATTTATCTCTATTAAAAACCATACTATTTTACACTAATTTTTGCCATTAACACGCTTATTAAAAAGGGACGTAAACAGCTTGGGTTAGAGCAACGAAATTTTGCTTTTATTAATTGGCATGAAGCGACAACAATCTCAACGCATTGAAGAAGGCCAATATACAAAAGTATCAACATGACTGAGTGTACTGAGGAAGTCCAATTAACTTATTAATCTGAGCAGAGTGAGTTCCACTCTCACACTTTAATGCGCTTTATTATGTTAAAACTTACATTTTTATGCGCCTAAAAGTGTGGTGATATCGTACCACCACTTTATTATGCAGGACATGCGATGAATACGCACCTAAAGGGCTGCGATTAGCTTACGCCAAAGTCAGCCAGTTAAACTTGCTGCTTTTATTTTTCAATTTTCTCTCTAGCTCAGGAATAGACTCACCCGTTTCTATCGCAGTAGAGCTTGCAACGGCACGATATATTTGAAGCTTTAAAAGCTCCTTTTTCTTTTTACTCGTCATTGTCCCCATCACCTGATCCGTTTTAGTGTTTTAATTGAATTATCAAAAATAGAGTCAGAAATGTGCTCTGGAAAACCAATGGGAAGTTTACCCTTAACTTGTAGAATAGCTTCTGGCACCTGCTCTTTTAATTCATTCAAAATGATTTGCATCTTAACTTCGCTGAAATTAATTGCTTTAGCTGTATCAATAAAGTGACGTGGTAAAATTTTGTGTATGTCATACTTTTTACCCTTTGTTGCTTTCAACCCCATTGCAAGTTTTAACTGTCTGATATTTAGTCCTCGCCCTCCAAGGATTGGGTAAGCAGATAAAATATCGTAAAATGGCGTTAGCCTATAGCTTCCGCCTTTCTCTATAAAGATAGAAAAATTCTTAGCATGTCCATCCGTAGCACCAATGATCCACTGAAAGGCCTGAAACCTCATAAAGTTATATTGATCTTCAAGCGCATTACTAGAGCCCATTAACAATTCCATTATTTCAGAGATTCCTGGCCCTCCATGAGATTCATATTTAATCGATGAAGGCTTCCCAAATACTTGGCAGATATCTTCCTGAGGTAAGCGCAATAACTCGGTCTTATTTTTACTCCAACGTCTATCAAAGCGTTCAACTGCTAACGCCTTAAGGTTTTTGGTTTTTATGATGTCTACTTTAGGTACTTTAAAACCAAGCTCTCTAGCAAGCTCAACGCAAAGAAATTCATTCTCAACACTGTCTTTTAAATCCAATGTAGCGTTTGCTTGCTGTATCTCACCGATGGGTAATTTAATAATGTGTGTTGTCGGCGTATTACCTTTCGGGATACACCATTTTCCATCCCATAAAAGAAGTGCTGTTTTCTCTTGCACTCCAGCAACCGATATCCTGAAATCATCTTCATCTTCGATCATGCCTAATGGAAAATCTGACTTGTAAGAAGAAAGTATAGCTTCGAGTTTTGGCTCTTTTAATATTTCATAATTAAGGGGGGCTTTTTGATAAGGATGCTCTGGGGGTAACAACATTATCGCCCCTACGCTATCTTTGCCTACTTCCTTGAGCAAATCGAAAGGTTGCTTAGATGCAACCTTATATCTTGTAACAATTCTTTCTCTGACTTTAGGGCTATCAGGTAAAAGGTTATCAAAATAGTTAATAACAGCATCTGAGTTAATAGCAGGCAGTTGTAGCTTTAGCGATAATGACAAAGGCCTTGTCTTATCGTTATCTATCCAGCTTTTGTCATACTGAAACGAATGAGCACCATTCGCATACTTCTTTAAACTGCCGACAAGCTCACCATTCATATATGCGATTAGCTCTTGCATTACCACCCCTCATCCTTGCCATGTTTTGCTGTATTTTTATCTTCTATTTTTAATGTTAAATTCATAGCTTGAAGCAACTTAAAAAAAGTTGAAAGCTTTGTGTTATCAGGGTTATTTTCAAAGTTAGAAATAGTTGCTTGTTTTATTCCTACTCTTTTCGCTAGTTCAGCTTGAGTCCAATCATTTTTTTGCCTTGTAAGGAGCATCAAGTTAGCGAGTTGTTTGGGGCTATATACCATGCCACTATTCCTAGTTATTCAAGAAAAGATGTTAATTATTTTTATCATTCTAATAACTAGCATATCCCCTAAAGGGGATATTTACAACATTATCCCTTAGGGAGGATAATTGGCTATTTATCCTCCCAAGAGGATAATTATATTTATCGTATCTTCTACATTAAAAATGTTAATTTTGATAACCACATCGACAGCTCAATCATCACTAAACCTTTGAGTTAATACATTGCAAGCTTTCCCTAGAAACTCACGACCACAAAGCATTATTTCTAGGGAAGTTAGGAAAAGCATTAGAATAAATACTAGAAAATAAATTACCAGATCTACATCAAGAAAATTTAATTAACTTATTTCATTTAGCATGAATAAAAACTAGCCTAATGGAAACAAACCACAATATATACCAAAAACAAAAAAACAAGACACAATATATAGTCTCACAGTGAGACTTTAAATAATGACGATTAGCGTAATAAATTCGCTTTTATCAAGAAACAATAGTTAACAAATATAGCTTCCAATTAAAGTTATTTGAGGAATTCATGAAAAGACTGGCGACAGAATGCCTAATGCCATTTGAGGTTAGTTTGATTGGTTCGAGTGTAGAAAATATATATCAGTTACTCGCGCTATCACCCTCAAAATTTGAGGAGCTAACATCCAACATGATCATTCCTGTAAATAAATTTATGAATAATATTTATCCCATTAGTGATTGGGCATTCGTAAAGGTTATTCAAGATAAATTTCCAGAGAGAAAACTAAATTTTACCGTCATTAAAAAATTCAGTAACAAAGATGACTGCGTTAAATCTGTGATCGATTGTTTAGCTAGGCAAATGTTAAACGGTCCTCTATACATACCTTTTCAGACATTAGACGAGCAGCATTTAAAGAGCGATAGTTTATCTCAGAGAAAATATGCAACCCTGCTTAACTGTGCTCGCCCCGCACTAAAAGCACCAAAACTAGAGCCAAAGATACAGATCAATGACCCTAAAGTTCAAGAATATGATGAACCTCTTTTTTAGTCTCATTTGATGATCAAAATATTAGCCACTTTACTCAATCAACGGTAGGTTAGGATGAAGTATCCATTTCAAAATTGTAATCCTGCATGTTGTAATGAAACTGTTGCTTTTGCATGGCTGGATAAAAAAGAGAATGACCTTTTACAACTTCATTTCCCATTACCAAAATTATTATCATATCCTGCAAACCTACCTACGGTACTTAAGCTTTTCAGCCAGATATGCTGCAATATTGCATCACCAGAAAACACCTATTATGAGCGGTTACAATCAAACTTGTTGGGACTCATTGATACGGTCGCCGAGAAACTTCCTGTCGAAAAAAAGCAAAGGTCATTCACTAAGCGCACTCAACTTCATCAATTCCTAACCCATTACCCACTTTACTCAACACTGTTATTAATAGATTCAAGCAACAAAAATAAGGTAGAGCAGTATTGGTGGTTTAGCTTATTAGCGCGACTTTATCTCTATCATCAAGGATTACGATATGAAGACTCATTAGAGTTTGATCGTACATTACAAAATAATCTTAAATTTGAATCACTAACAGATTTATTAACACAACCTGATATAGAGTTTCTTACAACCTTTGAATTAAGGAGCCACCTACATAAATTAAGAGATAGCCACACAGGTTTATTTGTATTTGCATCTAGCTTCGACGCGCATTTTACGCATAAAAAGAAACCGCTACTAACTTCCCAAAACACCCTTGAGTCATTTGTACAATTTGACGACGAGTGCCAAATTAAAGAGATACTGCATACTGATGATGATGGGAATGTTGCCGTTAGGTATTTAGAGTTTGAGCCTAATAGAGAGCAAACTCTCGAACAACAAAAAGCTGTTTTTAATAAAAAGAAATTTGGTATGGGAAGCGGTGTACGTCACAACAATTTATCCCTACCACTTGCGCTGTCTGCGTTAACACCACAAAAGTTTACTCAATTTATTCACACTGCCACACCTGATTTATTTTCGACGATGGAGCTTAATGCAAGCCAAATAGCTTTCAGAATAATTTTATGGCTGGAAGTTTGGTTGGGAAAACCCTATTCCTCATTCAGCGAGCTAAAAGTATTCAATGACCTTTCAGCAACCCCCTGCTCTGAAAAAATAGGTTTTCACTACAATGCGAATACGACATCGAATGATCCCCATACACTTTTCTACAATCAAAAGACGCAGTTAGTAAAAGGTAAAAAAGCACCTTCTAATAGTGATCTTTATGATCAAGCAGCAGAGAAGAAAGTAATCAGCCTTATTTGCCCTTATCCATTGCAGAGATATTTTTTTGAATTTATAAAAGATATTAAACAGAGTAGTTATCGACATAATAAAACACTCGCAACTGTTTTAGATACAAGCTGGAATGAATATAAAGCATGGTTAAAAGTAAAACTTGATATTGCTAATAAAAATGAGGCTCAAACCATTTCTCATGCTCGGATCCGAAATACGTTTCATCATTTTTCAGCATTTATATTACCTAAAACGGATCGTGCAATACTACAGGGAAAGGGAGTTATGGGCTCTTTTTATGTAAATAACGATGCATATGAATTGATAGCAACACTTCAGAATAACTGGCTAAAATTTATCGACACTTGCATGCTAAATAAGCAGAATCTATCTCTAGATGAGTCTAGCCGTTTAAATATTGCCCCTTATAAAATGGATCAAAATGCATTTGGAGCTGCGCTATCAATCAAGGGAAGTAAGCAAAAAATTATTCTTGATGCCCTTTGCGATCAATTTAAACAGTGCAGTGAAGGAAACAAAAATAAATTAAGGGCTAGAAATACACTTATTTGCGAAACGTTGGTGTTATACCTTTATTTTCGCACAGCAATAACATGTGCAATTAGGCCTGTTATAAAACCAATTCCGCAAGCAGATTACATTGAGCCTGATTTACATTTAATGCTAACGAAGGATAAAGATGCACACCAAAATGATGAGCTAAGATTTTTAATCATGGATGATGGACTCAGCGAACTATGGAAATTAACTAAACAATTATCCCGAGAGCAAAAAGTAATCATCGAAAACTTCTTTGCTGACGCTTCCAAAAGTAAGCTAAATGAATTGGCAAAGAGCTTTTCTCTTAATCTCGACCCAAGTGCATTTAGGCATACCGCGGCGAGTTTATTTGTGACACTGCATCGCCATGATTTTCACCAATCACATTTCAACATCCTTATGAATCATTTCGACTATGGGCAGTTTCCATTACGAAGCTATAGCCTTTTAACCGTTGTGGAATTAATCTCATATCAACAGGAATCATTAGTGCACTACTCCCTTCTATTTAAAAGTAGTGATGAATGCTGCTTTACACTTTTACAGAAATTGCTAAAGATTCAGGGTATCGCATCATGAATGAGATTATTTCCGGTTGGCATCAGCACTTATCTACTGAGCTTGCTGAACACTCATTATCAAAACGAGAATGCATTGGTACATTTTTAAGTATTGATGCTGTTTATAGGCGATTAACAGGCGCTAAAACATGGCCTAAAAATGCGCTGAGCCGCCTACCATCTATATTAAAAAAAGAAATATCGACCAGTGATGAGTTGCAAGTTTTTTCTGAATGCTTGGCGCTCATATATGAACGAGAACAAATACGACAACCCAACCTACTTCCTCCGCAAAAAATTCAACTCATGCCGACTATGCCAGCGGCAATCACAACCAAAAATATTAGCCCCTCGACTTGTTCTGCGCTTATAAAAGAGATTTACCAGACCTCTGATTGCATTATTGGAAGTGGTGTTAATAAAGTTAATGATGAGGCATGGGGAAAATTACTATTGCTTATTGCACTAGAAAGCAACTTAAATACATTCAATGAGTTAGATGAGTTTCTAACTATTTCATATGACAATTTCTGTAGCTACTCCAGCGCGAATGATATCACTATATCACTACCTAGAAACCACCGTAGAGTATGGCTACAACCTTGCAGTGCGCTACTGCTTAATGCGTTAGTTACTAGAACTATCCGCCCTAAATTGAAAGCAAAAAAATTAATTGAAGCTTATCGTAATCATATATCTTCCCAACTCCCTGAAATCGCTAACATGCGCGCCTCATCAATCATCCGTGATATTGGTTTATTTCATCAACCATTAGGATTACGTGACTTTTGGCAGTCTGAGCAGTCACTCCCCGACCTGACAATTGACAGGTTATTCGGTGGTAATATTGTCACGTCACCCATTAAAAGAAATCACCCTACATATAGCATTGCCTCAGTTATTCCTGAGCGTAATAACAACAAAGCTGGTGATGTAAAAGTTGAACGTGAAGTCCACTCTATCTTGAGTCATTATGCATTAAACGATAAAAATGAGAGTCGGCATAGTGAGGATTTTAAATACGCGCAAAACCTGCTATCCAATTGCTTAAATAAGGATATTTCTGAAGGGCTTTACCTAACTATTTACTGGATAAATGAAATTTTCACACACGGCACGGCATGGAAGGGAAAATTAACAGTTAGCACTATAAAAGCCTATTTTTCAACAATACTATCCTTTACTCGAATGAGCTATCAGCGACAATCTATTCAATCTTTATCCTCAGAAAAGTTAACTGAGTATTGCCAAGACGGTCTCGATTCATTTAACAATGCCAATCAACAATTTACTGTTCTAAGGTTTCTTAAGTTTATTGAGCAATCACCACAAATCAAAGAGATAAGAATTGATGAATTGCTTCTTATGGATAACCAGGGGGTTGTGCGTTCAAACTACCTTAGCCCCAAGGAGTTTGAAGTTATATGTTGTGAGTATCTAAAGGGGAAAGGCATTTATGAATATAAGATCGTCTTTTTTATGCGTTGCTGTTATTACATAGGACTACGGGAAGATGAAGCTTTAAATTTACAGTTAGGCGATATCAACTTAGAGACTGAAATTGTCTCTGTCACGCCAGGTAAACGACGTAAAACCAAAGCGGGCGTTAGGGATATCCCCTTCTCTATCATGCCTGAATCATTCGTTACTGAATTGATACAAACAGTACAAGAAAAACGGTTGTTTGAGGGTGAACAGTACCTATTTAGTGAGTGGGATTATGCTAATTTGGAAAAGCAGTTTATTGCCTTTGTACGCGACTATACTCAAGATACATCCTGGGTAACTCACCTTCTCCGGCATGCATTTGCAAACAACTTGCTGCTATTACTCACACTAACAACACAGCAACTTAAAGAGTTACCCTCATTTTTTGAGTGCGACCTATTTAGCAAGGCGCAGCAAACACGCACTCTCAAATCCTTTGAAAGCTGGGGTAGAAAACTTGATAAAGCCTTTCCTATCTTGGATTGGATAGCACAAACAGTAGGGCACGCAGGCCCTCTGACAACATCGACAATCTACTTACACCTCCTTGACTGGGTAATTTCTAAAAAATATGCGATCCCTTATCCTATCTCTAAAGCTCAACTACAAGATTGGATAGGTACTGAGTCTAAATACGTTTTTGAAATGCAGAAAAAAATTGGACACAATATTAATGGTTCTCCTTGCCTACTTGACTTAAACAAACAGGCAACGATGAACCAGCTGGTGAAAAAAACATTTTCTTTAGGCAAAAAAGTCAGCAGGCACACCATTGATAAAGGAAAGAGGAAACCAACAACCTTCTGCTTTAGCATATTCGTTGACGCTCTACAGAGGATGAAAAAAGGTAGCCAAGACAGCTTCTTTGACGGGCAATTTCTTACTTTCATCAAAGAACACTGCAATATCCCTAATATTCCAGAGATCGCTCCATACGAGATCCACGCTTGGGTTCGCTTGGGTCAGCACTTGGATGAACATTTAGATAAGAAAATTCAATCAAAAGTTAAAGCGTTGCTTTTTTTAAAAGAGAAACTAGCTAATAACAAAAAAGAAGTAACCAACATTAAGGATTTAAAAAAAGTTTTACACGCACTGAACGCATTGGGATTTTCAGGCTGTAAAATCAGCATAAAAGGCAACAATAAAACAATCACCTCCCACTGGTCGGATGTAATTAAAGCAAATGATTTTATTCCAATTTTCTCGATTACAGAGAAGAAAATGACAAGTGTAAACATCAAACCATACCAGCTTCACTCTCGAATTTGGCGACATACCTTGGCCGTCATAGAACTTGTAACCTACTATAAATTATACAAAAAATATATTTTGGTTAATCAGAGGTCAAATGGAATTTATAGTTAAGTCAAAAAGTAACGCTGACTTTAAAAAAATAATTAAACTATTGCCATCTAAGCATCGCGAAGGGTATCAGTATATTTTAGAGGCGACAATTTTCTATGAAAAGAGTCGTTTATTAATAGCTCACAATGAAGCGGATAAAGCTCAGATTTATAGTAATTACTTTTGTGATATTGATATTATTGAGCCCCCACAACAGCAAGAAAATGAGTGTAATCCAAATAACAATACGCTTTCATTTAAAGCCCCTTCCACTCTATTAGACTCTATTTGCCAATATATAGAAGAGTACGATTTGCACTTTGAAATTACTTCTAATTTATTGAAACTAAACTTTATTGACAAGCCACTTCCCGCAATGACTAAAAGCAAAGATACACCACAAATGGACTTTGATTTTAATGAAGTAGAACTTGATGAACAGGTTAAACTTGATATACCAATATCATTTGAAATTGGTATATCAAGTTTTTCATTTAAAGAGTCAGCTAAAAATACAACCTCTAGCTTTCATCTATCTGCCCCAGTACTCAACAGGCACTTTGAAAACGCAGCGAGTATTCCCTCAAGCTCAAAGAAAGCAAAAGATCCAGATACTATTTTCAATGTCGATATGGTTACCCTTCAGTACTGTAGAGTAACAGAGCATGAAAGTAGGCTAATTCTTTACACTAACAATTGTTACGACATATCCATTTCAAGCTTCAAATGCACACCTGCACTATTGCCACATAATTCATTTTTTATTCTCGTAGCTAAATCATCTATAAAAAAATTAGCTTCCTTGTTCAAAGATATTGAAAAAATAGAGGTATCTTTACAGCACCTACCTTTACAACAAAGCAGTGCTAATAGTGTTCAGGACAGATATTACTTAACATTATCCGCAGGGAGCATCTCTTTCTCGGTTAACGTAAAGCCAATAAAAAATTTTCGAGACTCTACTGAAACACTCAAGGAGATCACCAAAGGATATCAACACAATACGCAAGTATTTGATGCCCATAAATGGAATGAGTTTTCCGTTGGCAATGAACTGTACAAAAGTAATGCACATGCAATTCAATTAAACTACAGATCTCTTAAAAAAGAGCCTGAAAACAACATTGATATAAAATGCATATATCAGGAAGACCTTAGTAACCAGGCGTCATCAACACTCAACTATTCAATTTCGGCAAAAATGCCATTTAAATCAAACTGTAACTTCAAACTAAATTTAAGCCTTTTTAATCATGCAATTAAAACTTTATCAGAGTATGAATCAAATGACTCACCAGTTAAAATGTCATCAAATGAGTCTAACTATGATGGGATATTACTAACGAGTGAAATAAAAAATACATTTAATGAACGCTTTTTCTTTTTAGTTCCTTTCGAATCATAACTTTGATTTAAAAGGAATGTAGGTTTCGATTTAGGATGGAAACTCATACAGGATTACTGATTAATTTCAAAGAACTGACCATATTCACCTCTAAGTTACTTGCTGCATTATCACTTTATAAGGTATCTACAAATTTAGGGCCGAACTAATAAGTTAAACAGTGGAAGCCTCCAAAGATAAAAAAATTTTAATATTGTTATTATCACATTATGTGTCAAATAGCCTTTATCGCATAAGTCATTGAATAAAAATTCAAATAAAGTAACCTGTTGTCACTTAATGTAGTATTAAATTGAATTTTTTATCTGCTATATGTGGAACATATTCAACGAATAAAGATCCTAGCAACAAAGAAATGGAGATGATTGTGACCACTTCAAATTTTAGCGAGATGCACTTTGACACTTTTGAAAGCGCCTTAGATTGGGAATTTCAACATTCCCCTGATGGAGAAACTATATATGAATTGCGCTATGGCAAAGGGTGGATTACTGCTAGAAAGGAGGATATGCCTGAAATTCGCAATTATGAAGATAAATGGGGTGGTGAAAATTATGGATGCTACCCAATTAAAGTAGACGGTGAAGCCAAAAAGAACTTTCTTGAAGCTTCTGAAGAGTGGAGCCTTGTTATGTCTGAAGAGTATATCGATGAAAGAAATGACAATCAGCGCGATATACATAGCGGTAGTAACTTCACTTATAAAAATGAGGTTGAAGATAAAATAGTTAAAATTTATATGGGTAAATCCCGAACTGGAAAAACAGTTAATTGGCAATTTATTATTTTTAAAAATGCGTCTGAAAATCTACTTTTAAGATCGAAGTATTTTAAGTTAGGTTTAAATAAATAAAACCACTGGTACGTACTTTTATTAATAAATCCAATTATATACTTTCTCTGTAATTAGCGTTTCGACATTTGATGAGCATAATCAGCAAGTATCTCATCGTCAAAACCTTCTTCCGCAAGAGTTGCCATACCACTAATAATTTCAGGCTCACTCAACAAATCGATACGTCCAGAAAGAACAGAGTCATCACTCGCAATTGAAGCTATAATTTCTTGGCGAAACCTATCTTTATTTCCCGCCACACGCCCCGTTTTTTTATATGAAGACCTGACATACCCATTTTCACCCTCACACTCAAAGCACATCCCATTAACAATGTGCTTCCATTTACCAATATAGCCTGTTCCATTACAGCGTGTACATTCATTGATTCTAGGTCTTTGCATATGAAACCTCTTAATTTAATTCAATATTTTATGTTGTAAAATTATCGATAAACGAATAAAAAAACATACTTTTCAATAGGCTACAAAGCGAACGCAGGCCACAAAAAAAGTTACAATAGTTTACCTAACGCTCTACAACGAACATGGTTCTTTTATTACTATAAATACAAGAAAAGTAGCCGATCTTGGTAAGATACTTTCTCGACACTCTTTGCGCGATACCTTTATGCTAAGTAGTTGACTAAGTAGTTGACTAAGTATCTTTCCAAAAATTAATCGAGGAGATCCACTAATTTAATCGCCTTCCAATTATGGCGAGATTTAGATTTATCCCACGCCATAATTCTTAGTGCTCTCACTTGGGTTTCGTTGGCTTTGCCATCTACCACAAAAGGTGGAACAAAAGTATCTTCAATAAATCCAAAGCCTTTTGGTGTTAGTCGTAAATTACCTTCCACATATGAAACATCAGCTATTGTTGCTTCTTTACTAGGGATTGATGCGACCACTTGTTTTTCACCATCAACTTTAGATAAAGACAACTCAATATAATCACCAACTTGCGGTCTAGTCTTACTTTTATGAAGGCCCATTCGAACGGGTAATGATGTCGATTTATTCACAAAAGCTTGGAATCCCTTACCTGATTGATGAATGTTCTCAACAATAGCAATCACCTTCTCCATTGGCCCATGCAAGTAGTCTAAAGCGTCCTGCGAAATTGAGTTTAAATATGACGTTAGCAGTTTTTCATCTACGCCTGCATTATACCAACCTTGTATAGATAGCTGCTCTAACTCAGGCTTTATCTTCCAACCTTTGGTTTGATAAACCGCAAGCGCAGTCTTTAAGCACATCGATGCTTCAGCTTGCTTTTGATTGGTAAGCAATAATGGGATCACACCTTGCAATAATCGCAAGCTAAAAGTGACATCATGAGCAGACGTAATACCTTTAGCGAAAAACTTCATTGCTAAGCTTTGATCCTGCTTTATATATGTTGCAGCTAACGCCCCCCATGCCCATGATTCTTTCTGTTTTTTTCTTAAAATTGGAAGTATCAATGAACGAGCTTGATCATACTGACCAGCAACAACGAGGCATTTAGCCTGATCGTAATCTAACCACATCATATGCTTAGTATCGGATGCTTGTTCACGTGTTTGATTGATAAATGCCATCACTTGATCAAGGTCTAGTTGCCAATGCTCACGAGCTCTAAGCCATGCGCTGGCAACTTGCCGTGCAGTTGAGAGCATCAAACTGGGCACTTCACCTTTTTCAGCCTGAAAAGGCTTTTTAGCCTCATCGTCAAACAAAGCTACTTGATGACGTAAAACGAGATGAATCAGTGTTGGAAACCATTCCAAACTCTTTTTAAATTGAACAAGAAGCATCTTGTACTCTAAACCACCAGTGGCAATTTCCAAGTTAACTATAGTTTGCAGTAGGCTTTCTAATTGCTCAAACTCAAAATCACTGGGCCGATAGTTGTTTGATGCATCAGCTCGCTTAGCAATTTTCTCAAGTTGTTGCTTGATAAACTCATAACAAACCCAAAATAAAGCACCTTTTAAGTAAGTATCTTGAGGTGCACTCTGCAATGCTAGAAAGCCATGCTCCCAAGCTCCTTTTATGTCACCACTCTTTCTCAAATTATTGACGGTACGAAAAGCTGGCTCGTTCATACTAAGACTCCAATCTGCCCTATTACCTCATCAATCAATCTTGTAGAGTTGCTCAATTGGGGCATAGGCTGGACTTTGGTAAATTGGTTACCTTTGTTATACCAAAACTCAATAATCGCCAATTCATTTTCCTTAACAATAGAGTACCTCTCACAAAATTGGCGTGAATCTATTTTATTGATACCAGCACCAATGCTGCTGACTTGCGTAAGTACATGCTGGTAAAACTCTTCTAAGAACGACTCAGAAAAATTAAACTGCGTATTACCCAACGATCCAGGCACATTCAGCAAGGCACCTTCTAACTGGCCTAACAATGTTATTAACTCTGAATCAAAACCACCTTGGCCAATACTTTTCACTCCAGACACTTTCCAGTTGCCTTTATAATTAAAGGTAATAGAAGCTTGATCGCTACCCCGCTGAAAAATATAACGTTCCTGATAGCTATAATTAAGTACGTCAGCTATCGTGATACCAGTACCTTCAATGCATGCAATGACAAGTTGATTCAACTTTTTTAGTTGAGGAACGTCAGTTTGTAGATCAAACTTAGCAACACTTTCGGCGGGGGGGACATTTTCAAATACTGACTCAGTCCTGCTTGCTTGCATAATAGGAGCAGCAGCCTCTCTTGTATGAGGTTGATAGCCACCTGATATTTTCATACCTGCCCCTAAGCGCAGTTGTGGTGGATTCATCACATACAAAGTTTCAGAAGTACGGGTGATTGCAGTATAAAGCCATCGAAAATAATCTTTAGTTAAGGACTTTTGATGTGTTTGACATTGCAAGAAAACATTTTTCCATTCACTACCTTGGGCTTTATGACCAGTAATAGCGTAACCAAACTTAATTTTAAATGCGTTGAAATAAGGGTCTTGCAACAATGCAATTCTTAGCTTTTGTTCATTTCCCTTGCGGTTGAGGTGAGGATTTCTATTTAAAAAGTGAACATAAATAGCTTTGTGCTCATCCGACGATAAAGTAGGCTGATCGTTATAAAGTAAATTCTCAATTATCTTTGCTTCAAAAAAGAACGGTTCACCATAATCATTACGAAAGCCCAGCACTACGTCCCTGAAGCTAAGATCGACTTTTCGCTTAACCATTTCTCCGTTATCACCTTTGACACTAATAATAACACCAACTACTTCAGAGACTGGTGATAGCACTTCTCTAATCATGCCAAATTCGCCATTGGTAATACTGGCATCCGCTCGGTAGTGGTTTGCCACGGAGATGATTTTATCTCCCTTAGTCATTTCTTGTTGGTCTTTAAAAAAGTGCTCTCGAACCAAACGATTATATTCTGCAACTTGTCGATTTGAAGAAGCGATAATCACACTTTCGCCAGTGCGGCCGACCTTTCCATCGCATGAATCTAAAAAGGTATTGAGGAGACTATCCGAGGTCAATTTACAGACATCACGGCCATTCACTTCGACTTGCAGTTTATTGAAGACATTTTGCTCTAGTCCATCACGTAACATCGCAGCATTTTTCAGTACACCACTATCTCCTTTTTGACGAACAACTTCCTTCAGATAGCCAGAAGTGACAGCAACTTGATACTTTTCATTAAGATATGTAGCATCGAGGGCTGGTGAGGTGTTCATGCCAATGGGTGGTAACTGAGCGTTATCACCAATAAAAATAATCTTCTTATTATGGTCGTTATGGTCAATATTTATATATTTCAATAAATCCTTTAATAAATACCCTGATCCAAATCGGAAAAACTCACCATCAGAATATCTATCGGAAACCATTGACGCTTCATCGATAATATAAACCGCTTCCGCAGTATCCATGTTAACTTTAAGTTCAGCATAGCATCGGTAAGTTTCAGAACCTTCGACGCCATCAACCTTATACTCTTTAACATTATCGTAATTATAAATAACGCGGTGAATAGTGCTCGCAGGTTGCATTGTTTTATCTGAAATCACCTTAGCGGCTTTCCCCGTAGGAGCCATAATGGTGAACTCCCGACCAATCTGCTCAAGGTACTGTGTGATCCCTTTAGTAATAAAGGTTTTACCTGTTCCGGCATAGCCATTCAGTAAAAATACATTTTGACTAGTATCATTAAGAAACTCATTTACCTGTTTAACGATTTTGCTTTGGTCTGTCGTCAGAGTGACATCTTCAAAGCAATCAAATATATCAATATTTCGACGTGTTACTTCCATGTCGAGTTCAAAACTTGAGGCAGATGAAATACTCGCTTGTTTAAACGCTTCACGTGCGTGATAGTCAGATACAGCTTGCTGCGAAGCCACTAAATCTCTTTGTTTTTTCTCAAGTGCGAGTTGTAATAAGGCCTGCTCTTTCTTAACACTGGAAAGTGTATCGCTTTTTTCACCTAGTTCAGCTAACAACTTACTTGTTTGCTGCTCTAGGGTATCTTGACTCGCAGTAAGCTGAGCTTGTAGTTCAGCTTCTCGATCTTTAATCGCTTCGCGTTGTCGCAATAACTCAGCTTCTAGTCGAGACGTATGATCAATAGGTTTAACTGGGTCAACAAATTCAGGAGGGGTAATAGGCTGATTAAGAATTGCTTGTGCATACCAACGAGCTACAAGATAGGCTTCTTTAATTAACCAGAATATTTCATTAAGTGAAACCTCTTTAGTGCAATCAATAGAATGAGCTGCTTTGTTTCCTTTACGACGAAGTACATCTAATTTCATCCATATCGCATTATCACCCACAACGTCCTTGAAATCATGACTACGCAGGCGATTAAACAAATCATCTTGAACGGGTGGTATTAGCGACAACCGAGAATAAATCTCTCCGACTGTTAATTCAGTAAAGCATCGTAGCTTCACCAAGGCGGCTTGCCTATCATTATGGCAATATAATTCTGCATTGGCACCAAGTTGAGCAAGCTCTGGTTTTATAGTTATTAGAAAGTCAAAATTACTCATATTACTTACCTGGCCCCATTGATATAAAATGATAGTATCGCCTAACTCGATATCACCGAAAAGCAGTTATTCAGATTGTCATAACCTAGATCAAAAGATATTGTCAAGTTATCGACTTGAGCCGAGTAATCTCGACCAAATACTCCTTAAGCTAAATTTTGGACACAACTAACCCTATTCCATTCGACAAAGGAACGATCACGGAAAAGGCGATAATGCTTCGCTTGCATTAAATGTCGACCAGGTCGAAATAAGTTATTAATCACACCATGGCAACTCAAAAAACGTTGGGCTTGTCCATGAGATTTAAACTTCCGCATTTGCCTTTCTTGTTGCCGAGTGGGTTGATGTGAAAGCTCACATCCATTGTTTTCATACTGAACGGTTGAGTGTTCTACGGTTGGGATTAATTCTTTTTTTGCAGCAGAGTAGCTTGCCAATTTATCTGTCACAATTTTCAAAGGCATCACTCCCTGCCCTTTTAATAATCGTTTAAAGAAACGCATGGCAGCCCTTTTATCCTTGCGCTTTTGCACCAAAATATCTATTTCATCACCGTCTTAATCTACTGCTCGCCAAAGGTAATGCAATACGCCATTAATCTTAATAAAAACTTCATCCAGATACCAAGTATCACCAAGCTGACCACGACTCTTTTTTATTTGGCTGCAGTAAATTGAGCCATATTTTTTACACCACTGACGAATCGTTTCATAACTGACAACAATTCCTCGAGCTGCAAGTAACTCTTCGATATCACGAAAGCTGAGTGTAAAACGATGATAAAGCCAAACTGTGTGGCTGATGATTTGAGCAGGATAACGATAACCTGCATAGATATTTGAATTTTTCATGCCTTGATTATCGCATGTTTTTTGAAAGAGGCCTTAACTTGACAGTACCGTCCTTTACCTGATTTGATTAACAGCGCCCCTATGAATTATTAATAAATTAATAATTAAGTAATTTATATGTAACATATTAATAATAGAATTTCCAACCAATAATCACTCCTTATTGGGAAACACATGAAGAACAAACTTAAACATACAATAATTGCAACATCAATATTATTAATTTTATCTGGTTGTAATAGCAACACTAATAATAACGAAAATAGCAATACTGAAGATCAAGGTTCTGTTGAAGTTAATTTAATTGATTATACGCCAGCAAACTCTGAAAGAGGAAGTTCAGACGCATCAGGTGCGATTGCAATTGATAGCGATTATATGGTGGTTGGTGACGATGAAGAAAATGTACTGCGTGTTTACCCTCGAATAGGTGGTGACCAAGTATTAGAATTTAATTTCAACCAATATTTACTTTCTGAAAAAGATGCCGAAGATGGCGAAGTAGAAGCAAGCGAGCTTGATGTAGAAGCACTTACTCGTTATGACAATAACAAAATTTTGATTGTTGGTTCTCATGGCAATAAAAGAAATGGTGATGATGTTATGGACGAACGCGGCCATATACTTGCTGTTGAATTTACAGGAACTGGCGCTAATATAACCTTTGAACTAATAGGTAAATACTCAAATTTAGAAGAAGATCTTAGAGTTTGGGATACTGAAGGTCGACATGGAAAAGGAAAAGATTATTTTGGTTTAGTTGCTTCTTCTGCAGATGGCGTTACACCTGAAAGTGTTATGGGAATGTCAATTGAAGGTGCTGCTGTCAGCCATGATTCTAGCCAGCTACTTTTAGGTTTTCGTGCACCTCAAATGGATCAGACAGAACGAAACCAAGCTCTAATTGTGACGATCAATAATTATCAAGAGTTAATTTCAGGTAATGCAAGCGAAGCAATATTAGGCTTACCTATTGAATTGAATTTAGCGGGTCGTGGTATTCGCGACATGAGTCCATGGGGTGAAGGTTACTTAATTGTTGCTGGACCTGCATCTGCTTCAATTGCTGAGGTTGCAGAAAACTTCGCATTATTTAAATGGTCAGGTGACGCTCAAGATGAGCCTGTGCTTATTAATAACGAGCTTGAAACTTTACGTGCAGCTAGCCGTGGCAGTATAGAAAGTATTGTTCAACCGAACAGTTCAGAAACTGAAATGCAAAGTGTTCAATTACTACTAGATAATGGAGACACTATCTGGGAAGGGCAGAACAGTGAATCAAAAGGATTGGATGCTGAAGATCAGAAGTTTCAAGGTGCATATGTTCAATTAGGTGATGAGTCATTTGATATAGATGCACCTAAATTACAAAAAATCACACCTAGCATGGGGCTACAAGGTGTAAATACTGATACCGTCATTGAGTTGAAATTTGATGAAGGAATTACCTTAGGAGAAGGTAATATCTTGGTATACCAAGGTGACACTGTGGTCAAAAGCTATAAGAAAGGCGATCCGGAAGTTAGTGTGACTTATAATAGCATTAAAGTTGTTCCAACTGACAAGTTAGATTACAACACTGAATATAGTATAAATATAACGGACGGATTTGTTGTTGATCATAAAAACAATATTTTTAACGGAGCAACGTTAAGCGAATTTAAATCTGCAGGTAGACCTACACCATTGGAACCTGGTGATATTGTATTTGTTGGGGCTAATGCTGAATCACCAGATGCTATTGCTTATATGTTAAAGAAAGATATTAATGGCGGTACGGAAATAATGTTCTCTGACCGTGATTATAACAATGAAAAAGAAGCTTTCTGGCGTGAAAAAGATCAAGCATTAGCCACAAACGAAGGTGTATTTCGTTGGACTGCAGATCGTAATATGCAAGCTGGAGACATTGTTACCATTCAAACAGGCACTGATTTTAGCCCTCACGCTAATGTTGGCCAAGTTTTAGGTTCACCATCAGGTATTGGTAAAGCAGAAACTATCTATGCGATGATTAATACTAAAGTTGAAGATCTCAGCGATGGTTATGCGGGCGTTATTACCGATCCTGGTACTTTCATAGCAGCGATAAGCTTAGGTGGTTTAGATGAAGATAATGACATCCCGACAAATATCATTCACCTTCGTCAGTATTTCCACCCAGATGGTGCGGATATTATTCCTGATTTAGCTGATCAAACGAATGCAATTTTTGATGTAGATACCTGTGGTCGTAGTTTAGAAAGTATTATTGGTAATATAGATAATACTGCATGTTGGAAAGTCACTTTTAAAAGTGAAGGTGCAGTTGGATTCCCGCTTAACGATGACGGAAGTTTATTTGCTGAATCAATACTTTCAAATTAATAGTTAAGCTAACCATTATAAATAGTGTTGGAAAAACACTCATAAACAATACTTAGTATTTGTGATAATTAGGATGCTACAATCGGGAAATTTAAAGCAGTTATCAAGTGTTTAACTAGCTAGGATGATCCCCTAACTAAAAGTTGTCATTATTAACCCTGAATAATGACAACTTTTTAAACCTAAAACCTATCCGCAATGCTTTTGCTTAATGGCAGATCACTAAGACGTAGTCTTTATTTTCGAGACTGTAATAAAAACTGTGTAACTGCTTATTTATAATCCTACTATTTGGAAAAGGATAAGCAGTTATGGATCAGAAGCAATTAGAAGCGTTTGCTCGTGAAGCCGCGAAAACATTAAAAACAGAA
>NZ_SNUW01000008.1 GCF_004376845.1 Psychromonas algarum
CAATTATATTGAGATGTTTTACAATCGGAAGCGATTACATAGCCACCTTGGCCATGTGTCTCCTGATGAGTATGAAAAAAGGTACTTAATCGAGAATTAACGTGTCTACAAAGTCGGGGGAAGATCAGTATTTTATTACCGAACTGTTGTGGCTTAGTAAAATTGGCCACAACTTTGTAAGTTTCTATCTCACTTGAGGGGCGTTAGTGCCCCTGTTTTGCTTTTATTTAGTTTATTTGTTCAATCAATAAGTTGATAATATTTGATTCTGTCGTAACGGAGGTATTTATGCCGCTTAGAGCTATCTTAGATGATGTAGAAATTCAGTCTTTCAATCTAGATATAGAAGAGTGGAATTTATTGAAAGATACATATAAAGATAAGTCTCTTTTAATGCCATGTTGCCCAAGAAAAGCTATTCCTAAAACGAGTAAACTTGGCATGAAGTACTTTGCTCATTCAAGGCGTGGGGATTGTACTTCTGCTCCGGAAACACAAGAACATTTATATCTAAAATTTCTAGTCGCTAAGCTTGCACAGCAGTATGAATGGGATGTTACTACAGAGTACGCGGGTAGTACTCCTGACGGTGAAAAATGGGTAGCAGATGTATTTTGTAAAAAAGGAACTTCAAAGTTAGCTATTGAAATACAGTGGTCTCAGCAGACAAACGATGAATATTTGAGGAGAACTCAAAAATATACAAGCTCTGGTGTCAGGTGCGCATGGTTGTTCAGGCTAAGAGCTAATAAAGAGTATTATAATTCTGACTTCTTAGAGTCCAAGGAGTTACCTTATTTCGGCTTTAAACACCAAAATGGGGAGTTCGTTATTTCAAGGTATATGGTATCTATTGAGGATTTTGTTGGTGGGATGTTCTCTGGCTCTTTAGCTTGGGAACCTAAAAACAATGAAGAGATATTCGCTAATATTCGCTACCAGACTGTTATATGTTGGGCATGTAAGATGGAAACCAATGTCATTACATCGGTTGGAATGAAAAAAGCAAATAATACCTCTTTAAGAGGTTTTATAGATGCGCCTATTTGGTTTACAGATAAATTAGTGGCTAATTGGGCCGCTAAAAATGTCCCGCAGCAGTTACTATTGACTAAACAGATTGGTGAAATTAAAGAACGCTACAGTAAGACGGTTGGTGAAACATACCTATCCAATGGTTGTGTACATTGTGATGCTTTACAAGGTAACCACTTTATATCTATTGATAACAGATACTATTCTCCAAGCCATAAGTCATTTATCATTCCGTGGAAATACTCACAGGAAAAATTTCCACTCAACGGAGCGTGGTTTTTTAACGGTGAAAAAGGAGAGTACTATTATTAGCAAATCACGCACTTCAATATGTTATTTGTATAATGTTTATCTGAGTTAAACTTTGTCTAATTTCACTCAACTCCTAGCTCGCTTCGGGGCACGAAGCGAGATAGAAATACTTGTAACTCTCTTCTAAATTCACATATTTTTGTTGTTAATACGGAACCTTTCTCTTTATTTGCATGATGAAGGTTTAATTAACCTTTCAACTTGTTGATTAACTGTTATTACTTTGACATATTGATGTACATTAAAAACTTCAAAAGATTACCAAATATGAATTTAAATCCTCCCAAATTGAATATGGATACACCAATTAGTATTATTATTGGTGAAAATGGCTGTGGGAAAAGTCATTTACTCGCCAGCCTCGCATATGTAGGTCCAGATGAAGATAATATTGTTCTTGCTATCGCAACATCAATTTATGATAAATTTCCGAAGCGAAATTATCATCGAAATTATCATTATATGGGAGCTAGGTTAGGTCGATTTATACCGAGGGAGGTAATTAAGCAGGCGGTTATAAAAACTGACTTTTTAAACTCAAAAGAATTTACAAGCATCTATAAAGTTCTTGATTACACTGGTTATGATCAAAAAATTGGTTTTAAGTTTTCTGGGCTTTCTTCTGATTACTTAGAACAACTATTCACAATCGCTGATATTGACGATTCAAGCCTTGAAAAAGCAATTCATGCAATGTCTTCCCTCGGTAGTACAAGTCAGTATATAAATTTAGAATTTGATATTTTATGGTTTAATAATAATGAAAAACGATACAACTCGAACGAAGTACTTTTATCTGAGCTACTGCAATTAGAAAAAATATTAAGGAAACATAAGATAATCAAATCAATTGATATTTATTTATCGAAGAAAAATAGATCCTTCCCTTTAAACAAGGCAAGCTCGGGTGAGCTATCGCTAATTAGCACATTAATCTTTATTTCCTCCTTTATAGACTACAACACATTAATCCTAATCGATGAGCCAGAAAATAGCCTTCACCCCAAGTGGCAAAAAAGATATATCAGTATGATTATGGACATGTTTTCCTACCACAGGCCAAGAATTGTTGTCGCAACACACTCCCCAATTATAATTTCTGGAACACATGCTGAAAAAGGTGTTGATATTCATAAGCATACAAACTCAGGGTTTCAGTTGGATAATCATTTTATAAAGAATACAGAAGAAATTTACAGTGACCTATTTGATTTGATTACTCCAGCCAGTAGAACCCTTTCCAATAATTGTTCAAAGTTACTTAATGATTACTCTGATGAAATTATTACGTTCTCTCAAGCGGCCAACCAAATTACCAACTATATCTCGATGTCTTATGACGATGCTCAAATAGAATTTCTTCAAGGCATTAATGACCTTCTTAACCAGATAAAAGATAATAGGGATTAGTTATGATGGCTAAATTAAGCTTCACAGAAAATCAAAAAAGTGTATTAAAGTTATCCAGAAAAGAAGGTCATAGATCTTGGGGGCACATTCGTCTTAACCTTATTAAAGCTAAGATCAAAGATCATCATTTAATACGTCAAAATGAGTCATGTTGCTATTGTAATCGCAATATTGGTGGTGAGTTTAGAATGGTATTAGATATTGAGCATATCCTTCCCAAGTCACGTTTTGTTACTCACATGTTTACTCAGAGAAATCTGAGTATTTCATGTAAGCGCTGTAACATGAACATTAAAAAAGATGACATAAGTTTTTTAGAACACCCCCTAGCTCAACTTCCCAATCGAATTTTCAGAAGTCGATATTATAAATTTATCCACCCAAATTTAGATAATTACGACTCGCATTTATTGATGTATCACTTCCAACGAGGCCGTACACATCGAATAATTAAATATGAGATTCAAAATAATAGTGCCAAAGGAAAGTTTAATTATGAGTACTTTAAATTGGATAGACTTGAACGTAATTCCTTTGATGAAGCACAGGGAGCAACCCCAAGAATTGAAATCAAAGATCCGAAAATAAGTAACTTATTTTCTGAACTAAAAAGTAACTTTAATCAATAAGATCAGTGACTAGTACCCAATTAATATTTTTCTGTGAGGCTAAAGTAATATGCAAACTGGTAAATCAACTATCAAAGGTATTTTCGATGGAACTAAAAGTAAGATGAGCTAAGGCGCTTTGGGGGCGAAAGCGACTTAGCTTTCCGACACAAAAATCAGTTTATGACAGTCTAATATTTTCTGGGCAAACAAAAAAGGAAGCCGAAGCTTCCTTTATATAACCAATCGTTTCTTGGTTTTAGTTATACGTAAAAGCGATCTGCATTCATCACTTTTGTCCAAACTGCAATAAAATCTTGCACAAACTTTTCTTTACTATCATCTTGAGCATAAACTTCTGCATAAGCACGTAATATAGAATTTGAGCCAAATACTAAATCAACGCGTGTTGCCGTCCATTTTACTGAACCGGTTGAGCGTTCAACTATCTCGTAGGAGTTTCGACCAGTTGGTTTCCAACTGAAATTCATATCTGTTAAGTTAACAAAAAAGTCGTTACTTAAAGTGCCTACATTATCGGTAAACTCGCCATGTTTCTCACCATCATAGTTAGTACCTAATACACGCATACCACCTATTAATACAGTCATCTCTACTGCTGTTAATCCTAATAACTGCGCGCGATCAAGTAGCATCTCCTCGGGCGTCACCACAAAGTGTTGCTTTTGCCAGTTACGGAAACCATCTGCTTGTAATTCTAAGAATGCAAATGATTCAACATCTGTTAGCGCTTGTAATGCATCTCCTCGACCAGCAACAAAAGGTATAGTCTGCTCAAAACCCGCCGCTTTTGCTGCTTGCTCAACCCCTACGTACCCAGCAAGAACAATAACATCGGCGATACTTGCACCGGTTTCAGCTGCAATCGGCTCAAGTTTAGCTAATACTTTCGCTAAACGCTGTGGCTCATTACCTTGCCATTGATTTTGTGGGGCAAGTCGGATACGTGCACCATTTGCACCACCACGTTTATCTGAACTACGGAAAGTACGTGCACTATCCCATGCGGTTGACACTAGCTCACCAATAGAAAGGTCTGTCGCCGCTATTTTTTGCTTCACAACGTCAACATCATAAGCCGTTGTACCAGCTGGAATAGGGTCTTGCCAAAGCAGTGTTTCAGCAGGTACATCAGGTCCAATATAGGCTTCTTTAGGCCCCATATCTCGATGAGTTAATTTAAACCATGCACGTGCAAACACCTTCTCAAAGTAAGCAGGATCTTCATAAAAACGCTGTGATATTTTCAAATAATCAGGATCTATTTTCAATGCCATATCTGCATCAGTCATCATTGGGTTATGACGAATGCTGTCATCTTCTACATCAACGGGTTTATCTTCTTCAGCGATATCAGTTGGTTCCCATTGCGTTGCACCTGCTGGACTCTTAGTTAATTGCCACTCATGATTCAGCAACATGTCAAAGAAACCGCCCTTAGCTGAATTCCACTTCATTGGCTCGCTTGTCCATGCACCTTCAATACCACTGGTGACAGTATCACGTCCAATGCCACGTGATTTTTTATTGTTCCACCCAAAACCCTGCTCTTCGATTTCAGCACCTTCCGGTGCGTCACCTAGTTCGTCTGCATTACCATTACCATGTGCTTTACCCACTGTATGGCCGCCAGCCGTTAATGCGACCGTTTCCTCATCATCCATTGCCATGCGTGCAAAAGTAATACGCATATCTTGTGCTGTTTTTAATGGATCAGAAACACCATCAACACCTTCTGGATTAACATAAATAAGCCCCATCATTACAGCTGCGAGTGGATTTTCTAAATCACGCTCTCCTGAATAACGGCTCCCTTCACCACCACTTGGCGCCAACCACTCTTTTTCTGCTCCCCAATAAGTATCTTTTTCTGGATGCCAAATATCTTCACGACCAAAAGCAAAACCAAAAGTCTCAAATCCCATTGATTCATAAGCCATTGTGCCTGCAAGAATCATCAAATCAGCCCAGCTAATTTTATTACCATATTTCTTTTTGATCGGCCAAAGTAAACGGCGTGCTTTATCAAGGTTGCCATTATCAGGCCAAGAATTCAGAGGGGCGAAGCGTTGATTACCTGTTGAAGCGCCTCCTCGACCATCTGTTTGACGATAAGTACCCGCTGAATGCCATGCCATGCGAATCATAAGGCCACCATAATGCCCCCAATCAGCAGGCCACCAATCTTGACTGTCGGTCATTAACGCTTTCACATCGTTCTTTAAAGAAGCTACATCAAGTGTTTTTAGTGCTTCTCGATAATTAAAATCAGCACCTAACGGATTAGTTTTTGTATCGTGTTGATGAAGAATGTCTAACTCTAGAGCATTAGGCCACCACACTTGTGCTTTAGAAGAGGTTGTTGCTCCGCCGTGCATAACTGGGCATTTACTTTCGTTTTTCATCGCTACTTCCTTGATTTAAATAAAGTTAAATAAACATCTTAAGTAGGCGGATTAGTGATATAAGTTTATCCGCTTAGTTTTTGAATTATTATTGTAGTAACAAAATCAAGCAATGTAAAAGCGATTAATTATGGTTAATTAATAGGTAAAAACTATTACCAATAAACTACATTCGATTAACTGTGGATAGGGAGTTTGTCGCTTCTGTCGCAGAATTGATATAAGTTGTGGATACCTGCCGAGTAGGCTGAAGTGACAATTCACACCGGTTGTTTTCATACTGAACTGTTGAGTGATCAATACTTGGCATTAATTCTTTTTTTGCTGCAGAGTAACTTGCTAATTTATCTGTCACAATCTTCAACGGCATCACTCCCTGACCTTTTAATAACCGCTTAAAGAAACGTATGGCAGCGCTTTTAACCTTACGCTTTGTACTAAAATATCAATCTCATCATCGTCTTGATCTACTGCTCGCCAAAGGTAATGCAATACGCTCTTAATCTTAATAAAAACGCCATCCAAATACCAAATATCACCAAGCTGATTACACTTATTTTTAATCTGGTTACAAACAATATATATTTCCGTATTTATTGCACCACTAGCGGACGTTTCATAACTGACGATGATAAAGCCAAATGGCATGCCTGATAATTTGTACGGGATAACGACAACCAGCACGAACGCATGAACTTTTTATCAGAGAGATATTACATAATAGGTAGAAATGCTGTTAAATTGATAGTACCCTATTGTCTTTTACATGGTCATCATTAGTCACATAAAATAATGGTAAGTGATATTACGGATATGCTTGTTATTTAGTACTTTCGATGAAATCTATTTCTTTTTGAAATTTAGCAATCGTTTGCTTTTGCTCAAAAAACGAAATTAAACGATAAAACAAAAAGCATAGGTTAGTTTCATATGACAAACTTACTCAATATTAAAAGCTTAAATGTATATTTTAAAACTATGTTTGAGACTAAACATGTTTTAAAAGATATCAATTTATATATCAAGCAAAATGAAATACTCGCGGTTGTTGGTGAAAGTGGTTCCGGGAAATCGGTGATGAGTAAGGCTATTATGGGCTTACTCGGTGATAATGCTATAAAAACAGGAGAAATCATTCTTCATGGTAGCAAATTGCAAGACAAACCAGTTGAAATGCTTCAATTACCTAGAGTTCAAGCGCAGTCAATTCGTGGTGATGAAATTTCAATGATATTTCAAGATCCAATGACATCTTTGAATCCTTTAATGACAGTCGGTAAACAAATTGCAGAAGCGATTCGAATCCATCAAGGTAAAAGTCAATGTGATGCGCTAACTGAAGCCGGTGATTTACTGGAACGTGTACGAGTACCCAGTGGCCGTCAAGTATTAAAAGTGTACCCTCACCAATTGTCAGGTGGCATGCGGCAGCGCGTTATGATTGCAATGGCGCTAGCTTGTCGTCCTAAGCTATTGATTGCAGATGAACCAACCACTGCACTTGATGTTACCATCCAAGCCCAAATGTTGGGGCTGATTAAAGAACTTCAAGCCGAACTTAATATGGGTGTTATTTTTATTACCCATGATATGAGCGTAGTACATGAAATAGCAGATAGAGTAGCGGTAATGTACAAAGGTGAAATTGTGGAAGTGGGAAAATTAAAAGATGTTTTTTTGACTCCTAAACATGATTACACTCAAGCATTACTGCGAGCAGCACCTAAGCTAGGTGAAATGACAGGACGAGATTTACCTCATACATTCCCAGTATTATCTATGGAAGAAGAGCTTATTAAGGATGATGATTCTGAAGAATTATTAGAAATAGAAGGTGGGATTGTTGATTATGAACAAGAGCCTATTTTAACTGTTTCAGACTTACATGTTATTTTTCCTCGTAAGCGAAATTTGTTTGGTAAGGTCACTCATCAAGTTCATGCAGTCTCTGGCGTATCATTTGATTTATATAAAGGTGAAACGCTAGGTATTGTGGGTGAAAGTGGTTCAGGTAAATCTACAATTGGCAATGCTATTTTAGGGTTGCTCGAAGAAGCAACGGGTAAAATTGAATATGAAGGAATTAATTTACTTAATATTCCTAAAAACAAACTCTCATATATTCGTAACAAAATCTCATTTATCTTTCAAGACCCACTGGCATCACTTAATCCAAGGATGTCTATTGGTGCAAGTATTGCCGAACCATTGATTATTCATCAATCAGAATTAGATGCCAATGAGCGAACTAAAATAGTAAAAGATCTGCTCCAAAAAGTTGGTATATCACCGGATCTCTATAATCACTATCCACATGAGTTTTCAGGAGGTATGTTACAACGAGTGAATATTGCACGAGCATTGACTACCAACCCTGAAATTATTATTGCCGATGAATCAGTATCTGCTCTAGATGTTTCTGTACAGGCTACAGTTCTTAATTTAATGATGAAACTTCAAAAAGAATTAGGAGTTGCATTTATCTTTATTTCACATGATATGGCAGTAATTGAACGTGTATGCCATCGAGTAGCGGTTATGACAAAAGGACAGTTAGTTGAAATTGGTTACCGTAGAGAAATTTTTGAATCAACAAAACACAGTTATACCAATAAGTTAATTGATGCGATCCCAAAAATTGATTTTGAATCAGATGTAGAGAAACGTTTTGAACTAATTACGGACGAAATTCCTGACCCAATTTATCCTGTTGATGTAAGCCCTGAAGCGATTACCATGAAATCGATAAGCGAAAGCCATAGAGTCGCCCAAGAGTAAATATACGCTTAAATAGCTTATACATTCTTTAAATTAATAATAAATATAGTAAAGACATATGAGGAAACATAATAAATGAAACTTTATAAAAAAATATTGCTAGGTGCTTCAATTACATTGGCAATGGCTTCGATTGCAAATGCGAAAGATACAAACAAAGTAATTATTGCAACAACACAAACCGTTCAAACTCTGAACCCTCACAATGCTTCAATTACACTTGATATGTCTGTCGCAAGTGCTGTATATGAAAATCTTTTTAAGTTTGATAAAAATTTGGTAATTGTACCGGTACTAGCAACAGGTTATCAAGTCAGTGAGGACGCAAAAACATATACAATTCAATTGCGAGATGGTATTAAATTCAGTGACGGAACGGATTTTAATGCAGAGGCTGTTAAGTTTAATTTTGATCATGAGATTAGCAATAAACTTCGTCGCGCTTCTTTATTGACAGAGGTTGACAATATTGAAGTTATTTCACCTACAGAACTGAAAATTTCACTAAAAACACCATCTAATGTATTTATTAATAATATTACTCATCCATCTCAAGGCATGATAAGCCCTACTGCTATCAAAAAGTATGGTGATGATATTAGTAAACACCCTGTTGGAACAGGTCGTTATTTATTTAATAAATGGGTACGTGGTAGTTCGGTATCCTTTACGGCCAATCCAAATTATTGGGGTGGTGATGTTGCAGTTAAAGATTTAGAATTCCGTCCAGTTGCAGAAGCAGGCTCTCGTTTAGCTATGTTAAAATCTGGCCAAGCACAAATGATACTTAAAGTCCCAACTACATTAAAACGTGCGGTGGAAGGAGATAAGAAATTAGAAATCAAACCAGTACCTTCAATTATTGCTCGTTACTATGCACTGAATACACAAAATAAAATTTTAGGTAATATAAAAGTTCGTCAAGCATTGAACTATGCAATAAATAAACCTGCAATGATCAAGGTAACGTATGGTGGTAGTGCAACTCAGTTAACATCAATTATTCCAGATAGAATTGAAACATACACTCCGCAGCCAGAATATAAATATGATGTAGAAAAAGCAAAATCATTACTAAAAGAGGCTGGATACCCTAATGGTTTCAAAGCAACTTTATGGTCTAAAAATTCAACGGAATCAATGAGAAATGCACAGTTCTTACAACAGCAACTTTCCGATATCAATGTAGATATCAATATTATCCCTCGAGATGTAGCTAGTCATTATGCTGCTGCGGATGATCTGAAAAACAATTCAACTAAACCTATAATAATTGATGGAGGGTGGTCCTCATCTTCTGCTACTGCTGACTGGGCAATTCGACCAATATTTGAAACAGGTGCATCATCAAACTATGCTCTATATTCAAATACTGAGGTAGATAAACTTATAGATCGAGCACGAAAAACAACAGATAAAAAACAGAAATTAATGGATTATCAATCTGCTCAAAAAATAATTTGGTCAGAAGCGCCATATATTTTCACTACTGTTGATATTCAATTGTACGGGAAAGATAAACGTTTAGAAGGTATTGAATTATTACCTGATGGGTCATTATCGGTTGGTAATATTAAATATTCATCAAAATAGTTTGAATGTCGTTAATGTTATAGTGGAATTCACTATAACATTAACGGTAAGTTAAATTATGATTAATATCTATGACATATAATTATGACGTAGGTACATTCATAAACTATAAAAAATTCCCTTATGTAAGAAAATAAAATGTCCCAATATATTATAAAACGATTATTTGGAACGCTATTAGTGATGTTTATTATATCAATCATAGCGTTTATGTTCGTTCACCTATTGCCAGGTGACCCAGCTCGTATGATAGCTGGTGAAGATGCTACCGCCCAAGATTTGATTAATATTCGTCACCAATTAGGTTTAGATTTACCTCTTATCCACCAGTTTCATAATTTTATTATTAACTTGATGCACTTTGATTTTGGCCAATCAATCATTGTAAATGAGCCTGTGTCAGAACTGATTAGTGAACGTTATAAAGTATCAATTACACTTGCGGCATTTAGTTTATGGTTTATTCCATTTGGAATAATACTTGGCATCATTGCAGCAGTATTTAAATCAAAGCTGCCAGACAGATTTAGTATGGTATTAGCCGTCTCAGGTATTTCGATTCCAGAGTTTTGGTTAGGGTTAATGCTTATTCAAATTTTTGCAGTTAAACTAGGTTGGTTTAATCCAACAGGATATGAAACACTTAAAGACTTAGTTTTGCCAGCTATTACGCTTGGAACAATCGGTACAGCAATTATTGCTCGATTTACTCGTTCAGCTTTCTTAGACGTACTATCAGAAAATTATATTCAAACAGCCAAAGCAAAAGGATTAATGCAATCAAAAGTAATTGTCAATCATGCATTTCGCAATGCGATGTTACCAATAATTACAGTGATTGGCTTACAAATTGGTTTTATCCTAAGTGGTTCTATTGTGGTTGAAACTATTTTTGGACTGCCTGCATTAGGCTCATTATTAATTGATTCAGTGAATTCACGGGACTACCCTGTCATACAAGCTTTACTTATTTTATATTCATTTCAGTTTGTTATTATTAATTTCCTTGTCGATATTTTATATACCCTCATTAACCCACAAGTAAGAATGCAGTAGGAGGCATCATGAATAATCAAAAATATTCACTAAAAACACAAGATGCTATCGCTGAAATTGAAGCACCTTCAACAGATAAACATACTGAATTATCTAATAATAAAGTAGTGTCACCAACACGAATGTTTTTAGAAAGATTTAAAAGTGAAAGGATGGCCATAGCTGCATTATGTATTTTACTTTTGTTTATAATATTAGCAATTTTTGCCCCAATATTATTAACTAACACTGCAACAAGCGTCGATTATAACAATGTATTATCATCTCCATCTTGGGCACATTGGGCCGGTACTGACTCTTATGGACGTGATATTTTTACACGTCTTATCTATGGTGCAAGGATATCTTTAACTGTGGGTTTTGTTTCAGTTAGTATTGGTGCCGTTATAGGTACATTCCTAGGTATTATCAGTGGTTATCGTGGTGGATGGGTTGATGCTGTTATCATGAGAGCTGCAGATGTACTATTTGCATTCCCTAGTTTTTTATTAGCGATAGGTATCGTTGCTGTTTTAGGCGGAGGTATTATTAATGTTGTAATAGCTATCGCTATCTTTAGTACGCCGACATTTGCCCGAATTGTACGTAGTACAACGCTATCTGTTGTAAATAGTCAATATGTTAAAGCAGCAAAAACAATGGGTGCAAGTCACTTTCGAATTATGTTTTTACATATTTTACCAAGCACTATGAGTAGTGTCATCGTTTACTTTACCATGCGTGTTGGTACATCTGTATTAACAGCAGCTAGTCTTAGCTTTTTAGGCTTAGGGGCTCAACCACCATCACCAGAATGGGGAGCAATGCTCGCAGCTAGCCGTGACTTTATGTCTATTGAAGGATTCATGTATTTAACAGTATTCCCTGGCGTTTGTATCTTCTTAACTGTGCTGTCATGTAATGTTTTAGGTGATGGATTACGTTCAGCATTGGATCCAAAAAATTAAACTATTTTTACCATACTGTATCTAAAATATGATTGGTCATATATCGAGGAGTAAACATGTTTGTATTAATTAAAGGTGCAGAACTTTATTCACCAAGTTCGCAGGGTAAAAAAGATTTACTAATTGCAGGTGGGAAGATTGTTGCAATAGAAAATGAGATTCAAGAAGCACATATTTATGGTAATTATAAAATAATAGAAGCCAAAGGAAGGCTTGCAGTTCCTGGTTTTGTTGACACACATCAGCACTTTATTGGCGGAGGTGGTGAAGGTAGTTTTAAAACTCGGACTCCAGAGTTAACTTTAACTATGCAAACTCTTAATGGTGTAACGACAGCAATGGGTTTATTGGGTACAGATTCGATGACTCGCCATGTGGAAAGTTTATATGGAAAAACGATGGCATTTCGTGAAGAAGGTATTTCTGCATATATGATCACAGGTTCATATTTTATACCCTCCCCAACTATTACCGGTAGTGTTGATAAAGATATTACATTCTTAGAACCTGTAGTTGGTGTGAAATTAGCAATATCAGATCACCGCGGTGCTTATACGACAGTTGATAATATTGGTGAACTAGTTGCTCAAGTACGTGTCGCAGGTTTATTATCAGGCAAAGCTGGAATAATTACACTACATACTGGGTCAGGTAAAAATAAGTTAAATCAAATTTTTGAGCTACTCGAAAAAACAGACTATCAAGCAGAACGATTTGTCCCAACACATATTAATCGTGCTGATATTTGGGATGATGCAGTTAGACTTGCTAAAATGGGTGCGATTATTGACGGAACAGCAATTAGTAGTAGTGATGGAGGAAAGAATAAAATCACTTGTGCAAATGCTACTAAACGCAGTATTGAACAAGGGATTGCTGATAACTTTACATTTAGTTCTGATGCAGGTGGGTCATTACCTGTTTGGGACGAAAGTCGTTTAAATATTATAGGGATAGGTGTTGGTACTCCAAGCAGTTTGTTAGATGAAGTAAAACGAGGCATTTACGAAGAATCATTAACGCTTCCCGAAATTTTGAAACCAATCACCGTGAATGCAGCAAGACAACTTGGGTTAAGTGATAGCAAAGGTAAGATTGAAACGGGTTTTGATGCAGATATTCTATTGCTTGATGCTGAGAGCCTTGATATTACTCATACTATAGCGAATGGAGTGGTGATGGTTGAAAATGGTAAAGCAATAGTGAAAGGCACGTTTGAATAACTTATTAAACTAACGAGCTGCATAAACTCCAATCGTTAGTTAGAGCACTAATCTTAGAGTTTTATGCCAAATATCCAAAGATCGGTTAAGTGAATATTTGAATGTATTAGAAAGGTTAATAGGTATTAACTATAAATTTAGTTATATGCACTCAAATTAACGTAGAAAGATACTATTGGTTAGTAACTCATAAATATATTACAAATAATTGTTTAAGTAAAAACAAAGGGTGAAATTATGACGTATGCATTAGCTATTCATGGTGGTGCTGGCACGATTGATAAATCAAAAATGAGTCCTCAACTTGAAAAAGAATATATTAAAGGATTAGAAGACGCCATATATGCCGGGGAAAAGATATTAAAAAATAACGGTTCTGCAATAGATGCGGTTTGTGCAGCTGTTTGTGTTCTTGAAGATCATCCATTATTTAATGCTGGCAGAGGAGCTGTATTTACCAGTAATGGTACTCATGAAATGGATGCGGCACTGATGGATGGGAAAGATCAGAATGTAGGCGCAGTAGCTGGTGCCTTTGGACCTAAAAACCCCATTTTATTAGCAAGAAAAGTCATGGAAGAAACAGACCATGCTTTTATCATTGGTGATACGTTGAATGATATAGCTAATTCACATAATTTAGTAATTAAACCGAAAGAATACTTCTTTACTCAACAACGTTGGGATGCTTTGCAAGAAACGTTGAAATTAAAACAGGAAGGTAAAGTATCGGATGATCCCGCAGTACGTCATGGAACAGTAGGTGCTGTTGCGTTAGATGAAAAAGGGAATGTTGCGGCAGCTACGTCGACCGGTGGAATGACGGGGAAATTACCTGGCAGGGTTGGTGATAGCCCAGTGATAGGTGGAGGGACCTTTGCTAGTAATCAAACTTGTGCTGTTTCAGCTACAGGTTATGGAGAGATTTTTATGAGGTATACAGCCGCTGCAGATGTATCATCAAGAATGAAATTTTTAAATGAAGATGTACAAACAGCTGCTACTCATATCGTTATGGAAGAGTTACTGCCTAATGATGGTACTGGTGGACTGATTGCAGTGGATATTTATGGTAATATTTCTATGCCATTTAATTCATCTGGAATGTACCGTGCGAGCGTAAGCTCCAAATCTGATTTAGTTGTCGCAATATTCTAATAAATATCTAAATTTATAGAAGCACTTTCGGTACCCTTTAACATTACCTAAGAGTTACAGTAGCAGTGTAAGCTGTTCTGTAACCCCTACCCCACCTAGTTCTAGCAATAAGATTTTGTCATAGTACCTTTTTCAACAAAGGTAATATGAATCAATCAGCAAAATACCAAAACTGGTCACTTATTATTGAAGAACACAAGCAAAGTCAGTTTCTATTAAAAACTTTTGTCAGCAGCAAGACTTCAGTTACCAAATATTTTACTATGATTCAAAATGGTATTGTCAACTTATCGATCTGAACCAAGTAATTTTGGCCAAATCCTCCTTAAGCTAAATTTTGGAGACAACTACCCCTATTCCATTCTATAAATAATCGATCACTGAAAAAGTGATGATGTTTCGCTTGCATTAAATTACGCACAGGTTGAAATAAGTTATTAATCACAGCATGGCAACTCAAAAAACGTTAAGCTTATCCGTCACATTTAAACTGCTCTTCCCCCCTACTTTGTAGACATTTTATTTTTTATAATAGACATAGATCACATTCAAGTTTACGATATGCAACATCTGCTTTAAGGAATCAGCAGTTAATTAAAAATAGATAACTCCATTTTTAAAAAAGAGGAAGATCAGTCTACTAACGGCTTAGTCTCACTTTGTTCAATATATTAGCCAACAATTGTTCATATCTTCATAAAATAAGTTTAAATACTGACTCATATTTTAAATGTTAATATCTATTCAACGCACCAAAGCTGACACGAGGAGCTTGCCGGTTTTGTGCCAAATTAAATAATCTTTGTTCGTTAAATTAAGCTGAAGAATTCTATGATAAATATTGTAAATTTTGTGCATGACAAATTAACTATTAATAATTGGCAAGTTAATAAAAATGAAAGTTGGTGTGTATTAGGCCGCAATGGTTCAGGTAAACAATATATTAATCAACTATTAACTGGTGACTTTGAACCAACCTCCTCAGAACAGTTAGTCTTACCTCAAAAAAATAAAGTCGGTATGATCTCCTTTAAAGCTCAGCAAGAAACTTATGAAAATGAGTTAATTATTGATGCAACAGATTATGCAGATGTAAGTGAAGTTGGTACTAAAGCAAAAGAATTTCTACCAGAAGATAAATGGCAAGATCCGCTAATTAGTGAGTTTGGTTTAAGTCATCGTCTTGATACTGGCTACTTGCAATTAAGTACGGGTGAAAGTAGAAAGCTTTTAATTTTACAAGCTATCTTTAGTGGTGTAGAAATTCTTGTTTGTGACAACCCTTTTGACAGTTTAGATATTGCATCTTGTGAAGCGTTATCTAATGCATTGGACCGTTTATCAAAAACGGGAATTACCATCATACTGATGCTAAGTAACCGCCAAGATATTCCAGAATGGTGTACTAATATCGCATTTATTGAACGAGGACAATTTACTGTTATTGGTCAATTAGAAGATAATGAAACCAAAAAACAATTAGATGTTCTGCTTACACCAACTCCAGATAATACTGAGTGGCCTGAAAATATACAGCAGCTATCTGACTTTAAAGACCCTTATTTAGTTAAATTAACAAAAGGCACCGTACACTATAACGGAGTCAATGTTTTTGAAGATTTAGACGTTGCGATCAACCCCTTACAACATACTTTAATCACCGGGGCGAACGGCAGCGGGAAATCAACATTAATGCAATTAATTACTGGTGATTGTCCACAATGTTACAGCAATGATATTCATGTACTGGGTTATAAAAGAGGTTCCGGTGAAAGTATTTGGGAGCTTAAAAAGCAGATGGGTATTGTGAGTGCTGAATTACACAGGCAATATCGTGTAAATGGTGAGTTGTTAACTGTTGTGCTTTCTGGATTTTATGACTCAATTGGTATGTATCAGCAAGCGACACCAGCTGAAATTAAAATTGCCCGTCAATGGTTAGACAAAGTGGGATTGTTAGCTCAAGAGCATACTCTATTTAAGAGCTTAAGTTATGGTGAACAAAGACTTGTTTTAATTTTAAGAGCGCTTGTTAAGTCTCCTTATTTAATCATTCTAGATGAACCGACACAAGGTTTAGATGAACTAAATAGACATAGAATACTTAACTTCTTAGAGCATTTAGAGCAGCAAAAACACAGTACCATGTTATTAGTAAGTCATCGCCGAGATGAGTTTTTAGCTTTATTTAAACAACATATTAAGCTTTAAATTAGTTGGATTGGTAGCATAAGCTTTATGCTGCCAATCAGATATTTAATAACCTAGAACCTCGCTATAAAATACAATCTATCATTAAACTTGATTAATCAATTCAGACATATGCCTTACTTGCATTGAAGCTAATGCATTCTTTTCTAAAGCATCGGGCGCATAATAAATACTCTTCATGTTAGCGGCATTTGCAGCTTGTAATCCAACCACACTATCTTCAATAACACTGCATTTTTCAGGTGCTACGTTCATTGCTTTAGCTGCATGTAAAAATAACCCAGGTTCAGGTTTCCAAGAACCGACTTCATGAGCACTGAAAATATGCTCATCATTAAAATATTTATCCAACCCTGTGACTTTAAGTGCATGTTTTATTTTAATTCTCGGGGCCGATGAAGCAATACAAATTGGTACCGTTAATGATTCAATTAATTCAATGACACCTTCATTCGCTTTTAAATGCTGTTCAAAAAGTGCATTTACTTTTTGGCGGTATTCCGCTTCAAAGGAAGCGTGGAAGCTTGTTGCAAACTTTTTTTCTAACGCTTTGATAATGATATCAAGTTTAACACCTCGATATTGCGAGACCAATTCCTCTGCATTAACTATCAACCCCATTTCAGCTAATTGTTGTTCCATCCCTAAATTACAAAGATATTCACTGTCAACTAATGTGCCATCGCAATCAAAAATAATTAAATCCATATATCCCTCATTAGCCATAATGCTCAAATACAATATATTCATGTTTATGCTGGAGATATAAAACTAACATTAATATCACATTAACAAAATCATTTAATCAATCTACGAGCAGTCAGCTTTTAATAAAAAGCAGATTGAAATACAGCAACTTCAGTCTGGTTTATCAGACCTACTTAACACTTTTTAAAGCACCTCTTTAGAAAATAAATAATACTCATTTTTCTCCATATTTTTTGCACAATATACACTTATGATTCACAACATGAAGTCACAACAACGACTCAAAAAAACAACGTTAGGCTGATACTATAAAAGGAATTTATATGAAAAAAGAGCTTTCAGTCATTGTATTAGTTGCAGGTTTAACTGCCTGTGGGACACATACGCATTCACATTCACATTCACATTCACATTCACATTCAAGTGATGATAAAAGTCATCACCACACAGAACATAGTAATGAGCAAGCCACAGATATAACCGATGCTATTTTCACTAGCCGTGCGACCAATTGTTCTGAATATGTAAACAATTATGTTTCTAGCGCTAAAGATATTAATGAAGATACTTTATATTCAGGTAACTTAAAAATCACATTAGAAAATGGCAAATGTATCTTTTCTACTAATGCGATCCCTAATCATGATTTTAACGATGGTAAGTCAACATTTCACAATAAAGTCTCGGAACAAAACATTACTTACTCCATCTCACAAAGTCCTTCTATGAACACTCATGTTACAGAGTTAAGTCTCCGTACTGACAATGCGATCTTTTTAAATGGCGTTAAATTAGATTTATTAGCCGCAGGTTGTTTCGGGGTAGGCAATGGATTTATTGGTTGTAATAACGACAAACAACCATTTAGATTTGATCCTATGTCACCATTAAATAGTTTCCGTACTGACTCTCATAATGCACATACTCAACCTGATGGCACTTATCACTATCATGGTAATCCGTTAGCAATGTTTTCTGCTAATAAAAATGTAGTTTCTCCCGTGATCGGTTTTGCAGCAGATGGTTATCCTATTTATGGCAGTTATTTTGACGATAGTGGCACCATAAGAAAAGCTAAATCAAGCTATGTCCTGAAAAATAACAAAGGCCCAAGAGTAGATGTGAAATTTGCTGGTAAAAATTATTCACCAGGTGGTTTATACGATGGTATGTATATCGATGATTTTGAGTATAAAGAATCATCAGGCGACTTAGATGAATGTAATGGTATGGTGGTCAATGGCAACTATGGATATTATGTGACAGATGCCTACCCTTGGATCTTAAAATGTTTTAAAGGTACACCTGATAGTAGCTTTAATAAAAGACGTCGCTAGTTTTTGTTTCTAATTTAGAAACAGCACTCCAGTCATCATACTGACCAAGCGGTATGATGACTGGAATTGCATTTTTTGTTTATTAAGCCCTTTTCTCACCAATCTCAATCATTGTTTCTTCAAACGTTGCTAATACTTCTAAATCATCTTGCTCTATTAAGCGTGTTTTTTCCAGCTACCACGTGCAAACCATAAGACTGAAATAACCGCAATCAGTGCATTAGTCACAGTAAACGACACCCAAATACCTTGTTCTTGTAAATTGCAGTCACGAACTAGAGACTCAATAGCTTTATGAACGAGGAAGGTGCGTTATCTTAATAGATACTTTATATCCATATAAAATTTGTCAATACTATGTAAATCAGACACTTAAGTTTTTAATTTCTTAGCATCTGATATAAGAGGAGTAGATATGAAAGCATAGATAGTTAAAGAGGTAACATTTATAAGCTCTTAATATTGAAGATAAATGATTTTAAAAAAATACTGTTTTAGAGATCAGTCGTTAAAGTTAACTTATTATTGATTTGTAGCCGCAACAAAATCATATTGTGCATAGCGTTTAATACAAGCATCTAACAATAAATCATCATCATAAAACTTAAAAACCATCTCAGCGATTTCATGTAATGCGTCTCTGTCTTCACTACGAATACAAAACATATCATGCTCAGTACATAGAGTGAGTTTGTTAAGAAGTTCAGGATTTTTCTCTGTTAACATATTTTCAATGAGCATTTCCCAATCATCACCATCGCCTAAAAAATCATGATGCTCGAAGGCAGTCCATTTTAAATCTCCTAACGTTAAACTATGTATTTTTTGAAAGCTTGAAAATGAAAAAGGTTGGAAAGCATTAGGTTGTTTCATAAAAGTGCTCTTTGTAGATAAATGGATGGCAAACTTCATCCTAAACCTATCACTTTTATGAATGATGTTAACCGTCATGCTTTTATGATTAATAATGAAGAAAGTAACTGAATAAGGTGCGAATTTTGTGTATTTGTGAACAAGCCAGCATAACACAGGAGAGTGCTCAGTAAGTAGTAAGTGAGGACTTAGTGAGCCCCCCTCAATTCTGGATAAATTGCAAAGGCAATGCCGTTATCCAGAACCAAGGAAAATAAACATTAAGTTAACCTGATAATAATAACAATAAATCGTTACGCTATTTTATTAGCAGTCCAAACATACAATAACTCTAATGCAATGGTTGCCGCAGCCAAAGCCGTTATTTCACTATGATCATAGGCAGGAGAAACTTCAACCACATCCATTCCAACTAAATTAATGCCTTTCAATGCACGAATGATTTTTAATGCTTTATCTGAACTTATTCCACCGCATACAGGTGTCCCCGTACCTGGTGCAAAAGCAGGATCTAAACAATCAATATCAAAGGTTAAATATACAGGTTTATTACCTACTATTTCTTTTATCTGAGACACAATTTGATCTGCTGATAAATCATTTGCTTGCATAGCATTAATCACATTAAAACCATGGCCTTGCTGTTTATATTCAGTACGTATGCCAATTTGCACAGACGAAGCGGGATCAATCAGACCTTCCTTCGGTGCATGATAAAACATAGTGCCATGATCATAACGGCTACCATTATTGTAAGTATCCGTATGTGCATCAAAATGAATTAGCGCCATTTCACCATAATGCTTTTTATAAGCACGTAATAAAGGCAAGGTAATAAAATGATCCCCTCCTAAACCAAGTAACATTTTTCCACTTTTTAAAATCTGATCCGCAGCGGCTTCAAGACGTAATGCTAAATCTTTCGCATCACCACAGTCGAATACCAAGTCACCGGCATCAATGATTTGTGTATGCTCAAATAATTTAAAGTCCCATGGAAATTTTTTACTTTCCCAAGATAAGTTAACCGAAGCTCGACGGATTGCATCGGGTCCCATTCGCGCACCAGAGCGACCAGACGTTGCCATATCAAATGGTACTCCAAACACAACAACATCTGCTTTTTCTACAAGTGGATTTTTAACTAAAGGACGACGCATAAACGTCATCGCATTAGAATATAAAGAGTAATCTTCTTTATTAAATAAATCGTTAAACTGCCCTTTCATTTAAAATCCCTCAAGGTAAGTGTAACCTGCTAAACCTTGCTCTAATTCATCTAAAATACTTTGTTGATCTTCTTGAGAAACACGAGAAGATGCTAACGCTCGATAGTTATCACGAATAGCTTCAACATCAATATGAACATAATTCATCATATCTTCAACGCTATCGCCTTTGTTGACAGAGTCAATATTCCATCCACCCTTTTCATCCATATTAATTACAACACTATGAGTATCACCAAATAGGTTATGCATATCACCTAATATTTCTTGGTAAGCTCCTACTAAAAAGTACCCCATTAAATATGGTTTATCAGCAGACCAAGGCGGCACAGGTAAAGTTGTTTCAATACCTTGCCCTTCAACGTACTGGTCAATTATCCCATCAGAATCACAGGTAATATCCAACAATACGGCACGACACTGACCTGCATTTTGCAAGTTAGCAAGTGGTAAAATTGGAAATACTTGGTCAATTCCCCATGCATCTGGTAATGATTGGAATAACGAAAAGTTAACAAAAAATTTGTCTGCTAAACGTTCATTTAAATCATCTAAAATCGGACGATGAAAACGATTTTTAGTGCTCATTTGTAAACTCAATTCGTAATAAATACGCAATGCAACTTGTTCCGCCCAAGCACGTTGATGCAAACTTAATACACCTGTTGAAAATTGATTATGTACTTCCGCAATATCACTTTGGGTATCGTTATAGATTTCAATCAAAGCACGGTCATCACTCCCAGCAAAAAGTAACTGCCAGTTATTCCACATGTTTTGTAACAATAATGGCGCTTCTTGCTCCGGCGCATCAAACTGCTCAGGTTGATAAGTTTCAGCACCAATCACATTCGTTATCAACACTGCATGGTGAGCGGTTAATGAACGACCAGACTCAGAGATAATGACAGGCTTCGGTTGTTCATATAAGCCACAAATATCACTAATGGTGATCACGATATTACGTGCATATTCCGCTAAGCTATAGTTCATTGAGTTATGCGACTGGCTACGTGTACCATCATAATCAACAGCCAAACCACCACCAATGTCAAGATACTCAAGTGGTACGCCAACATTGCGTAATTCACAATAAAAACGTGCAGCTTCACTCACACCATTTCGTACATCTCGAATGTTAGCCATTTGCGAACCTAAGTGAAAATGCACGAGTTGTAATGAGCCTAATTTATTTTCTGCTTTTAAACGCTCAACTACAGTTAATACCTGTGATGCAGCTAAACCAAATTTAGATTTTTCACCACCACTTGATTGCCATTTACCTGCACCTTGAGATGCTAAACGAATACGCACACCAATACGTGGTTTTACTCCTAAAGAACGCGCTTCTTCTAATACCAAATCAAGCTCAGATAATTTTTCTAAAACAATAAAAACACTGTGCCCTAGCTTTTCACCAATTAAGGCTAAGCGAACGTATTCTCTGTCTTTGTAACCATTGCACACAATGACTGAACTAGCTTTCTGTGCGAGCGCTAACACAGCTAATAATTCAGGCTTACTACCTGCTTCAAGGCCTAATTGTTTATGCTCTAACTCTGCTTGGCTTGCTAGAATTTCATCAACCACTTCTTTTTGTTGATTTACTTTAATTGGATAAACCAATAAATAGCGATTGTCGTAATCAATTTCATTAATTGCTTGATTAAATACATCACAAATATTGTGTACACGTTGATGCAATATTTGTGGGAAGCGTACTAATGCCGGCATAGTTAGATTACGTTTTTCAAGTTCGCTAGCAATATCGCTTAACGCTACTTGATGATCATTATCACTGCGTGGTGAAACATAAACTTCACCTTGGTCGTTGATCCCGTAAAAACCTTGGCTCCAGTAACGAACATTGTATTCCGCTCGGATGCGTTCCATATCAATTGAATGTTGCAAATTCGTATCTCACAAAAAAGTAGGCGTAATAGTATTTCAGAAAACTGAAATCACAATCTGACAAAATGTTATCGCGCGGATTATTTGCCAATAAAATAATCCAGTCTAGTCAATAATTTTTGTTGTTCTGATAAATAAAAATGACCATTCAAAATGCTCTTGAATATTTAAAAATATCTGTAAAATTAATGCCAAAATAAAAATGCAAACCTTGATCTTCTAATTATTTTTACCTATGTAGAAAAAACTTATCAAGTTTTCCAGCGTTTATTTAAAATCATATTATTCAATATAATAAGAGCAATGGAGTTATAAGAATAAGTTATAAAACAAGGTTGGACATATAACCTACGCAAGAGAATAATCCCTGCTTCATTCATACACCGTTAACCATCTTCGAACGTATGTATCTGCATTTTAAATTTCTTTTGGACTTCAATATGGATAAAAAACAAGCTTCCTACGGTATTATCATTACCATCACCACCTTACTTTTAGGTGCAATTTTCCTTGATGACTCATCACTTTTCTTACGTCTTTTATTGGGTTTAAGTCTTGGTTTTGCTTTGACAAAAGGCTCTATCGGTTTTGCGGGAAGTGTGAACCGAGCTTATCGCCGTGGTTCAACGCAATTATTACAAACACTGATGTTTATGTTTGTTGTTACAGCCATTATTAATGCAGGTTTGTTACTGAATTCAGATGTTGGCAATTATAATTTATGGGTCAACCCTATTAACTTAGGTTTACTGATAGGCGGTATCATGTTCGGTGCGGGCATGAGTCTTTCAAGTTGTTGTGCAACAGGTGTTATGGTTGAACTAATAAGTGATGTGCCTCGCGCATTAACGACATTATTCTTTTTTGGTGCCGGTGTATTTTTTGGTTTCCCATTACAAGCGACACAGAGCTGGATAACTGAAACTGCATTTTCTTCAAGCAGCTTTGAAGGACAAGGAGTTTATTTACCAGATTTATTTACTTGGGGGCCTTTAAACGGTTACTTCATTTCTATTTTGGTCACCATCACTTTTGCATTAATCGTGGTTTATTGCGCAAAACAGTATCAAAATTATCGTCAGAAAAAAGGCTCATACTTAGGTGTTGCAGGAGAAATTGCTCGTCAAAAAATGCATCAAAATGAACCAGTTACTGAGTTTAAGCTATTTAGCACAGAAACCTACAAAAAATGGATTGGTAACTTGTGGGAAATGAAAACAGCCGCGTTAGTGATTGCACTGATCTTCGGTATTATGATGGCATCAACTGGATCAGGTTGGGGAGCATCAACACCATTTGGTATTTGGTTTGGTAAAGTGTTAATGCTATTTGGTATGAATGCAAATGATCTTGCTGAATTTACACATCGACCTGCAGGCATGTATACAACTCCATTTTTTAATCATGGCGTTTCAGTACAAAACTTTGCCATTATGCTTGGCACCTTAATTGCCGTATTATTTTTAGGTAAGTTTTCATTCACATTTAAAATCAATCATTCCGCCAAACAATTGGCTCTATTTGCTTTAGGTGGTTTATTAATGGGTTTGGGTACTCGTTTTGCTAATGGTTGTAATGTAGGAGCACTATTTACACCAATTGCAAACTTATCATTATCAGGTTGGATCTATTTAGTGGTTTTACTTTTGGGTGGTGTTTTAGGTAACAAACTTCAACAAGCTGTACTGAAATAATTAAGTACTTAATAAGCGCTATAACAGGATGCTTCATATTAAGAAGCATTCTTTTTCACACGAAATAATTCGGACTGTTCAATCATTATCATTCAACTAATAAATTCATTTATAGCGCTAAATATTTAATCCCCTTTTGTTTGATCAAATAAGTAATAGAAACCATAAAACATGCTTTTATAATATTAAAAAACATATTAAAAGATGCCATTTTATTTACTAAAAAACACCTTTAAAAGAAAAATAAAGTAAGAATATCCTTCATTACTCAAATATACCCATTAATGAACAAGTGAATATTTATTCAAAAAAATGTATTACCTAACAATAGGTAAATCACTACAAAGTATAAAAAATAAACACCACCCCGCTCACATTTACAAGCTAAGTCATTGTTCAAAAAGAAAACAATAACTACACTCAATTCGCCTGAACAATAAACAGGCAATTTATAACCACTTCAAAATTGTGACTATTTATTCACCAAAACTCACAATGGAAGTTGAGAAAATAAAATAGAGGGATTTATGAAAAACAAATATGGAAAATATACCGCAATAGCTTCTGCATTATTATTAGCAGGTTTAACCAGTGCTCATGCAGCAACAGCAAATTCTGTTATTGCCAGTGCAGATGACGGTAATGTGGCAAATAATACAGTCGATAATGACTTAAATAGCCGTTGGTCAGCAGAAGGAAATGATGGCAGCCAATGGTTACAATATGACTTTGGTTCAGCTGTTTCACTGAGTGCTGTTAATATCGCTTTTTATAAAGGTGATTCACGTAGTACTTATTTTCAAGTAGAGAGTTCTCAAGACGGTAACACTTGGACACTTGAATTAGATGCAACAGGTAGCGGAGCAACAAATGAGCTTGAAAAATTTGAGCTTAATGACACGGTAACGGCACAATTTATACGTATTGTAGGTTTTGGTAATAGCAGTAATGCTTGGAATAGTATTACTGAAGTTACTTTTGATGATGCTGATGTAGAACCAGAAAAGCCAACAGTTGATCCTGAAGATCCGGATAATAATCAACCTATTGAAGCATCAGTTGTGGCAAGTACTGATGATGGGAATGTTGCTGATAACTTATTAGATGGTGATTTAGATACTCGTTGGTCTGCTAGTGGTTCAGGCCAATGGGCTCGTTTAGATTTAGGCAGTGAGCAAACCTTGGATAACGTGAAAATTGCATTCTTTAAAGGTGATTCACGCCAAAGTAGTTTTAGTATTGAAGTGAGTAACGATGACAGTTCTTGGACAACGGTTGTTGAACAAACAACAAGTTCTGGCAACAGTAATGATTTAGAAACATTTACATTTGCAGAAACAACTGCACGCTATGTTCGTTATACAGGTTATGGTAACTCTACAAATAGCTGGAACAGTGTGACTGAGTTTACAGTCAATGCAGCTGGTGAGAGTGTTGACCCTGATGATGGTACTGATACAGGTGGCGGTACTGATACAGGCGGCGGTACTGATACAGGCAGCGGTACTGATACAGGCAGCGGTACTGATACAGGCGGCGGTACTGATACAGGTGATTATACACCGACTACTGATGCGGACTTCGCTGGAGACATTCACTACACAACTGCTGACAACTTAAACAGCGTATTAGCAACTGCAGTGGGTGGTGATCAAATCATCATTACAGACAGTGGTGAAATTTCTATTAAAAATATGAGTTTTGATAAGAAAATTTTAATTCGTGCAGAAACTGTTGGCGGATTAAAATTAGAAAATGCAACGATTAGCAATTCAAACAACATCGTTTTACAGGGTTTCCTTTTTGGACCATCAAATGATGTTAGTACGTTAGTTAAAATTGTAAACTCAACTAACATTGCTATTTTACGTAACTATTTTGATCATAAGGATGTTACCGAAGGACAAAGCTCTTTAGTTGTAACAGAATCAAGTCAATATATTGAAATTGGTTATAACGAATTCCACGATAAAAATATTAGTGTGGTAGATGGAGAAAAAAATACTGGTAGTTACATTAAGTTCCAGTACGACAGCGGACAAATGACTAAAAATGCCCATATTCACCACAACTACTTTAATAATATTACCCCTTATCTTGTAGATGGTGTACCAGCCGGTGATTCAGACCGTGAAGCAATTGTAATGGGGATATCTTCTTCTCAAGATATCGTAACGAATCACATCGTTGAATATAACTTGTTTGAAAACTGTGATGGTGAAAATGAAATATTAACAATCAAAACGTCTGATAATACTTTCCGTCACAACACATTCAAAAACTCAATGGGTTCATTATCATTCCGTTTAGGTCATAGTAATAAAGCATATAATAACTATTTCTATGGTACTGGCGCGAGTGATTCAGTTACTGATGATAACTACCAAACTGGTGGTATTCGAGTCTACGGTGAAGGACACAGTATATACAATAACTACATGGAAGGTTTATCAGGAACAAGCTGGAGACTGCCGCTATTAGTTGATATGGGTGATACATCAGATAGTTCAAACGGAGATAGTCATCAAACATCCACAAATATTGATGTTAGTAACAACACAATTGTAGATAGTAAAGGTGGTATTTATATCGGTCGTGATGATGTTAAATACAACAATAAACCTACTGGTATTTCAATTACGGGTAATGTTGTTATGGGTAGTGAAGGGATCTTATTTAATAACTATTCTGATGATAGCTCAAATACTTGGTCAAATAATGCAGCTTATGCAACTGGATCTGCGACAGCAAATGGAGGCGGTATCTTAAGTAGCTCAGAATTAACTGTGTTAACAAGCGCACCTTCTATTGCTGCGCCAACACCATTAACACCTAACGATGTTGGTACCACAGCGCAATAATAGATAAGATAATCTAAAATCAATAACAGCCGGCCTTTAATTTATCCAATTATCGGCCGGCTTTTTTATTACTTTTTTGGAATAATTCCAGAGTAAGAGCGATTACATTAAATATGTTGTCTAAGTTTTACTCTGAAAAAAGTTCAGTTCAAGGCGTAAATTAATGTTAATCGCTACTCCCTTTACGAAATTTACAACGAAGAAGCACGCTGTTTTAACAAAAAAATAGATAAGCTATTTATTCTGATTGGTATATTTAATAAATATTAATATTGGTTAAATATTTAACTTCTTCCATCACCACATAAGTCCTTGAGTTTTTTATATCTGGTAAAGAAAGTAAAGTTTCACTCAACACTTTTCGGTAAGCAGACATATCAGCAACACGCGTTTTTAATAAATAATCAAAATCACCCGATACTAAATGACATTCTAAAATTGAATCTAATTGTTTTGCAGCTTCATTAAAACGATCAAACACATCGGCACTGGTTCGCTTTAGTGTTAATTCAATATACACAAGCAACGAAGCATCTAAATATTGTGGATCCAATAATGCAGTATAGGATTTTATAACCCCCTGCTTTTCTAATCGTTTTACACGTTCTAAACAAGGTGTTGCACTCAAGCCTACTTTTTTAGACAACTCTACATTAGAAATACGACCATTTCTCTGTAACTCTCGTAAGATGTTTTTATCAATTCTATCTAGTGACATTAACCAACCCTTCGCCTTATAAAAGTACCATTTACTACACTATATAAAAAAAGCCGCATGATCCACTAAGTGGAAATAAAATAAGTAAAAAATAGAGTCAATAAAACTGTTTTAAAATATCTATACTATTTCTACAACAAATTTATCAAGAAAACCCCAATGACAAAGTAACAATTTAGTAATCAACTTCATAAGGAAATAATTATGCTTATCGGTATCCCAAAAGAAATTAAAAATCATGAGTATCGTGTTGGAATGGTACCAGCCAGCGTTCGTGAGTTAATAGAAAACAATCATGAAGTTATTATTGAAACAAACGCTGGTATAGGGATCGGTTTTAGCGATCAAGATTACATTGCTGCAGGTGCAAGTATTGAAGATACCGCCGCCGCTATTTTTGCTAAAGCAGACATGATTGTTAAAGTAAAAGAGCCATTAGCTGTTGAACGTGCAATGCTACGTCAAGGACAGATCCTCTTCACTTATTTACACCTCGCACCAGATTTACCTCAGACATTAGACTTAATCGACTCCAAAGCTATTTGTATTGCCTATGAAACAGTGATCGATACACAAGGTAGATTACCATTATTAGCGCCAATGTCTGAAGTAGCTGGACGCATGGCAATTCAAGCAGGTGCACAAACCTTAGAAAAATCAAACCAAGGCAGTGGCATGTTACTTGGTGGTGTACCTGGTGTAGCTCCTGCAAAAGTTGTTATTATTGGCGGTGGTATGGTTGGTAACAATGCAGCACAAATGGCAGTAGGTTTAGGTGCTGATGTCACCATTCTAGATAGAAATATCGATACGCTTCGTAGCTTAAATATTCAATTTGGTAGTAAAGTTAAAGTAATTTACTCAACATTAGATGTGCTAGAAGCTGAAGTATTAGCCGCTGATCTTGTTATTGGTGCAGTATTAATACCTGGCGCAGCCGCTCCTAAATTAGTTACTAGAGATCACATATCTAAAATGAAACCAGGCTCTGCTATTGTTGATGTTGCCATTGACCAAGGTGGCTGTTTTGAAACATCACATGCAACAACACACCAAGATCCGACTTATATTGTTGATGAAGTTGTACATTATTGTGTTGCTAATATGCCAGGAGCTGTGGCAAAAACATCAACCTTTGCACTGAATAATGCAACCTTGCCTTATATTATCAAACTAGCAAACTTAGGTTACAAAAAAGCACTAGAAAATGATCAAGGATTATTAGAAGGTCTTAACGTTATTAATGGGAAGTTAACCTGCAAAAGTGTTGCAGAAGCACATAACTTACCTTATGTAACAGCTAAAACTGCACTTGCGATTTAAGCTTAGCTAAAACATCAAAGCCCATCAAAAGTTGAATTGATGGGCTTTGTGATTATAAAATTTCTTCTGTAGTGACTAATACCTTCAATACTATAATCAAGCAGATTATGTAGATAAAAAATGATGCAGAGATCAATATCAACCACATCACGTTTTCTCCTTCTAATAGTGCCATCCCATTGAAGTATCAACATAAACACTATCTTTGTTCAAACAAACTGAGCCACCATTGCCTAAATGACTGTTGATAATATTAAGCTGATTTATTGCTTTATTAAGAATGTCTGAAATCCATAATCATAACTTGTACCGTACATGGAATCTCGCCAAAGCCCTTAGTCTCGATAACGGTTTATTTGTCATATTGTAAAAACATATCTTTGATATCTAATTTAACGCTTTAAAAGTAAAAAATTTATCACTAAATTGATTTTATATATTCATATAGAGGTAATTTCCCACCAAAACATAATTTAGATCACACTTTCACCTGTTTATATTTAAATGGAATTGATTGTATATGAATGAACTGTAAACTCAGGAACATCTATGAGGAGATCTAAATGTTTATTAATTACAACAGTAATCCAATTGACGCTAAAAATTATGATACTAGCCGTTTACGTGAAGAGTTTTTAACAGAAGGTTTGTTTGAAAACGATCAAGTTAATATTGTTTATAGTCATATTGATCGTATTGTCGGCATGGGTATTTGCCCAACAACTAAGACGCTAAAGTTGGATGACTTCATTGATAAAAAAGCATTTGGCACTGACTTTTTTTTAGAACGACGAGAACTTGGAATTTTAAATCTAGGTAGTAAAGGAGAAATTCGCTGTAAAAATCAAATATTTACACTAGAATATTTAGATGTCTTATATCTAGGCATGGGAGAAGAGAATATTGAATTTACTTCTCTTAGTTCAGAATTAGAACCATCATTCTATTGTTTAAGTGCTCCTGCTCACCATACTTACCCTTCTCGAGTGGTTCGTCGTGATCAAGCTAAGCAAGTTGAAATGGGCTCACCAAACAATGCTAATGAACGTTTAATTACTCAATATTTACATCCAGATGTTTTACCAACCTGTCAATTATGTATGGGCGTAACACACTTAAAATCAGGCAGTGTATGGAATACGATGCCTGCTCATACACATGAACGTCGTATGGAGGCTTACTTATATTTTAATATTGAACCTTCACAAGTTGTTTTTCATTTTATGGGAGAACCACAAGAAACACGTCATATTATTATAAAAAATAAACAAATGGTATTGTCGCCGAGTTGGTCTATACATTCTGGATGCGGAACAAAAAATTATAGTTTCGTATGGGGAATGGTAGGAGAAAATCAAACTTTTGATGATATGGATTTTATCGATATGGAATTAATGAAATAACATAAATCCATCTAAACAATGGATTAAGAAATTAAATTATAACTAAGAGAATAAAACACTATGAATATCAAAAAAAGAATCGACAAGATCCCAGGCGGATTAATGTTAGTACCATTATTTGCAGGTGCAATGCTGAATACATTTTTTCCTGGTACAGGGGCTTATTTTGGTACATTCACCAATGGTCTAATGCATGGTGTATTACCTATATTAGCCGTTTGGTTTTTTTGTATCGGGGCTTCAATCTCATTTAAAGCGACAGGTACTGTATTAAAAAAATCCGGTGTGTTAGTTGTTACTAAAATATTAGTGGCTTGGTGTGTTGGTATGATTGCTGCTCAGTTATTACCAGCCGGTGGTATCACAACTGGATTTTTTGCTGGTTTCTCAGTATTAACTATCGTTGCCGCAATGGACATGACCAATGGTGGTTTATATGCATCGATAATGAATCAATATGGTACAAAAGAAGAAGAAGGTGCCTTTATCTTAATGTCTGTTGAATCAGGCCCATTAGTAACTATGTTAATCCTAGGTACAAGTGGTGTAGCAACTTTCCAACCTCATCTATTTGTTGGTGCATTATTACCTTTCATAGTGGGTTTCATACTTGGTAACCTTGATAAAGATTTAAAAGAATTCTTCACTGCTGGAGTTGTTATTATGATCCCATTCTTTGGCTTTGCTTTAGGTAATGGTATTGACCTTAGAGTATTACTTGAAACAGGGTTCGCAGGTGTTTTACTTGGTGTAGGTGTTATCATAATAACTGGTATTCCACTAATCCTCGCTGATAAATACATTGGTAAAGGTGATGGTACAGCGGGTATCGCAGCATCTAGTACGGCTGGAGCAGCAGTTGCAACACCTTTTCTTATTGCAGAAATGGCACCAGAATTTAAAGAAATTGCACCAATGGCAAGTGCATTAGTAGCGACAAGTATTGTTGTAACATCTATATTAGTTCCAATCGTAACGGCTTATTATTCTAAATGGGCAAAATCAAAAAAAGTGGGAAAAACTTATGAAGAACAATGTTAAATTAGCACAAGAAGCAGTCGAATTAGTTAAACCAGCAATTGATAAACTATTTGAAATAGCAAAGCGTAAAGAACTGCATATTGTAGTAATGGACCCAACGATTAAACCGTGGGAGTGTGATTTTGCAGATGCGATTTTATATCAAGAAACAATAGGTAACCCAGAGCAATGGCCTGTTAAGTTTGATGATTTAGCAAGAAATAAAGCCGCTCAAGCATGGAGAAATTCATCAGCGAATATCAATATGCATACAGCACATCCCTCTTCAATTAGAGATGACGACTGCTTATTTTATGGTTCGTTTGTATATGGTGATATCGTTGTTGGTTGTAGTGGTATTGAAAGCCATTTTGATATGTTAATTAGTGCCTGGATTGCATTAGCTTTTGAACAGCTAGCAATACATAGTTACGAAAAAGATAAAGCAGACACACCAATGAAACCACTTCGAGTGTGTTAATGATTTACCTTTTTCTTGAATAAGAAAAATAAATAATAAAATGCCGTTTACTTCATAAACGGCATTTTTTATACAGATTGATACCTTGCCTCTTTCTGCAGTTTGCTTTCAGTAACTTTTAATTTATCCATTTTTAAAGCTTCAAATAAACCGGTAGTACCATGTAGAAAACACATTCTGGCATCACGAGGATTATATGTTTTAACTACTCAGCTAATTTTTCCATTGGATGATCAGGCGAGTCACTCCTGATGTACCTAAACCCATTCCGTGCGCTGACAATGTAAGATTTATCATTATTTAAAATAAGGAAGTGAAAAAGTAATAGAAAATTATTTGGTTAACTTTAAGCTCAACATAATTAAGCGACGTAACTTAACTAACTCATCAATTAATTGCACATTCAGCCACACATAACCATAGAGCGAAGGATCGAAATGGAACTGCTGCTGGTGAGTTAATGCTTTAAGTTCTTCAATGGTGTCATTCATATTCTCAAAACGCCATTCAGCCCCTTCTACTTCTCCACTCACTAGCATTTGAGATAGTTGATTAAAGGTCTCTTCAGTCGCTTTGTGACAAGAACGTAAATGTTGTGCATGAATTAAAGTTAAATGATGACTACGATCACTCCAATAAATATCAGATATTTTTTCAATCGTGTACAAACAATTATCCATACTAATTTGAATACCATTTAACAAACTAGAACTTAAATGAGTTTCTGCAGCAGAAGGTGAAACTAAAGTGCGATTACGAGTAATATCCGCTAATAATGTTTTTTGCTTATTTTTCAATTGAGGGCGATCAACTATGTTAGGAGATAATAAAACATGGTGAACTTTACCAATCTCAAACAAATACTGACTCACATTTAGACGCCAATGAATAAAGGCTTTTTGAGGAAAAATACTGCAACAAAATAAAGCAAAAGCAGAACCAAAAATTACATCACCACTACGCCACAAAGCTTTAGTAAAATCGAGACTATGTGCCCCCACCACAACAGCAAGTGTGATACCAATTAACAAGCTTGAATAAGGTTTTTTACCTAGGGTTAAATAACCACATAAGAACATGACAACAGCACACCAGACAATAAAAAATATTGGAGAGATAGTTTCTAAATAGAGAGCAACTATGCCCGATGCGGCACCAACAAAAGTACCTATAACGCGTTCAATAGCACGAGGTAATACATTTCCCCAATATGAAATTGGTCCCATTACCACCACTAAAGTAATTAATGGCCAAGTACTTTCAGGAATATTAAAAATATTTGTAATAATCAGCATCGCAACAAAAGCTAATGAAATACGTCCCGCGTGGACTAGGCGGTAATTTTTAAAACCCCATAATTGAAGGGGAGAAATAGCACGATTTAATCGCAAACGAACTCCTAATATTTATCTCAATGAAGAACCAAAAACATATTTTCACCTACATTTCTGCTCACTATAACAGCTCTAGCAACTATTAACTCAATCAGGGTAAGCATCGCGGTAAAGTTACATCTTAAATGTGTTTATTCTAAGTAAATATCATCAAACTTCTTTTAATAAAGTATACCAAGTCCAAGATAAAAAGTTGTAATCGATTTGTAGTGAAACATTATTACAAAGTGACATTAATCACTTTATGCTGAGTACGTACATTTGCTGATCTTGTTTTTATTATTGATGTGCTAGCTGTTAGCAGGAAAGTCGTAAAAGGAGTATTTTATATTGGCGAGAAAAAGTAATTTCCCTATTCATTTACCTTACTATAGAAGATTCATAAATATAGACTAGAGATGTAAATACCTCTAGCCTATTTCATTTCAAAAATAAAAATTAATTAGTGCCACCAACCGTTAATTGATCTATTTTCAAAGAAGGTTGTCCAACGCCAACAGGTACGCTTTGCCCTTCTTTTCCACAAACGCCAACACCAGGATCCAAGCTCATATTATTAGCAACCATGGAGATTTTTTGCATCGCATCAAAACCATTACCAATTAATGTTGCTCCTTTAATTGGAGCGGTGATTTTACCGTCTTCAATCAGATAAGCTTCTGATGCAGAAAATACAAATTTGCCCGAGGTAATATCAACTTGTCCACCACCAAAATTAGGAGCATAAATGCCATTTTTAACACTTTCAATCAGCTCTTGATGTTCGTATTCACCATTTAGCATAAAGGTATTTGTCATACGCGGCATCGGTAAATGGGCGTAAGATTCTCGGCGACCATTACCAGTAGAAGCAACTCCCATTAAACGAGCATTCAGCTTATCTTGCATATAACCTTTTAAAATACCATTTTCAATAAGGACATTGCGTTGCCCTTTGGTACCTTCATCATCAATATTCACTGAACCTCGACGATCTGCAATACTGCCATCATCAATCACAGTACAATGCTTAGATGCAACTTGTTGCCCAATTTTACCTGAAAATGCAGAAGACCCTTTACGGTTAAAATCACCTTCTAAACCATGGCCAACCGCTTCATGTAACAAGACACCAGGCCAACCCGCACCAACAATAACAGGCATAGCACCAGCAGGAGCTGCAATAGCTTCAATATTTACTAACGCTTGACGAATAGCTTGGCGAGCATAAGAAAAGGCTCTTATTTCACCTTCATACATATCAGTGAAGTAATCAAGGTCAAAACGGCCACCGCCACCTGCACTACCACGCTCACGCTTACCATTTTTTTCAATAAGTACCGAACAGCTAAAACGGATCAGCGGTCTAATATCTGATGCTAATGTGCCATCATTAGCTGCAACTAAAATCTCTTCATAAACTGCATTTAATGATACCGTCACTTCACTTACCGAAGGCTCTAATGCTCTCGTAAATGCATCAACTTGTTTTAATAGTGCAATCTTTTTATCACGGCTCATGCTTTCTAAAGGATCAGAGGCACCATAATATATCGGTTGTGCTGTTGGCATGATTAATTTAATGCTTCTTTCTTGCCCTGAGTTAGCAATACTTTTGGCTGCATTTGCCGCTTCTGTAATTGCTTTTTTGGAGATATGGTCAGAATAAGCGAAACCCGTTTTTTCACCTGAGACAGCACGAATACCTACCCCTTTTTCGATGTTATAACTACCTTCCTTAACAATACCATCCTCTAATAACCAAGATTCATAGCGACTTGCTTGAAAATAAAAATCAGCATAATCAATTTGAGCCCCTGATATTTGGCTAAGTTGTGATTCTAAGTCACTAAGTTGCATCTCTGCAGGGTCTAAAAAATTTGAGACCACTTGTTGAAAAGACATGGAAGTTCCTTATTCTATTTAAGTTTTTGAATGCTGCTAAATTGATTATGTTGTTGTACAGGCATATTTTTTCTAGTGTTTTGTAGTTTCTTTTTATCAAAATCTGTTTGGATAAAGCCATTACCTATCGTTAATTGGGTTTTAATCTCACCCCATTCATCAATAATCATTGAATGCCCATAAGTAAATCGACTTTTATATGTAAGGTGTTCTGAAAAATGCTCTCCACCTTGATTTGCAGCGATAAAATAACATTGTGTTTCAATGGCGCGCGCTTGTAATAAAGCTTGCCAATGAGCTTCTCCTGTTGCGTGTGTGAATGCGGCTGGCAGTAAAATGATTTCAGCTCCAAGCTCTATCAGTGCTTGAAATAATCCAGGGAAACGTAAATCATAACAGATCGCAAGTCCTACTTTTGTAAAGCCAAGATCAATGACTTTGACTTCCTGCCCAGCAATAAAAGTATCTGATTCTCTATAAGCACCTTGTGTATCAGTAACATCAGCATCAAATAAATGAATTTTATTATAACTTTCAAGCAATTCTCCTTGCGGAGAATAAACCAAACTGCAGGTATAAATTTTATCTGTCTGATCACTTTTAATCGGAAAACTGCCACAAATTAAAGTGCAATTATATTGCTTAGCAAGTTGGCTTAGACGTGTTTGACAAGGGCCATTTCCAAGATTTTCTGCACTATTAAAATAATCTTGACGAGTACCCAAACAAAGCGCATTTTCAGGTAATAATACAAGATGATGAATAAGCTCATTACTCTTAGGCATAGACGCCAATTGTATTTCGATCTGCTCAAAATTAGCATCAACACACTCACTACTGATAATTTGTATGGCAGTTAATTTGCAGTTCATCCTATTGACCTTATTGGTTATTTTCTAATGGCTGATTTTCTTCCATCTCTTCTAACACTTCACTATTTTGTAATTCAACTTGCCCTTTTTGACTACTTATAATTTTAACAACTGGATTATCTAGTGGACCTTTCACAGAGAAATCGACACGCACAATGGTGTCAACAACAGGCTCAAGTAATTTAGTTAACATTAATACTGCCGCTCCTGTTAAGGGGTTAATCGCAAACGCTGCTAGTACTGGCAAACTAGATGTTACTGCAGGGCTATAACTAAAGAGATAATTTACATTTAAGTTAGGGAGATCAATTAAACCCTCACCAGAAATTTTACCTGCGGAGCCTGTTAGATAATAATCATCACTTTTAAACAGACCATTGGTGATATTGGCAGAGAGTGTCATTTTGTCAAAACCTAATCCTTTTGAAAATACATTGCCAAACTCTAGGTTCAAACTACGGCGGATCCCATCAAGACTAAAGAAGCTTAATAGTCGTGCGCCTTTATCATTCACTTCTGTAATTAAGCCGTTATCAATTTCTGTGGAAAGTGCACCATTTAAAGAATCAAAATTAAACTGCCAAGGAGCCCCAACCCAATTTAATGCCCCACTAAGCTCTCCTTTCTCATAAGTCATAGGACCGGTATAACCTAAACGACGAACAATACTTGTTTCGCTATCAGAGCGACTATCTAGAATGATATTCGTACGGCGCTGATCCCAAACACCAGAAATATTAGTGAAGGACTCTTCCTCACCTAATTTTAAGTAATCAATGGTGTAACGAGATTTACTAGGAAATACATGTGCTTTTAACGACGATAAATCCATTTTTTTATAGATACATTGTTTACACTCTAAAAATATTTCAGGGTAATCTTTACGCAAATTATCACTATGTCTAATTAATACTTCTTTATTTGGATCCTCGAAAACCGCTTGTGCTGTGTCTATATCAAAGGACTGAAAATCCATTTTTTCAATATTAATATCGTAACGATTTGGTGTGCCTTTGCGGTATTCGATGTTTGACTGGAAATTATCAGCCTTTAAATTTATATCCCAACGATTACCTGTATGTTTAAATTGAGAACTTAAATTAACGAGGGGTTGTTCAAATAAATCAGCATGTTTGATATCAACATAAATAGCATCAATATCAATTAAAGAATCTTGTGTTTTCTGTTGGCTGTTTGCTGTTTTCTTATTCATTAACGTTGTTAATGTTTTTGCCCAAGGCGTCAAATCAATTGAAGCTTCATTAATTCGAATAATTTGTTTTGTTTTATCAATCGGCGCCTTGATATTGCGGCCTAATCCAAGATAAAAATAAGGTAGGCTTTTCTTTTCTTTTTGATAATTCAACTCACCGAGTGAATTGATTGTGCTATTAAATTTAGCATCCCATGTGGTTGCTCGCTGATCACCTTTTACAACAATGCTTGATGGCCATGATTGCAGTGTATTTTTGTAATAAGGAGCAGGCAGATTAACTTTTACCCCTTGTAGTTGTGAAGATAAATTAACGCCAAATTGATAACCACCAGCAAATATTTGTGCAAAGTCGACATGGCCTTGCCAATCTAATTTTCCACTTAAATGTAATGCTGATAATTCACTATGGTAACGACTTAATTGTGCCATATTCCAATTTCCAGCAAGATCAGCTTTAAGCTGATATTTATCTTTTAACTCTTTAGTAGAAAATGAAAAATTAACGGGCTGATTAAATAAATTTGCCTGTAAATCTTCTGCAATTAAATCGCCATTAACAAAGCTAAAACTGCCTGTCACTTTTTTTAACGGCATAATTAAGTCACTAGCTAACTCAATATCAATGTCATTATCTAATAAGTTTATTGTACCCGTCGTTTCTGTTTGCTGTTTTTCTCGGTTAAAAGGAATAGTTAATACAAGATTTCCAGCTAAATCATCATCAATACGGATAATGTCTAATGCTTTACCCACACTATCTTTTAGCGGTGATTCACCAAGATATTTTGAAATATACTGCGCTTTATCATTAATATCAGCTTTGATGGTAAGAATGCCATTTGGATTTAAACCATCAATTTTTCCAGATAAAGAATCTACTGTAATTTTGCCTAACTTAGCTTTTTTACTCTCCATGATGAGATAGTCATTTTCAAACAGTAGATCTAAATCTAAATCTGTTAATCCCTCCCATTCTCCATAGAAATCATATTGTGCATTTTTTAATGGTACCCAAGCTTGAAAAATACCATCATGTTTTTGATATGGATAATCAGAAAAAGCACCATACCAAAGAATTTTGGCCCCATTAACAACCCCTTTCTGTAATGTAGGTTGTAGGTAATCAAAAACGTCATTACCCATTGCTTTAATAGGTAAATAATATTGTGCTTTTTTAGCATCATTTAAAGAGGCATAAGTATATAAACTCAAAAATGGACTACGATCTGAGGCTTTTTCACCAGGGAAAAATAATGAAAATTGCGTGCGGCTATCAAGGTCATCTGTTACTAATACACTGTTATCACTGATTAGCTCGAAACCATTTTCATCATTATGCCAACTTAATTCAATATCCCCCTTTTGCACTGGCATAGGACGACTAAATTGACCATCAAAATAAATTTTCTGAGGGGCTAGCTTGATGCTCGCATTCCCTTTTTCAACATTACTAGTAATTGAAATATCAGCATTACTAATACCAGGAATTGCGCCTAAAGGTTGATTATTAAATGCATCAACATTCACTTTAACAGTAAACTGACCAGGGTCATCAACCATTAAATCAATTTTACTTAATTCACCGTCAATTTCTAATTGTGTGATTTTTTTAATATCAGGTTCAGGTAAATGCGAAAAAAGAAGTGCAAACGGTAATACAGAGTTTAAATTAACTTTTTTTAAGTCAAATTGACCGATATTGCCAATCTCACCAGAACCAGTTATCTGCACACCAGTCCACGGAGTATAGTTATGCTCAATATCTAAATTATAAGTATCAAATAACCAATGCTTATCTTGATAAGAAAACTGCAATATTCCATCATTTATTTTCCAGTCATTTGTTCGCTCTAACATTGACCAAGAAATTTCCGAATGTCCCCATTTTAGTTGTAAGTCTTTCGGCCCATTAAAATCAAATGTTCCCCATAATTTAAATGAGACAACTGCTGAGGTTAAGGCCGCTAATGGGTTAATTTGTGGCTTTAAATAATCGATCGCATTTAAATTATGTGCATTTGCATAGAGATTACCAATCAATTGATCATTACTACCTTTAGCATCACCTTTAATATCAATGACAAAATCTAAAGTATTCTTTTGGTCTAAGGTGTCTAATAACGAAGCATGTCCAACACCTTGGTGATGGTCTCCATCGTTTAACCAACTTAAATCTTGAATAAAAATAGTTTTATTTTTATAAAGATGATCTGTGTAGTTAATGGTGCTGTCTTGAATTGAAAAAGAATTTAAACGAGAAAGAAAGATATCTTTGAGAGAATCAAGTGTGACGGCAGACTGTTCACCTTCAATATTATCAAGATTGTAATAAGGCTTTAAAACTAAATCAGCCCCCTTTAATGAAATATCATTAAATACGACTTTTTGTTGCTTAATACTATTTAAAAAGTCGACATGTAAAAACAAATGATCTAACTGCAATTCAAATGGTAAGACTTTTGCATCAACAAAATTAACATCAGTCAAAGTAACAACCAAACCAGAAAAATCAATACCGGCAGATATTTTATCAATACTAACGTTAATATTATGTTCTGTCGCTACCCACTTAATTAATTGCTCTTTGTAACCGTTAGCACCGGTGATCACAAAACGCACTGCAGTCACGAGTACCGCAATGATAATTAATTTAACAGCAATTAACGCCCACAGACGTTTTAACCATTTAAAAACATTTTTTTTCAAGATAAATAACCCACCAACACTCCCTCTTTATAACCTGCATTTTTACTAATAAACGATCTAATGTACCCAGTACACTAGATCGTTTATTAATTGTAATTACATTACATCATCACTACATCAAATTGCTCTGGTCCATATAAAGGTTCAGCATGGATTTCAACACGCTTTTGCATAAATACAATCAATTCACCAAGGTTATGAGATTCGTCACCTTCTAAGGCTTCTGCTACAGCAATGGAGGTATAAACAACAAATCGATCAACATCATAAGCTCTGTCAACACGTAAGATTTCTCTTAGCACTTCATAACACACAGTTTCAACTGTCTTAACATAACCACGCCCGTTACAAGTTGTACACTCACCACAGAAAATATGCTCTAAGCTTTCACGAGTACGCTTTCGCGTCATTTCAATTAAACCTAATGGAGAAAAGTCATTAATATGTGTTTTGACACGATCTTTGGCTAAAGCTTGCTCTAAGCTGTTAAATACACGACGTCGATGATCAACTGATTTCATATCGATAAAATCTAATATTATAATGCCACCTAGATTACGTAATCTTAATTGTCTAGCAATGGCAAGCGTTGCTTCTACGTTAGTATTAAAAATGGTTTCTTCAAGGTTACGGTGCCCGACAAAAGCACCCGTATTAATATCAACCGTCGTCATTGCTTCAGTCTGATCAATAATTAGGTAACCACCTGATTTAAGTGGCACTTTACGCTCTAAAGCTCTATGTACTTCATTTTCAACGTCAAACAAATCAAATATTGGACTGTTACCATCATAATATTCAACTTTACCTTCTAACTCAGGTACAAACTCACTACTAAAGCTAGATAATTCTTTAAAGCTAAGCTTAGAATCTATTCTTACTCGGTCGATTTCATTACCCACAAAATCACGCAGAATACGAAATGCTAAACCAAGATCTTGATATAAGAGTTTGTTTTTAGACTGTGTACGTTGTTTACGTGTTAATACTTTACGCCATACTCGTTGTAAAAAAGCAGCATCATTTCTTAACTCTTCTTCAGGTGCACCTTCAGCCGCGGTACGAATAATAAAACCACCTAACTCATCCACACAAGATTGAGTGATCTCTTTCAAACGATCTCGCTCTGCAGCACTTTCAATACGCTGTGAAACACCAACATGTTGGCTATCAGGCATAAAAACAAGATAACGAGAAGGTAAAGTAATATCTGTCGTTAGACGCGCACCTTTAGTCCCTAAGGGATCTTTTACAACTTGCACGGTAATGTGTTGGCCTGGCCTTACCAAAGTTGCAATATCTGCTACCTTGAATTTCGCTTTTTCCGGTGCAGCAACACACTCCGTATGTGGCACAATATCTGAGGCATGTAAAAAAGCAGCTTTATCCAAACCAATATCGATAAACGCAGCCTGCATACCAGGTAAAACTCTAGTTACTTTACCTTTATAAATATTACCGGCAATACCTTTGCTAGCCTGTCGTTCTATATGTAATTCTTGTAATACTCCACCTTCAATCAACGCAACACGCGTTTCTGTTGGTGTAATATTCATTAGTAGTTCCACTGACATCTTATAATCCTTTAAAGCTTTTAATCAGTTCAGCTGTTTCATAGAGGGGAAGCCCTACCACAGCGCTATAGCTACCTGAGAGTTGAGTTACGAATTGCCCAGCAATTCCTTGAATGCCATAACCACCAGCTTTGTCTTGTGGTTCTCCCGTTTCCCAGTAGTCCGAAATTTCTTGTTCTGTTAATGCTTTAAATGTCACTTCCGTAGTGACTAATTCTACTTGTTGTTTTTTTTCATGCACTAACGCTATTGCTGTTAAAACGTAATGCGTATTGTCTGATAATAAAGCCATCATTTGCTGCGCATGTTGTTTATTTTTAGGTTTTTCCATCACCACACCAGCACAAACAACAATCGTATCTGCACCTAACACTAATCCTTGTCGATCACTATTAAGCCAACCTGCCTGCGCTTTTTCTAATGCGAGGCGTTGTACATATTGTTCACTACCTTCATCTGCTTGTTTGGTTTCGTCTATCCCTGCATTAACTCGTTCATATTCAATATTAATCTGTGATAATAACTCCCCTCGTCTAGGAGAGTTTGATGCTAGCCATAATTTCATTTGTTTAAATCACCTTAAATCGAATACGTAAATAACGCATGAACAAAAAGAACCATGGCCAAACAATCATTGAAGTAAAAATCGACCAAAAGTAGTGCCGATGTAAGACTATCTCTTGCATACTTGAAGCGATCCAGTACAAGGTGACCTTAGAAATAAAAATAAAAAGGCCTACTAACAGAGTGGTTTGTACTAATGTGAAGTTACGAAATCGTTGGAAGTTAATACTAGTAAAATAAGCTAATAACGATAATAGTAATGCATGCATTCCTAGTACGGATCCTAATAACAGATCCAATAACAAACCTATAATAAATGCATGACCTATATTAACTCGATGCGGTAAAGCGATGATCCAATAAAATAATACTAAAATAACCCAATCAGGACGAAACGCATTAAACATGATCGGCAGTGGAAAAATAGCAGCCACTAAGCAAATAAAAAATGAGAAATATATTATTTTGTAACTATTGAACAGGGGCATCTAACACTTCCGGTGAATCTAACGTTAAATCTGCACCGGCTAATGGATCATCATTCCATAATAATAATAAATAACGGCTTCTATCTAAATCGGCTACAGGTGTTGCAGTCACTGTGGCATACAGCTCACCTTCTTGGTATTCAAAACGGCTTATTTTGGCAACAGGATAACCAGCAGGAAAACGTCCGCCTAAACCTGAAGTGACTAATAAATCACCTTCCCTAATATCGGCATTACTCTGCACAAAAGGAACATTCAACTTATCCCACGCGCCACTACCGTGCACAATTGCAACTGCATCATTACGCTGTACTCGTACCGGAATACCATGACTGGCATCAACAATTAAGATAACTCGACTAGTGGTGCTACCAACTTGTGAAACTTGTCCAACAACCCCTTGTTCATTAATAACAGGCTGACCTAAATACACGCCATCTGATGCACCTTTATCAATTAATAATTGATGGGTAAAAGGATCTGAACGTAAACTCATCACTTCCGTGATCATACGTTTGTATTTAAACTGTCTTTTAGAATTTAATAATTCACGTAGTTGTTTATTCTCACTTTGTAATTGCCCTAATAACAGGCGATCAGCTTTTAAGTGTAAGTTTTCTTTTTCAAGTTGTTGGTTACGCTCTAACAAAGCTTGTCTGGTCATTAAATTTTCAGATAATGAACTAAACATTTTTTGTGGCGCATCGGCAACATATTGAATAGGAGAAACAATTGAATTTAAATAAACACGTGCAGATGCAAAAAGCTTAAACTGACTATCAGCAATCAATAAAGCGACACAACAGGCTACCACAATGGATAGCCTTAATGTAAAAGAGGGACCGCGGGTAAAAATTGGTTTCATGGGGGTTATCTTTGACTCTTAGCGCAACAATATAGCCGCGCTATCGATATCAATCTCCGTTAAAGACATCACCACCATGCGTATCAATCATCTCTAATGCCATGCCGCCGCCACGAGCAACACAAGTAAGAGGATCATCAGCAACAATGACTGGAATACCAGACTCTTCAGATAACAAACGGTCTAATTCGCATAATAATGCTCCACCACCTGTTAATACCATGCCTTGTTCTGCAATATCAGCAGCTAGCTCTGGTGGTGTTTTTTCTAAAGCAGCCATCACTGCTGAAACAATACCACTTAGCGGCTCTTGTAATGCTTCTAGTATTTCATTGCTGTTTAATGTGAAGCTACGAGGAACACCTTCAGCTACATTAACACCACGTACTTCAATTTCTTTAATATCATCAATTGGGTAAGCAATCGCAATAGTATGTTTAATACGCTCTGCAGTAATTTCACCAATAGTACAGCCGTAGTTACGACGAACATAATTGATGATGGCTTCATCAAATTTATCACCACCAATACGTACTGAAGCTGAATAAACGATACCGTTTAAAGAGATAACAGCAACTTCTGTCGTACCGCCACCAATATCAACTACCATTGAACCTTTCGCTTCTGATACTGGCATACCAGCACCAATTGCAGCAGCCATTGGCTCATCAATTAAAAATACATCTCGAGCACCCGCACCCATTGCAGATTCACGAATTGCACGTCGCTCTACCTGCGTAGAACCACAAGGAACACAAACTAAAACACGTGGACTAGGACGCATAAAGCTATTGTTATGCACTTGCTTAATAAAATGTTGTAACATTTTTTCAGTAATATAAAAATCTGCTATCACACCATCTTTCATTGGTCTGATTGCTTGAATATTACCCGGCGTTTTACCTAACATAAGTTTTGCCGCTGTACCTACAGCCGCAACTCTTTTGCCATTTTTATCCATTCGGATTGCAACCACTGAAGGTTCATCCAATACAATACCTTGGTCTTTAACATAAATAAGGGTATTTGCGGTTCCTAAATCGATCGATAAATCGTTAGAAAACATACCTCGAAACATTTTAAACATGGACATTTCCAAAAAGCGAATAATAGTAATCTGCGTACTCTATCAATACACAAAAAATACAGCAAGAAAAGAAAGTGAAAAGCGCACTTAAACCGCCATACAATGAGATGAATGACTATTTTTAGTTATTCATTTGCTGTAATTTGAATAACCTAACTTTATTATTTGTAATTTAACCAGCAAATACCCTATCTTCTGGATACCTTAATAAAGTCGGTTTCGCTCTCGCAAGCATATAAGCTAATGTTAATGGTCCAATACGACCAATGACCATGACCACGACCATAATAAACTTACCGGGTTCAGATAACTCAGCCGTTAATCCCGCAGAAACACCTACAGTCGCAAAAGCAGAAACGACCTCAAACATAACAATAGAAAAATCAGCTTGCTCTGTGAGCATTAATAAAAACATGGAAATGACCAAAACAATCATACTAACGACAATAATAGCTAAACATTTAGTCACCGTCGTCCAAGCAACACTACGTTTAAACATCACAACATGACTTTGTTGACGTAAAAAAGCCCATGTCGCAACCATAGCCACCACAAAAGTAGAAACTTTAATACCACCACCAGTAGAAGTAGAACCTGCACCAATAATCATTAATATCAACATCACTAAAAAAGCAGGATGACCAAATTGACTGATATCAACACTATTAAAACCTGCTGTACGCGCCGTTGCTGATTGGAAAAATGCGGCTAGCCATTGACTCCCTAATGGCAAATCCCCCAAAGTACCTGGATTATTACGCTCTAGAAACCAGAATAAGATGGTCCCGATTAATAATAAAATCGGTGTTGCCGTTAACATTATTTTACTGTGTAAATTTAATGCACTAAAGCCTCTAGAGGCATTACGACGAATATCAGATACAACCGTAAAACCAAGACCGCCAAAAATAAACAACCCTGCAATTGTAAAGATAACCCAAGGGTCGCCAACAAAATCAATCATACTGTTACTAAAGAGTGAAAAACCAGCATTGTTAAAAGCAGAAATAGAATGAAAAAGTGCATAGAAAAAACCTTGTGCCCATCCCATCTCTGGCACCCATCTTGAGGCAAGTAACAACATGCCAATAAACTGAGCAACTAAAGAAAAAACAATAATGTGCTTAACTAATCGATGTAAATTTAAAGATCCACTTTGTCCTAATGCTTCTTGTGTAACACTCCGTTGACGTAAACTGAGGCGTAAACCAAACATATATAATAAAATAGCGGATAGAGTCATTTGCCCTAAACCACCAATTTCCATCAATAGCATCAACAGTATTTTGCCTTCAATAGTAAAGTGGGCGCCTGTATCAACAACACCAAGCCCAGTTACACTAATTGCGGAGGTCGCCGTAAATAAAGCGTCCATAAAACTGAGACCAGAAACAGAAAAGAGAGGGAAGGTTAAAAGAATGGCAGAAGGGAACAATATTCCCAGAAAACTAAACAGGATGATTCGAGGTTCAGACCAGCGGCGTTTTCCATCTGCATTTTTGAGATCAATACTATTATTCTTATTATCTAAAAACTTCATAGCAGTCTGATTTTTTCCTTTAGGACTTCTTCCTCACCCGCTACAATTAATATATCGCCAATTTCTAAGCTAACGGAAAGATCTGGTTGGTCATAAATAGTCGCCCCTCGTTTGTAAGCAAGTATTTTAAGTTTATTGCTTTTAGCACAAGGATGCTCATCAATTCGCTCGCCCAAATGCTTACCACCAATAACGACTTCAGCAATAGCGAGGCCACTACCTAGAGCTAAAAAGTCAAAGACTCGACGATCTAACATACTACGTGCAATACGGATCCCCATATCTCGCTCAGGGCTAATAATACGGTCGGCACCAATTTTGTATAATATTTTTGCGTGGAATTTATTCTTTGCTTTAACCCAAACCGTTTTAGTACCCATCTCTTTTAATACTAGAGTGGTTAAAATACTCGTATTAATATCATCGCCAATGGCAACCACAACAATGTCATATTCATCTAATTTTAATTCTGCGACAGTATCTTCAGAACTACAATCAGCAATAATGGCATGAGATGCTTTATCTGCTGCCAATTTAACGCGCTGTTCGTCAATATCTAGAGCGAGTACCTGTGCGCCCTGCTCCATTAACTCTTCACATAACGCTAAACCAAATCGCCCCAAACCAATTACAGCAAATTGCTTTTTATCTACTTTCATAGTGAAAATCACCTTCACATTGTTTTAATTAAATCAATTAATTCCGATTACATTAAATATGTTATCTACATTTTGCGCTAAAAAAACAGTTCGATTCAAGGTGTCAATTGACGTAAATGGCAGTTCCCTTTACGAAATCTACAACGAGGAAGTGAACGGTTTTAACTAGTAAAATAGATAAACTATTTATTGTGATTGGTATCATCAACTATAAATACCACTAAAAGTACTAGGCAACAAATATGTTTATCAATTAATGCAGCGGTATCTTATACCTGTCACTTTATACCTAATATGAGTTAACTCAATAAATAGCGATAAAAAAACCTACAAAAGTAGGTTTAAAGAAATCATAAAAAATACTATTAAACAGTTAGATACTGACTGATGCTAATTTTTCAAAATAATCAGGAAATGTTTTAGAAGTACATTTTGGATCATTAATCGTTACCGCTGTATCACTTAAAGCAACCAATGAAAAACACATTGCAATACGATGATCGTCATAGGTATCGATTTCTGCATGTTGTATTTGTACGGGCGCAGTCACTTCAATAAAATCATGCCCTTCAACTACTTCAGCACCTACTTTACGAAGTTCCGTCGCCATTGCATATAAACGGTCTGTTTCTTTTACACGCCAGTTATAAACATTAGTGATTTTAGTTGTGCCTTCAGCAAATAAAGCAGCAACAGCAATGGTCATCGCAGCGTCAGGAATATGGTTCATATCCATATCAATGGCATTCAATTTACCTTTGCTCGCTTTAATGTAATCATCGCCCCATTCAATGTTAGCGCCCATTGCCTCGAGTGCATCAGCAAATTGAATATCACCTTGTACTGAGTTTTTACCAATACCCGTCACTTTAATGCTACCAGCAATCGCACCAGCGGCTAAAAAGTAAGAAGCTGATGATGCATCCCCTTCTACTAAATAATGACCAGCGGCTTGATAAGTTTGCCCACCTTTAATAACAAAGGTCTGATATTCACCATTAATATTGTCAACTTCAACACCAAAGTCTTGCATGATTTGCAAAGTGATCTTGATGTAAGGTTTTGATACTAACTCGCCTTCAATTTTAACCGTAGTATCTTCTGAAGCCATCGGAGCAGCCATCAAAAATGCCGTTAAAAACTGACTTGAAACACTACCATCGATGGTAATTGTTCCACCTTTAAGACCAGTACCTTTAATTTTTAATGGAGGATAATTTTCATCTTTTAAATAGGTAACATCAGCCCCCGCTTGTTTAAGTGAATCCACTAATGAACCAATTGGACGTTCAAACATACGAGGCTCCCCCGTTAATGTGTACTCGCCTTCACCTAAACATAACGCAGCACATAACGGGCGCATTGCCGTTCCTGCATTACCTAGAAATAATTCGATTTCACCTATTTCACTCGTATTAAATGCACGACCTAAACCTTCAACAACACACTGTTTTTTATCATCAGATAATTGATAGCTAACACCTAGTTTTTTTAATGCATTTAACATATGACGAATGTCATCACTGTCTAATAAGTTAGTTAACCTTGTTGTGCCTTTTGCTAAAGCAGCTAACAATAATGCGCGATTTGATAGGCTTTTAGAGCCAGGTAAATTAATTTCGCCATCGACTTTTTTAATCGGGTTTAATAATAACTGTTCCATTATATTAGCTTCTCTTATTGCAAGTTTAAAACGCTAGTCAGCGCTTGTTTAAATCGTTGGTTTTCAGATTCAGTACCGATACTAACACGTAGATGTTGTGGTAAACCGTAACCCGTAATAGGACGGACAATTACCCCTTCATGTAATAATGCTTGATAAACTTCATCACCCGTTTTCTTATCACATGAGCTGCTAACATTTACCGTAATAAAGTTACCCATTGATGGAATATATTCGAGTTTATGCTCAGTAAAGAAAGCACATAAATCTGCCATACCTGCATTATTCAATGCCACACTATCCGCAAGATATTGCTCATCTTTTAAAATAGTTTCAGCTGCTTTTAACGCTAAAGCATTACAATTAAATGGCTGACGAACACGATTTAACAGATCTGCGATATCAGGATGTGAAATACTGTAACCAACACGTAAACCTGCTAACCCGTATGCTTTTGAAAAAGTACGAGAAACAATTAAGTTAGAGAACTCACTAATCCATGCAATCGCATTACCACGACGATCTGTAGCAGCGTATTCAAAATAAGCTTCATCTAAAACCACAATGACATGACTTGGTACTTTAGCTAAAAACTGTTTTATTTCATCCTGCTCTAAAAAGGTGCCCGTAGGGTTATTAGGATTCGCAATAAAAATAAGCTTGGTATTGTCAGTAATTGCAGCAGCCATCGCTTCTAAATCATGGCCATAATCTTTTGCTTTAACCACAATAGCTTTTGCACCAATGGCCTGTGTTACGATTGGATAAACAACAAAAGCATGCTCAGCAAACATCACCTCGCTACTACTATCAACAAACACACGCGCAATGATCTCTAATAAATCATTTGAACCATTACCTAACGTCACTTGGTTAATATTAACTGAATATTTATTAGCTAAAGCTTGTTTAAGATAAAAACCATTCGCATCAGGATAACGCGTCAATTCAGTTAATTCTTTTTGCAAAGCAGCTTTAACTGTTTCACTCAATCCCAACGGATTTTCATTCGAAGCAAGTTTTACAATATTTGTAATCCCTAATTCGCGCTCTAATTCATCTGTTGGTTTACCTGCTTGGTATGGGTGCAATTTTTGCACACCTGTATTTGCCAAGCTTAAAAAATTATCACTCATGTTTTTTCCTTACCGCAACCTTGCGTACTTTAAAACACACCTTGTCATTGTGAATGTAGATACTTTTACATAAGGTGAAATGATACCAATTTCATTAAACATGCTGTCTTAGTCAGTAAAACAGACCAGTTATTTACTGCAATTAGTATTTGATGCTATGCATATTTCTTTTCAAACACAGCCATGAAATCAACTAATGCTTGAACACCTTCAATCGGCATCGCGTTATAAATACTCGCGCGCATTCCACCTACTAATTTATGACCTTTTAATGTTAATAAACCAGCTTCTTTAGCTTCAGCTAAAAATATTTCATTTAAACTGTCATCAGCTAATGTAAAGGGAATATTCATTCGACTACGAACACTTGCATCAACATTGTTGGTATAAAATGATGAGTTATCAATAGTGTTATATAACAGTTCAGCTTTAGCGATATTACGCTTTTCAACTTCAACCAAACCGCCTTGTGCTTTTAACCATTTAAAAACTAAACCAGCTAAATACCAAGAATACGTTGGTGGGGTGTTATACATTGAATCAAAATCAACTAACACTTGATAATCAAAAATTGATGGGATGGCTTGACGAGCATGTCCAATGAGATCTTCACGTACGATCACAATCGATAAACCTGATGGACCAATATTTTTCTGCGCACCAGCATAAATAAGTCCAAATTTTGAAACATCAATTGGACGAGACAAAATCGTTGAACTCATATCAGCAATTAATGGCACAACACCCGTTTCTGGTGTATCAAAGATTTCAATGCCTTCAATTGTTTCATTAGGGCAATAATGAACATAAGCAGCCCCAGCATTTACATTCCAATCTGCACAAGGTTTAACCGAAATTTTTCCTTGTTCGGTGGTTGTCATGATGTCTGTTTCTTTAATACGCGCATGCTTTTTCGCTTCAATAACAGCAGATTTTGACCACTGCCCAGTTAAAACATAATCAGCATCTAATTTATCACCTAATAAATTAAGTGGCACTGCTGCAAATTGACCACGACCACCACCATGACAAAATAAAACTTTATAATTATCAGGAATTGCCATTAACTCGCGTAAATCAAGCTCAGCTTGTTTTGCCATTGCAATATATTCAGGACTACGGTGACTAACTTCCATTACCGAAACACCCAAACCTTGCCAGTTACAAAATTCATTTTGTGCCTGTTGCATTACCGCTTCAGGTAACATCGCAGGACCAGCACAAAAGTTATATATTTTTGTCATTGTTGTATCTCTTAAAAGAAAAGTGATGTTTGTGAAAATAAATTGTATTTTAACAAACAAAATAGTTGCATCACTTAAAACAAAATAAGCGGCTATTCGCCGCTTATTTAATTATGATTAACTGTTATTCAGGTGTTTCAGTTGCTTTATCATCTGCATTATCTACTGCTTCAGATTGCTCTTCTAACTCACTGTTTTCAAGAGTTGAAGGTAACTCACCTTCTTCGCCTTCATAAACAGGCTCGTCTTTAATTTCATCAATACGTTGTAATGCAACGATTTTTTCATCTTCAGCAGTGCGGATCAAGGTAACACCTTGTGTATTACGTCCTACCACTGACACCTCAGAAACACGAGTACGTACTAGCGTACCTTTGTTAGAGATCAACATGATTTCATCGTTTTCATCAACTTGAACAGCACCAACTACTTTACCATTACGCTCACTCACTTTGATTGAGATAACACCTTGAGTTGCACGGCTCTTAGAAGAATAATCTTCTAATGGCGTACGTTTACCGTAACCATTTTCAGTCGTTGTTAAGATATGACCTGTCGGATTAGGAACGATTAATGAGACAACTTTACCGCCTTCATTTAATTTAATACCTCGAACACCCGTTGCTGTACGGCCCATTGGACGAACACCTTTGAATTTAATCTCAGGGTTACCGTTTTCGTCTAATACAAGATTACCATCTTCATCAGTCACTTCGCTCTCTTCAGCTTCTTTAAAGCGAACTACTTTACCAGCATCAGAAAATAGCATGATTTCACTATGACCATCGGTTAATGCTACGCCGATTAGCTCGTTATCATCATTTAAGTTAATTGCAATCAGACCACTAGAACGTGGACGACTGTAAGCACTTAATGCTGTTTTCTTAACGGTACCGTTAGCTGTTGCCATAAACACATATTTATCATCTTCGTATTCACGTACCGGTAAGATAGCCGTAATACGTTCGCCCTCTTCAAGCGGCAAGATATTCACAATCGGACGACCACGTGCTTGACGAGATGCCAAAGGCAGTTGGAATGTTTTCAGCCAGTACAAACGACCACGAGTAGAGAAACAAAGGATCGTATCATGTGTACTTGCCACTAATAATTTTTCAATGAAATCTTCATCTTTCATCTTAGTCGCAGCTTTACCTTTACCACCACGACGTTGTGCTTCGTAATCAGATAGTGGTTGGTACTTAACGTAACCTTCGTGAGAAAGCGTGACAACAACATCTTCTTCAACGATCAGATCTTCCATACATAAATCAGATTCACTTTCAGTGATTTCTGTACGACGAGGATCTGCAAAGTTATCACGAACTTCTTCAAGTTCTTCTTCAATCACTTCCATCAAACGAGCAGGACTTTCAAGAATGAATAATAATGCAGCAATAATTTCTAATAGCTCTTTGTACTCGCCTAAGATTTTTTCATGCTCAAGGCCAGTTAACTTATGTAGACGTAAATCAAGAATCGCTTGCGCTTGAATTTCAGTCATAAAGTATTGATTATCACGAACACCAAATTCAATTGCTAAACCGTCAGGACGAGCTGCATCAACACCACTCGCTTCTAACATTGCAGCAACGCCGCCTAAATCCCATCCACGTGCTTGTAATGCTAATTTAGCTTCAGCAGGAGTTGGAGAGTGACGAATTAAATCGATAATAGGTTCAATGTTTACTAATGAAATAGCCAAACCTTCAAGGATATGTGCACGGTCACGTGCTTTGCGTAATTCAAATACAGTACGACGAGTAACCACTTCACGGCGATGTAGAATAAAGGCTTCTAGCATCTCTTTTAGGTTAAATAGTTTTGGCTGACCATGGTCAAGTGCAACAGCATTGATACCAAAGGTAACCTGCATTTGTGTTTGTGCGTAAAGGTTGTTTAAAACAACTTCGCCCACTTCACCACGTTTAACTTCAACCACCATACGCATACCGTCTTTATCAGACTCATCACGTAAAGCACTAATACCTTCAATTTTTTTATCTTTAACAAACTCAGCAATTTTTTCAATCAAACGAGCTTTGTTAACTTGATATGGTAGCTCATGAACAACAATCGTCTCACGACCAGTTTTTTCATTAACTTCAATGTCCGCTTTAGCACGAACTTTAATTTTACCACGGCCTGTATTGTAAGCATCGATAATGCCTTTACGGCCATTAATAATACCCGCTGTTGGGAAATCAGGGCCTGGGATATGTTCAATCAATTCATTGATCGTAATATCTTCATTTTTAATTAATGCTAAACAAGCATTAATGACTTCACCCAAGTTATGTGGTGGGATATTCGTTGCCATACCAACAGCAATACCAGAAGAACCATTAATTAATAGGTTAGGAATTTTAGTTGGCAATACTTCAGGAATAAACTCTGTACCATCATAGTTAGGTACGTAATCAACAGTTTCTTTTTCTAAATCGGCTAATAATTCATGTGCCAATTTCTGCATACGGATTTCTGTGTAACGCATCGCTGCCGCGCTATCGCCATCAACAGAACCAAAGTTACCTTGGCCATCAACTAGCATATAACGTAAAGAGAAGTCTTGCGCCATACGAACAATTGTATCGTAAACCGCTGTATCACCATGTGGATGGTATTTACCGATAACATCACCAACAACACGTGCTGATTTTTTATAAGGTTTGTTCCAGTCGTTACGTAACACGTTCATCGCAAATAAAACACGACGGTGTACTGGTTTAAGGCCGTCACGTACATCGGGCAATGCACGACCTACGATCACGCTCATTGCGTATTCAAGATAAGAATTTTTTAATTCATCTTCAATATTAATTGGAGAAACGTCAGAGGCAAATTCGCTCATAGAAACTTAAATCCTTAATTTAGTGGAAATAGACTGAATTTAGTAAGGGCTCGATAGTAGCACAAATGCCTATTCGAAAAAGGCTTTTAATTAGCAAAATCACGTCAGAATCGTTTTATGGGGCAATTTGAGGTATTTATCAAATAACCGGTCATTTTTTAATCACGCATAATTTTTATTAAAAAACGCTTAAAATCGCAAAATAAAATCCCCCATCTATATTATTATCACGTTATAATCAGCGTTCTCAATTTCACCAGGTAATAACATGTCTGAAAATACACTCTCTGCAAAAAATACAACTTCACAAGCTAATGCATTTGAATCCAACGTAGATCAACAAGAAATTGAAAAGTTCTCAGCGATGGCTGAGCAATGGTGGGATCTAGAGGGAGACTTCAAACCTCTTCATTTGCTTAATCCAACACGCCTTAACTACATAGAAGAAGGTGTTGATGGTTTATTTGGCAAAAAAGTCGTTGATGTTGGCTGTGGTGGCGGCATTCTAGCTGAAAGTATGGCAATTAGAGGTGCAGAGGTAATAGGTATTGATATGGCACATGCATCATTACAAATTGCTCGATTACATGCTTTAGAAACACAAACCAAGATAAGCTATGAAATGACCACAGCTGAAAATTTTGCACAAGCACACCCAGCACAATTTCATGTTGTCACTTGTATGGAAATGTTAGAGCATGTACCCAACCCAGCATCAGTGATCCAAGCCTGTTGTGATTTAGTCAAACCCGGCGGTAGCGTTTATTTCTCAACCATTAATAAAACATGGAAAGCTTACCTGATGATGATTATAGGTGCAGAGCATGTTTTAAAATGGGTTCCAAAAGGCACACATGAATATGAGAAATTTATTCGCCCTTCTCAATTACTCGCGGCAGTTGATGCAACGCAATTACATTGTGATGATTTATGTGGTGTGGAATACAGTCCATTTTCGAATAGTTTTAAAGTAACAAAGAATGTTGATGTGAATTATATGTTGAAGTGCACAAAAGCGGTTTAAGTTCTTCTTTTTGGGCGTAGGATTCATCATACTGTTTTTTAAAGGTTTTTCGTTTTCATCTATCGTTGCTATGGTCCTCCGTGGGAATGCATATTTTTGTATTGACTCGTCTGTGCTCATTGAGGTTGTTTGATATTCGGTCTTTTTCAAGACAGTTGGCATTTATTAGCTTTGGCTTTGCCCTTTCGGCGACCAAACCAAGACAGGATTAATCCTGCGCCCCAAAATATAACCTTTACGCTTTGGTTAAAATACAGAAATTAACAAGTGAATACTCACAACACAAAACCTTGAACAATGTGATTACGTCCATGCCCCTGTTAAATTTTAAAAAGGCTGACTTTAGCAAACTAACACAGAGTAAAACACAGCCACCAGCAGTACGGAAACTTTATAAATAAACATAAAAAATCTGAGATGAACACAGAGCAACCACACTAATTTTTTTGTAATGCACCCCAGAAAAACTCCTTTCATTTTTTCAGTAAATATTTAATAAAAATGTTTAAAAAAATGCCTAGATCTCACACTAATAAATAATTTTATTACTATAATATAAGTGGGTTGAGCGCAATAATTTAACCCTTAAATTATATTTTTATTATTCTGTACATAGACGTTAGAGCAGTGTTCTAACTTAGGAAAAATAGGAGTTTAATATGTTAAATACAAATGTAGGTGGTATGGATCGTACACTTCGTATTATTCTCGGAGTAGTGCTTACTTTGGTAGGTGCATGGTCATTTAACTGGTGGGGAATAGTTGGTCTTGCGCTATTATTCACTGGCCTAATGAATTGGTGCCCTCTTTATACATCACTTGGAGTATCAACTTGCCATAAGGAAGGGTCAACAGAGTAAGTCACTGATCAATCATAAAATAAATAAGATCATTTTCTTTTCAAGTTTTTAAAGTAAATGAGATTATTAAAAAGTAGTGAACGGCTAACATCAATACTAGAGAAACATGACTAGTATAAAATATCATAATACCAAGCTATTCACTCAGTATCAGAGAAGTAGTTAACAACCTGCTTCTCTGCAAATGTTTACTTAAAGCACCATCCTTCCACATTAAAAACATCGTGAATATTAACAAACGATAAAAATATAACAGCCTTACCTAAACAATTAACTCATTTTAATAAAATCAAAAAAATGCTGGGTTAGTTGAGACTGGTGCAGAGAGATTTCTCCTAAACACTACGTTGAAAATGGACAAATTGATGAGATAAGAAAGTTATTCGATGCTCAGGCTTTTGGTTTCCTTTTCTTCATAATTAATATTTCTCCAAGTAAATCACTTTTCCTAAGTCTAATATTAAACATTTAATTCATGTCTTTTATCTCTTTAAACAACTAACATAAAACAAATTTTATTAAATAACCATGGAGGAATTATTGATAAATAATATGACCGCGAATACTTCAGCAACGAATAATCGACTTTTATGGTTGGCTGTTTTAGGCTTGTTAATGACCAATTTATTTTGGGCAATTAATGCTATTTTAGCACGAGGTTACATGCCAGAAGTGGCACCTATCGCCATGAACTTATTTCGTTGGCTAGGAGCATTTGTATTATTAACTCCTTTTGCACTACCAAGTATCATTAAAAATTGGTCTTTGATCCGTCCTCATTTATTACCTTTAACGGGATTGGCGATATTAAGTATCGCACTTTATAACAGCTTGCTCTATTTAGCGGCTAATTTTACTACTGCGGTTAATATCACCCTCATTAATACACTGATCCCAATTGCAACACTTTTAATTGCATGGCGAGTATTAGATAATCGCCCTCGATTAATGCAATCAATTGGTATGGGAATATCAATAATGGGTGTTTTACTGATTTTAACAAAAGGCGAATTATTACATTTATTAAATCTTAAATTTAGTCAGGGTGATCTGTTTATGGTCGCAGCTGTTGTCGTCTGGGCACTATTTACCGTGTTATTAAAAAAGATGCCGCTTAAGTTATCCGCTATTACAGTACTTTATATATTAGTGATACTTGGACTTCCTTTTTTGATCATGGCTTATGTTATTGAAGCAGTATTTTTTAAATTTTATTTTCCTTCAATTGCACATTTAAGTTTATTTGCTTATTTATGGATTTTCCCTTCGTTACTGGCTTATGTTTTTTGGACAAATGGAATTGCTCGTCTTGGTGCTGAAACCACTTCCTTATCAATAACTTTAATGCCTTTATTTGGTGCGGCATTGGCGATTATATTCCTTGATGAATCAATATATTGGTTTCATATTGTCGGCGGATTATGCTCTTTGATAGGTATGTTGCTTGCATTATTACCAAGTAATAAACTCGCATCATTTGGGGTGTTTAAAAAAACGAAATAGAAGCTTGATAAGTGGATATTTATTACAGGAGTGATGACATGAAAAATAATGATATTGGTTTTAAACACGACTATGAAAATACAACACTGACATTTGAAGATGTTTGTAAACTGTCCGGTAATATTATATTAGAGTTTGGAACCGCTTGGTGTGCTCACTGTCAGGCAGCCAGTTCAGCGATAGAAGAAGTATTCACTGAACATACAACATTATCCCACATAAAAATAGTTGACGGGAAAGGCAAACGATTAGGGCGTGTATTCAAAGTAAAACTTTGGCCGACCTTAATTCTCTTACATGACGGTAAAGAAGTTGCTCGTGTTGTTAGGCCATTACATTCTGACGAGGTGCGTCAATTAACAGAAAAAATAAACTAAGGTGATATCTTTCTACTTATGTTTACATAAGTTGCTTTATTAATGCAGCAATCAACATAACAAAAACTAATATCGGCAATATTTTACTGTATTTTGCCTGTTGTTTTTCATCTGTTGGTTTAGCAAATCGTTCAACTAACACAACCATTAATACCAGTGCTAAAAATAACGTTCCTAAAATAATCAACATCGACATGTTCTAACACCTTTTAAACTAATGAATAACAGAAATCACAGTGAGCAATCTCATTGCATGCTTTAAACTCGAAAAATTATACCTATAACATTAAATAATTTATCTAAATTTTGTGCTTAAAAGACAGGTCAGTTCAGGTTTAAATTGATCTCCCCTTTACGAAATTTACAACAAATAACAGGGCTGCTTTAACAAAATAGATAAACCATTGATTGTGATGGGTATTATAACTATCTCAACATCCTTAAGGTATATAAGCTACAATGGGCTCACCAAATTCACACTTAAACGCTCATTACCTGTAATGACCAATTAAGTTATTGGAAAGGTACAGTTTAAACTAACGTTTAGATAATTAATGCTAAACACATCCCTGCATTGCAATAACTCACACTTCTATTTTTTAAGATACCACGTATCAATATTTTCATATTTCAACATTTTCACATTTAACGTTTTTTGCTTTCAAAGGTGGACTTTATTGCCTTTGGAATCAGATCCCCTCATCAAAAGAAATAAAAATGAAAATAACCATTATTGGAGCTGGTAATGCAGGATCAGCTTGTGCATTTATGGCTGCAGAAGCAGGACATAAAGTAAGATTGCTAAAAACCTCAAATAACGTGACACATGATGAACATTTTCAAGCGATGTCCAATAATCAAGGGATCTATTGCATCAACAACACCAATAATGGTCATTTTACAGATAGTGCTGATGATGCAGAAAAAGCCTTTCAGCCATTAGATATGGTTACCCGAGATCCTAAAATTGCTATCGAAGGCGCCGATGTTGTGATGATATTTATCCAAACGACCTACCATGAAGCTTTAGCAAAACGAATAGCAAAATACTTTCAAGATAGTCAGCTGGTCATGCTGATCCCTGGTTATGCTGGCAGTCTGTTTTATCACCAACATTGCACTAACACCCCTATTTTTGCAGAAGGAGAATCAACTCCTAATGATGCCAGAATAGTCTCGTCAGGTGTTGTAAAAGTATTATTCAAAAATATTAGAAACTCACTTTCATTTTTTCCAGCGGTTAAAACAACAGAGGGCATGAAGATAGCGTGTAAATTATTTCCAGCTTATCAAATTGAAGCAGATCAAGTCCGTAAACATATTTTTGAATCCGCTTTACATAACCCTAATATCATAGTGCATACCATAGGTTTATATGTCATGTACCCTATGCTTGAATATTGTGCCAAACATCATCCCGATGAAGTGCCTTATATGTATAGAGATGCACTTTCTACAGAAATGGCATGGTTGATGATAGAAAAACTAGATGCTGAGAAAATGGCTGTGTTAAGTGCATTAGGATGCCAAGCAATACCTTATCTAGAAGCCTGTTTATTTAGAAATGAAACAGACCTTACACAAGATGCCAGAGATGTATTTGAAAGTTATAAATTATCATCACCACCCGGACCTTATAGCTTTGATAATCGATACATTACAGAAGATGTTCCGATGGGCTTGGTTTTATTAGCATCATTAGGTGAAAAACTAAATGTTGCGATGCCAGAATGTAATCGTTTAATTGAAATGTGTGGCGGTCTTCTAAAAAGAGATTTTTACAAAGAAGGAAGAACCTTAGGCTCACTAGGATTAAGCACATTATCAACAAAAGAGCTTCTACTCTTTCTAAATAGCGGCATTGTGCCAATTAAAAAACTCATTGCATAATTAGCCACCTAGATATACAGCTTAATTAAAAGGTAAATTCAACCTTGAAGTACATAACCATTAAGCTGTTATTTAATAGTATTATTATATAAACCCTGAATTGGGGGTGAGTCATTTAAAGTATTAATATCAGCTATATAGAGCTAAGTATTTACCCAGAAAAAGACATAAGCCCACTTATAAAGTAGTCTTTCATTTTTTAATTTTTCTTTCTTCAATATTCTACTATTTTTCAATAACCAAACACGCTACACTTTTTAAGTGCTTAGCAAACTACGGTGAAAATATGTGTTTAGAAAAGAACAGAATGACTGTCAATGATAATCCAACATCGAACAAAACAAGCAACACACAATTACAGCGACCGCTTGTAATTGCTCCACAATGGCTTGAACGCTTAGTGGAAGAACCTAATAAAAAAAGACTATTAGATCAACGAAGTCCCTTTCAAAGAGATAAAGCGCGTGTATTACATTCAGCTGCTTTTCGACGTTTACAATCTAAAACTCAAATTCATAATAATGGCCTCAGCGACTTTTATCGAACTCGCTTAACGCACTCGCTAGAAGTTGCACAAATTGGTACTGGCATTGTTGCTAATTTAAAACTGATCCAACCAGAATTTTTGGCACTACTGCCTGGTAATAATTTAATTGAAACAATTTGTTTAAGCCACGATATTGGCCACCCTCCTTTTGGCCACGGTGGAGAAACAGCACTTAATTATATGATGATCAAGCATGGTGGATTTGAGGGGAATGGCCAAACATTTAGAATACTAACTCAGCTTGAACAATATACTGAATTTAATGGCATGAATTTAACCCGTCGTAGTTTACTGGGGTTATTAAAATATCCTATTTGTTTAAGTGAAATAAGTGCTGCGTATCCACAGGATACAAGTCGAAATTTCCGTCAATTAAAAACTGAAGAGTGGATGCCTGCAAAAGGTATTTACGATCATGATAAAACATTGTTAGATGCTGTATTAGCACCTTTATGCGAAAGTGACCGTCAATTATTTGGCAGTAAACGCACCCCTGAGGCTGATTCAAAACAACATTTAAAATCAAAATATAAATCTCTTGATTGTTCCATCATGGAAATTGCAGATGATATTGCATACGGTGTTCATGATCTTGAAGATGCCATTGCGATGGGGATTATTACTAAAGCATTATGGCAAGAAAAAGTATTAACACAATTATCTAGCATTGAAGATTTTTGCTTACATCACCAATTACAAGAGATCACTGATAATCTATTTTCATCGCAACACTTTAAACGTAAAGATGCCATTGGAGCATTAGTTAACGCACTAATCACATCCATTAGGATCCAACAAGTTAATAAACGATTTGTAGAACCATTATTAGCCTATAACGCTTACTTGGCACCAGCAATGTTTCAAGCTTTAGAGATCTTAAAGAAATTCGTGTTGAACTACGTAATAAAAAGTCCTGATTTACAAATTTTAGAATATCGCGGACAGCAAATCGTGATGGAATTATTTGAAGCATTTAGAGCAGGACCATTACGTTTTTTACCAGAAAGAGCGAAGCAGTTATGGAAAGAACAAAACGGAGATAGTTCACGTGAACAACGGGTTATCGCAGATTATATTTCCAGCTTAACCGATAACCATGCGTTACGATTACATGCAAGTTTATTCAGTAGCAATCAAACAACCCCGATGATCGGTGAACATACTTTTTAAGTAATTCGGTTTTATGACAATAAATGTAAACAGCAGAGTTATTTAACCATTTAAATAACTCTGTCAAAAATGACGACTAAACCATTACTTTATTCTTTTACTTAATAACCAAGCATGGAGCTAAAAATAATTTATTGCACTCAATGAGTGCAATGTAACCAAAATAATGCATCAAAATTAGGCATAAACTCTTTTATTGAGGGGGTCATAAGACAATAAAAATATGCAACAGACAATAATGTTCATCCCGTTTTCTACATCCTAAATGGCTATTCTTAATTATAACCTTTAACGTATTCCTTGGTAACAACCTCTGCTATAGGCGTTTCATATAAGCGTTCAACTCTGTGCTGAGACATATTTTTATCTAAATGTGTTTTCTTAAGTTGGAAAGCAATATGGTTAGTACAATCATTTAATAAAGATGTGTTGGCCGTAGTGAATTTTGGTTTGTTATGCATAATTTGATACTCCTATATCAGAATGATTCTGTTAATAATTTAAATACTTAGTAATATATGAAGCATTTTGTATGCCAATATAAAAAAAGTGGTTATTTATATTTCTATCCTTACCGAATCATTCAGTATTACGGCTAAAATTGGAATTTAGCTTTACTCTATAAAATAGTCATAAAAGAACATAACTCAATACACCTACAATTCCCGCATCGTTGAACTTTCCCAAGTAAATAATGACTTTCAGCAACAGAAAACAAGTCAATACTCATAATAAGCAAAACCTACCCAACAAGTTAAAAATACCGTGAATAATAATCAAAAATGAGCTAAAAAATACATAACTACTCAATAACAAATAATGGTTTTAAAAGAGAGGTACATGAATCTAGAAACAAAAAAATCCCATGAGCAATTAAATCATAGGATTTTATCTGAGTTAGCCGTTGATCATCGATTTAATAAAAAACCGATCTTATGACTGCTTAATATTACGATAAGCTAAGGCGATGGGATAACCACGTTGCTGAGTGTACAACTCAGAACGTTCTGTGATTTCTTCATCACTTAGTGAATGCGTGATAGGAAATAATCGACCACCAACTAAGTGCTTATCAAGCAAACCAATCTCAGCTAACTTTTCAGTTAAGGCATCCGCACAAGTTAATACTGATGACGCTTTTACTATTTCACAGCGAGCATAATTATTATTCTCAAAAGAAACGCCCGCGGCACGCAAGTTAGCATCTTCACCTGGGATCTGCTGTGCGCCAAATAATGGTTTGCCTTCCACAGTAGCTTGCTTGAAAGTAGGAATATAACGCGATAAATGTGCAATGGCTCTTTCCCCACGATCAATCACTTCTTGCTCAAGCCAACCTGTATCTATTTTCCGTAAAAATTGTGAATCAAGCTGAGGCTGTGAGCTATTTTCAGAAGTAGCCACCAAGCCATTATCAAATAATGTTATTTGATCTGTCATACCATGTAACTGTACAAAATTATTCGCATAAGGCGTAAATTGAGCCATGCCTTCTGGCGTACCTCTTTCCCCATGAAAAATCACTTCTGGCCATAAACCATTAGTACCCTGCCACTTGGTTACATAAGCGGCTTTGAACTCAACTAAACGTTGACGATGAAAACCAGCTAAATCATCAATTTCACCTGTTTTAAAACCAGCTGCATTAATTAAATAATCAAACTCAACAGATTCTTGAATAGAATCTTTAGCAAAAGTCACTTGCCATTTTTGTTGTTTATTTTGATCTATTTTTATAACTTTAGTATTTAAATGTATCTGACAACTTGTATTTTTTTCCAATGAAAGTGCTGCTGTTGCACCAAGGCGAAAGACATTCCAGCCAAACTCTTGAACTAATACCACTGGGTATTTAAGCAATGATAAATCCACATGTTTGGCAAATGGAATCATCCACTCTTGAGCTGTTTTAGGGACTTTCACTTCATCTAATAATGCTAATCGTTGCAATTCTTCTAATTCAAATAATTGGTAATAATCACTCACTTTGCCCAAGACTTGATTTTGATTATCTTGATCAATCAGTTTTTGATATTCGGCTTGTAGTAAGTTTAATCTAGGTAATAATGCTAATGGTTCTCCAGTATCTTGCTGTGGTACAGCAATCACAGTAGGACGATAGTCAACTGAATCAGGGTATAAACGCAGTGCTTCAATGGATTCTTTTAATAAAGTAACACATTGCTGATCTGGAATTTCACGATATAAATTACCCCCTGCATGTAAATGGCAAATAGGCGGTCCATTAACTAAACTGGTGCCCTTTTCAAACAGTTCTACTTGTAAGCCAATTTCGCTTAAATACAAAGCAATTGAAGCCCCTGCTATCCCACCACCAATAATGGCTATTTTTTTATCTTTCATTAAACTCTTCGCCATTGTTAAACATATTTTATGCTTAACATTATTTTCTGATTGACTGCTATTGATTAACTAGTCAGCTAATGTGTACTGGTTAACATGAGAAAAAGTTGCATTAATATCGGCAAAATCATCAAAACTGGCATCAGGGCCATGCTCGTTAATATTTTCCCCATAGTTGTAACCATAAGTTAAACCAATACTTTGCATCTTAGCCGCATTAGCGGCTAAAATATCGTTTTTCGAGTCCCCGACCATGACACACTGATCAACACTAAGTCCTAATTTTTGACAGGTATACTGAAGCGGTAAAGGATCTGGTTTACGTTTATCTAAACTGTCACCACCTAATAATATTTCAAATAGACCATTTAGCTCTAATCCATCAAGAATGGGTTGGATCAAGTCGTAGGGTTTATTTGTCACAACAGCGAGGCGATAACCTTTTATTTTTAAAGCTTTTAAAGTTGCTAATACGTTTGGATAAGTCACAGTAGCAACACAAATATTTTGAGCATAAAACTCAAGAAAAATAGCCAAAGCTTTTTCAACTAGCTCAGGATCAAGATCTGCACGAATATCAATCTGAGCAGATAATGCTCTTTGTACTAAAATGCTTGCACCATTACCTACCCAAGAACGAATAATATTTTCTGATATTTTTTCTCGGCCAATAGTGGTTAACATATGATTAATAGCGAGTGCTAAATCAGGTGCGCTATCAATCAATGTGCCATCTAAATCAAATAATATGGCTTCTTTATTAGTAAATTTCACAAATAATTCCTATTTAAACTATGACGTTGACCAATCGCATCAAAAAACTATTTATTGATCACTTAACATCCATGGAGTTATACGTACAACCGTCAGATTAAGTTCATTTATTTTATTAATTACTGCTAAGTTATCGTTATGAAGTAATATTTGTTTGTCGTTAATAGGACTAACAAGATCACCTAAAGCTGTTCGTTGCGATGCATTCAAAGTATCAGAAAGCTGTAAACGTACACCAGCATATGTAGGTAAAAAGTATTTACCTATCATGCCTGCATTTTTCTTTAAAACACCTTCGAGTTGTTCACTAATCAATATTAATTTTTGTTCATTTAAATCAGCTAGTTCACGTTCTTTAGCCATCACTGTAATTTGTAAATCACAGCTAGATACGTTTTTACCATCATTAATATCAACTACTAACATACCGCCATCTTTGCGATCTTGGTCTGAGTAATAAGGTAATAAACGACCTTCTGGTTCAAACAAAATAGGTTCAAATCGTCTTTCAACCTGCATCTGAGCATTGTTAATAGCACATAAATTTTTATCGTTTCTATCTACCAAATAAAAAGCTGTCGTTACATATTGATAATCTAATTTATACATGGTTTTCATGTAACCAAAAAAAACAGAGTAATTTAATTTGATAGTTGATGCTTGAGCAAATGAAGAGCTCAATATCAAGGTTATAATGAGTAATAAACGCATCTAGTCATTCCTTTTTTAAATCATCTACAGCTTAGGCTTCAAAACCACCGCTTTTAGGGCCTGAACTATCATCGTCATCAGAGTGTTTATCAGTAGACGACTCATTTGTCGCGCCTTCTGGTACTTCAGTCACAGAAATACCCACGCCACAAATTTGGCGATAAATTATTCCCATCACATTCACACAGAATGGAACAATAAATAACAAACCAATACCTGAAGTTATAATACCGATGAAAAATAGGATACAAAAAATGATTAATAGTTGCGTGAATTGACCAATATTTTTATGCACTAATTTAAAAGATAATTTTAACGCCAAAATAGGCGGTACTTTTTTCTCTGCAATTAACGGATAAACCAAGCAGAAAGACATTTTAAGATATAACAGCACAATGACTGATAATGTAAATCCAATACTACCAAAGACTTGAGCAAAGACGATACCCGCGATATTAGTTAATAAATTAACCATCAGTGCCGCTAGTGATAGTTTAAAAATAATATTAAAGTATTTAAAAAGATCAAAGGATTTGGTTTTTAAACCAATTGAATGATGTACTCCCATCATTAACAAACCTGTTGTAAATAATGGAACAATGAGTAGCGCAATAACAAAGAACAGTCCTAATACCCTAGGATCTTCTATAGAGGCCATATCTTTAACTAACATGGCAAAGACAGCAGTAAATGTCAGCATGATAAAAAGACAGGCAGTGAGTAGCGGTAAAAAGTGTTTGCGTGTTACTTTAAAAGCATCTTGAAACAGTTTTTTTAAATCGAATTGGTACCCTTCGGCAAGAGATTTTTTAATATCTCCGCCTAATACAAAGTGTTTTGAATTCATAACAAGCTAACTTTCCTAAATTGTATGACAGCTATTCAGCAGCGGATCATTGTAGGGGGTTCTGTTAGCTTTTCAAGTACATTAATAATTTCTAACGATTATTTAAAGATCATCTTCACCGTTCTATTTACATTAAGTTCCCATTAAAATATTTTTAACCAGTTCTGGCACCATTTGCGTCGCTTTTCCTTGTTTAAAAATATCAAAATGACTATGAATTTCACTGGCTTCTAAATTCACTTCAATTGAATCAGCACCGACACTTTTAGCTTCTTCAACAAATCCTGCAGCGGGATAAACTGTTCCAGAGGTTCCTATTGCGATAAATAGATCAGATTGAGCAAGATGGTGATAAATAATATCTAAGCCTAAAGGCATTTCACCAAACCAAACAATATGAGGACGAAGCTCTAAAGGATATTGGCAGCAAGTACAAAAATCATTAGTTGTCAGGTCTGTTGTCCATTGAATAACTTGGTTTGTTTTAGCGCAGCGTACTTTTAATAATTCACCGTGCATGTGTATCACGTTTTTAGATCCAGCTTGCTCATGTAAATTATCTATATTTTGTGTCACTAATAAAAATTCACCATCAAACTTTTCTTCTAACTCCGCTAAAGCATAATGAGCGGCATTAGGTTTACTTTCACCTAAACAAAAATCTTGGCGACGTTTATTATAAAAATCGAGCACTAATTCAGGGTTGCGTTTATAACCGTCTAAAGTAGCAACGTCTTCCAATTTATATTTTTCCCACAATCCATCTTTAGCACGAAATGTATCGATCCCTGATTCTGCAGAAATACCTGCACCAGTTAAGACTACAATTTTTTTATATTTACTCACTATAAGATGGCTCCTATCTATTAAATATCATCACTAATTGTAGTGTTATGGTAAAAAAAAATTGTGTCTTAGTTCATGTTACGGTTGAATTTTAGGCAAAAAAAAAGCCGCTAAGCGACTTTTTCTAAAACACATATGGATTATTTATTAGGAGTATCAGGTAAGCTTTCTTCTACCAACTCTTTCAGTTTCTGACCAGCTTTAAAAGTAACTACTCGTCGAGCTTCAATAGGAATATCTTCACCCGTTTTTGGATTACGACCAGGTCGCTCTCCTTTATCCTTCAGTTCAAACCCACCAAAACCTGAAATTTTTACTGGAGAACCAGCTTCAAGGGTTGATTTGATCTCTTCAAAGAAAGATTCAACAAACTCTTTTGCTTCTCGTTTGCTTAATCCAATTTCTTCCGATAAATGTGCTGCAATTTCCGCTTTAGTCAGTGCCATAAATTAATCTCTCAACGATGCATTAAACTCCGTAGAAACCGCTTCAACTATTGAATTAACGCTATCAGCAATCTCTTGTTCTTCCAAAGTACGACTTGTATCTTGTAATGTTAAGCCTATTGCTAAGCTTTTTTTACCGTCTTCAACGCCTTGACCTTGGTATACGTCAAACAAGTTTATGCTAACTAGTTCAGAACCGCCAATTTTTTCTATAAATTTTAGTACCTTACCTGCATTTATATGCTCATCAACCACAAAAGCAAGGTCACGATTATTAGCTTGGAACTTAGAAATATTACCCGCTTGTGGTAATTTACGGGTTAAAATAGCATCAACTTCGATTTCAAATATAATCGCTTGACCATTTAATGCAAACGGTTTTTTAAGGCTTGGATGTAAACTACCAATGTAACCAATATTTTTTCCATTACGATAAATACCAGCTGATTGCCCAGGATGTAAAGCGCTATGTTTCTCTGCTTTAAACTCAAAGCTAGTATCATCAACGGTTAAATCTAATACCGCTTCTAAATCAGCTTTAAGATCAAAAAAGTCAGCAGCACGGCTTTCGATAGACCAATGTTCATCATTGACATTACCAATAATCACACCTGATAACATTGATTGTTGGCGAATACCATTTTCAGCTTGTTCATCTTTAATGAAACGTAAACCAGTTTCAAATAAACGTACTCGGTTCTGTTGGCGCTTTTGGTTTTTAGAAACACTTTCTAATAAACCAGTCCATAAACTCACTCGCATCGCAGACATATCTTTAGAGATCGGATGAGGTAAGATAAGTGCATCAGCTTGAGGGTGTAATTTAAGCTGTTTATCAGGATCAACAAAACTGTAAGTGATTGCTTCTTGATATTCACGATTAACTAACACATCACGGATCTTTGCTAATTTTAAACGAGATTCGTTATGAGCAGGCATGGTTAAAGCAGCTTGCGGCGCAATATTAGGGATATTGTTATAACCATATACGCGAGCGACTTCTTCAATTAAGTCTTCTTCAATTTCCATATCGAAACGATATGTTGGTGCTAAAGCAGACCAACCTTCAGCCGTTTCAGAAACTTTACAACCTAATTGCGTTAATATCTTCTGAACACGTTCAGAATCAATTGAAATACCGATTAAACGATCTAACTTACTACGACGTAATTCAATTGTTGCTTGTTTTGGTAAATTCACTTCGCTAACCGCTTCAGTCATTGGGCCAACTTGTCCGCCACAAATTTCAACTAAAAGCTGTGTTGCACGTTCCATTGCCGTTGCTTGTAAAACAGGGTCAACACCACGTTCATAACGATGTGAAGCATCAGTATGCAAACCATAGCTACGTGCTCGACCAGCAATTGCTAACGGAGCAAAGAATGCACTTTCTAAGAAGATGTCAGTAGAACCTTCTTGCACACCTGAATCTTGACCACCAAAGATACCCGCTATCGCTAATGCTTTAGATTGATCGGCAATCACTAATGTATCAGCGTTTAGTTTTACTTCTTTACCGTCTAATAACGTTAATTTTTCATCTTGTTCAGCAAGACGAACTTCAATGCCACCTTCTAATTTAGTTAAATCAAAGGCATGCATAGGATGACCAAACTCAAGTAAAACGTATTGTGTAATATCAACCACAGCATCAACACTACGCACACCACAACGACGTAGTTTTTCAACCATCCATAGAGGTGTTGTTGCATTTTGATTAATGCCTTTGATCACACGTCCAAGGTAACGAGGACATGCTTCAGGTGCTTGTAAATTAATGGCAACTTGGTCATCAATGGTAACAGCTACGTTTTCCCATGTTGCTTGAGTTGCTTCAATACCATTTAACACAGCAACTTCGCGCGCTAAACCTGCAATACCTAAGCAGTCTGCACGGTTTGCAGTTAAATCAACATCAATCGTTACATCATCAAGTTGTAAGTATTCACGTACACATTCACCAATCGGTGCATCTAACGGTAATTCAATAATACCTTCCGCACTTTCAGCCATGCCTAGCTCTGATTCAGAACACAACATGCCAAACGATGGTTGACCACGTAGTTTTGCTTTTTTAATTTTAAAATCACCCGGTAACACAGCGCCAACAACTGCAACTGCAACTTTTAAACCTTGGCGGCAATTTTTTGCACCACAAACAATATCGATTAACTCTTCTTCACCGATATTAATTTTGGTTACTTGTAATTTATCTGCATCAGGGTGTGGACCACATTCAACCACTTCGCCAACTAATACTTTACTAAATTCACCAGCAACAGCCTCTACATCATCAACTTCAAGACCAGCCATAGTGATTTGATGTGTTAATTCATCACGTGTAATTTCTGGGTTAACCCACTCGCGTAACCAAGCTTCACTAAATTTCATTGTCATTAACCCTTATTTGAATTGCTTGAGGAAACGAAGATCGTTTTCAAAGAAAGAACGTAAATCATTTACGTCGTAACGCAGCATTGTTAAACGTTCAATACCCATACCAAAGGCAAAACCAGAGTATTTTTCAGGATCAACACCCATTGATTTTAATACTGAAGGATGCACCATGCCGCAGCCTAATACTTCTAACCAGCCATTTTTACCTTTTACATCTACTTCTGCAGAAGGTTCAGTAAATGGGAAATAAGACGGACGGAAACGTACTTCTAAATCTTGCTCAAAGAAGTTATGTAAGAAATCATGCAAAATACCTTTAAGCTGCGTAAAGCTAACATTTTCTGCAATCATCAAACCTTCAACCTGATGAAACATTGGTGTATGTGTTTGGTCATAATCGTTACGGTAAACGCGTCCAGGAGAGATAATACGTACCGGTGGATTTTGATTTTCCATAGTACGAATTTGTACACCAGAAGTTTGCGTACGTAATACTAAATCAGGATTAAAATAGAATGTATCGTGATCAGCACGTGCTGGATGATGCGGAGGAATATTTAGCGCATCAAAGTTATGGTAACCATCTTCAACTTCAGGTCCATCTTTTACTTCAAAACCTAATTCACTAAAAAATTCAACTATACGTTCAGTTGTACGCGTGACAGGGTGAACATTACCCTGCTTTGAACCACGACCAGGCAAGGTTACGTCAATTGTTTCAGAAGCTAATTTTTCATTTAAAATCGCTTCTTCTAAACATTTTTTACGCTCAACTAATACCGCTTGAATCGCTTGTTTAGCTTGATTAATTAATTGACCCGCAGCAGGTTTTTCAGCAGGTGGTAATTTACCCAGCCCTTTCATTTGCTCGGTCATTAAACCTTTTTTGCCAAGATATTGTAAACGAATCTCTTCTAACTCGTTAATATCCGCGGCGTTTTCGATCTGTTGTTGCGCATTAGCAACGATTTCATCTAGATGCTGCATTCAATTTACTCTACTTTAAGACAAGTGATAAAAAATATGGATGCAATTTTACGCAGATCAAATAGATATGGCTAGTGCTGAGGACATTTTGCAGAAGATAAAACACTGCAAACGAAGAATTATTTTAAGAAATGTATCTCTTCGTTGCAGTGCTTTAAAAATCAAAGTAGTTTGTTGGTTTATTTAACCACCCAAGTTTGAGTGATAAGCAATTCGTCTTGGTTATACAATTGACTAGTAAATCGGTCGCCTAAGTTAATTTTACCGACACCTTTTGGAGTGCCAGTCATCAATATATCGTTATTTTCAAAGCTCATAAATTCACTGACCTGTTTAACGATATCTGCAGGTTTATAAATCATCAAGTCGTAATCTGCTTGTTGAATAACTTGATCGTTAATCAATAAAACTAAACGTAATAATTTAACATCATTAGTATTATCTAAGCTAACAAACTCAGAAAATACAGCAGATTTATCAAACGCTTTTGCTCGTTCCCAAGGTAAGCCTTTTTCTTTTAATCTACTTTGCACTTCTCTTTTTGTTAAATCTAAACCAATGCCTGCTGCCATAAACTGATTATCTTTGATGATCAAAGAGAGCTCTGCTTCGTAATGAACAGCATCAATAGGATGTGTTGCTATTTCATCTGAAATAGCTGAATTGGGTTTAACAAAAATAACCGGCTCCGTTGGTACTTCATTATTTAATTCTTCAATATGTTCAACATAGTTACGCCCGATACAAACTACTTTAGACGGTGTAATTTTTTGACCATTTAATAATACAGACTGCATAGCACGCCCCTTTTAAAATAATTTATTACATTCAGATATTAACTGATGAGCATTTTTATCTTCAATATTTTAACTCTTTAAGTGGTTGCACTTTTAAAAAGTGTAAAGTAATTATTGCTTGTCACTGCTGCTAATTCTGCAAATGAAACACCTTTTAAGTGTGCAACAAACTGTGCTACATCATAGGTATATGCTGGCTCATTTTCTTTACCTCGATGTGGTACAGGCGCTAAATAAGGGGAATCCGTTTCAACAAGTAGGCGATCTAACGGTATCGCTTTAATCACTTCCTGTAAGCTTTTGGCGTTTTTAAAAGTAACAATACCTGACACTGAAATATAGAATCCCATTTTCATTGCTTCTTCAGCCATTTCGATAGATTCAGTAAAACAATGCAAGATACCACCAACTTGTTCAGCTCCCTCTTCACGAAGAATATCTAGTGTTTCTTGGCGAGCATCACGAGTGTGGATGATTAATGGTTTATTTAATTTTTTAGCGACACGAATTTGTTTACGAAAAGCGTCAATTTGCCATTCTTTAGTTTCTGGAGAGTAGAAAAAATCTAACCCTGTTTCTCCTATGGCAACCACTTTATCTGCACTTGCATATTCTAATAACAAAGCTTCATCCATTACCGCATCTTTATATAATGGATGCACACCACAGGTACTCGAAACTTGTTTAAAAGGAGCAATCATTTCAGCCATTGCTGGATAATCGTCTAGCGTCACACACACACTTAATAAATGTGAAATGCCTTTTTCTTTTGCTTTTTCAATAACATCTGCAATATTTTTATGTTTTTTATCGTAATCTAATCGGTCAAGATGACAATGAGAATCCACTAACATGGTGTGCTTTCCTTAAATTTATTTTTTATCTTTATTAATAAGGCATTAATTAATAATTCTTTTTTCAAGGCTGAATGTTCAACTAATAAAGATCGAGTCGTCAATATTTCAGTACTTAATGTACGTAAACTTTTAAGTGATAATTGTATTTGCCAAAGTTGTAACTGCGGTAAAGCAAAGTAATAGATAGCATCTTCATTAAGCTGATTATCATTTAATTTTAAACGATGAATATCGTGCAACAAATGAAATAACAGCAATAAATTTTGTTCTACATCTTTAGCGATTAATGATGAAAATGAAAATAGATTAATAGGCTGATATAACAGATTAAATAATCCTTCAACGCACTGTCGGCGAGTATCTAATGAAGGATCTTGCTGTAATAACTTTAAATGATTAAGCAATGCTAACGGACTATTTTGAAACCACCGTAACACCCCTAAATCACTAACTTGGTAACCTAATTGATATAACCAATTAATTAATGTTTGATCATCTGGACTATGTAAATGGGTTTGCTGTAAACGGCTTAATAACGTAGGCATTAATTGATGATGAGTACGTGCTAATAAAATAAGATAACTATCACCTTGAGGCTCTTCTAAGGTTTTTAATAATGCATTAGCAGCAGACTCAGTTAATTGTTCCGCCCCTTTAATTAAAACAACTTTGTTGTTGCCTAATTGTGGGCGTTCATTAAGTTTTTCAGTTAATAAACGAACTTGGTCGATACCAATTGATTTATTCTTTTCTGCCTCTAACAAATGAAAATCAAGATGATTATTAGCATTAATAAGTTGGCAAGAGTGACACTGAAAACAAGCATCATTATTTTGTTTATTAGTACACAGTAAAAATTGGGCTAATTGTTTTGCTATTTTCTGTTTACCAATACCACTACTACCAGTAAATAATAAACCATGAGCAAAACGTCCTTGATGATAGGTTTTTTGCAACTTCTCGTAAAAAGGAGTTAACCAAGGAGTAGACACATGCTGCAAATCACTTGTTAGGCTATCGATTTTATCTGACATTTATAGACTCGCTGCCCATCTATCAAGTTGACAATGAATAGCAGCCTCAACTTGTGTAAATGATTCACTTGCATCAATACTCACGGCACTAGGTTCATCTACGACTAATTGCTGAAAAATAGCGCGAGAGCGATTAAAAAAATCAATGGCTAAACGTTCGATCCGATCAAGCTCTCCACGGCCACGTGCTCTGGCTAAACCTAATTCAGGCTCAATATCTAAGAACAAAGTAAAGTCAGCTTTAAAATCCCCTAATGCAACCTGCTTGATCTCATTAATCAACTCTAAATCGATACCACGTCCACCACCTTGATAAGCTAAAGAAGACCAATTATGGCGATCTCCAATCACCACTTTATTTTTTGCTAACGCCGGTTTTATTTTATGTTCCACTAATTGCACACGTGCAGCATACATGATCAGCAATTCAGCTTTATCTGCTAATTGTTCACCATCAATATCCATTTTAACAATTTCACGCATTTTCTCTGCTAATACAGTACCGCCGGGTTCACGAGTTAATGCAATTTGCTGTTCAGTCACTCCTTGGGCTAACAACCAAGACTTAATATATTCGATAGCCGTACTCTTTCCTGCACCTTCTAAACCTTCAATAACAATAAATTTACCCACTAGCTTTTCTAATACTGACATTCTATTTTCCTCGGATATATTTATTAACCGCATTATTATGTTCTTTAAGGTTTTTTGAGAAATAAGATGTGCCATCACCTTTACTTACAAAATATAAATACCTTGTTTTTGCTGGATGTAATGCGGCATAAAGAGCCTGTTCGCTTGGCATTGCAATAGGTGTCGGAGGTAAACCATGCATGGTATAAGTATTGTACGCTGTCTTTTCACGTAGGTCTTTGCTACGAATACGCCCATCATAACGATCTCCCATTCCATAAATAACCGTAGGATCTGTTTGTAAACGCATACCAATTCTTAGACGATTAACAAAAACTGATGATATTTTATCTCGATCATTTGAAAGCCCACTCTCTTTTTCAATAATTGAAGCCATGATCAATGCTTCATAAGCATTTTTATAAGGTAAGTTTTTGTCTCTTTCTGACCATAATTTATCTAACACTTTTTGCTGATGCTGGTAGGCTTTTTTAATGATACTAAAAGCACTCATATCCACCGTATAGTGATATGTTTCAGGAAATAATAAACCTTCAATTTTTTTATAAGGGCTGCCTAACTTTTCTAATAAAACAACTTCATCATCATCAAGAGGCTTTAAGTGTTCTGCATTACCCAGCACTTTTAGCCAATCTTTATAAGTACTACCTTCAACAAAAGTTAATTTAAATTCAAACTCACGCCCGCTATTTAAGATAATTAAAATATCTTCCAAAGAAGCACCTTTAGGCAGTTGATAAGTACCTGATTTTATCTTTGTTAATTCTGGATTCAGTTTTGAAATTACTTTCCACCAAGTGGTTTTATCTAATAAACCTTGTGCAACTAATTGAGGCCCTAAATGTGAAAAATAACTACCATCCTTTAAAGTAAACAATTGTGTTTCTTGTACTCTTGGAGATGTTAAATATTCATTGATTTGAGATTTGCCCCATAATAATGAACCAGCCAAAATAAGGCATACTAGTAAAAAGATGAGGGCTAATTTTTTAATCATTCTGAAATTCTTCCTTGGTTAAGCACCGCTTGTAATTCAGTTACTCTCTGTAACTGTTGTTGAGAATATGTTTTACCTTGATATTGTTTAACTGGCACAACTCCCATCAAGGCATTAGTTAAAAATAGACATGAAGCTTGGTTAACTTCAATCAAGCTTATTTCTTTTTCAATAACATCAATTAATGCATGTTGTAAAATACGAGCTCGCATCACCCCCGCCACACCACAATAATCTAATTTAGGTGTATACCATTGATCGTTAAGATAAATAAATACGTTAGCGGCACAAGCTTCAATAAGGTGATCAAACTCATCACAGACTAAACCTTCAACGGCTTGTTTACTCATGAGTTCTTGTTTAATAAGAACCTGTTCTAATCTAGCAAGCGATTTTAGTCCAGCCAGTTGTTTATTACGACTTAACAGGCTTTCACACTGGATGATATCAATCCCTTGTTTCTGCCATTGTAAATAGATCTCAGGAAAAGGTGAAAGACTAATAATTCGTGTTGGTGTTTGGCAGTTTTCGATACTATAACCACGGCCACCACTGCCTCTCGTTAATATAACTTTTAGTACATAGTGAGCATGCTCTTTTACTGTTTGTGCATAGTCTGTAACTTCCTGCTCTAATAACAACCAATCCACATCAGGAAAAAATAAACGAGCAGCACCAAGCTGTAGTCGCTGTAGATGCAATGACCAATCTATTATCAGACCAAACTCAACTTTAATCGTAGAAAATAATCCATCAGCATAAGCAAGTCCACGGTCTGTTGCACACAGTTTATTATTTTCTAATCCATTAATTAACATCTTATGTTATCAGCCTCTAGAAATTTAAATTGTTCAATATGGTTATATAAAATTAACCATATCTATTTGTGAGGGGTTTAAAAGCTATATCACTACTTTAAACTTTTATATAACGACTATCAGCTCATTTTTTATAATACCAATTACATTAACTATGTAATCTAAATTTTAAGCAGAAAAAACAATTCAATTCGAGATGTAAATTGAGATAAATGGTGGTTCCATTTACGAAATTTATAACAAAGAAGTGAGTTGTTTTAACCTGTAAAATAGATCAGCTATTTATCTTGATTGATATAAGCTCGGTTACAAAATTTAGACATAAAAAAACCCGATTTCAAAATCGGGTTTTTATTTTATAGGTAATTGTAAAAACTAGATACGTTTAAAGATTAAAGTACCATTTGTTCCACCAAAACCAAATGAATTTGATAATGCATATTCGATGTCTGCAGGACGAGCTTTACCATCAGTTACATAATCTAAATCACAACCTTCACTTGGGTTTTCAAGATTAATAGTTGGTGGAGCAACTTGATCTTTAATCGCTAAAACACTGAAAATAGCTTCAATTGCACCAGCTGCACCTAATAGATGGCCGGTCATTGATTTAGTTGAACTCATCATGACAGAATTAGCAGCTTCTCCCCAAATACCTTTAACAGCTTGTGTTTCAGCAATATCACCAGCAGGAGTAGATGTACCGTGAGCATTGATATATTGGATATCGGTTGGGTTAATACCTGCATCTTTAATGGCATTTTTCATTGATGCTGCAGCACCTGCACCACTTTCTGGTGGTGACGTCATATGGTAAGCATCACCACTCATACCAAAGCCAACAAACTCTGCATAAATTTTTGCACCACGTGCTTTTGCATGTTCATATTCTTCAATAACAAGTACGCCAGCACCATCACCTAATACAAAACCATCACGAGACTCATCCCATGGACGACTTGCCGTTTCAGGTGAATCATTACGTGTTGATAATGCGCGAGCAGCACCAAAACCGCCCATGCCCATTTCAGTTGATGCTTTTTCAGCACCACCAACGAACATCACATCAGCATCACCATACTGGATCATACGAGCGCCTAAACCAATACTGTGTGTACCTGTAGTACAAGCAGTAGTAACAGCAATATTAGGACCTTTTAAGCCTTTATTAATAGAAACATGACCAGAGATCATATTAATAATGGTTGCAGGTACAAAGAACGGACTAATTTTGCGAGGACCACTTTTAGCAAAGCTATCTTTATTCGCTTCGATGATACCTAAACCACCAATACCAGAACCAATTGCAACACCAATACGATCTGCATTTTCATCAGTAACGACTAAACCAGAATCTTGAAACGCTTGCTCTGCAGCAGCAACACCGTATTGGATAAATAGATCCATTTTACGGGCTTCTTTCTTAGGCATGTATTCTTCGACATTAAAGTCTTTGATTAAACCTGCAAATTTAGTAGAGAACTTTTCAGTATCAAAGTGTTCAATATTTGAAATACCACTTTTCCCTGCTTGTACAGCTTCCCATGATTGCTCCACCGTATTACCTACTGGTGATAGCATACCTAAACCGGTTATTACAACTCGACGCTTTGACACTAGACTCTCCTAATGAGACTTTAAAAATAATAACTAAAGACTTTATGTAAAATGCTTAGTTATTATTAAAGTTAAATACTTAATAATAAATATACAAAAGGCGGTCAGAAGACCGCCTTTAGAAAATTTCAACACTGATGAAAGTGAAGAATTAACCGTTGTTTACAACGTAATCAATCGCAGATTGAACAGTAGTAATTTTCTCTGCTTCGTCATCTGGAATCTCTGTATCAAATTCTTCTTCAAGAGCCATTACAAGCTCAACTGTGTCAAGTGAATCAGCACCAAGATCGTCAACGAAAGAAGCTTCGTTTTTAACTTCGTCAAGTTGAACACCAAGTTGCTCAACGATGATGTTTTTTACGCGTTCTTCGATATTGCTCATTTTTATTTTCCTTTGTAATTACGCTTTTGCGTTTAGTAGCGGTAGTTTATTCTATCGCGTTTAATATTCAAGTATTCTATCACTGGTTAGACCAGTTATTTTTAGATTTTAATCAAAAAATTAGTAGAATATCTATTTTTAGCTTAATTTTTAACAACATTGTTAAAAATTTAAACCATGTACATGCCACCATTAACGTGAATTGTTTCACCATTAATATAAGCAGCACCTTCAGAAGCTAAAAATACAACAGTAGCAGCAATCTCTTTTGGATCACCCAAACGACCTGCCGGTACATTTGCTAATGTTGCAGCTCGTTGTTCTTCATTTAATGCTTTAGTCATATCAGTTTCAATAAAACCTGGTGCAACTGTATTAACTGTAATGCCACGACTTGCAACTTCACGTGCTAATGATTTAGTAAAACCAATCACGCCCGCTTTAGCTGCAGCATAGTTTGCTTGTCCTGCATTACCCATTGTACCAACAACAGAACCAACATTAATAATACGGCCAACACGTTTTTTCATCATAGGACGAAGTGCGGCTTTACTTAATTTAAAAATAGGCGTTAAGTTGGTTTCAATAATGTCATCCCATTCTGCATCTTTCATACGCATTAATAGGTTGTCACGTGTAATACCTGCATTGTTAACTAATACATCGACACTACCAAATTCTTTTTTGATATCTGCAAATAAAGCTTCAATTGATTCATTTTCAGTAACGTTTAGTACAAAACCTTTGCCAGCATCACCTAAATATTTACTGATTGCAGCTGCACCATTTTCGCTTGTTGCAGTGCCTAAAACGGTTGCACCTAATGCTAAAAAACTTTCAGCAATTGCACGACCAATACCACGGCTTGCACCAGTAACTAAAACTACTTGACCTGTCATACTCATTTTTTATTCTCCTTTAACAGCAGTTAATGCAGCTTGTAAACTTGCTGTATCGTTAATTGCTTGTGCAGTAAAGCTTTTGTCAATACGACGAACTAAACCACTTAATACTTTGCCTGGACCAGCTTCAACTTGTAAGTTGATACCTTGCTCTGCCATTTTCACTACAATTTCAGTCCAACGAACAGGACAATATAATTGACGAACTAAAGCATCTTTAATTTTATCTGCATCCGTTTCAGCAACCACATCAACATTATTAATCACAGCCACTTGAGGAGCACTAAATGTTAATGCTTCTAGTGCAACCGCTAATTTATCAGCAGCTGGTTTCATTAAGGCGCAATGTGAAGGAACAGAAACAGGTAATGGTAATGCACGTTTCGCACCAGCTTCTTTACATAAAACACCAGCACGCTCTACAGCATCTTTATTACCTGCGATCACCACTTGACCTGGAGAGTTAAAGTTCACAGGAGAAACAACTTCACCTTGTGCAGCTTGTTCACAAGCAGCAGCAATTTTAGCATCATCTAAACCAATAATGGCATACATAGCACCAACACCGGCAGGTACTGCTTGTTGCATTAATTGTCCACGAAGCTCTACTAATTTAACGGCATCTTTAAAGTCAATAACCCCAGCACAAACTAAAGCAGAGTATTCACCTAAACTGTGACCTGCGATAGTCGTTGGCTTTTCGCCACCAATTTCAGCCCATACTCGCCAAATAGCAACTGATGCGGTTAATAGCGCAGGTTGAGTTTTGTCTGTTTGATTTAATGCTTCCGCAGTACCATCTTGAGTTAGTGCCCAAAGGTCATAGCCTAATACATCACTTGCTTCTTTAAATGTATCAATCACTACAGGATAATTTGCAGCTAAATCAGCTAACATGCCTATACTTTGAGATCCTTGGCCAGGAAAGGCAAATGTAAAGTTTGTCATCTTTATTCCTAAATTTTCTATTAATATATTTTAAAACTAAAATCTTGTGTTGTAATAATCACACTGAATATTTACATTACAACTAATGCACTGCCCCAAGTAAACCCACCACCAAATGCTTCTAATAGCACTAATTGGCCCGGTTTTATTTTACCACTTCGAACACCTTCATCTAATGCAAGCGGTACGGAACCTGCTGACGTATTACCATGTTTATCAAGTGTTAGAATAACTTGATCCATTGACATACCTAATTTCTTAGCAGTCGCAGCAATAATGCGTTGATTCGCTTGATGTGGTACTAACCAGTCTAATTTATCTTTTTCAATATTATTAGCTGCTAATGTATCTACTACCACCTGGCTTAGTTTTTTAACGGCCACTTTGAAAACTTCATTACCAGTCATTGATAAGTATGAGTTTGTTAATGCTTGCTGATTACCACGCTCTACATTGGGTAGTTTTAATAAATCACCAAAACGACCATCAGCATTAATATGTGTAGATAAAATGCCTACTTCTTCTGTTGCACTCACGATCACAGCACCTGCACCATCACCAAATAAGATGATTGTGCCTCGATCTTCTGGATCACAAGTATTAGCAAGTGCATCTGCACCAACCACTAAAACATTTTTTGCAGAACCTGCTTTGATAAAGTTATCAGCAACACTTAATGCATAGGCAAAACCAGCACACGCTGCAGATACATCAAACGCAGGAATATCGTAAATACCTAAAAGATTTTGTACTTCACATGCAGCTGAAGGAAAAGCGTTATGGTTACTTGTTGTCGCTACGATAATTAAATCTAAATCACTTGCAGTCATACCCGCAGCTTCTAATGCTTTATCGCCAGCTTGTTTGCTCATATAAGCAATAGTTTCTTGCTCATTAGCAATACGACGCTCTTTAATACCAGTACGCACAGTGATCCATTCATCACTTGTATCAACCATTTTTTCTAAATCTTGGTTAGTTCGTACTGCTGTTGGTAAATAACTACCCGTACCTATAATTTTGCTATTCATGTGATAAACAATCTCGCTCTACTAAGACAGATTCCAACCTTGCTGTAATACAAGCTGGTATCTGCCATTGAATTTCTTTAATGGCTTGTTCCATTGCATAAGTAAATGCTTCAACATTAGCACTCCCATGACTTTTAACAACAATACCACGTAATCCTATCAAACTTGCGCCATTATACAGATCTGGATGTAAATGTTTTAATTGCTTGTTTATTATCGGGTTCAAGACTTTACCCAATAAACGGCTATACCACGTTGCATTCATTGCCTTATGCAATTGAGCAAAAAAAACACGCCCCATACCTTCATAACTTTTCAGCGCGATATTACCACTAAAACCATCTGTAACCACAACATCAGCACGATTCTCAAATAATTCGTTGGCCTCGATAAAACCTGTATAATTTATATGTTCTGTTCTGTTTAATAAATCTGCGCAACGCTTTATGACATCACTACCTTTATTACTTTCTCGACCGACATTTAATAATGAAACAGCTGGAGAACTCAATTGCTCCACTTTTTCACATAAAACACTGCCCATGAGTGCAAAATTGAATAAAGTATCACTGTCGCATTGTAGGTTAGCACCTAAATCCATTAAATAACTATGACCACCGTCATTATTAGGTAAAGCAGCCACTAATGCAGGACGTGAAATGCCTTCTAATGTTTTTAATGTATGCTTTGCCAACAACATCAATGCACCTGTATTCCCTGCACTAACACAAGCATCAGCCTCACCACTTGCAACAAGTTGTAATGCTATATGCATTGAAGATTCAACCCGATGACGTAAAACAGAAACAGGGTTATCTTCCATTGATATGGTTTCTGGTGCATCTATAAATTTGACACGAGCATGATCTAGTAATAAGTGTTTTTTTAATAAAGGGATAAGTTGCTGACTATCACCAACGATAAGCAGTGATAAATTGGGATGTAACTGTAGAATTCTTGAACTTGCAGATAAGGAAATATGGGGGCCAAAATCTCCCCCCATGGCATCTAGCGCAATGGTAAAGTTACGCAAAATAATCGCTTACTTTTCGATTACTTTTTTGCCTTTGTAGAAGCCGTCAGCAGTAACGTGATGACGACGGTGAGTTTCACCAGAAGTGCTATCAACAGTTAAAGTAGGTGCACTTAGTGCATCATGTGAACGACGCATACCGCGTTTTGAAGGAGTCTTACGACTTTTTTGTACTGCCATTTTTAAAATTCCTGCTTGTTACTTGCGCTTTAGCTGAGCTAGAGCATCAAATGGGTTAGGACGTTCTTCCTCTTCTTCAATTTCGCCGAAGCTACTTTCGTAGTTGCTATATTGACATTCTTCAATTGCATGTTTTGCAATTTGCGGAAGTGTTAATAACAGCTCATCTTCAACTATTTGATGAAGGTTTACCTCGCCATTTTCATCGTAATAAATTGGCTCATAAACGTCTGGTAAATTATTTTCCTGCTCTTTATTAAGAACGGGACAATACGTAAATTCAGATTCACACTGATAAGTCATAGGCTCATTGCACCGTTGACAAGTGAGTTCTACTGCGACACTCACTTTACCTTCAATGATTTTCAGCTTTTGCTGATCAACATTAAACGAAAAATAAGTATCGATATCAGAGTTAATACTGTTTGTTGACTCTCTTAATCTGCTTAATAACGACTTATCGAGACTAGCTTCTATCTCTAATCTATTATTAGCAGCGCGAACAGAATCAACGCTAATCGGTAGTTTAACCTTTTGCATGGTCGCGAATAATATAGATAGAGTGCAATATAGTCAAAGAAAAAGCGTTATTTTTCGTAAGTTTTTATTCAGCTATCGCTTTATTCTTTCACAGTCCTTAAAATAAACTTATTTTTATACTTAAGTAGGGTTAATTATGCCACAAAAGCTAGTGCTAGCATCAACTTCACCATTTAGAAAACAGCTATTAGAAAAGCTGCATTTAGACTTTTCCACAGCTAACCCACAGGTTAACGAAGAGGAACTACCTGGAGAAACAGCAATTCAATTAGTAGAGAGACTAGCAATTGCAAAAGCACAAGCAGTCGTTAACGATTTTCCTGATTCATTAATTATTGGATCTGATCAAGTCTGTTTAAATAACGGAAAAATTCTTGGAAAACCAGGTAACTTTGAGAATGCATTTAAACAACTAAAAGCAGCAAGTGCTCAACATGTTACTTTTTATACGGGTCTTGCTGTTGTTAATAGTAAAACAGGAAAAGTGCAATCATTAGTAGAACCTTATGATGTGTACTTTAGAGAATTATCTGATGAAATGATCACTAATTATCTTAATAAAGAAGAACCTTATAACTGTGCGGGTAGTTTTAAAAGTGAAGGATTTGGCATTAGTTTATTTAGTCAATTCGATGGCAAAGATCCAAATAGTCTCATTGGTTTGCCACTTATTTCTTTAATTAAATTATTAGAAAATGAAGGTTTTTCAATACTTTAATATCGTAATATAAATACCTAGTGACAGTATTACTGTCACTAGGTAGCTTTGCATAAAATAATAATACTTATCCCATCGAAACAAGTTGCTCATGTAACTTACTGACTTGATCTCGAAGTTGTGCAGCTTTTTCAAACTCTAATGCTTTAGCACAAGCAAACATCTCTTTTTCTAATGTAGCTATCGCTTTAAGAATATCTTTCTCACTACGTAAGCCTTTATTCACTTGGTATTGTGAATTATTTTCAGCGACTTTAAGTGGTGTTATATTGCTTTTAGGTTGTGGATTTTGGCCTAATTGCATCACATCTTGTACTTCTTTTGATAAACCTTGCGGTGTTATACCATTCGCTTTATTAAAGTCATCCTGTAATATTCTTCGATCTTCCGTTACCTTAATCGCTTTACGCATTGAATCAGTAACTCTATCCGCATATAAGATAGCTCTTCCTTCTAGATTACGTGCAGCACGCCCCATGGTTTGAATCAATGAACGTTCAGAACGTAAAAAACCTTCTTTATCAGCATCTAAAATCGCCACTAGTGAAACTTCGGGTATATCTAAACCTTCTCGTAACAAGTTGATACCAATTAACACGTCAAATACACCTAAACGTAAATCACGGATAATCTCTACACGCTCGACGGTATCAACATCTGAATGTAAATAACGCACTTTGATACCATGTTCGTTTAAATATTCAGTTAAATCTTCAGCCATACGTTTGGTTAACGTTGTCACTAATACACGCTCACTTTTAGGCACTCTAATATTAATTTCTGACAATAAATCATCAACTTGAGTACTGACTGGGCGCACTTCAATAATAGGATCTAACAATCCTGTTGGTCGTATAACTTGCCTTACTACATCTCCCTGTGATTTATCTATTTCGTAATCACTTGGCGTAGCAGAAACATAAATAGTTTGTGGAGCAAGTTTTTCAAATTCTTCAAATTTCAGAGGACGGTTATCTAAAGCAGAAGGTAAACGGAAACCATAATTCACCAAATTCTCTTTACGTGATCGGTCACCTTTATACATAGCACCAATTTGAGGCACTGTTACGTGACTTTCATCAATGACTAATAAACCATTTTTAGGGAGATAATCAAATAGTGTAGGCGGTGCTTCCCCTACTCCACGACTTGATAAATATCGGGAATAGTTTTCAATACCGGAGCAATAGCCTAACTCGTTCATCATTTCTAAGTCGTATAATGTACGCTGTGAAATACGTTGCTCTTCAACAAGTTTATTTTCATCAAGAAAAGTTTTCTTTCTCTCTTGTAACTCCTCTTTAATGCCATCAATGGCGCTTAATATTTTTTCTCTAGGCGTTACGTAATGTGTTTTAGGAAATATGGTGGTTCGAGATAACCTTTCAATGACATGTCCAGTCAAAGGATCAAAAATACTGATCCCCTCAACTTCATCATCAAATAACTCAACTCTAATGGCTTCTTTTTCAGAATCCGCGGGGAAAATATCAATCACCTCTCCACGAACGCGGAAAGTACCACGGCTTAATTCAGTTTCATTACGTGTATATTGAATATCCACTAAGCGTTGCAAAATATCTCTACTCGAAATAATTTCACCGACACTAATGTGCAACATCATTTTTAAATAAGACTGAGGATCACCTAAACCATAAATAGCAGATACAGAAGCAACAAGAACTACATCATCACGTTCTAATAACGCTTTTGTTGCAGATAACCGCATTTGTTCAATGTGTGCATTAACTGCCGCATCCTTTTCAATAAACGAATCTGAGCTAGGCACATAAGCTTCAGGCTGATAATAATCATAATAAGAAACAAAATATTCAACCGCATTATTAGGAAAGAAAGCTTTCATTTCCCCATAAAGTTGTGCGGCAAGTGTTTTATTAGGAGCCAAGATCAACGTAGGGCGATTCACTTGAGCAATAGTATTAGCTAAGGTAAATGTTTTACCTGAGCCGGTTACCCCTAAGAGAGTTTGGAATGCAACACCCGACTCTAATCCATCCACTAATTCTGAAATTGCTTGCGGTTGATCTCCCGCGGGTGAAAAAGGACAAACTAATTCAAAAGGTTTACTCATAGATCCTCAATATTATCTTGGCTTAAGCTGCAATATTACCATTATTGTTTACGAACAAAACGACAGATTTAAATAGAGATAAAGATGACTTTTCAATAAACAAGTGAAAACAACTGTTACACAAACATTTGCGAACGAATTTAGTATTTATATACATTAAAAGATTAAAAATTTACTTTAAAGACTTTATAAAATAGATAAAAGTTTATAAAAACACCAATAATAATAGCCATTAACTTCATATAGGTTATAAAAAGTGGTGTTCATAAAACAGTCAATACAAACTCAAGAAAGGAGATGATTGTCAATTAAAATAATTTTAAAAATTTAAAAATAATTCACAGAAAATAGTTGACAGGGTAAAAAACAAAAGAAGGGTTTAAAATAACAATAAAAACTAAAAAAAAACCACTTGACGATTATAACCAATTGAAAAATAAGACTTATTTTTTATGCTTAAAAATACTTCTATTTAATCAAACCTAAGGTATATCAAGGGTTGCAGCGTGATCTTCATTAACTTCCCACAGAGTTATCCACAGAAAAAGTGGATAACCATCGCTAGCCTAGAGTTCATCAGTGTTACAGAAAGATTAACTTAATATGACAAGGATCTTCTTGGAAAAAAAATTAGTAGCCTTGATCATATTTTGTACAAAAAAATTTATTTATAAGGTAATGGGTACTTTTATCATATACAGCTCAAAGTGATTAATAAGCGTAAAAAGTACAGGCATATTGCTTCAATAATACAATTTATAAAATAATGTCGCTTAAAATTAATACAACTATGCTTACAAGCTTATATTTATAACCCACTTAGATAATAGGTTTGTTATGATGTGTACCACATTGCCTCAAAGGATCTTAGGATGTTTGCTACTTACTTTAAACCATCATTAATTATTGCTACTTTATTAATATTAATGGGGTGTTCTACTATCCCAGCAGATCTTAATATTAATTCTAAACAGCCTCTTGAAACGGGAACTTATCAATTTTCTAATCCTCACGCTTGGCAAATAAATAGTCAAGATTATCGTATTGCTCGTCATTTAATCGAAATAGTTGATGGTGATAACGTTGCTCAATTAATCAATGAACGTCAATCATTACGAGTACTCGTCGAAAACAATTTAAAACAAGCTTGGATAACAAATAAATTAAAAACAGCTAACGTAAGTGATTACAAAGTAGATATTAGATTAATTAAAGCATTAACAACGGTCACAGAAGGTGCAGTAAGCTATAACGCATCAACACAAATGATCATTAAGGTACAGCTGACCTATCAAGATAAAAGCTTTGTTAAATTGTTCCGCTCAAATAATCAGTGGGAGGCTCCTTTTTCAACCAATGTTTCACGTATTAGAGAAGAATTAAATAAACAACTATCACAATTATTAAACCAAATTATTAAAGACCAAGAGCTCAACGATAAACTGCAAAAGTTTTAACGCACACCAATATTATTTAAATTATTTATAGTTAAGGAACTACCATGAAATACATAACTGCCCTGATCTTATTATTTACTAGTCACCTGGTACTTGCAGCAAATAATCCAATGATTGTAATAGATACAAATAAAGGGCAAATTACTCTTGAGCTTTTTCCTGAACAAGCTCCTGCGAGTGTTACGAATTTTTTAGCTTATATAGAGAAAGATGAATTCAAGCAGAGTACTTTTCATCGAGTCATTAAAGGATTTATGATCCAAGGTGGAGGATTTTTAGCTTCAGGAGAGCGTTTAGAAACGAATGCTCCAATTAAAAATGAATCTCGTAATGGATTAAGTAATGAACGTGGCACTATTGCGATGGCTCGTACCGGTAACCCTCACTCAGCAACCCGTCAGTTTTTTATTAATCATAAAGATAATTTATTTTTAGATGCCTCTGGTGGTAATTGGGGTTATGCAGTCTTTGGTAAAGTAACCAAAGGCATGGATGTGGTTGATAAAATAGCCAACGTGCAAACAGGCGCTCAAGACAAGCCTGTAACACCAGTCATTATTAATAGGATCACTGTCGTAACAGACCAAAGTATTATGTTAATTGATAAAAAGTAGTCAACCGAAGTAATAATAGCGATTACATTAAATATGTTATCTGAATTTCACGCTGAAAAAAAGTTCAATTCAAGACGTAAATGGCAGCCCCTTTTACGAAATTTATAACAAAGAAGTGACTTGTTTTAAGCAGTAAAATAGATCCGCTATTTATTGTGATTGGTATAATAATCTGAATACAAAAAATGCGACTAATTAGTCGCATTTTTATGTAAAACGATCAGCTAAATAAACACAAACTCTGCAATAGTTAGCGATTAATTTTAACTACATTATTTTTGTTTAGGCAATGTTACATTTACTTCAAGCACCGACATATCATCATCTGCTTTATCATTAAATTCACATTTAACATCGTCTGATGAAATATCCATATATTTGCGGATCACAGCAACAAGTTCTTTTTGTAACTCCGGCATATACGAAGGAACGTCAAAACTAGAGTGCTCATGAGCCACAATAATTTGTAAACGGTCTTTAGCTAATTTTGCAGTGCCTTTTTTAGGTTTTTCCTTACGAAAATATTCTAATAATCCCATATTAACTCCCAAATATACGGCTCAAAAAGCCTTTCTTTTCAACAGTAACAAAACGTAAATCTCGTTGAAAGCCTAACAATCTATCAACAGCATCTTGATAAGCTTTCCCTGCATCACTTTCTTGATTTAAAATAACTGGCTCACCTAAGTTTGATGCACTTAATACATCTTTAGACTCAGGAATAACACCAATTAAGTCAATACCTAATAAGTCATCAATATCTTCAATACTCAACATTTCTTCACGCTCAACACGCTCAGGACAATAACGAGTGATCAACAAATGTACTTTCACTGGCTCCATCTGTTTTTCTGAACGGTAAGACTTACTAGATAACATGCCAGTAATACGATCAGAATCTCGAACCGATGACACTTCTGGATTGGTGGTGACAACAGCTTCATCGGCAAAATATAATGCCATCATTGCGCCCTGCTCAATACCTGCAGGAGAGTCACAAATGATGTATTCAAAACCGTCTGCTTTTAAAGCATCAATAACTTCAGCCACACCTTCTTGTGTTAAAGCATCTTTATTACGTGTTTGTGATGCAGGTAAAATATATAAAGTATCAACACGTTTATCTTTCACTAACGCTTGCTGTAAATTTGCTTCACCATTGATAACATTAATAAGATCGTAAACAACACGACGCTCACATCCCATGATCAGATCTAAATTTCTCAAGCCAATATCAAAATCGATGATCACTGTTTTAGCACCTGTTTTTGCTAACCCAGTACCAATAGCAGCACTACTCGTTGTTTTACCAACACCGCCTTTACCTGATGTGACAACAATTACCTTTGCCATATAACTTTCCTTTCTAATGTTAAATTTTATTTAAACTTGAAAAAACCATATTTTGCTCATCCAAAGAGACAGAGCAAGCCGTTGACCACATATTCTCAGGTAATGCTTCACTTAATTTGTAAACACCAGCAATTGACACTAATTCAGGTTGTAAAGTTTGGCAAAAAATAGCGGCATTGGTATTACCCATTGCTCCGGCTAAAGCTTTACCTCTTAACGCACCATAAACATGGATACATCCGTCTGCGATAACTTCTGCTCCAGCCCCCACATCACCATTAATGACTAAATCACATTCTTTAGCATAAATTTGTTGTCCAGAGCGTACCCGACCAACATGTACTTTTGTTTTAACATCACTCACTACAAATGATGGTGGAATATCAACTACATCATCCGTTTCTTCAGCTGGGACAACTATTTCTTCTAATTGTTCCGACACTTGCGTTGCAGGAACTGCTTTAATAACTTGTCTTGTTGATCCATGTAATACAGCAATAGAGTGTTCATTCGCTTGCTGTTTTTGTTCTTTTGAGACTTTGCCTGTTATACCTGTCAAGATAAAACCATGCTCTTCAACTGTACGTTGTAGTTGTAAAAAATCGATATTTAACGATGTTTTTACAATATTAACCACCATAGGTGTTTGAGCAAAAAATTCAGGAGCCATCAGCCGTCTTTTATTTAATTCTTCGGCAAGTTCTGAAAGCGTTTCACTATCAAGATTCACTACTAACAAGGTAAAATTTAACGATTTTAACGCCATAATTATCCTTTCTAATCTAATCTTTATCATTTGACATAAAATTCAGCGAATTTCTATAAAAAATAAACGCTTATGCATGTTATAGTTTGCATCAACATTAGGCAAGTAAAGGGCTAGATAAGTATTATGTTATGTGCTGTATATAAAAGTATCCGTAAACCACAGACCTACCTTTTTGTTGCAAAACGAGATGACTTTGAGCAAGTCCCCACTCCTTTGCTAGAACAATTTGGCCCACCAAAATTGGTGACTATATTAAATATCACTGAAAACACAAAAATGGTTATGGCAGATGCAACAAAAGTGATACAAGAAGTCAGTAGAGCCGGCTTTTATTTACAATTGCCACCACCGCCAGTTGATCATTTAAAAGAGCATAAAAATTGGACACAAAAAAAACAGGAATCGCAATAATGGAAAAAATAAGTTTATTTTCAAAAAAAATTGTTCGTTACCTAAGCATACTGCCAGTTTTAGTCTTATTGGGGTATTCAACAACCAGTGTTGCGAGCGTTGAACGTAATATTTCATTTATTCAATACGTAGAGAACCTGAAACAAGAAGCCCTCACTTTAGGTATCGATAAAGGCGTGATTGATTCAGCTTTTGAAAACGTTGAATTTCTACAGCGGAGTGTTTCTTCAGATAAAGAACAACCCGAGTTTAAAATGACGCTAGATACTTATATTCCACGAGCTGTGCCTAATTGGAAAATCCAGCAAGCACGTGATGCCTACACAAAACACTATAAGTTATTACACAAAATTGGAAAAGAATACGGTGTGCAACCGCGCTTTATTGTTGCCTTATGGGGAATTGAAACTAACTTTGGTAAATTGACGGGTCGTCATTATATTATCTCCTCATTAACAACTATGGCTTATGAAGGTCGCCGAGAAGCGTTATTTAAAAAGCAATTATTTGCCGCATTAACTATTTTAGAAGAAGGCCATATTAGCCAAGATAAATTTATTGGTTCATGGGCAGGTGCCATGGGACAAGTTCAATTTATGCCAACTTCTTACTTAAACTATGCAGTTGATTATGATGGTGATGGTAAAAAAGACATTTGGAATACACCTGCAGACGTATTCGCTTCAGCAGCAAATTACCTTAAAACAGAAGGTTGGAATGACCAGCAAACATGGGGACGCCAAGTCAAACTACCGAATGATTTCGATAAAAGCTTAGCAGGTATTAGACAACAGAAATCATTAAAGGAATGGCAAGCATTAGGTGTTCGCCGATATGATGGAAAAGACTTACCAGATTTTGATTTACAAGCTTCTGTTGTTATCCCTGATGATGAAAATGGACGAGTTTATTTAGCCTATAACAATTACAAAGTACTAATGCATTGGAATCGTTCTTATTACTTTGCAACCGCTGTAAGTTATTTATCTGAACGTATCCAACATCCTAAAATAGTTGTTGAATAAGGCTCTATTTAATGAAAAATGTAACAGAAAAATTTTGGGAAAAAAAAACGCTTTCTCAAATGTCTCAGAACGAATGGGAATCACTTTGTGATGGTTGTGGAAAGTGCTGTCTTAATAAACTTATTGATGATGAAACAGAAGAGTTGCATTTTACTAATGTAGCTTGTCATCTCCTACACACTAAAACATGCCAATGCAGAAAATATGAAAAACGTTTTAAGTTAGTGCCTGACTGTGTGAAAATTTCATTAGAGGATGTTGAGCAATTTCACTGGTTACCAGCAAGCTGTGCTTATAAGTTATTGATAGAAGAAAAGCCCCTACCACAGTGGCACCCTTTACTTACAGGAAATCAATCGGCGATGCACAAAGGCGGGCATTCTATTCGTGGAAAAATCATTTCCGAAACGCAAATAGATCCTGAAAAATTAGAAGATTACATTGCAATTTGGCCTGCCGAATAAGCAATTTAATAAATAAAGAGGTTATTATGACAAGTATTATTTTTTACCATAATCCACGTTGCTCTAAAAGCCGTGAAACATTAGCTTTAGTTAAAAATACTCAGCATGATGTTGAAATAATAAAATATTTAGAAACTGCGCCATCAAATGAAACAATTAAACAGTTAATTTCACAATTAGGCTTTACCTCTGCTCGACAATTAATGCGTACAAAGGAAAAACTATATAGAGAGTTAAACCTTGCATCTGAAGAAGATGAATCGGCATTAATAGCAGTAATGCATGCGAATCCATCATTAATTGAACGGCCTATTGTCGTTGCTAATGGAAAAGCAGCGATCGGTCGTCCGCCAGAATCGGTATTAGCGATCCTTTAACTGTCGTTACCACTATTTAGCGTATTAACTAAAAGGATTTAGATGAGCACTTTACAATTTCAACGTCTTGCACAATGTGGGTATTTTGGACTGTTATTATTGGTACCTATTTGGCATCTGTATTTATCCCCACCTGCATTAGATATTAATCCATGGTTGATAACGGCCATTTGGTTTATTCCACTCTTATTCCCATTAAAAGGGATCCTTAAAGGTAATCCATACACTTATGCTTGGAGTGGTTTTATTTCGCTCATATATGTTATGCACGCGTGTGTCATATTAATGAGTGGTGCAGAACTAGGATTAGCCATTATTGAGTTAATTTTAGCGAGTTTATTTTTAGCGGGTAATATTTATTTTGCTAAACATAAAGGGCGAGAACTAGGATTAAGTATTCGTAAAAAGAAATCTAAAGAATAATTTTAAATACTATTAAAAAGATAAAGCCACTCGCTGAGTGGCTTTATCTTTTAGGCTATAAACGTAAGACATCTTTTACAAAGGGGATGGTTAGTTTACGTTTTGCTTCCAATGAAGCGTTATCCAATTGATCTAATGTATTCAATAACATGCACATTTCACGAGAAAGTCGATTAAGTAAAAAGCGACCAACATCAATTGGCAAACGCATTCCTTTTAATTGTGCTCGCAATTGTAATGCACCTAATTTCTCTTCATCGGTAAGAGGCTCCAAGTGGTGACAAGCCCCCCACTCTAAACGGGAAACAAGATCGACCAACTCAATACCAATTTGCTTTGGTAAGTCACTAGCAACAATAACTAAGCTCGCACCAGGGACTCTATGCTCTTTGTTGTCTAACCAGCGATTATAAAAATCAAATAATGCTTTTTCCCACTTTTTATTACCAGCAATTGCATCTACATTATCAATACAAACTAAAGTAACATTTTCCATATTTTCAAAAATATCTAAGGTCATACTGCGGTGATGATGCAAGGGAATATAAGCAACACTTTCTCCACGTTCATCAATTTCAGAACATAAAGCATGTAATAAATGTGAGCGGCCACTTCCAGATTCTCCCCACATATACAAAATAGGCTCACCTATCCCTACTACACTATTTTTAAGTAGGGTTAATAGTTCAGCATTTTGTCCTGGGTAAAAACTAGCAAACGTTTCATCGTCTGGAAATTTTAACGCTAATAATGGATATTGAAATCGTAATTCATCTTGAGGCATTAAATTCTCTATGGTTTCCATTTATAAAAGAATGTAGATCCTGACGACAAATCTTTTTGTAAATGTGTTTGTACATTCAAGGCATTCTTTAAACTCATCAAACCACCTTTCAGTGTCACTGACACTTTTACTTGATGTTCTGAGATGTAGACAATTTCAAAAGAGTCTACTGCATTTAAGCCATCTAATAATGAATTTAAACCTGTTAAATCTTTTAAAGAATTAATATTTTTAACATTTAATTCCTGTGTTAATTTTTCTCCATTATTTTCTAAAATGGCAAATTGTTTTGCATAATAATCAGCAATATCACTGAGCATAATAGACATTACATACGATTTAGAGCCTCTATTTGTTTGTTTTATTAACACCTTACTTTTTTTACTTTGCGCATTGTATTGCACTAATTCCCATTTTAATTGTGATTTACCATCGCCTGTTTTTACTAAATTAGCTAATACAAAATATTCAGCATCATAACGCTTTGAAGCATTTGCAATGGTTTGATAAAAACGTCCGCTTATATCTGATGCTCTAATTGCAAGTGAGTCATCTAAATCAATTAATGGAAATTGTGCACTAATACCTCGTGTTAATTGTGATTTTGTTAATCCCCAAGAAATAGAACTATCTTGACTGCTATTTATCATATGCTCTGAAGTAATTTGTCTGTCTTCATTAACTAACCAAATTAAAGGTTTAGGACGAGTTTCTCCCCAAATAGGTTGTTGCATATCAACTAAAGCTTTATTAATTTTGCGTGAATCAAATAGAGCATAGTAAAAACGAGCATTACCAATTTGTTGGTAACCGAATTGCGATAATATAGAAGAGATATGTTTTGTTAGCGCTTTACTTTCATCTAATTTATTAACATCGATGTTACCAGAAACTTTAATGAGCACTTGCTGTAAAGCTTGCTCTCTTAATTCTCCTTCATTCGCTCCCTGCGCTAAGACTAAGCCTTTATATGGGCTTATTTCAGGTAAAGCGATACTGTGCACCGAAAAAAATATACTTATTACAGCAACAACACGTACCAACACATTAATTTTCATCTACTTACACAACCATTTTAATTATTTATATAAAACAGATCATAAGCAGATCTTGTGTTAATGCAAGTATCAGTGAATCAATATGCAATAAAATAACTTAAAAATTAGCCTGATTTAACAGCTTAGGCGCCAGATATGTAAAAACTTACATTAAAAGTACAAATTCTTATCAGAAATAATTCGATCCTAGTCATATAAATGCTAAAATACGCGCAATTTTTACCTTCTAAACTTTTTAAAGCGATATTCGCTTTTAACTTCTATTTTGTGGGGAATACAAGTGAGCAACCAAAAAAACTCTTTAAGCTACAAAGACGCTGGTGTTGATATTGACGCAGGTACAGCATTAGTTGAACGTATTAAAGGTGTAGCAAAGCGCACTAAACGTCCAGAAGTAATGGGCGGACTTGGTGGTTTTGGGGCTTTATGTCAACTGCCAACTGGTTATAAAGAGCCATTATTAGTTGCGGGCACTGATGGTGTTGGCACAAAATTACGTTTAGCAATTGACCTTAAAAAACATGACACTGTAGGTATCGATCTAGTTGCAATGTGTGTAAACGATCTTATCGTACAAGGTGCTGAGCCACTATTCTTCTTAGACTACTATGCAACAGGTAAATTAGATGTAGACGTAGCAGCAGACGTAGTAACAGGTATCGGTGAGGGTTGTTTATTATCAAACTGTTCATTAATCGGTGGTGAAACTGCTGAAATGCCAGGCATGTACGAAGGTGATGATTACGATATCGCAGGTTTCTGTGTTGGTGTTGTTGAAAAGTCAGAAGCTATCGATGGTACTAAAGTTGCTGCTGGTGATGCTTTAATCGCAGTAGGTTCAAGTGGTCCTCACTCGAACGGTTACTCGTTAGTACGTAAGATTTTAGAAGTATCAAAAGCAGACACAAGCGCACCATTCGGTGACTCTACGCTAGGTGACACTCTATTAACACCAACTAAAATTTATGTTAAATCAACATTAGAATTAATTAAAAACTGTCCAGTACATGCTATCTCACATATTACCGGTGGTGGTTTCTGGGAAAATATCCCACGAGTATTACCAGCTGGCAGTAAAGCGGTTGTTGATGGAAGCAGTTGGGAATGGCCTGCAATTTTTAACTGGTTACAAGAAAATGGTAACGTTGAAACAGAAGAAATGTACCGTACATTCAACTGTGGTGTTGGGCTTATGATCGTTGTTCCTGCTGCTGAAAAAGACAAAGCAGTTGAGATTTTAAATGCACAAGGTGAAAATGCTTGGGTATTAGGTCATATCGAAGATGCAGCTGAAGGTGAATCTCAAGTAGAGATAAAATAATATCATGGTAACTAAAAAGATAGTTGTACTTATCTCTGGTAACGGCAGTAACCTGCAAGCACTAATCGATAAATTACATAAGCAACAAGTCAATAATCATAACATCGAAATCATTGCAGTTATCAGCAATAAAACAGATGCTTATGGATTACAACGTGCTACTGAAGCTAATATCCCCGCGATCTTAATTGAAAGCAAAGGTATTAGTTCACGTGAAGAATACGATAGGTTGTTAACAGCAGAGTTAGATAAACTGCAGCCAGATCTTATTTTATTGGCTGGATTTATGCGCATTTTAACACCAGATTTTGTTAACCAATATTCAGGTAAAATGCTAAACATCCATCCGTCTTTGTTACCAAAATATCAAGGTGTAAATACCTACCAACGCGCTATCGATGCTGGTGAAAAAGAACATGGTGCGACGGTACACTTTGTGACACCAGAGTTAGACAGTGGACCAACCGTGTTACAAGCTAAAGTTCCTATCTTCGAAGAAGATAATGCACAAGAATTAGCAGAACGCGTATTAACACAAGAACACCAAATTTATGCACTTGCTGCTTCGTGGTTTATTGATGGACGTTTAGTTATGCAAGATAACTATGCTTTATTGGATGGTAAACAGCTTGGTGAATTTGGTTATGCGCCTGATTAATCACTATTAATTAAACGCATTATCAACTTAAAAAACCGAAGCTTGCTTCGGTTTTTTTATCATTATTGAATAATTAAATGGTATAAAAAAGGCATTAATACCGCAGATAATATGGCACAAATAATTAATGCTATAGATGAGAAAGCTCCCGATTCTTCATCTTCTTCCAATGCTTTTGCTGTCCCCAATGCATGTGAAGCACAGCCTATTGCAACACCTATTGCTTGTTTATTATGTACTCTGCATAATTTTAAAAATGGTATGCCTATGCTTGCACCGATAATTCCTACAAAAATAACCATCGCAGCAGTTAATGAAACAATACCATTCAAGTTTTGGCTGATCCCCATGGCAATAGGCGTAGTAACAGATTGAGCCGCAAAAGAGGCTGCAGTGATCAAATCAGCTCCAAGGAACGGCATAATGAAAAATGCACAAGTAAAAGCCACAAACACAGCTAATAAACAGGCACTCAAAATATATTTAAGGCGAGACTGGATCACTCGTAACTGTAGATATAAGGGAACAGCCAACGCAACAATAGCAGGCTCTAATAACGCAGTGATTAATTTAGTACCTTGCTGATATTCAATGAAAGAAATATCAAATGCTAACAAAACTGCAATTAAACTAAAAATCGTAACAAGTACGGGATTTAATAATGCAATTGGTTTTAATGTGTATAGTTTTTTAGACATAAAAAACAATAACAAAGTCAGTGGTGCTGCAATATAAATAAACATTATTTTTCCTCTTTAACTAACCACTGATAACAATGCCCTACCAGAAACATAGTTAATAACGTGGTAAAAAATAAAGAAAAAACAATCACTAACCAATGAGCTGCAATCAAATCAAAATAATTAATCAAACCAACACCAACTGGAATAAATAATAACGCTAAATATTTTAATATTAAATTCCCAGTAAACTCAATCCAAGTTAATTTTACTACCCCCAATGACAGCGCAACAAATAGCATTAACATGGCTAATATAGATGCAGGAAAAGTACTTTGAAAATAACCAATAATGACCTTAGCAATTGATAAAAAAAGCATAATAATCAACAGTCCTAATAAAATTTGTAAACTATTTTTGACAAAACGGGCCGTATCTTGCTTTTTATTTAAAGCTTTAGCTGCGGCTAACTTTTTATCATTTTTTACATCATTAGAAAGTACTATTTCAGCTTGTTCTTCTGCTCTTGGAGGATGTTTATTAACCTGTTTAACCATGATATCAATTCAACTCTATTTAATGAGCTGTTAGTATAACAACTTACTTCCTATGAGTTAAAAACTATTAAACTTAAGAGCCTATTATGAGCTTATCTTTACAACAATTTACAACTGAAAGTCGCAATAAAGCCAGTGAGAATATCGATACATTATCAACCTTAGATATGCTCACTATTATCAATAATGAAGATAAAAAAGTAGCGCTTGCGATTAGTACGATTTTGCCGCAAATAGCACAAGCTGTAGATGCCATTAAACAAGCATTAGATAACGGTGGCCGCTTAATTTATTGTGGAGCAGGAACATCAGGACGTTTAGGTATTTTAGATGCAAGTGAGTGTCCTCCTACTTTTGGTAGCCCAGAAGAACAAGTCATTGGACTTATTGCTGGCGGTAAAAGTGCGATATTAAAAGCAGTTGAGAATGCAGAAGACAATACACAAGCAGGTAAAGAAGACTTACAAAAAATACAGATGAATAGTAACGATATTTTAGTTGGTATCGCCGCAAGTGGTCGAACACCTTATGTTATTGGTGCAATGCAATATGCACAACAGTTAGGCTGTACAGTCATTAGCCTATGTTGTAATCAAAATAGTGAAATGGCAAAAATTGCTGATATTGCATTAGATATTATTGTAGGGGCTGAAGTTGTTACAGGCTCTTCCAGAATGAAAGCAGGTAGCGCACAAAAAATGGTGCTTAACATGCTAACCACAGGTGCAATGATCAAAAGTGGTAAGGTATTTGGCAACTTAATGGTAGATGTACAAGCAACCAATGCAAAACTTATTGAGCGACAAAAGAAAATTATAATGGAAGCAACAGATTGCAGTAGAGAAAAGGCAGAGCAAGCACTAATGGATTCAGGTAATCATTGTAAAACAGCCATTGTAATGATCTTAACAGGCGTTGATGTGCAACAAGCAAAACATAACTTACAAAAGAATAAAGGCTTTATTCGACAGTGTATTTAATAGCAATTACATTGCGATTGCGATAATAGAATAATGGTAATAAAAAGCCCTGACAATGCAGGGCTATATTTACAACAAATAAATTAATTAAAGGTTTTACTCATCTTTATAAATATTTTCATATACATAGTTAGTCGCTTCAATATATCCAGGAACACTACCACAATCAAAACGCTTACCTTTAAATTTATACGCTAATACACAACCAGATTTAGCTTGCTCTAATAAAGCGTCAGTAATTTGCACTTCACCGCCTTTACCTGGTTTTGTATTTTCTAGAATATCAAAAATATCAGGAGTTAAAATATAACGCCCAATAATCGCCAAATTACTTGGTGCAGTACCTGGAGCAGGTTTTTCAACCATATCATCAACACGATAAATATCATCACGGATGATAGAGCCTTTAATCACACCATATTTATGAATTTCTTCTTCAGGTACTTCTTCTACAGCAACAATAGAACAACGGAATTGTTGGTACAAAGCCACCATTTGTTTTAGAACACCGTCACCTTCTTGATTGATACATAAATCATCAGCAAGTACGACAGCAAAAGGTTGATCTCCGATCAACTCTTTACCAATTAATATTGCATGCCCTAAACCTTTCATTTGACGCTGGCGAATAAAAGAAAAACGAGCGTTATCCATAATTTTACGGATATCTTTTAGTTTCTCTTCTTTTGGCGTACCACTAATTTCATTTTCTAATTCATAATTATGGTCAAAATGATCCGCGATAGAGTGTTTGCCACGACCAACAACAATACCCATTCCAGTCATACCAGCTTCAATTGCTTCATCAACACCAAATTCAATCAAAGGTTTATTAACAAGTGGCATCATTTCTTTTGGCATAGATTTAGTTGCAGGAAGAAAACGTGTACCGTAACCTGCTGCAGGGAATAAACATTTCTTGATCATATTTCACATCCTCTTAATAATTCATTGACTTAAAATAACTATATCTTTTTTTGCATGACGATTACATGAAAAAATACAACAATATTAAGTCTTTAGCTTCTGGTTCGTGTAACACGACGACGTTCACCCGCTTTACGGTGCTGATTATGTTTTTTCACAGCACGACGAATTCTCGCCTGAGGGTTAGAAATTTTATTGGTGTCTACACGAACTTTAGTTTCTGTTTCGCGTGGCATATTCACCAGTTTACGTAAGTAGTTAACTTCTTTTAGTGACAGTTCTTGCCACCCACCTTGAGGTAATTGATTATTTAAAATAATATTGCCGTAACGAACACGCATTAAACGGCTAACTTGCAACCCCTGACTTTCCCATAAACGACGAACTTCACGTGTACGGCCTTCAGTTAATACAACATGGAACCAGCGGTTAATGCCTTCTCCACCATGCTCTTTAATATCTAAGAATTTCGCTTCACCGTCTTCAAGCTGAACGCCCATGCGTAAACGATTTAATATAGCTTCAGTTACATCACCAAAAACACGAACAGCATATTCACGTTCAATTTGTTGGCTTGGATGCATCATTTTATTGGCAAATTCGCCATCAGTAGTAAATAACAATAAACCAGATGTATTAATATCAAGACGACCGATTGAAATCCAACGCGCCCCTTTTAGTTGTGGTAAACGATCAAATACCGTTTTTCGTCCTTCTTCATCACTACGTGTGCAAACTTCACCTTCAGGTTTGTTATACGCTAAAATGCGACAAACAACGCTTTCAGCAGCTTGGTATTTAACAACATGACCATCAACACGGATCACTTGCTCTTGTGTGACACGTTCGCCTAAGGCAACAATTTTACCATCTAAACTAACACGCCCTTCTTCGATCACTGTTTCCATCTTACGACGAGAACCTAATCCTGCACGTGCTAAGACTTTTTGTAATTTTTCACTCATTTTAAATTCCTTTGGGTAATTCTCATTATGCCAATAAATAGTATCGTCACTTTAGCGTGACTGCTAAAAACGAGCACTACTAATATTTTATATAACTACTTATATTTTTATTTATAGGAAAGGTGTTAAATCACCCGCCCCTTCTCTTGAAATAACAACTTCATCTTCAGACAAATCAATCACTGTTGTAGGTGCTTCACCTAAATAACCACCGTTGATGATTAAATCAACTTGATGTTCTAACTGATCTCTAATTTCTTCTGGATCAAACTCAGTTGTGTTTTTGCCAGGTAAAATAAGGCTAGTTGTCATTAAAGGTGTATCTAACTCTTCTAATAACGCTAAAGCAATCGCATTATCAGGAATACGAATACCGATAGTACGCTTACTTGGATTCATTAAACGTTTAGGTAAATCTTTAGTCGATTTAAAAATAAACGTATAAGCGCCCGGCGTATTGTTTTTTAACATTCGATATGCAGCATTTTCAACACGAGCATAAACAGCAATCTCGGCGAGATCTTTACACACTAAAGTAAAGTTATGTTTTTTACATAAATCTCTGATATGACAAATACGTTCTAACGCTCGTTTATTATCAATACCACAACCAAGTGCATACCCTGAATCGGTTGGATAAATAACGACCCCACCTTTATTGATTATTTCAGCAGCCTGTTTCATTAATCGCTTTTGGGGATTATCAGGATGTACATAAAAAAACTGACTCATAAATTACTCTTTAAACATCTCTTAAATGTTAGATAAAAATTGGGTTAAACATAGTTTGCTATTTATTGTGTCTGACAAGCAGGCCAATTATGCCAAACTGGTAGGCAAATATCAGGTAAAAATAGACTTTTCCCTAAATCTCTCCAGCGCCCTACAAAATGAAAGTCGCTGCCCTGCGAAGCAAGTAAATCATATTCTTTACTCCACATGCCTAATTGTAAACGCATTTGTGGAGATTGTTGCCCCATCGCCACTTCCATTGCATCACCACCAGCAGCTTTAAAAGTAATAAGTAATTTTCTTAACCATTTATTAGATAGCTTATAATGATCAGGATGAGCAAGAATAGCCTGTCCACCAGCCGCCTGAATAACAGTAATTGCTTCAGCTAAATCGACCCAATCATGAGGAACATAACCTGTATTACCGCGGCTAAGATATTTATCAAATACTTTGGGGAAAGTAGGAGCGATGCCAATTTCAACTAAATAACGCGCAAAATGAGCTCGCGTAATAGCACCATCTCCCGCTAATGCTTTGGCACCTTCATAAACGTTATCAATATTGGCTTTTGCTAAACGACGTCCCATTTCAATGGCACGTTGTTCACGTTTTTCTTTTTGTATTTTTATTAATTCAATCAATGCTGGATGAGTTGGATCAATATTAACGCCCACAACATGGATTTCATGATTCAACCAATTAGTTGTCACTTCAATACCATTTATTAATTGCAGTTTTAAATTATTATCTTGAATATACTGTTTTGCTTCAGCTAATCCATCAACCGTATCGTGATCAGTAATGGCTAAAAAATGAACTTGTCTATTTTCAGCGCGTTGTACTAATTCACTTGGTGTAAGCTGCCCATCTGAGGCTTTAGTATGTGAGTGAAGATCAATTAACATGAATATCCTAAAAATCACCTTGACATTAAAAGCATAATGCAAAAAAATAGCTTCTAATAATTACGGGATAGATAATATATGATTTCTTATACAATTACTCTTAAAGATTCTTGGTGGCACTCATTCTCATAAGCGAGCAATGAGGTTTTTGTATAGTTAATTTTCCCAACAAAACCAATTTTAAAGCTCGCATATTGCGGGCTTTTTTCATATTTGGAACAAACAAAAGTAAAACAGGTAAAATACAATGATCATATTAAGCACAATCCTTAATTGGCGATGGCAAATCAAATAACTCATAAACACTATTTGCTAACTTATTATTAAGGACTTAAACATGAATACTCACCACCCAATCGGCGTATTAAAAACCATTGAAGCACACTGTAGTTATATCCAAGATTCTTTAGGGTTATTTCAACAAATTAGTGCTGACAGTCAAAACCATTTGTTATTTGATTCAGCAGAAATTGAAAGTAAAGCCCATCTTAAAAGCTTGATCCTAGTAGACGCCTGCTTAAAAATAACCTGCCACGGTTTAGTTGTTACATTAGATGCGCTCACCGACAATGGTAAAGATTTACTGACTTTTATTACTCCTAAATTTTCAACACAATTCATTACAGCACAACAACCTAACCAACTACAACTTACCTTTCCACAATCAGATACCAGTGGCGATGAAGACCAACGTTTAAAATCGGCATCACCAATGGATGCTATCCGCTGTTTAGTAAATCGTATTGTTAAAAAATCATCACATCCAGAAGCTTTATTTTTAGGTGGTGTATTTGCTTATGATTTCATTGCCACTTTTGAACAATTAATTGATGTGGTTGATGGAGAAAATACCACTCCTGATTATGTTTTTTATGTGGCTGAAACCTTGATGATCCACGACCATCAAACTCAAAAAAGCCAAATATTAGGTAGTATATTTGGTGGTTTGTATTCAGATGAAAGCCAATTTAGAATTACTCAACGTATTACCGAGTTACAAGGCTTCTGCGATAACTTTATTGCACCAATTAACCAACAAATGAGCATTGATGCACAAGTTTCGGTTGATGTAACAGATAGTGAATATTGTGCCATTGTTGAACAGTTAAAAACCAATATTGTTAAAGGCGATATCTTCCAAGTTGTACCATCACGTAGTTTCTCTTTACCTTGTCCAGATCCTATTTCTGCTTATCAAAAATTAAAAGAAACCAATCCAAGTCCTTACATGTTTTATTTAAAAGACAGTGATTTCATTTTATTTGGTGCTTCACCTGAAAGTGCAATTAAATTCACTCAAACCAGTCGTGATGTAGAAATTTATCCTATCGCGGGGACTCGTCGCCGAGGGTTTAATCCCGATGGCAGCATCAATAAAGATCTAGACGGACGTTTAGAATTAGAATTACGTTTAGATAAAAAAGAAACTTCTGAGCACTTAATGCTAGTTGATTTAGCACGTAATGACGTTGCACGCATCAGCGAACCAGGTACTCGCCATGTAGCAGAGTTATTACAAGTTGATCGTTATAGCCATGTTATGCATTTAGTTTCACGTGTCATTGGTAAATTACGCGATGATCTAGACGCGCTACATGCTTATCAAGCCTGTATGAACATGGGTACGTTAGTTGGAGCACCAAAAATTAGTGCATCACACTTAGTGCGACAAGTGGAGAAAAAACGTCGAGGCAGTTACGGCGGTGCCGTTGGATATATCAATGGCAATGGTGATATGGATACTTGTATTGTTATCCGCTCTGCTTTTGTAAAAGATGGAGTGGCACAAGCGCAAGCAGGTGCCGGGGTTGTTTACGATTCAGTTCCACAATTAGAAGCAGATGAAACACGCAGTAAAGCAGCAGCCGTTTTAAATGCAGTTGCACTTGCTCACGGCACAACATTAGCCGCTGTGACAGCAACAGCCAAAAAACAAGGAGAATAAGAGATGACTTCAACAACGGTAACGACAAAAAGAACTACTCTATTTTTTCTTGATAACTTTGATTCATTCACTTACAACCTAGTTGATCAATTTAAAGCTGCGGGTTATCCAGTCAAAATTTATCGTAACAGTCAAAGTGCAGAACAAATTAAAGCGCATATTGATGCCTGTGAAGATGATGTCGTGTTAGTCTTATCACCCGGCCCCGGCACACCCAGTGCTGCGGGTTGTATGATTGATTTAATAACTTTATGCAAAGGTCATATTCCTATCTTAGGTATATGTTTAGGACATCAAGCCTTAATCGAACAATATGGTGGTGTCGTTGGTCAAGCTGATGAAATACAACATGGTAAATCATCATTGATTGAACACTGCGGCGACAAAATGTTTGCAGGTCTATCGCAACCGTTGTCAGTAGCACGTTACCATTCATTAGTTGGCACAACAGTACCCGCATCACTTAAAACTGTGGCACAATATAACGGCATGTGCATGTCGATTTATCATGAGCAAGATAAAGTGATCGGTTTTCAATTCCACCCAGAGTCTATTTTAACTTGTGAAGGTGCACAGCTTTTAGAAAACAGTCTTAATTTACTGACTGAATCGGAGAATAAATAAATGAGCCAATATCAAGTCCAGCCTATTTTAGAGCAACTTTTCCTAGGCGATTCGCTCACTGAACAACAAAGCCAACAGTTTTTTGAACAAGTTGTATCGGGTAACATTGACCCCATCGTTTTATCATCGGTTATTAGCGCATTAAAAATAAAAGGTGAAACCCCTTCAGAAATAACCGGTGCAGCAAAAGCCTTATTATCCCAAGCTAAAAAATTTCCTCGTCCAAACTACCCTTTCACCGATATTGTCGGTACTGGTGGCGATGGACTAGGCACCATTAACATTTCAACAGCCAGTGCTTTTGTTGCTGCAGCTTGTGGCGTAAAAGTGTGTAAGCATGGTAGTCGTAGCGTGTCTAGCAAATCAGGCTCCTCTGATTTATTAGCTGCATTTGGCATTAACCTTGAAATGTCACCAGAAACAGCACGTCAATGTTTAGATGATTTAAATGTCTGTTTTATTTTTGCACCAAGTTATCACGCTGGAATGCGCTTTGCAGGACCAGTTCGAGCGGCTTTAAAAACACGCTCAATATTCAACGTATTAGGTCCACTGGTTAACCCTGCTCGCCCTGATTTTGAATTAATGGGGGTTTATGCTCCAGAGTTGTTAGTTCCCATTGCAAAAGTACATCAACAGCTAGGCATGAAACGAGTGATGGTTGTCTTTGGTAGTGGCTTAGATGAAGTTGCATTACATGGCACGACGCAGATCGCTGAATTACATAATGGCGAAATTAAAGAATACACATTAACACCAGAAGATTTTGGAGTAGAACGCTACCCAATTGAAAGTATCTTTGGTGGCACACCTGAAGAAAATAAAGTCATCATTGAACAAATATTACAAGGTAAAGGTACTCCCGCACAACAAGCTGCAGTGGCAATCAATGTATCTGCGCTATTAGTATTAAATGGTAAAGCAGATAATTTCAAACAAGGTACTGAAATGGCAATAGCAAGTATGCAATCTGGCCAACCTCTCTCATTATTAAAACAACTTGCGGAGCAAAGTAATGCTTAATGACCAAAGTTTACAAGATACTATTTTAGGCAAGATTGTTGATGACAAACTGCTATGGGTAGAAGCACGGAAAAAACAACAGCCACTGATCAGTTTTAAAGATGAGCTTATTGAAAGTGACCGTCATTTTTATCAAGCATTAGATCAAGATAACAGCGTCTTTATTTTAGAATGTAAAAAAGCCTCACCTTCAAAGGGATTAATTCGAGAAGAGTTTGATCTTGATTTAATTGCAGGTGTTTATAAAAACTACGCTTCGGCTATTTCAGTGCTGACTGAAGAAAAATATTTTCAAGGTAACTTAGACTATATCAACATAGTACGAGAGCAAGTAACACAACCTATTATTTGTAAGGATTTTATTGTAGATCCTTACCAAATATACTTAGCGCGTCATTATAAAGCCGATGCTATTTTGCTGATGTTGTCAGTATTAGATGACGATGCTTACCAAGCTTATCGAGATACGGCACATAGCTTGAACATGGGCGTATTAACCGAAGTTAGTAATGAACACGAACTGGTACGTGCAATTGCTCTAGATGCAAAAGTCATTGGAATCAATAATAGAGATTTACGTGATCTTACTATCGACTTAAACCGTACTAAACAACTTGCTGTTAAAATTCCTCAAGATCGCATTGTTATTTCTGAATCGGGTATTTATAACCACCAACAAGTTAAAGAGTTAAGCCAATACGCTAATGGTTTTCTGGTTGGTAGTTCAATCATGTCACAGGCTAATATTGATCGTGCTTGTAGAGAGCTTATCCTAGGTGAAAATAAAGTGTGTGGATTAACTCATGCCCGTGATGCTGCTGACGTTTATAAAGCAGGCGCAGTTTACGGTGGATTAATCTTTGTTGAAAAATCACCTCGATTTGTTGCATTAGAGCAAGCACGTTTAGTGATGTTAGGTGCACCGCTTAAATACGTAGGAGTGTTTCAAAATGAAGAGATTGAATTTGTCACTTATACCGCTAAAAGCTTAGGATTAAGTGCAGTGCAATTACATGGTGACGAAACACCAAAATATATTAAAGATTTATTAGCCGTATTACCAAAAAGCTGTGAAATTTGGAAAGCACATGGCGTGAGTAATAGCTTACCTGAATTTGAAAAGTTCAATGTAAGCAAGCACATATTAGATACACGAGTTGGTGAACAAAGTGGTGGAACAGGCCAGCGTTTTAACTGGGATTTATTAAGCAGCGAACAAGGTAAGCAACTTGATAAAAGCAGCATTATATTAGCAGGTGGTCTTACTCCTGAAAATGCGCAACAAGCAGCATTAATCGGTTGTGCAGGATTAGACTTTAACTCAGGTGTAGAGTCTAAACCAGGCACAAAAGACGCAGATAAATTAGATCGTAGCTTTGCAGCTATTCGTCGCTACATGACCAGATAACTTGATCGTATAGTTGAGTTGTATGACATAAACGTATTTAAAGGGTAAAAAATGAAAACATTAGACGCTTATTTCGGTGACTTTGGTGGTATGTATGTCCCACAAATATTAGTCCCTGCATTAAAACAGCTTGAAGCTGAGTTTTTAAAAGCACAAACAGATGAATCTTTTAAAGCAGAATTTGAAGAATTATTAACTGAGTACGCTGGTCGCCCCACTCCGTTAACACTATGTCGTAATTTAACCAAAGGTAAAAAAACCAAACTGTATTTAAAACGTGAAGATTTATTACACGGTGGCGCGCATAAAACCAATCAAGTATTAGGCCAAGCCTTACTTGCCAAACGTATGGGTAAAACTGAAATCATTGCAGAAACAGGGGCAGGACAACATGGTGTTGCAACGGCTTTAGCCTGTGCATTATTAGGTCTTAAATGTCGTATTTATATGGGTGCAGTTGATTGTGAACGCCAAAAACCTAATATGTTTAGAATGCGCTTAATGGGTGCAGAAGTGATCCCAGTCACTTCTGGTTCAGCCACATTAAAAGACGCTTGTAACGAAGCCCTACGTGATTGGGCAGGAAGTTATGATCAAGCTCATTATTTATTAGGCACAGCAGCTGGGCCACATCCTTTCCCAACAATTGTACGAGAATTTCAAAAAATGATTGGCGAAGAAGCCAAGCAACAATGTCTACGTAAAGAAGGTATTTTACCTGACAAAGTTATTGCCTGTGTAGGCGGCGGTTCAAATGCAATTGGGATTTTCTCTGATTTTATTGAAGATGAAAATGTACAGCTAATTGGTGTTGAACCAGGTGGCCACGGAATTGAAAGTGGTGAACATGGTTGTCCAATTGCTTGTGGGACAGAAGGTATTTTCTTTGGCATGAAATCATTAATGATGCAGGATGAGCAAGGTCAAATTCAAGAGTCTTACTCTATTTCAGCTGGTTTAGATTTCCCTTCAGTTGGTCCACAACATGCCTACCTAGCCCAAACAGGTCGAGCGCAATATGTGAATGCAACAGATGACGAAGCATTAATGGCATTCAAAGCATTAGCAGAGCAAGAAGGTATTATTCCAGCACTGGAATCTTCCCATGCTTTAGCACATGCCTTAAAAATCATTGAACATGATGATAAAGAACAAATTATTATTGTTAATCTATCTGGCCGAGGTGATAAAGATATCTTTACGGTTGCTGATATTTTTGAAAAAAGAGGAATGATTTAATGACTCATGATCTACAAACACAGCGTTACGCTGAATTATTTGATCGCTTAGGTGCAGCGAATCAAGGTGCATTTGTTCCTTTTGTGACCATTGGCGATCCGAATAAAGAACAATCACTAGCAATGATCAACACATTAGTGGAAGCAGGGGCAGATGCCTTAGAGTTAGGAATCCCATTTTCTGACCCTGTAGCAGACGGTATTGTAATTCAAGATGCATCAATCCGAGCACTTGAAGCAGGCACTACGCCAGAAGTTTGCTTTGATATTATAAAAGCAGTACGTGCCAAACACCCGCAAGTTCCTATCGGTTTATTATTATATGTAAACCTTGTTTACTGTAATGGCATTGAAAACTTTTACCAACGTTGTAAAGAAGCTGGCGTAGATTCCATTTTAATTGCAGATGTACCTTTACATGAAAGTGCCCCTTATCGTGCTGCAGCAGAAAAATTTGGGTTACAACAAATATTTATTGCACCACCTAATGGTGATCAAGAAACTTTACAGCAAGTTGCAGAATACGGACAAGGTTACACTTACCTACTAAGTCGTGCCGGTGTTACTGGAGCAGATGCTAAAGCGGGTATGCCCGTTGAACATATGCTTGAAACATTAAATCAATATAATGCACCACCATCATTATTAGGTTTTGGTATTTCACAACCAGAGCAAGTTCAAAATGCCATAAAATCTGGTGCAGCGGGTGCAATTTCGGGCTCAGCAGTCGTAAAAATTATTCAACGTAATCTTGATGATCCTGAAAAAATGCAAACAGAGATGTTTGAATTCATCAGTAAAATGAAAGCAGCAACTTTTAAATAAGTCGTTTATATAATTGATTTAAAGAGATATTTTCATGAAACAGTTTTTTGAGTTCATTCCTTTAATCATCTTTTTTATTGTATATAAAATGATCGATATATACGTTGCAACGGGGTCTTTAATTGTAACAACAGGTTTATTACTTGCTTATAATTACTTGAAGCATGGTAAAGCAGAAAAAATGCATATCATTACATTTTTAATGGTATTGATCTTTGGTACGTTAACACTTGTTTTGCATGACGATGTTTTTATTAAATGGAAAGTAACGGTTATTTATGCATTATTTTCAATTGCACTAATAGTCAGTCAGTATGCTTTCCATAAACCTTTCATAAAACAAATGTTAGGTAAGGAAATAAGCTTGCCTGATAATGTTTGGAATAGGCTCAATTTAGCTTGGGCTATATTCTTTATGTTCTTAGGTTTATTAAATATTTATGTGGCATTTAGTTTAACGCAGGATATTTGGGTAGATTTTAAAGTCTTTGGTTTATTAGGCGCCACATTAGTTTTTACCGTGTTAAGTGGACTTTATATTTATAAGTATTTGCCTAATGAAGATCAAAAGCAGCTAGAAAAACCAGAACAAAAAAGTAAATGATAAATATTATTTTTAGAAGATTATTTATCTAGTGGCACAATAACCCCATTAATTATTAATATTAATGGGGTTATTGACATAATTGCTGTGCTTTAATCTGCATCAATGGCAATAATTCACAATAAAATAAAAAACCTTCATGATACTCTTTATGTTTAAATAATTTCATATCTCCATTTTCATTCACCTGCCGTAGCTCATAAAAATACGCTTTATAGTGTTTATCAAAAGCCGCACCTAATCTTGCCTTCTTAGTAAAGGTTTGTTGTTTCTGTAAATAAACCCAATCAGCCCCTTCCTGTATAGGCTCAGCAAGCTCTGAATTAAATTCATGCAATACAAGTTCATGAGCATTAGATAGGAGCATTTGAGCACGTTCGATATATTGTTTAAAGATAGTTGCTTCAGCCATAGGCAATGCTTCGAAAAATAGCGCTAAAGCCTCTCTATTTAAAAAATACTCACGTTGAATAACTTCATCGGACAGGTAAAAGCGAGTTAATGCTAAGCATTTATCTGAAAGCAAATTTTCTATCATTACATTCTGTTCAGCCATTAACCTTTTCATTTTGTCGGTAGGCTGTTTTAATAAATGTTTTGTTACATTAATATTGTGATTAACAATAGTTAATTGTTGATTAGAAAAAGTCTTAAAAAGAATATTTAAATAATCTAATTTTTTTAATATAAGACTCATCATATTTCCTTACTACAACATAATTGACACTTATCGATTAAAAAACCCAAACTTCTACACGACGATTCTTACTCCGCCCAATTTCTGTTTTATTTGATGCAATTGGTAATTTCTCTCCAAGCCCTTCAATAGCAGTGATGTGCACACCATGTGAAACTAAAATACTCTCTACCATATTTGCCCGCATAAGCGATAATTCAGTGCTTTTTTTAAGATCTTCTAAAGGGTCAGAAAACCCCATTAAAACAATTCGTTTCTCTGGGTTTTGCTGAATATACTCAACAACACGAGAGATATCTTTTTTCCCCTTACTATCCAATTGGTTACTAGCACTTTTAAAATAAAAGTTAAGTGATAAACGACTAGCAATTTCCATATAATCATTATAAAACGCTGGTGCACTAGGTATTTTAGAAGGCGTTTCTAATTTAATATTTTGAGAAATAAATCCAACCTTTTCAACCACCTCTTGCCCTGAAAATGAAGTACTAAAGTCAACAAAATTTTTAATAAAGGAGTTACTTGCTTGAGGAACATACAAATACAATCGACGTACTAAAGCATAATCTTCAGTACTAACGGTGAAATAAGTAGGATAGATAGGATATGTAGATTCACTCGCCATAATAGAAATTTCTTTATTATGGTTAATATAAGGTAAGGACACAAAACCAATAGCAGCCTTATTATGACTCACCAACTCTGACAAATCGCTATTAGATTCAATACGTTTAGCTTTCCCAGATAATTTTTTATCGTAAGCATTAAGTGCTAATTGGTTAAATGTTTGCCAGGTACCCGATTTTGCATTACGAGCATAAAGCTTAATAGCAATGTCTTCTCCACCAAGTTCGCTCCAATGTGTAATTTCACCTGAAAATATTTTTGATATTTGCTGTAAAGTTAACTTAGTTAAAGGATTATCAGGGTGAACCATAATAGCTACACCATCCAAACCAATAATGTGCTCATTATTATTAAGCCTTAAGTTCCCATACTTACTTTTTAATAATGCCACTTCCCGATCTTTAATTTCTCGTGATGACATCGCGATATCAGCCTTGCCTGCTAATAAATCTGTAAATGCGGTACTCGAACCATGTGCATGTACTTCAATACTATAAACACTATTATTATCAATATATTGTAATTGACGTTCATTGTCTGAGTCACCTTTTATCCATTGCATTTCTGTGATTCCAAGTTGCATCAAATAAGCTTCTAACAATGCAGGAGCAAGACTTTCACCTATCGTATTTGAACCATGTAAACGCATTATCACTTGTGCATTTTGAACCGGTAAAACAATCTCTTTATGTACTATCGGTTCATTTGGATGTGACTTTAGAGTTGATGGATATATTGCAGAATTTAAGGTAAATTTCAAAACATTACTTTGTATCAGTACTAGTAAACTAAATGCGATGCAGACTAATAAAAGCGTAATAAATAATAGTTTATTATGTTTTTTTATAATAACGGAAGATTTCACTTGTGAGGATGTTTCAGGCTTTATCGGCAGAAATTGTTCATACATATTAGTCTTTTGTAATGATCTTATTCGTTGCTTAATAACCTCATTATTTAAACTGCTCAGCTCTTCAAAAACAGTGAGTCGATACTGCTCATCTAATACTAATTTATCCATTGATAATTCAATATCAAATAGGCTTCTTACTAGCTCCTTTAGTTCAACAAGCTTGCATTTAAAATCTGATGATAACTTAAGAGGCTCTCCAATATTATTACTTTGCATCACCATTTCCTTTCACGCTTTTAAGTTCTTCATTATCAACATATAGATTACAATACGATGGCAACAACATGACATAAAGGTGACAGTACAAATGTAATAGGTTATTTTAGGGGGATATATAAAAAAACAAACAGAAAATAATTTTTTATTAAAAAAATGCGATTCATTTTCATGAATCGCATTCTTAAACTATTACTCTTTTAAGTAATAAATGAGAAGGGATTAATTAGAGTGCAGCATGCTATTTAATTCAACAGCGCTTTTATTCACTAAGCATTCAATTTGACCCGTTACTGAATTACGACGGAACAATAGATCATCTTTATTCGCTAACTCACGCGCTTTAACAGAACCCGCTTCTTTGCCTTCGTTATCTAACATTTTAACTTTAGAACCAGCTGTCACATATAAACCAGATTCAATAGTACAACGGTTACCTAGAGGGAAGCCAAGGCCAGCATTAGCACCTAGTAAGCTATTTTCACCAATAGCAACAATCATTTTACCACCGCCAGATAGTGTTCCCATAATAGAAGCACCACCACCGATATCACTACCTTCACCAACCATAACACCAGCTGAGATACGCCCTTCAACCATGCTAACACCTGTAGTACCAGCATTAAAGTTAATGAAACCTTCATGCATTACAGTTGTGCCTTCGCCAACATGTGCACCTAAACGTACACGAGATGTATCAGCAATACGCACACCAGCAGGTACCACGTAATCAACCATTTTTGGAAACTTATCAACACAATCAACAGTAATTGTTTTACCTTTTAAACGCGCTTTAATTTGGCGATCTTTTAATTCAGGTAAATCAATCGGACCTTTATTTGTCCATGCAATGTTATGTAATAGACCAAAAATACCATCTAAAACAACACCGTGTGGTTTTACTAAACGATGAGAGATAAGTTGTAGTTTTAAGTAACCTTCAGCAACACTTTGTGGAGCTTCATCTGTAGCTAAAATAACCAGCACCAAAGGTTGCTTTGATTTAGCCGCTGCAACAGCAAAATCGGCGTTATCCATCTCGTTTTCACCATTAAAAGCGGCAGCTAATTGTTCTGCAACTTCAGGTGTAACTTCAATGACTTGATTACCACCCTCATAACCAGCAATAGCACCAATTGTCGCAACTAGATCATCGTTTGGATTTAAAATTGGATTAGGAAAAAATGCTTCAATAATTTTTTGATCGCGGTTTTTAGTCGCAGTACCAAACGCAAGAGAAAATGTAGACATGTATTAAGCTCCGATTTAAAAGTCTATTAGGCAAAGAACACCAAAATATAATGACGAAATAATAAGTGGTGCTAATAATAAAGAAGCGATAGGTGAGATGCAAAATTAAAACGTTATAAGTATCAATTAATTGCTATAGATGGTTTAACATAAGTCTTTATTAATAAGAAGATTGGTCATAAAATGAATAAATATCAGCCATCATTTTAATTTACCGTATTTGTTTTTGAGTGTGATTTCTGATTCGTTTAAATATAAAAATAGCTGACAATTTAGCGATATATAAGAGAATTTCTAGCAATAACATCAATGCGACGGCAACCGTTAAACCAACGATAATCGCCTGCTGATTTAATATAATATTCGCTTTATAGTTATTCCAACTTTCTTTAAAAATAGGTTGCTTGAAAGATTGAGTTAATGCCGCTAAACGATACCAGATAGGTTTATTTAAGTTATCTATTTTTTGTTGTAAATATTGCACCCGTAAATAACTATTTTCAATCACAGTGGCTTCATCACGAAATAAAGCTATTTGGCTACTTTTATGTTTATTAATCAGCGCTTGAAGATCACCAGAAAAATACACATCAGCTAATGATTGAAACTGTGAAAGTTGCAATTGAGCTTCTGCAAAGTGACCTTGTAAACGTAATTCATATTGTTGTAAGAAATTCGGTAATTGCAGCCCTAATAGCAAACTTAATGTAAAAACAATTTGTAAACTATAACGCTTAATTACCGATAACATTATTATTTAAAACCTCTGCTTGAACGCAATACTTCATAAGCTTTTTGAATATCTTGCGCTTTCTCATTCGCTAATTCCATCATCTCTTCAGGTAAACCTTTTGAAGCTAATTTATCAGGATGGTTTTGACTCATTAACTTACGGTAAGCTCGTTTAATTTCTTTATCTGTTGCACTGCTATCAACACCCAATACTTTATAAGCATCTTCTTCAACTTGTGCTTTATTAAACTGCTGTCCACCGTTGCTATTACCTCGATGAAATTGACTTTGACCTTCAATCATCTGAATTAACCGATCTAGCTCAAAACGAGAGAAACCTAATGTTTCAGCGATGGTATAAAGGATGACTTTTTCATTATCATCGATATGCCCATCTGAAAAAGCAACTTGTACTTGAATGGCCAAAAACATTTGTAAAACATTACGTTCGCCATGCAAGGTTTGTACAAAAGCCTGTAATACTTCAGTTAATGCAAAGTCGGCTTTTTTACCTTCAGTAAATGCGGTTTGAGCTTGTACCCTTGCTTCACCGTGTAAATTCATTTGATCCATATAAGCATTTGCTATATGGATATCAGTACTGGTTACTTGTCCTTTTGATTTAGCAACATGCCCCATTACAGAAAAAGTAGTTTCAAAAAAGACTTTTTGTTTTGCTATGCTATTTGCTCGCCCACCTAACATGCCATCTTGCATATTAAAATTGCGACCAACAGCCGTATCAAATTTATGCCCTAACCACACACCTAGGATAAGCCCGAAGAAATGACCAAACATAAAACCAAAAAAACCGCCTAATAACTTACCCCATATACGCATAACTGATAACTACCTTAAATTTAAGAATTATTAAAACTGTCTATTATTTTGACTAACTATGTGAACATTTACCAATTATTTGTATTAAATCGCTAAAATAGCCATTTAATGTCGAATCAAAGATTGGAGCAAGCAAAAGTTTACTCTATTATATAGAGTCATATTTATTATTTATGCTTAGCGCTTTCTTTAATTTCTAAGCCCTTATTGTGAGTTATTAATGTTAAAACTGTTTCCTGTATTCTTGATCTTATTTCCCATTGCTAGTATCACTGCACAAGCAGATGAAAATAATGACTCTAATACAAATGTAAATACGGGTAATGGTTCCGATAATACAACTGTAGCGGCAGATATTGCTCCTGTGACTTTAGAACAAAAGTCAGAGCCTCGTGATGTAAGACTTTTTTTCAAACAATGTTATCGCAACGTACCTCCTATAGTAGAAAGTCATAATAAAAAAGATAAAAATCATATACCTATTGATATTGGAGCTTTTTCACTAAAAGGTATTGATAACAAAATAGTCTATCAAGGTGATGTAAATTTAACACAGGGTGATAAATCATTAACGTCAGACTCTTTAACCTATGATCGTAATACAGAAGAAGCTTACGCAAGCGGTAATGCAAAATTTGTAAATGGTCAAATGACCTTGTTTGCCGATCAAGTAGAAACAAATTTAAAAACCAATGAGTCTTATTTATATCACACTGAATACCAATTTCATGGCCAAGGTGGACGTGGTGATGCAGATAGAATTTATGATAACGGACAAGACGTATATGAATTAAATTCATCAAGCTATACTGCATGTCCTCCAGAAGATACAACTTGGCGTATAGACTCTTCAACACTGTATATCGATAATGTTGAAGAGATGGGTACTGCTTATAATGCAGTATTAAGAATTAAAGATGTGCCTGTTTTTTACTTCCCTTACATTAGTTACCCGTTAACTGATAAACGTAAAACTGGTTTATTATTTCCAAGCTACAAACTATCTTCAGTTAACGGCACCACAGTTGATCAACCTTTATATATTAATATTGCCCCAAATCAAGATGCGACGATCACTCCAACCTACATGGAAAATCGTGGTACTTTGTTAGCAACTGATTATCGTTATTTATTTGATGCTGGTACCGGTAATATTCATGGTGAATATTTAAGTGATGACCGTATACGTGATGACTCTCGTTACCTATTCCACTTTAATCATAATGTGAATTTTGCACAGGATTGGAATTTTAATGCAGATTACAGCCGAGTCAGTGACCAATATTACTTCAGTGATATCGATACTGATTACGGTACTCGTAGTGATAACCAATTATTACAAACGGCAAAGTTAAGTTATTCACAAGTTAACTGGAATAGTGAAGTAGAAGTGCGAGACTTCCAAATATTAGGGACAACTAACCTTCCTTATTCTGTATTACCAAAAGTTGCTTTTAGTGCTTATCAACCGTTAGGGTGGAAAAGCTTACAGTTTGATTGGTATTCAGAAGTTACCAAGTTTGGTAACGCAGACAAAGATGTATATACAGGTACCCGTGTTCACCTTGAACCTAAACTGTCACTACCACTTTATTACAACTCAATGTTTGTTGATACCGAGTTAAAGTATATGGTGAGTTATTATCAACAGGATTTAGGTAATACAAGTAATAACACCAATATCGATAACCTAGATGAAACAGCAACACGTTACCTGCCCTCTTTTAAAATACATTCAGGTATTAACCTTGAGCGTGATTTCTCACTCTTTGATAATGACTACCGTCAAACATTGGTACCACAAGTACAATATTTGTATGTGCCTTATACCGATCAGACTGATATTGGTTTATATGACACAACAAGTTTACAGCAGGATTATTACGGTCTATTCCGTGACAATCGCTATTCAGGCTATGACCGAATTGCAGATGCAAACCAAATAACGGTCGGCTTATCAAGTAGCTTTTTAAACCCACAAGGTAAAGAAAAATTACGTTTTGCCGTTGGTCAGAATTATTACCTATCACAATCAAAAACCACATTAGACATGACGAGTTCAACCAGCTCATCAACGGATACGCAAGAGGTGAGTCGTTCATCTGTTATTGGTGAATTTGATGTTAACTTTGAAGATGATTATTTCTTCCACGCAGGGATGGAATGGAGTAGTGATAACAATATTATCCAACGAGCAAACTCAACAATAGAAAAACGTTGGGCTTATAACACCTTTATGCAAGTTAACTATCGTTATTATCGAGAGGATGAAGACGCAAAGTGGTATGAAGTCGTTAACCAAGTTGGTAGCAAAATAAACTGGTCAATCAACACACAATGGACCACCTTTGCTAGTTATTATTACGATATTAAATATGAAAACACTTTTGAAAGAATTGTAGGTGTTAAATATCAATCTTGTTGTTGGGCAGTTGGTTTGACTTATGATGAGCATATGCTGCCTTATTATGGTAGTGAATCCAACTTTTCAAACACAATTGAAACAGAAAGAAGTATTGGTTTAACAATTGAACTGATGGGATTAGGCGGTGTCGGTTATACAACCGAAGATGAAGGTTTATTCGACTACGGTCGTCCGTTTTATTTAAAGTAACGAGTAAAAAATGAAATTAACAATACGATTTATAAGTGCGCTGATTTTTGTAGCTTCTTTATCTCAGGTTTCTGTTGCAGCAGAAGTACAGTTAGACAAAATTGAAGCGGTCGTAAATCAAGATCTCATTCTGAGTAGCGATCTTGCAAATATGAAACATGATTTAGTAAAACGCTATCAAGAAAGCGGGCAAACATTACCGAATGCAGAGGACATTAATAAACAAGTGCTCGATAAATTGATTAGTGACCGACTACAACTTCAAGTTGCAGCAAAAATGGGACTACGTATTAGTGATGCACAATTAGATCAAACCTTAGAGCAAATAGCGAAAAAACAAAATCAAACACTTATGCAAATGCGTGCAGACCTAGAAAAGTCAGGGACTAATTATCAAGCCTTTGTTAACAGTGTTCGTGATGAAATAACGATTAATGAAGTACGTCAAGTACAAGTACGTAGACGTATCAACATTACAGATCAAGAAGTACAGCAAATGATTGACCGTATTAATCAGCAAGGTGAACAAAAGGTTGAATTTCACTTTGCACATATACTGTTAAAAATATCTCCAGATACATCAGCAGAAAAAAAACTGGAAATAGATCAAGAAGCTAATGACCTTGTACAAAAAATCCAAAATGGTGCTGATATTACCGAGCTTGCTCGTCAATATTCGGAAGGCCCAAAAGCGGCAGAAGGTGGAGATTGGGGGTGGCGTAAAATGGATGCAATACCAAGCCTGTTTGTTGATAACCTCAAAGAAAGCAATAATAAAGATGACATTATAGGCCCATTCTATTCACGTATGGGTGTGCATATCATTAAAGTATTAGATAAAAAAGGTGATGTCAGCGTATTAACAGAAGAAGTAAACGCACGCCATATTTTGATCAAACCTAATATCATTTTAGGTGATGATAAAGTGAAAGAGTTATTAACCACTTTACGTCAGCAAATCTTAGACGGTACAAAAACCTTCGCTGAGCTAGCGAAAGAATACTCTCAAGATCCAGGTTCAGCGGTAAAAGGTGGCGAACTTGGTTGGGCCGATCCGACTATGTATGTACCAGAGTTTCGTGATATGGCATTAACAGAAGAAGTTGGTGAAATAAGCCCTCCATTCCATACGGTTCATGGATGGCATATCTTACAAGTCCTTGATAAACGCCAATCAGATACAACAGATAAGGCAACAAAACAAAAAGCTTATACCATGTTATTTAGACAGCGCTTTCCTGCTGAAGTGTATGCTTGGTTAAATGAAATTCGTCAAGAAGCCTATATAAAAATAACAAATCCTGATTATATTATTGAGGAAGAATAATGTTACCTCGAATCATAGTAACTGCAGGGGAACCTGGAGGTATTGGACCTGATTTAGTATTACAACTCGCCGATAAAATATGGCCAGCTCAATTAATCATTTGTGCTGATATTAATCTTCTCCAAGAAAGAGCTAACTTATTGAATAAAAAAATAAATTTTATTGAATATGACAAAAATAGCAACAACCAAACACAAGCAATAGGACAATTAACCGTTGCTCATATTGCAACTGAAGCAAAGGTTGTTGCTGGGCAATTAAATGTGGCTAATGGTCAATATGTTTTAGATACATTACGTTTTGCTAGCCAAGGTTGTTTGAGTGGTGAGTTTTCAGCTGTTGTTACTGCGCCGGTACATAAAGCCGTAATTAATGATGCCGGTGTCACTTTTAGTGGTCACACTGAGTTTTTTGCAGAACAAGCCAATGTTGATTTAGTTGTAATGATGTTAGCCACAATAGGTTTGCGAGTTGCGTTGGCTACTACACACCTGCCCTTATCTGCTGTACCTAAAGCCATTACAGAACCATTATTAATCGATATTATTACTATTTTAAATAATGAGTTAATAACAAAATATGCCATTAAGCAACCTCGAATATATGTTTGTGGTTTAAACCCGCATGCAGGTGAAGGCGGCCATATGGGGCGAGAAGAAATTGAAGTAATTGAACCAACACTTGAAAAACTTCGCCAAAAAGGAATTCAATTAGTTGGACCATTACCTGCTGATACCTTATTTCAAGAAAAATACTTAAAAGATGCTGATGCTGTCTTAGCCATGTATCATGACCAAGGATTACCCGTTTTAAAATATAAAGGATTTGGCAAATCCGTTAATATCACATTAGGTTTACCATTTATTCGCACATCGGTTGACCATGGCACAGCATTGGATTTAGCGGGCACAGGAAAAGCCGATTCGGGTAGTTTATTATGTGCGGTACACGAGGCTATTACTATGGTCCAAAGTAACATCAACAAGGTTAATTAAAAATGAATGATAAAACCCATCTAGGCCATACAGCTCGTAAACGCTTTGGACAAAACTTCTTACATGACGATTATATTATTGACTCAATCGTTGCCGCTATTTCACCACAAGCTGAAGATAATATTGTAGAGATTGGTCCCGGTTTAGGCGCTTTAACAGAGCCTGTTGCACGTAAAGTTAATTGTTTAAACGTAGTTGAGTTAGACCGTGATTTAGCCGCTCGCTTAGAGCAACATCCTACATTGCGTGACAAATTAAAAATCACACAAGCTGACGCTATGCGTTTTGATTTTGGACAATTAGTACAAGGTGATAAACAGCTACGTGTATTTGGTAACTTACCGTATAACATTTCAACACCACTCATGTTTCACTTATTTGAGTTTGCAGATAAAATTTCAGACATGCACTTTATGTTACAAAAAGAAGTAGTAAACCGTTTATGTGCAGGTCCAGACTGTAAAGCCTATGGGCGTTTAAGTGTCATGGCTCAATATTATTGCAATGTCATTCCTGTATTAGAAGTTCCTCCAACTGCTTTTAAACCTGCACCTAAAGTTGAGTCAGCGGTAGTTAGATTAGAGCCTTACGATACACCTCCTTTTGTTGCTAAAAGTATGAAAGTATTAAATCAAGTTTGCTCAATGGCATTTAATCAACGTCGTAAAACCATTCGTAATGGTTGGCGTGAACTATTAACAGCTGAAGAGATAACAAATCTTAATATTAATATTGGGCATCGTGCTGAAAATATTTCTGTTGAAGAGTATGTACGTGTTGCTAACTACGTTTATGATCGTCAACAAGAAGCTTAAATAAGCCGTGGCAACGTATATAGTAGGAGATATTCAAGGTTGTTATGATGAATTAATACAACTGTTATCTTTAGCTAACTTTAATGAAACAACTGATGAATTATGGGTTGCCGGCGATTTAGTTGCTCGAGGCCCTAAGTCATTAGAAACATTGCGCTTTATTAAAAAAATTAATGCTAAAGTCATTCTAGGTAATCATGATTTACATCTATTAGCTACCGCATTGGGTGTTCATGAGGCAAAAGAAAAAGATAAAATTTCCCCTATATTAGAAGCAGCAGATTGTAGAGAATTGCTGACTTGGTTACGCCATCAACCACTTTTATTAGAACATCCTGAATATAAATTCATCATGGTACATGCCGGTATTTTACCGTCATGGACAATCCAGCAAGCTAAATCATACGCACAAGAAGTAGCTCAGAAATTACAAAGTGAACACTATCCAGAACTGCTCAGGGATATGTATGGCAACCACCCTATTGCATGGCAAGACTCATTATCAGGGATAGATAGAACACGTTATATTATCAACGTATTTACACGTATGCGTTATTGCACACTTGCTGGTGAATTGGAGTTTAAAAACAAACTTCCACCAGAAAAAAATCCCGATAAAAAGTTAAAGCCTTGGTTTGAGATCTCTCCAAGAGAACACTCCCAACCTATATTATTCGGTCATTGGGCAGCATTAGAAGGTAAGGTTGAACAAAAAAAAACAGACGATCAAGCGCTATATGCACTTGATACAGGCTGCGTTTGGGGAAATAGCTTAAGCATGTTACGTTGGCAAGATAAGAAACTGTTTTCATTATCTTGCCCTGCTTATAGCTAATACTAATAGCGATAAAACCCTGCAAACAATATTCTTAATCTGTAACTCTATCTAATGTAACAAACTCTAAGTTATATGCATTTTTTTCGTCTGCTAAATACTCTTCACTCGCAACTTGCTGCCATTCACCTTGCGCTAAATAATCGGGGAATTTAGTATCACCTTTGGTTTCTAAATCAATAAAAGTTAAATACAAACGATTAGCTACTTTTAAAAAATATTCATAAATCGTCGCACCACCAATGATCATCACCTCCTCTGTACCTTCAGCCATTGCTAAAGCTTGCTCTACAGAAGTAACACAGGTGACACCTGATATGGTTAAATTTGGATCGCGTGACACAACAATATTTAAACGTCCCGGTAATGCACGACCAATAGAGTCATATGTTTTACGTCCCATGATCACCGGCTTTCCTAAGGTTGTTTTTTTGAAATATTGTAAATCAGCCGGCAAATGCCAAGGCATTTGATTATCTAATCCGATCACTCGGTTATGTGCCATTGCAACTATCATTGATATCTTCATTTTTTAACCTATTACTAATTACTATTAACGCTAAGTTTATCAATTAAGTTTTTAATTTCATCTATTTAATTACATATAAAATTTTAGAGATATTATGTTAAGGTCTATATTGATAGTAGTTATATTAAGTCTGTGGTTATTATCATTAATCATGTCGTTTTATTTATCTTATTCATAGGGAATACATCATGTCCATTTCAATTAAAAAAAGCATTTTTTATATGCTTTTAATCATTTCCTTTCTGTTATGGCTTGTTTCTCTTTGGTGGGGATGGATGCCATCAAGTTATGATGTGAAAACACGTACACAAGAAGTTGCTACAGCAGCAAATCAAAAGATAGTACCAGGTTATACAACCACGACGACATTAATCGATCTGACTGATTGGCTAATCAATAAACCAGGTGGGTTCCTATCTAATGATATAACACCACCGGGCATCATTATGGATAATATGCCAGCGTTTGAATATGGTGTATTAGAACAAGTACGTGATTTAGCATTGGTTATGCGTTTGGATTTCAGTCGTTCTCAATCACAATCAACCGGTGATAAAGATTTAGAAATCGCACAAACCAAAGTTAACATTTCCCATAAAAGTTGGGCATTACCAAGCTCGGAAAAAGAATATGCCGATGCAATCAAAGCTTTTTCTCGTTACCGTGATCGTTTAGAAAAAACAGATGATACAGGCTCACAGTTTTATACTCGAGCAGATAATTTAAGTGATTGGTTACGTGAAGTTGAAAAGCGTTTAGGTTCTATTTCTCATCGTTTAAGTGCAAGTGTTGGCCACGAAGGGTACGATCTTACTCTGGCAGGTGATCCAGAAGCGAAACAATCCACAGAAACAGCTAAAGAGTTAGCAGTTAAAACAGACTGGATTGAAATAGATAACGTATTTTACGAAAGCCGAGGGGCAACTTGGGCTATCCTACAATTATTAAAAGCAGTAGAAGTTGATTTTGCTGATGTACTTAAAAAGAAAAATGCACAGATCAGTTTAAAACAAATTATCCGAGATTTAGAATCAACACAGCAAGCAGTTTGGAGCCCAATGGTGTTAAATGGCAGTGGCTTTGGTTTCTTAGCAAACCACTCACTCGTGATGGCTAACTATGTTTCTCGAGCAAATGCAGCTGTTATTGATTTAAGACGTTTATTAGAGCAAGGTTAAAATAACCTTATCACTTATCTCAAAGTTGCTACAATTAAGTAACAAAAGTGTATCGCTGACTTCGTTATTAATAGAACCAATTAATAACGGAGTTATTTATCTTAACTAATTCAAAGTTCAAAGTGTTATTAATAAATTGTAGAGTAAAAATATTAAACTCATCCCCCACCAGCATATAAAAGCACTTTGCTTATTATTTAAATCTATATCTCTTTAAAGTCTAATAACTCACGTAATTTTAATGGTAAATATTGCCTTGCTTTTATCGTGATGACTGATTCATTTTGTTGCCAAAACACACCTAAATAAATGATAAATAACCCCAATAGTGTCAATGCGATAGGAAATAACCAACTATCTTGAAATATACTTGATGCTAAATAACCTATATAAATTGAGCAGCCTATTGCCCCAAATATAACAAAGACTCTCCTAACGATAATCACTCCCACAAAAATCATTAATAGATTAATAACAAAGTAAATAAATTTCGATAATTCACTGTCTGAAGACTGTAATGAAATCCCTCCCCAAAAAGCAATAACACCAAAAAGATACATCCAAAAGGAATAATCGCCTTTATGATGTGAGCGAATATCAATGCAAGCAGCAAGAACAATCATCAGTAGCCCTGAATATATGGAAACTAATTTTCTTAACTCCCAACTATCATCGCCTCCATTGAGCATAACCGTAACATCCATACTTAAATACCACAGCGTCACAGTAATAGGCATTATTAAGAATGGATATTTATACTTCCAAGCAATAATAGCCCCCACAACAAGTGTACCCAGTTCCATATAAAGCCAATGCCACTTTATAGTTCGATGATATTCACGATAGACACTCTCATCAGGCCAAATACCTAATGCATGTTGAAGACCATAAATAGCTAAAGGCGTTAAAGCAATAACAAAAGCTCCGGAGATCCCTGCTGGAATAGACAAGCCTTTAGATTGAAAGATGTTAGTTAATTTAAGCCCAATCAAAGCATATAATAAGCAAAGAAACACAATCCCTTTCCCACCAAAAGACTCCCAACCTACATTCATGAAAAGTGTCATGGCAGCAATAGCAATCATGCCCCCCATGTAATAAAACATGAGTGTTAATCCAAATTTAGAATGTGTACTGGATTGTTTTTTTAGAAAATTAATTAGTTTTTCCGACTGTTCAAGTGACAAAATATTTTCACTAACAGCCTTATCAAGATCTTTTTTTGTAAGGTTCAATTGGTGAGACTCCTTTGATAATGAGCATCGACTAAAACCACCGGATTTAAGAAACTAATAAAGAGCATGATTACAGCTATATCTATTTTTAATTATAAAACGTTAATGCTCTCTTTTGATAAATCAGTATATATACCCGTGATCAATGAAGGTGCTTGATTTTTAGTTCAATGAGGATCATGCTAGCTCAATACAAAAAATTAACCTAACTTCTGAGCAAAAGCATAAATTAATGCAGTGCACCACGAAACTCGTGATAAGTGAGTTTGCGACCGTATTAAAGCAATTATTCACCATTCAAATGGATGGTCTACTCGTCAGATTGCTGAAGTGCTACTCATTCATGAAACAAGTGTTAATCGTCACATCAATGAATATCTTACGACGGGCAAATTAAAGCCTGAAAATGGTGGCTCTCACGGTTATTTATCTGTTGCTCAAACAGAAGATTTAATACGTCACCTATCTAATAATACTTATCGACATTCTTACCAAATCATTGATTACTTTTTTGATACGTGGAAGATCTCATTCAGTATTTCTGGATTGAATAAATGGTTACATCAACACAAATTTAGTTATAAATATCCAAAAGATGTACCCCATAAATTTGATCCAGAGAAACAAGTTCAATTTATCGAGTATTACAAACAACTCAAAGCTACCACAGGTAAATCGCCTATTTTATTTATGAACGCAATGCATCCAACTCAAGCGACTAAAGTAACATGCGGGTGGATCCAAACTGGCCATGATAAAAGTATTGAGACAACAGGTAGTCGAACGCGATTAAATATTATTGGCGCCATTAATTTGAGCCAGATTGGCTCGGCTATTGTTAAACGTTATGAAAAAGTAAATAGTGAATATATCAATATTTTCTTAGAAGAATTGAGGGCACACCATCCACCGAATCTGAGTGTTCATTTGATACTCGATAGCGCGGCTTATCATCGTTCAAATACAGGAAAGAACAAAACGAAAGAGCTTAATATTCAGCTTCATTATTTACCGCCATACAGCCCCAATTTAAATCCAATAGAGCGGCTTTGGAAGGTGATGAATTAGCATGTAAGAAATAATAAAGATTTTTCTACTGCCCAAGAGTTTCGAGAGCACATAGATCAATTTTTTGAAAGTAAACTTCCTGAAATAGGAGATTCATTATCGAGTCGAATTAATGACAACTTTCAAAAGCTAACGCCTGTATCTTGAAGTGGGATGTGTATAGTTGTAAAAATAGTCGTATTGGGAAGCGTTGCTTATCCGGAATTTAGTTTATTTAATGCATTAAGCATAAACTCCTTTTTATCTTCATTATTCATTATTCATTATTCATTATTCATTATTCATTATTCATTATTCATTATTCATCCATATTTAAACCACAATCTTTACTTATAGTTAATACATCAAGTAAGTAAATATCTTGTTAGCCCATATACCAAAGGAGATGAAATTATGAAAAAATTACCTGCATACGGTGTACTTATTTTATGCTTAGGCATTGGTTCCCCTGCTATCGCACAAACTGAGTCCTATGGTGCATCTGGTGTTTCACAAGTAGCAGAAGCTCAACTCACGCTTGAAAACATGTTAAATTTTGCTATTCAAGATGAATACCTCGCCCGTGGTGAATATCAAAAAATAATGGATAAATTTGGTCAAAAGCGTCCATTTAGTAAGATTATTAAAGCGGAAGAAACCCATATCAGCCTATTAAAACCTTTGTTTGTAAAATATGGATTTATATTACCTCCAGATAGAGGCTTGGAATTGGCTGTCGTACCCCCTACTTTTGCTGAAACATTAAAAGTGGGTGTTGATGCAGAAATTGCAAATATTGAAATGTATGAGCTGTTTTTACAAGAAGATTTACCTACCGATGTCCGTGATGTATTTAAGCGTTTATTAAAAGGATCTGAAAGTCATCTTGCTGCCTTTACAAAAAGTGCAAATCGTTAAAGATTGGGCAACTAGGCCAATATAGTTATGTATTTTGGTCTAGTTGCTCGTTTAGTTTTGTTCCATTTACACAGATTGAGCCATTTTAATGGCGATCACACCTCATAGTTAGCCACACGACTGTCCTTAATGTAAACACCTGTTTTACAGTGTTCGCTTTTCAACTGATTTTTCACGCCTTTTTATTAAAAGATAATCGAATGATGGATAAACTATTTCATTAAACGGGGATTAATGTGATGTCTAAAATGAATGACTAGGGAAGATTAATCTCAGCTTTCCAAGCTAACGACTGAACAAAGCACCTTGAATGATAACGGGTATAGAATTAAGTACCAAGGTGGCTAACCTGCAAACAAAATATACAAAAAAGGAGCCAAATGGCTCCTTATCAAGCTTCATATTATCTTCATAATATATTATTTCTTTAGTGCTGCATTAAAACGCTCAAAAGCGGCTTCAAGATCAGCAATCAAGTCATCAGAGTTTTCTAAGCCTATATGTAAACGAATAAGAGGTTTACTGCTATCCCATTTAGTCACCGTTCGTAATTTATCAATGCCAAAAACACCTAAAATTAAACTTTCATAACCACCCCATGAGAATCCCATTTTAAAATGTTTCATATTCTCAACTAAAGCAGTAACAGACTTCACATCACCTTCTTTTAACACAAATGAAAATAATCCATTGGCAGCACTAAAATCACGTTTGAAAAACTCATGCCCAGGACAAGATTCAAAAGCAGGATGACGCAGATGATCCACTTCAGGACGAGTTACTAACCAATTAGCAATCTGTAACGCATTTTTTTCATGCTGTGCCATTCTGACACCTAACGTACGTAATCCTCGGCTCGCTAAATAAACATCATCTGGAGAAGTACACTGCCCCATTAAATAACTATTTTCACGCAACTGTTCCCAATGCTCTTCATTCGAGGTTGCCGTGCCCATCATGACATCTGAATGACCAACAATATATTTTGTTGCCGCTTGAATTGATATATCAACTCCCATATCAAATGGACGAGAGTTAATTGGAGAAGCCCAAGTATTGTCGAGCATAACAATCAAACCATGTTCATGGGCAATTTTACTTAATGTAGGAACATCTTGAATTTCCATGGTGACAGACCCCGGAGACTCTAAGAATAAAACCTTAGTATTTTCTTGAATAAGATCTTTAATACCAGCACCAATTAACGGATCATAATAAGTAGTTTCTATGCCAAAACCTGCTAACAAACTTTCACATAATGCACGTGTAGGCTCATAAACACTATCCACCATTAATAAATGGTCACCCGCTTTTAAAAATGACATTAAAGCATTACTAATTGCAGCAGAACCAGATGGATAAAGAGCTGTACCAACACCGCCTTCTAATTCTGCAATTGCAGCTTGAAATGCAAAATGAGTTGGACCTCCACGACGCCCATAAAACATTTCACCATTAGCTTTGTTTTTAGCAGCAAAACGCATTTCTTCCATGGTTTCAAAGACCATAGTTGATGCACGTACAACTGGGGGATTGATCACTCCTTTAGTCCATTTTTTATCTCGACCTAAGCTTACTATTTGTGTTTCTTTTTTCATTTGACCTATCCCATTCATCATCTAAGAAAATACTTACTAAAGCGTTAAAGAATAAATTACTTAATACATGTTACCACTTCAAAAAGAGATAAACAGCGACAAAATTGTCATAACATAGACCATGTAAATAGAACTTATTTAAAACTAAAATATAAACAAGAAAGCTTAATGTGAATGATATAATCATGTTTTTAATTGCTATATAGGCTAAAAATGCACTTTGAAACTCACTTCATGCTAGATCGTGAACACTATGCAGAATGTTTTGATCAATCAATGATTGTAAAAGGTCCACAAAAACCACGGATCGCTTTTATGGTTGGATTATCACTGGCGGGGATTTTCTTTTTATTTTTTACCAACGTGCAAGGATTATTAGCATGGTTCTTTTTTGGTATCGCAATACTTGAATTCTTTAGTTATAAATACCGTCGCGCTTGGTGGTTAACGCGACAAATGATGAGTAAAAATGCAGGTAATAAAATTACGCTTATTTTTGATGAAAATGGCATTGAAAATAAGAGTCTCTACATTAATAACCTACTAGCATGGCCATCAATCAAAAGCTTCCATGAAACACCAGCTGGCTATATGTTAAATTTACAACAAGGTGGACAACAATATATCACCAAGTCTTGTTTAGACAGCCAATTACAAGCTTATATTCAACAAAAGTTATCCAATAAAAAAATAGAAAATGAGTTAACAAAAAATTAATGATTCTGTTTTACAAATTCTAAAAAGGCTCTATCTGCTTTAGATAAGTAGCCTTTTTTTCTCCAAGCAATAGAAAGGTCTAAAAGAATAGGCTCTTTAAAAGGGATAGCAACAATATCAGTCTCCTTTTCTGTCGCTAACTCAAGTAAAGCGGTAATTGCAAAATCTCGTTTAACCACTTTAAGAATTACAGACAATAAATTAGTTTCAAAAGAGAAATTAGCGGTTAAATTTTCTTTCTGACAAATGGCGTCTAACTGCTCGCGATGAAAATACCCCTTTTTAAACATGATCAACTCTTGAGAAAAAAACTCGGCAAATGAAAGTTCTTTTTTATCTGCAAATTCATGTTCTGTATTTACGACAGCTACCATTTGAGAATGCACTAAATGCTCTGATTGCAATGCATCAGGCAAATTATGAGTTTGAATAATACCGAGATCAATTTCACCATCTAATAGCATTTTTTGAATCGATTGAGTTCCCCCTTCGATCATGATTAATTTGAGCTTGGGATAACGACTTTTAAAAGCCATTAATAGATCGGGAAAATAATATGTTCCCATGATGCTTGGCAAACCTAAACGAACCTCACCTTTCTCTAATCCACGTAATTCACTCATGGCTAGTTTTGCATCGTCTAGTTGTTGCAGTATTTGTTTAGCATGAACTAATAACGTTTCTCCTTCCACCGTAAGTGACATTTTACGTTCATGGCGGCGAAACAACTCAAGATCTAATTGCCCTTCCAATTTTTTAATCGCAACACTTAATGCAGGTTGTGCAATATGCAAAGCATTCGCCGCATGGGTAATATTCTGATGTTCAGCAACGGCAACAAAATAAGTAAGAATACGTGTATTCATAGGTATAACCAAAAACTATTAATATAATAATTATTATATATTTTCATTATCACAACCAAGTTGCTACTGTTTTGATCATATTTCCTAACAGTGATCACGACGATGATTGAATTTCGTAGTAAAGAGTATTATCAAGTTAGTGCGGCTTTAGCTTTTGGTTCGTTTTTAGTCTTTTGTAATTTATATCTATTTCAACCAATGCTGCCTATTTTAGCGGATCATTTTTCTGTATCCGCAACTAAAATTAATTGGTTATTAGCGGCAGGCACATTCACTTTAGCGCTCATGTTATTACCTTGGGCCTTTGCCTCAGAACTCATTGGACGGCGTAAAGTTCTCTTAATCAGCTTATTTTTATTACCTCTCATTGGCTTAACATCATTATTAACAAATAATTTAACTTTATTAATCATTAGTCGCGCATTGATGGGAATGGCTCTAGCTGGATTTACTGCGGTAGCCGTTGCTTACATGGCAGAAGAGTTTTCAGCAAAAGCATTTAGTCACGGTATTGGAGCATATATTAGTGCCAATTCATTAGGTGGTATTTCAGGGCGTATTTTTGGCGGAATGATAACGGATCACTTTAATTGGCAAACAGCTATTGCTTGCATGGCTTTATTAAGCCTGATTGGTGCAATCATTGTTGCTTTAGTACTGCCTAAACAAAAACAAGTTTGTTATCAAACAAGCCAATTATCTCAATACCATCGAATTGTGATTCAACATTTAAAAAATAAAAAAATATTTTTTGCCATGCTTATTGGTGGAGTTAATTTTGCCTTATTCATCAATATATATACGGTGACTGGATTTAGATTAGTAAGCGCACCTTATTCATTACCCGTTAGTATCGCATCAATGATTTTTCTATGTTATTTATCAGGAACCATCAGCTCTCGATTAGTGGGGATTTGGTGTCAATATTTTAACCCTGTTATAGGTATGTTATTTGGCGCCATAATAAGTTTAATAGGTTTGCTTGTCACAAGTAATGATTCACTAATTATCATTATTATAGGGCTCAATTTATTAAGCTTTGGTGCATTCTTTACACATTCTCTCGCTTATGGTTGGGTTAGTCAGCAAGCTAAAAATGCTAAATCTACAGCCACTGCACTTTATTTAGTTCACTATTATGTTTCAGGTAGCATCGGAGGATTCTACTTAATCTATTGTTGGCAACATGGAGGTTGGGAGAAAGTGATGATGGGTGCAGGATTATTATACTTTACTGTATTTACATTATGCTGGCGCTTATACAGTCATACTCAAAAAAAGTTAAACACGCACTAATATAACTTCTATTTTAAATAAATAAACAAACAGACAATAAATCGTAAGGCAGATTCAACATTGTTGAAGTACTAACCATTATTTTATAGGTTTCACTGCAATGTGGTTATTTTGCACAGTGCTCTGGCATTTAACTTTACTGATGTAAACCCTATTACCGCGGTTATCACTATTTAAGTTTGGGCCACATTTGCTTTTGCTAACGTATCGGGATTTCAGATTTACGTTGTAAAATTGACAGAGAAACATCCCCCTGATGCGCTTGGCAATCCTTCTGGTCTTATATTGTAGCTTTTAATATTGGTATTGCTTAAGGAGCTTGGGAGGCGGTTTGATCGTAGCCGAAGCAGGATTGATGACTACACCTTAGATTGGCGCCATTGTGATACTGATTGCTCTCCTATTAACTCGCTTTAGGGCATATAAAACAACAAAGCATCGTTTCAAATACGTAAGCAAAAACTATTTAACTAAACATAAAGGCGATCACCGTAAAGGTATCGCCTATATCGTTTTTAATTTTATAGCTCGATTATTTTTGCCACAATTTAATCATTAAAGGTGATTAATGCTTACTTCAAATGTTTATCTAAAGGGTAAGAATCAAACAAGTAGCCATCGAAGTTTTCATCTTCTACATCTGATAATGAAAATAATGTGTTTTTTACATTTTCTAAATGATTCCACATGGCTTTTTTAGCGGTTGGAGCATCTTTCTTTTGTAACGCGGCTAAGATCAAAGCATGATCATTTAACCATTTTTTTCGGTGATCTCCGATATCAATATGCGCATGTAATTGCGCCCACATTAAACTTTCGACGCGTATTCTCCACATTAATTTCACGATATCGACAAGAAAAGTATTCTTTGTCGCTTCTGCAATAAGGATATGAAAATCTCGATCATATTCCTCATTACTACTGCCCGTTTCTAATGCTTCTTTTTCTTTTTCAAGGGCTTTACGCATCGCATTAATTTCAGATTTAGTGATTTGATGCGCGGCAAATTCGGCAATATTACTTTCTATTAATTGGCGAGCTTGTAATAACTCGAAAGGTCCTATATCCGTGCCCGTTAAACCTGAAAAAGCAGATAATATCGTTGATTCAATTGGAGGGTGACTCTCAGTTTTTGATTCTGTATCAGGTTGTGGTAAATTAGTGACATAAACACCCGATCCTTTACGCACTTCCACTAACCCTTCTATCTCGAGCATAATAATGGCCTCTCGAATCACAGTACGGCTAACGCCATAAGATTCCGCAATATCACGCTCTGTTGGCAAGCGATCCCCAATTTTATAGATATTTTGAGATAGTTGCTCTCTTAACTCAGTACCAATAACCACGTAGCGTCGAGTGTTAGGGACTTGTGGGTCAGGATGATTGATAGACATCTTAATTGCTTCTCTTTTAATTAAATTTAAAGTAAGTAGATAATATGGCTAGTGTATAGAAAAACCTAAATAACTCTATTTAATTCCAATATCAAAAACAGAAAATAATAATGTGTTGAGCAAAGCATTAGGCTTTAGCTCAACACAAGATAACTTAGAATAATTACTTGAAATACATTAAAAATGTTAAGTTAGCTGCGCTTCAAATTATCTAGATTATTGCTCTGATACGACAAAATTAGCACCTTGATCACCAATTAAAATATAAGTATTAGTTAACGTCTCTACGAAAGATGTATTCGATAATAAAGATTGATCAAAAATACTCTCAATTGAAAGAAAGGCTTTCACTATCTCTTCAGGACTTTTCTCAATTGCATATATCTCAGCAAAGGTTTTTACTAACGGATCACGCACATCAATTGTATTCCCTTTTTCATCTAGACCTTTTACATATTGCATCCAACCAGCAATAGCAATAACAATCCATTTATAACTACTATTATGCTCTAAATGAAATTGTAAAGAGGCACCAAATCTCTGTGGTATTTTTTGACTACCATCAGCTGCAATTTGCCATGTTTGATGCTTAAGAGATGGATTAGTAAAACGCTCAATAAGTGAATAAGCATATTCTTCTAAGTTCGTACCTTCAGGCATATTTAAAGTAATCGCTTGCATTTTCAGCATCATCTCTAAGGCTGCATTTCTATATGCTTCGTTTGTCATGGCATCAGAAATATAAGTATATCCTCCCAGATAACCTAAATAAGCAAGAAATGAGTGAGAACCATTCAACATTCTTAATTTCATTTCTTCAAAGGGAACAACATCTTCCACAAACTCTGCGCCAACAATATTCCAGTCAGGTCGCCCCTGTACAAAATTATCTTCAATCACCCATTGACGAAAAGGTTCGCAGGCAACCGCGCAGGGATCATTGATGCCAGAAAGCGCTTCTATTTCATTCAGTGTTTCTGGTGTTACAGCGGGAACGATTCGGTCGACCATAGTACAAGGAAAACTTGCATTATTTTCTATCCACTTCGCTAAATCTGCATCTAATAAAGAGGCAAAACCTAATATGGCAGCTTTAGCTATATGACCATTTTCTTGTACGTTGTCACAGGACATAATAGAAAAACCATTAATTCCTCTTTCTCTGCGTAAACGCAACGCTTCAACAATGTAGCCAATCGCAGAATGAGGCTCACTAGGGTTTTGTAAATCATGAATAATAAGAGAATTAGTTTGATCCAACAGACCCGTTGAATGATCGGCACAATAACCCTTTTCTGTAATAGTCATGGAAATAATCGCAACTTGCTCTTCCGCCATTTTTTCAAGGATGGCTTGTTTACTATCAAGTTCAGGATGGAGAGACTCCTTGATAGAACCCACCATTTTAATGGTATTTTCATTGGCTCCTTTTTCAGCGACTAAATAACGGTGGTTTTGCAAGCGGAGCTTTTTAATCAATTCACGACCACTAAATAAATCGACTTCACAAATACCCCAATCAGATTGATTCTTTTCGATCATTTCACTGGTATACAAAGCTTGATGTGCACGATGAAAAGCACCAAACCCAATATGTACAATTCGTGTTTTTAATATTTCTTGATTAATTTGATTGTCGATGACCATGGTTTTTAAAGGTACTTTTGTGATTGACATAATTACTCCGAGATTTATCAATATAGCTAATAAGTTATCTATTTTACTAAACTAAGGTTTTCATTATTAAGTAATAAGGCCTACTCATATCTTAAAGCATAAACAGCACACCCACTGGTATACAATGTACATCACACCAAACAATTGGTAAACCAAAAAGTTTTATTTTACATTGCAAACCTCAACGAAAGCCATTATATTCTAGCAACAAGCCAATATTAAATTGGAATTCCAATTATTTTTCCTACTAAAATAGGCTGTAAAACTAATTTGAATAGGGATAGTTATAGAGAGGTAAATTATGAAGCAAACTTGGCGTTGGTATGGGCCAAATGATTCCGTTTCTTTGAATGATATTAAACAAGCTGGAGCAACAGGTATTGTAAATGCTTTACACCATATTAAAAATGGTGATGTTTGGAGCATAGAAGAGATCCTAGCGAGAAAAGCAATGATCGAAGCTAAAGGTTTAACTTGGTCTGTTGTTGAAAGCGTGCCAGTTCATGAAGAAATTAAAACCCAAACAGGTAACTTTTTACAGTGGATAGAAAATTATAAGCAAACAATTGAAAACCTTGCAAAATGTGGCATCGACACTGTTTGTTATAATTTCATGCCAGTCTTAGATTGGACACGTACAGATCTTGCTTTTGAGATGGAAGATGGCTCTAGAGCGCTACGTTTTGACCAAATTGCTTTTGCTGCTTTTGAGCTACACATATTACAAAGACCGGGAGCAGCGTTAATTTACAGTCCAGAAGAAATTGCACAAGCACAGACTTATTTTGATCAAATGACTCGAGCTGATATTGAGAAACTAACAGCAAACATTATAGCGGGCTTACCAGGTGCAGAAGAAGGCTACACATTAACCGAATTTCAAGCACAATTAGATCGTTATGAGGGTATTAGTAAAGATAAGTTACGTGAAAACTTGGCTTATTTCTTAAACTCTTTAATGCCTATTTGTGATGCTACAGGATTAAAAATGGCAATACACCCAGACGATCCACCACGTCCGATCCTTGGTTTACCTCGTATTGTTTCAACTGTTGAAGATATTGAATGGTTAACTACAGAAGTGCCAAGTCAACAGAATGGCCTAACCATGTGCACAGGATCTTATGGCGTTCGTGGTGACAATGACTTAGTTAATATGATCAAACAATATGGAAGTCGTATTTACTTCACGCATTTACGTTCAACAATGCGAGAAGAAAATCCTATGAGCTTCCATGAGGCAGCACATCTGGATGGTGATGTAGATATGTACAATGTAGTGATGGCAATTCTCGAAGAAGAAGATCGCAGAGAAAGAAGTGGAAAAGCGGATCCTATTCCAATGCGCCCAGACCATGGCCATCAAATGCTAGATGATTTACGAAAAGCAACCAATCCGGGATACTCTGCAATCGGTAGGTTAAAAGGGTTAGCAGAGATTAGAGGACTAGAAATGGGCCTAAAACGTAGCTTTTTCAAATAAGCCATGACTTCATTTCCTAATTTAACTAACGAGCCTTTATAGGCTCGTTAGTTATGTTTACAACATAATTATGCATAATTTTATGTGTTGTTTAAAAGCGAAGCATTTTATTTCCCTCATTCTCAATCCGATACTAAACATGATTCCCGGCCCTTCACGGCTCCTATGAGCTACGTGTGCAATAAGCCCCCTACTTGCTTAAACTGTTGTAAATACTATTAATCGCAATGCTAATATTTAAAATACTCGCTCAAAAAAACCGTTAAACGAAACATTATATCGACACCTAGCGAATAAAATTTTAAGTAATGCACTGAAGTACCACTGACGAATAAATTCACCAGTGTACTTTTAAAGGAGAGTAATACGGACTTGGAGCAGAAATAACAAAAGTGAATTATTCACTTAAAGGGGGGTAACACTCAACAATCTCGACCCCATCATTGGAAATAATGGTAAATTCTTCAAGTCCATAAGGGCAAAAGAAAGTGTCGTATTGAGATAAAACTAATGTTTCTGAATTTGTTTTAATCATGCATGAGCCTTTAGCAACCACACCAATAAAAAATTCATTTTCTTTTTTCAAAACACTACCATTAATCGTAGATTTACAGATTCGAAACCGATCTGTAACTTGGCTATCGACTAAATATTCTTTATACGACAATTCGTTATATTGCGTTATCTTCTTCGGTTTTTGTTGAAAATTATCTTTGATATATTCTGGAGTATATTGATTATAATCAAACACATCTAAACAAAAATCTAAATCCCTTTTCATAAAACGTGCTTCTACAGGCAAAGTATAGCCAGACTTTTCAAATTCAAATCTAACAGCCCAGTCAGAAGGTTCCATCACTTCGATCATTAATATACCTTCACCGATCGCATGAGGCATGCCACCTGGAATATAAAAACAATCATTAGGTTTGACTGATATTTTCTTAAAACAGGATTCTATCTTTTCAATATCCTGATTTTCTATCATCTCTTTTAAATCTTCACGCCCTGGTGGATTTTGGAAGCCTAAGTAAATATAAGGATCAGTAACATCTTCTCTAATATCAAGTATGTAATAAGCTTCTGCTTTACCTGAGTTTGAATTCAGACGCAGTTTTGCAAACTCTGCCGTTGGATGAGCTTGAAAGTGTAACCGTACTGATGAATCTAAATACTTCACAAGTACCATCGGGTTATGGCTATATTTTTTAGCATGCAGAGGGCCTAAAAAGTATTCTAAATCAGACTTAATTAAAGCAGCAAAATCAACACTCTGCGATGATATTAATGCGGTTGAAATCCCCTCTATATGTTCTTCTCTGCCAGGGTTGACTGCCTGTACAGTAGAAGCAATCCACTCCTCAGGAAAGTGAGTATCTGTTGGTACTTCAACACTTTGTAAGCGATCAAGTGTCTTACCTCCCACATAAGAACGCCACACTCGATTCGGGGTGAATGTAATTAATTGTTCTTTGTAATGCATAAGGTACTCTCCTGGTTAAAGCCATACATTTATGTAAATTGGTTTTATATTAAATTATCACACCCATATTGGTTTACCAACTTTTAATGAGATATATTTACAGAAAAAGACTTAAAAGCGAGCATAGTTAAGTGTTCCAGCTCATTTAACGCTCTAAAAAGTAGCCAAAAACACCTAATTGGTATGCACGTAAACCATTTATACCGTGATATGCATCGCATTAACTATAAATTGCACCTTGCTTTAAGTTTTTTTATAAATACTATATCCCCTACACCCTATTGGCATGCCAATTTTATTTGTTTTTTTATATATCTGTTTATATAAATAACCTCACTGAATGAGAGAAAGTATTATGAGTATTGATATATTTATTGTAATGGTCTACTTAGCATTTCTACTGGCGTTAGGCTGGCTGTTCCGGGACGCTTCTGCATCTACCAGTGATTATTTCAGAGGGGGCGGTAAGATGCTGTGGTGGATGGTGGGCTCAACGGCTTTCATGACCGCATTAAGTGCAATGACTTTTACAGGTGTAATGGGGAAAGCGTTAACATCTGGCCTCTCTATTGTTGTTATCTTTTTCGCAAATGCGCTTGGCTATTTTTGTAACTACTTATTTTTTGCAGCCAAAGCGCGTCAAATGCGCATAATTAGCCCTATTGAAGGCATTAGAATGCGCTTTGGTAAGATAAGCGAGCAAGTATTTACTTGGGCAACAGTTCCTTCAAGTGTTTTACAAGCAGGTTTATGGTTAAACGCACTGGCTATTTTTGCCAGCGCAGTTTTTGACATTCCAATTAGCTCCACGATTATTGCTGCGGGCTTAGTTGTGTTATTAATGTCGCTTGTTGGTGGTAGTTGGGCTGTTGTCGCATCAGACTTTCTACAAATGATCATCATTACTGTTGTTACATTTATTGCAACTTTAGTCGCTATATGGAAATCAGGTGGTGTGAGCCCAATACTGGAGAAGGGATTAACAGCACAACCTTTTGTAGGTGATGGCTACTCTTACGGGTATTTATTTGTCGGTTGGTTTATTTGTATCTTCATCAAACAATTTTTCAGCACTAATAATATGATTGATTCATATCGTTATATTGCAGCTAAAGACACTAAAAATGCACGTAAAGCTGCACTTTTAGCTTGTGCCTTAATGATTGTAGGGCCATTTATCTGGTTCCTACCGGCATGGTACGTAGCAGGACATTATCCTGATACGTCTACATGGGGCTTACAATCACTAGGATCTAACATTAGTGATGCAACGTACTTTGTCTTCGTCAGAAATGAAATGCCGTTAGGTATGATAGGTTTAATGATGTCAGCGATGTTTGCTGCCACTATGTCCTCAATGGATTCGGCATTGAACCGTAATGCAGGTATTTTCATTAAAAACGTCTACGAACCTTACATGCAAAAGACACCTTCTGAGAAAGGTCTATTACTTGCAAGTAAAATAGCAACCATCGTATTTGGTCTTTTGATTATTGCTGCAGGATTACTCATGAGCGAATTAAAAGGCTTTGGATTATTTGATGCATTAATGTTGGTGGGTACGTTAATTGCCTTCCCTGTGTTAATACCTTCACTACTTTGTTTCTTCATCCGTAAAACACCCGATTGGGCAGGTTGGGCAACTATTTTAGTCGGCGCTTGTGTATCCGCGGTGATTGCTTTCGTTATTACACCTGACATGGTGCAACACGTATTTGGTCTATCGGCACCTTTAAGTGCACGAGAATTTGCTGAGATGAAGTCGATTACTATGGGCGTTGTTGGTCATGTATTTATTACTGGAGGATTCTTCCTATCTACACAATTATTTTATAAAGAGCCTACCGGTGATCGTGCTAAAGAAATAAACCAATTCTTTAATAATGTAGCAACCCCCGTCGTTAGCGAAGAAAATAAAGAATCAATTGCAATGGATGGAAAACAGCAGCAACGACTAGGTAAAGTACTAGTAGCAGCAGGTTTAGCGTTATGTTTACTAATCTTGGTACCTAACCCATTATGGGGGCGTTTATTATATGTATTAATGGCCGGAATCATTGCTACCATTGGCTATTTCTTATTAAGAGCAGCTAAAAAAGGATTTATAATCGCTGAAAACTATAAATAAAGAGAATGGTTAAATAAGATCCCCTTACTACCTACAGTGATAAATATAATTCATTTTAAGTAGTTGAATTCAAAATCCGATGTTTATTAACATCGGATTTTTTTGTTTGCAGCAATACAGATGAGTGGCTTTTTACACTGCCGACTATAATATTATGGTAATCGTTTATGTAGAAAATATTCGAGAGTAAGGCGCATGATTAAGTCATGCCTAACTATTGCGATTGAAACGTCTCCCTCTCCTATAAAATTTACTCTGTATGCCCTTCTATATCGTTCTTTGAATTAATCAATACAATTAGACGACTCATCATTTGAACCTAAATAGTAACAGAGTCTATTTTTATCCATTTACTTTTTAAAAAATACACTCTTAGTCTTTAAGGTTAACTATTACCTTTTGTTTTTGAATCTTTCATTGAGAAGAATAAAAAGATACAAGGAATACAAGCAAGTATCGTTGTAAAAATATCAAACCATGAATGATAACTTAGCATAGTCATGACCCAGCCATAACCTAGCATACTAATAAAAGCAGCAAGACCAACTTTATAATTAAAGCTTAATAAAGCACAAACCATGACCATTGTTGCGGCTGTATGAGAGCTAAAATCCCCTCCCATTGATGACCACCAACTAAAACGAGCTTCGATAAAAGCAAATGAATAGATATAAAAGAAAGCAAATAAAAAGGAAAGACCTAATTGTTTATTCATCTTTGAATTTAAAAAACAGACACAAAATAAAGCCAATAGTGGCGTATAGTAATTAGCAATAGTGATTAACATAACTTCTCTTAGTAACTAAATTAAAATATATAAATAGGATTTATTATTAATGAGGCATTGTACTTTAATGTCTAATACAACACCTATTATTAAGATCTAAAATTAGACTTTATTCACCAGTGCCATTCATTGATTTTTCTTGGCTATAATCAACACTACGATCACAGGTATTATCCTTTTCACAATCATTTAGCCCGTCACCATCAGCATCCCAACTGACATGCATACTTGCAGGTGTATCTACTGTATTTTTGGTAATACGTCTAAAACTAGCGTTTTGGTCATCATGTGGATCTAATGCAACCAATTGTAATAAAATTTCATTTGACTGAGTTGGGTATTCAGACATTGTTTGTTTCGGCCCATGACTCTTAAATCGAACTTTTATTAATCCCTCTTGTACGAATACATTTTCTTCAACAATGCTATGCCCTTCAACGATAATATTTTCTTCACGAACTCGATTACCCAATAATTCAGAGCTCAAATGTGTTGCTTGTTTACTGGAAAAGTCATAGGAAAATAACCCGACATAAACAAACACACCTTTGCCTGCAGTGTTAATAACAAAGGGTGCCGCAAAATAAGTGACGTCAGTTGTGTTCTTAGCAAGTAGCTTAAGTTTTGACATATTAAGATAAACTGAACCACGATCGTAAATAGCTTGGTTATTATCATCCGCAGCTTGTAACAAATCTTCATAATGTCCGCGTAAGAAAATAAATTCATCAACTTGCTCAACTTTATCCAGTTTTACCAATCGTTGGTTTTCAGGGTAAACCACAGAGACAGGATGAGGTTTTGACAGCGACTGAAAAATAACTTGCTCTGTTGTGCTTTTACAAACTTCGTCAACGGGATCCCATAGCCCATCAATATTTGCGCAAGCCTCTGGAGTATTAGCACGATTTTGTAAAAAATAAGCTATAACAATAATCACTATTAAAGCGAATAAAACTTTATACAAGGTTTTAAACATTAAATTTCTCTATTATTTTAAACTGAATTAGCTTCAGGTAGTTGAGTTGTATCAGAAAGATTTATTTCAGATAGCACATGTAAAAAGTCACCAGTTAATGGTGCACTTATTTCTATTTTCTGTCCCGTTTTAGGATGAATCACACTTAAATATGCAGCATGTAGTAATAAACGGTGAATACCAAAATTGTCACGAAACATTGTATTGTGTTTACCATCACCATGTGAGGTATCACCCACAATAGGATGACGTAAATGCTTCATATGTCGACGTAATTGATGTTTACGTCCGGTTTTTGGAATTAATTCCATTAACGAATAACGCGATGCGTCATAAGGACCAACTGGGATTGGCACTTGTGTTTGTGCTAAACATCGATATTCCGTAATCGCATCTTGTGCAGGCTTTGTTATGTCTGCTTTTTTATCTGCAATTTTATCGTATTGATATTTCAAAGGATAATCTAGAATACCTTGTTCAAGATGTCCACGAACGACGGCAAGATATCGTTTTTCAGTGCGATGCTCGACAAATTGTTGCATCAAATGACGCGCACTGTCTTTATCTAAAACAAATAATAAAACACCTGATGTGGGTCTATCTAAACGGTGCGCTGGATAAACATGTTGCCCAATTTGATCTCGTAGCTTCTGCACTGCAAATTCAGTTGCATTTGTATCTAACCAGCTACGATGTACTAAAAGCCCAGAAGGTTTATTGATCGCAACAAGGTAATCGTCTTGATATAAAATATCCAATTCAGGACTGTTTGTTTTTACGCTAATATCCTGTTGCTCTTCAACGGTTGCAAACATCTCTTCTATATTATTGAGGTCATTATCCTGAAGACTGTTATTTAATGAGGCTGTTTCTTTCATATTATTCACTTATTACTGAATCGATTACGCTTAGTATTTTAAATAATGCAAATTCATTAGGTAAAACCTGACTCGCCATAGGGGCAATTGACATTGTTGTCGGTAACGTTTGTTGCATTACAATCAATCGTTTCATGCGAACAATAAAAATAAATTGTAACCATTGAGTAAACGTTAACATATCTATTGCAAAAGGCTGCTGGCTAGCTAATTGCTCAATTGTGGGTTGCTTTGTTTCCCAATAACCATTTACTTTTAAGAGAGCCATTAAATCATCTAATAGAATCAATAATTTTTGCTCTTTAGTTAAATCAGTATCCGTTATTTTTTCATTCTTTGAGTTTTGATTTAACATATTATCCACACCTAAAAAATCATTCTCTAATATAACAACAAGTGAAGTAAAGTTCATGCTTTGATACTGTAAATAAACATGTTTTATTAACTGATGGATATTGTCTCATTGCAGTTGCTTAAGTTCTCACAAAATAAGGGCAATATTAACGGATTCGCCTCTGCTCCTTGGTCACATCAAGGAACACGTATATAATCGCAGCACGATTAATTACTAAGATATTCTTTCCTATGAGCATGAACACCCTGACCGATTTTTTAGAACAAGCCCAATGCCAATATCGTGTATATGATTTAGGTAGAATTGTGCAGAAAATTAATAATACTGACTTTCAAAAAATTGCAAAGAATGAACAAGCTTATCCTTTTCCTATTCAGCAACATGCTTATATCGCACTCACATTTTGGCAAGTCGCGACTCAAAAAGAGCATTTTGTTTGGTTTTTAAAATTACCTTTGGATGAACAAGGTTTAATGAAGATACCTGCTCAAACCAGTTTTATTAAAATGGTTGTTGAAGCTATGGGCGAGGATTTAACATCTGATATCAGTGATAAATTACAAGAAAGGTTAGCAAGTAACCCTTTTGTATTTAAACCAAGTGCTGAAAAACTAGCTATTTTTAATGCTAATATAAATAGTACATTTATCCGCCCTGCTTCTACTTTTTACCCGGCAATTCAAGCCTATTTTTCAGGTGAAAATGATTGGGAAAACTGGCAAACATTAGGTTTACAAGGTTTTGCCGATTTAGCTGCTCGTTTGCATTATGATAATAACCAGCAAAAAATCATTAATGCTTTAGAGCATTTACCAGAACAACCTTTACAAACATTATCTTTATGCCTTGAAAACCAAGCTGATATGAGTACTGAGTTAGCTGAAAAAATAGCGAGGCAATCCAAAAAACGTTTACAGCGAGGTCAAGAAACAACAGCTATATTATTACTTAGAGCAATAGCATCAGCAAATGCACAAGGTATAACTAAACAATTACTTAACGAGCAGTTTTCTTCAGATCTCATTTATCAAGCTGACTGGTACATCACCATTGCAGGACGCTGTTGGAAACAATTAGAAGATGACACCTTATTAAATCGCTACTTCGAAGCATTAGCAACTCACCATCAATCTTTATTTCCTCAACTATTTGCAGATTTAGTTGCTATTCCTTGTTTAAGAAATAAAGTCTTAAGCCAATTACGTTTAACAGCACGTTCACCAGCATTATCACAAGCGATTGGTTTGTTATTTTCAGGACTAAAAGAAAATACTTAATTGCACATGGACAGGAGCAAGGCAGCATTATGTGGGATTTATTATTTATTCTGGCCATGGTTTTATTTGGCACAACAATTTGGAAGTTACGCCAGCAATCAGAGTTTGCTAAAACAATGATTGAACAACATTGCAAAAAGTTAGAATTACAATTGCTCTCTGTTGCCCGTTCTCATTTTAACTATAAATTAGGTAATGAATTTTTACAGGCAAGCTTTGTTTTTGAATTTAGTAGTGACGGAGAGAATAGCTACCAAGGAAAAATGACGCTCAATGGCCTAGCTAGACCTCGTTTTGAATTACCCGCTTATCGTCTTGTCGACGATCAAGATACATTTTATTAAAAGGTTATTTTATGGACCGTATTATATTAGTTGCACAACAACTTGCGAAGGAAGGTAAAGTTCCCAATACCGCTTTAATTAAAGCGCGTTTGCCTAAAAACACACCATTACCAGCGATCATCCAAGGCCTAAAAATGTGGCAAGATGATCCTAACAAGCAAATTGATACACCAACGGAACCTTCATTAACAGGTGCCACCTCGCAACAAATTAATGGCAGTATTGATGAAATAATTAATAGTAAAATCGCACAAGCGATTGCACCGTTAAAAGAGGAAATTAATAGCCTTAAAATACAACTTAAAACATTACAAGAAAACTCAACAGTACTGGATAAATAATTGTGTTTATAAAAGAGTTAAGCTTTGAATGTTATCAAGACACACAATATGCCAGTGTCGAACGAGCCATCAATAATTACTTAGACATGTTACGTTACAACGGCCAAATCCTCGGAAGAGAGTTTCCTGTTGCCATGCAAGGTGCTATTTTCACTACCCGCTTAGTTTGCCCTGAAGAACATAGCTTACATGAACGCTTTAATAGCCCTCAAGTAACCCATGCATTAAATGGTTTAACCACAGCAGGATTGTTAGCACCTAAAATAAAAACCATCGCAGAGGATTTAAATTCTCAACAATGTGCAACTAATTTCGCTCCAAGCTGGCAAATTCTATATACCACATTCTTAGATACTTGCTCCCCTATTCGTTGTGGTGAAACATTAGCCCCAATTCCGCTATACCGTACTCCAGAAGAAATAAGTAATGGCGATCGTAAAAGTGCAATTAAATGGCAAGAAGAATGGGTTAATTTAGATGAGTTACAGATGAATGGCTCTGCTGTTTCTAGTGCAGCACTTAAAGAGTTAGGTGATATCAGCAGTAAATTCTTCCATCGAGGTAGTAATTTATGTAAACGTATTCAATATATTACTAAAGTGCCAACTTATTATTATGTGTATCGCGTAGCAGGAACCTCGTTACAGGAAGAGCAAAACAGGCCTTGTCCGAGTTGTGGTGGAGAGTGGAAGTTAAATGAGCCTTTATTTGATATTTTTGATTTTAAATGCGATCAATGCCAGTTAGTATCTAACTTATCTTGGGATTTTAAAAAATAGGATCAATAACATGTTAAAAAAAATAAAATGGACAGGTATTTCATTACTGTTACTTATCATCGTTTTCTTTGTATTAAGAGGCTGTTCAAGTGATAACGTCGGAGACGTAAGTTTAGGTATCTTCACAACAAAAGATATTAAAATTGAAGCATTAACCGATCCAGAGGTACCAGGTGTTACTTGTCATATCTCCAATATTGTTGCAGATTTGAACTTTACAGATCCTTCTGATTCTTCTATTAGTTGTCGTCAAACAGGGGAAATAACACATCAAATGTTAGCGAATATAGATCGTAGTAAAGGCGGTGAACAAGTATTTAAAAAATCTCAAAGCATCCTATTTAAATCTTTGAAAATTAACCGAATCTATGATGAATCAACATTATCATTAATTTATATTGCATTTAGTACGCAGGAATTTAATGGTAACTATCAACATTCAATGTCTACAGTTCCATTATGGGGAACAGAAGCTTACCAGTCAGCAGTAGAAGCAGCAAAAGCTAAATAATAAAGCTTATCTCTATTGACGATAAAGCATCTTATTCAGATGCTTTATCGTTTTATTAACATTCTTCATTCTTCATCAATAATCAATCTTTTCTTAGCATTTTGTTAAATTATGATTAAGCTTCTCAGCCACCGTAATAAGCTCATCTCGAGCATGCTCAATATTTTCTACATGATGATGTACTGTCGCCGTATTTAAAGTCATATATGGGATGGTTAATATCGCCAAAATGTCACCTAATACACTAAATATCGGGACACTAATATTAGTAACGCCTGATATTTGAGGGCTTTCCCCGATGAAGTGACCATCCTTAATGATAGATTCAGATAAATTTAAAGCATGTTCTCTTTCTTCATCTGATGCTTCACATTTATTTAAAATATGCTGTTGATCTTGTTTAGACAAATAACTCAGTAACACTAAACCCGAACCAGATCCTAAAATATCTAAAGAAACACCAACACGCAGACTAAACCCCATCTTATAAGGGCTTTCTTGTTTAGAAATAACAACTAATTCATGGTTTTGATAAAGACTCAAATGACACGACTGATTTAATTTAACACTTAAATCTTCCATTAAAGGCTGTGCATTTTTTAATAATAGAGCAACTGGCGGGTGCTGATTAGATAGAGCAAACATCTTCAATGTTAAGGTATAGACAGAAAATTCATTATCAAATTCAATGTACTTCTTATTAACTAATACCGATAACATTCGAAATATTTCATTGATGCTACGATTTAGCTTTTCTGCAATTTGTTTTTTAGATAAAGGTTCATCAGCGGCTGCAAGTAACTCTAATATCTCTAGACCTTTTTCTAATGCAGGTGCTCGATACTCTGTTTTTTTATTATTTTCAATTTCATTCATTCTTCACAAAGACCTATATAAGACCAACTTATTGAATAAATTACCGTGATACTCTACGGCTTATTTAATCGTATTGTACTCGTAAATATTAACAGTAAAAGCAGCAATTATTTTTAGCTGTATAAATACTTAAAATTATCGCTGAATTAAGCTTATATTTTGATCTGGCAATAATGATAAAGAGCTAGTTTATTACTCAAAGCACAAACAAAAAATCAACCTTGATGGTTGATTTTTATAATGTGGTGGACATAAAATATTATTGCTTAATCTTCTTCTGTATCAATAACAATACTTCTTTTTTTACGACGCATAGGTGCCGCACCAACATCAACAGACTCATGAAAAACATGCTCTTGCTTTTTAGTGCTTTTTCTTACTTTTTGTGGTGCCGTTTTTTTGCTGTTTTTAATTTCTTTTTTCGCTGTAAGCACTTTTTTCTGTACTGGTTTTAACCCTTTAAATTTCGGATTAATACCTTCTACTTTGTCAAAACTAATTTTTTGCGCAACAAAGCTTTCTACTTTTTTAAAGTTATCCCAATCTTTAGGGCCAATAATAGAAATAGCATCACCTAACTCGCCTGCACGACCTGTTCGACCAATACGGTGAATGTATTCTTCTGTGTGCTTTGGAATATCAAAGTTAAATACATGGCTGACATGAATTAAATCTAGACCACGTGATGCAATATCAGTCGTTACTAAGACTTGATCTTTACCACGAGAAAACGAATCCATTATTTTATTACGATTAGACTGTGTTAAATCACCATGTAAAGCAGTCGCAGACATGCCCTTTTCAACTAATATTGCACTCAAGCGTTCGGTATCAGCACGCGTTGCTGTAAAAATAATAGCTTGGTTAATTTTTTCTTCTTTTAAAAAGTGAAACAATAATTTTTCTTTTTGGTTTAAGTTATCAGCAAGATAAAAACGTTGTGTTATTTCACTATGCTGTTGATTCTCTTCACCGACAGCAATACGCACAGGCGCTTTTAATAAGTGCCCAGCAAACTCATTTACTTCACCGTGACCTAACGTTGCAGAAAACATTAACGTTTGACGTAAACGATGATTTGCTGCTTCATTAATAGCTGTTAATTGTTCTGCAAAACCTAAATCAAGCATGCGATCCGCTTCATCTAAAATCAGCAATTCTAAACCGGGTAAATGCAATAAACCTTTTTTAAGGTGATCAACAATACGTCCTGGTGTACCAACAATAAAATGAGGATGTTTATCAATTGCTTTTACTTGATCATTAAAATTCTCTCCACCTAAAACCAGAATAGATTTAATACTTGTATTGGAAACTAATAAACGCAACTGAGCATAAACTTGTTTAGCCAATTCACGTGTTGGCGTTAGTATTAACACTCGAGGATCACGACGAGTTAATGCACGCGTTTTTAATACACGTTGCATAGCAGGTAAAAGATAAGCCAGTGTTTTGCCTGATCCTGTTTTCGATGATGCTAAAAGATCTTTCCCTGATACTGCAATCGGAACTGCTTGTGCTTGAATTTGTGTTGTTTCAGTAAAACCTAAATGAGAAACTGAGGTGATCAAACGCTGATCAATAGGGAGATCTTTAATTAGCAATGTATGCTCCAATAGGGTCAAAAGAATAATTTATTGTGGGTAGTATAACGATTAAGCAGAAAAACAAGAAATGAAGTTTGTTATAGAGTTAAAAAAAATGCTGAATTGTGTGGAAAGAATGAAATTAAAGGATCAACCTAAGCTGATCCTTTGGGATTTTTTACTTTAGATGGCACTTAAACCCATTTCAAAAATCAATTTTTCAGCAGTACATTCAAACTGTAAAGATACTTTACTTTCAACCGCATTATTAACTTCTTGTATATCAACAGTCACTTCTACCGTTGAAAAGCGAGCTTGTGCAGCTTTGATATATTTATCAGCTAGCGCTTCAACACTTGCTTTATCTGGACCATTAAAAGGTAAAATAAGTATTGTATCATCAGGTGCAATTACACTACCTAATTCAACGATTGTGCCACATGCTTCGCATACATCATTTTCTTGAGACATATTAGTAACCTCGGTGCTTTGTTATGATAAGTATAGCGATTGTAACTCGCTTTAAATGAAAAAGGCGATATATTAAATACCGCCTTTTAGTTTTTAATGATTTATATCATTAAGCAAGTTTAAACTTTTTCAAATTCCAAATAGTTGTTGCGTAATCTTCAATTGAACGATCTGAATTAAATTTCCCCATTGCCCCAGCATTTAGAATGGCTTTTTCAGCCCATGCAGCCTGATCTCGATAAAGTAGATCAACGGCTTGGTGTGCTGCAACGTACGAATCATAATCAGCAAGACATAAATACTCATCACCCCATTCTAATAAGCTACGTTTAATATCAGATAATAAACCTGGTTGGCCAGGCGTGAAGAAGTCCGTATCTAACCAATCAAGTACCGATTTTAACTCAGGATTTTTATAATAATAATCATATGGATTATAACCTTGTGCTTTTAATGCTTTAACTTCGTCAACACTTAACCCGAAGATAAACATATGCTCAGCACCAATTTCTTCTGCCATTTCAATATTTGCACCGTCCATGGTTCCTACGGTCAATGCACCATTTAATGAAAACTTCATATTACCTGTACCAGAAGCTTCCAGACCAGCAGTGGATATTTGCTCTGAAATATCTGCAGCAGGGAACATTTTCTCTGCTAAAGAAATACGATAATTCGGTAAAAAGACCACTTTTAATTTATCTTTAATACGCTCATCGTTATTTACTTTATCTGCAATTTTATTCAAAGCAAAAATGATTTCTTTAGCCATATGGTAACCAGGAGCAGCTTTTGCTCCAAATAAGAAAACACGTGGCACCATGTCATGATCAGGATTTTCAAGTAAACGTTTATATAATGTTAAAATATGAATCAAATTTAATTGCTGGCGTTTATATTCATGTAAACGTTTTATTTGCACATCAAAAATGGCATCAACCGACACATCAACCCCAGCAGTTTCTTTGATAATTTTTGCTAAAACGACTTTATTTTCCTTTTTAATATCCATAAAACGTTTTTGAAAAACAGGGTCGTTAGCTTTTGGTAAAATGCCTTTTAGTTTATCTAAATCGAGCACCCAATCTTGACCTAATGTTTCATCTAATAAAGTAGCTAAACCAGGGTTACATGCTTTTAACCAGCGACGAGGTGTCACTCCATTAGTAACATTAACTAATTTCCCTGGGAATAACTCATGAAATTCTGGGAATAGATCAGTTTTAACAAGCTCAGAGTGAACGGCAGCGACTCCGTTTACTTTATAAGCCGTGATCACACATAAATTAGCCATGCGTACCATACGAGGTTGAGACTCTTCGATGATAGATAGTTTTTCTTTTTTCTGATCATCACCAGGCCATTTTTCCTCAACAACCTGTGTTAAAAATTGGCTATTAATTTCATAAATAATTTCTAGATGACGAGGTAATACTTTTTCAAATAATGCAACTGACCATTTCTCTAATGCTTCAGGCAATAAAGTATGATTTGTATAAGCAAAAGTACTTTGACAAAGTTTCCAAGCAAAGTCCCACTCCAAACCTTCTTCATCAACTAATATGCGCATTAATTCAGGAATAGCGATAGTTGGATGCGTATCATTTAATTGAATTGCTACTTTCTCAGGCAATAACTCCCAATCTTGATTTGCACGTTTAAAACGACGCAGAATATCTTTAACAGAGCAAGCACAGAAAAAGTACTGTTGAATAAGACGTAGCTCTTTACCTGCATCAGTGGAATCATTTGGATACAATACTTTTGATACAGTTTCTGCTTTTGACTTTTCTACTTGTGCATCAACATAACCACCAGCATTAAACACATCCCAATCAAAAGCTTCAGCTGCCCGGCTTTCCCATAAACGTAAAATATTAACTGTTTTAGCGCCATAACCAACGATTGGAATATCCCATGGCACACCTTTTAATTTTTGTCCTGCATGCCAGACTTTGCGAGGTCCAGTACCTTGTTCAAAAACAGTTTCAACATAACCATATAAAGGTACTAATTGGATAGATTCCGGACGACAAATCTCCCATGGATTACCATATTCACGCCATGTATCAGGACGCTCTATTTGTCTCCCATCTTGGAACTCTTGCTTAAACAAACCATGTTCATAATGGATGCCATAACCGATTGCTGGGTAGCCTAATGTAGCTAAAGAATCAATGAAGCATGCAGCCAAACGACCTAAACCACCATTACCTAAAGCCATATCCGGCTCTTCATCACATAGTTCGTATAAATCTTTTCCTAATGCTTTTAGGGCATCCTCTGTCACTTTAAATACTTGTAAATTTTGTAGGTTATTAGATAACAAACGTCCCATTAAAAATTCAAGTGATAAATAATTTACGGCACGCGTATCCTGCTTTGCATGATTTTGTTGAGTTGCAGTTAGCTTTTCAAATACTAACTCATTAACAGCCTGACAAGTTGCATTCCACCATGCTTTATTATTTGCTTTAAATTCGTCAGTACCAATGCCTTTATGAAGGCGTTCGATAATTGCTTGCTGCATTTCAGCACTGCTAACAGAAGGTATTGCGATTGCTTGCTTAGTCACTGATTTTTTTGCAGTAGCTTTTGTCGTAGTCTTTTTTTTATTCGCCATGTTATACCCATTTATGTAAGTGTAAAATTAAGTGTTAGCGTTAGTTATATTGGTAAAAATAGTTAGTAATAATGTTATTAAAATATCCTAACTAACTTAATAATTTGTACTGATTGATACTCATCATATTCAATGAATAATCTATAATAATCAACCACACTCATATACCCGTTATGCATCAGTTATACTTTTATCTGATAGTAAACATATTTATAATTGACAGGTACTCATCTAGATAAAAATATTTTGATACCCAGTCATTCATATCAATTCAAATACTTATCCATATCATTATTTCTATGAACAACAATAAAATAAACGATATAAACAATAAAATATATGACTTAAGTACTAAAATTTGACAATCCCACTAAAATTTAATGGTTATATCATTGTGCTTAATTAAATAGTCAATTATTGCAAAGAGAGAAGAGTGTAAATCAAGGCGTATGATTATCTAAAAGCATTTCAGGATGGGAAAAAGAGACAAAAAAGGCGAAGTGAATACTTCGCCCTAATTAAAATGCTAAAAACTAAATGTTATTTAAATACTAATTAAATACCTGCTTTGGCAAATGCTTGAGCAACAATCTCTTGTGCTTCTGATTGAATCAAAGCAATATGCTCTTCACCTAAGAAAGACTCTGAGTATATTTTATAGATATTTTCAGTACCTGATGGACGAGCAGCAAACCAACCATTTTCAGTTGTCACTTTTAAACCACCAATAGCGGCACCATTTCCAGAAGCATGAGTTAATTTATCAATAATTTTTTCACCTGCTAACATTTCAGCTTCAACCATATCAGGACTTAAATTAGCTAATACTTTCTTTTGCTCTGGTGAAGCAGGAGCATCAAAGCGTTGATAAACCGGCGCACCAAATTTAGCAGTAAATTCAGCGTAATGTTCACCAGGATCTTTTTTCGTCACAGCAATAATTTCAGCAGCTAATAATGCCAAAATAATACCGTCTTTATCTGTGCTCCATACTGTCCCATCTTTACGAAGGAAAGAAGCACCTGCACTCTCTTCTCCACCAAATCCAAAGTTACCAGTAAATAGGCCATCGACAAACCATTTAAAGCCAACAGGTACTTCGGACAATTCACGTCCAAGATCACCAACAACACGATCAATCATTGAACTTGAAACCAGTGTTTTACCTACAATTGCTTTAGCTGACCATTCTGGACGATGGGTAAATAAATAATTAATTGCTACTGCAAGGTAGTGGTTAGGATTTAATAAACCAGAGGATTTAGTAACAATACCGTGACGGTCATAATCAGGATCATTAGCAATCGCAACATCAAATTTATCTTTAAGTTGAATTAATCCAGCCATTGCATAAGGTGATGAACAATCCATACGGATCTTGCCATCTTTATCTAAAGTCATAAATGAAAAAGTTGGATCAACACGATCATTAACGACCTCTATATCAAGTCCATAAGTCTTAGCAATCACCGGCCAATACGCAACACCTGAACCACCTAAAGTATCCACACCAATTTTTACGCCCGCTTTGGCAATCGCATCAAGATTTAAAACATTTTTTAAATCATCAACATAAGGTTGAATATAATCATACTCTTCAACTAAATCTGATTGCATCGCTTCATCAAAATCTGCCTGTAAAATATCATCATAATTATCATTTAATATTTCATTAGCACGATCTTGAATCAGTTTTGTTACATCGCTATCAGCAGGACCGCCATTAGGAGGATTATATTTAAAACCACCGTCTTCAGGTGGATTATGAGAAGGAGTGATCACGATACCATCAGCAAGTGAGTCGGGATGGCTTTTGTTGTATTGTAAAATTGCATGAGAAATAACAGGTGTTGGGGTATAACCACCGCCCTTTTGAACAACAACTTTGATACCATTCTCTACTAAAACTTGTACAGCAGACATAAAAGCAGGTTCTGATAATGCATGAGTATCTTTCCCAATAAACATTGGCCCAGTATACCCTTGCTGTTTACGATACTCTGCAAGTGCTTGGGTAATTGCCAGAATATGTAACTCTGTAAATGCATACTTAAAAGAGCTACCGCGATGCCCTGAAGTACCAAAAGCAACTTGCTGCTCTGTAATTTCAACGTCAGGTAGGTTTACATAATAAGCCGCAACTAGTTTGGGAATATTAACTAAATCGTTTGCTTGTGCAGGTAGACCTGCACGTGGGTGAATTGCCATAAATGCCTCAATATTGTAATGAAAGTAAAATTAAATTTCTTCTTTGATACGTTCAATCAAATGATGTGGATAGCCCATTGATGCCATCATTTGCGTTAAAATAATACGTTTACGTCCAGTATTTGCATTGGTAATCACCCAATAAGGAGTCTGTGGGATAATGCGCGGTTTACTCGCTTTAAATTGCGCTAACTCTTCTTCGTTATCAGAATTTAATAAATCTTGAAGGTGCGTACCTAAATAAGCACGAGTACGACCTTTAGTTTGTTCAGCCGCATAAATAAACTCTGCTTTTTTTTCAAAATACATTGTTGTTAGCATCATCATAAATTTATTGGTAATGACTGATTCTGACTTAAATGCACTATCATTAAACAACTCTCTCACTCCTTGGTGAAAATGTTGCTTAGTTTCATTATCAACTTGTTCTGAATCTGATACTTCAACTAAACTATCCTGGGATATTACTTCTGAGGGTAAATCAGTGTTTGTTACTTTCGCTTTTTCAGTATGAGGGGGTTGCTTAAGTTTTTCAGTCATTTCTTTTTCTTTTGGCAAAGCTAATAAACGACGAAGAATTTGTGAAGGAGTTTCACCGAAGGCCTCAATATTATTCAAAATATATTTATATAGATCGTCTTCTATTTCTATCGTTTTCATTATTTCCCCACTATTTGTTACTAATTTTACTTGATACAGAATTTAATGCAGTAAGATCACACAATAGTTGTTATCACTGTGTTAAAAAGTTTAGCTTTAATGCATAATTTGCTATTATTTCTGGCTTTATTTATTTTCACTTAAAATGAGTACTTATGCTACTAAATTACCAACTAAAACAGTCTTCTAAACATGAACTAGCTAGTAAAAATGAAATCATTTTTTTTGTTCACGGCCTATTTGGTAGTTTATCTAACCTTTCAGGCTTAGCAAAAGAGTTACAAGATGATTACGATATCATTTTAGTTGATGTTCGAAATCATGGCCGAAGCCCTAGAAATAAGTCGATGACTTACCAAGAAATGGCAGAAGATATCTTTGAGTTAGCTGATTCATTAAATATTGAGCAGTTTTCAATTTTAGGTCACTCAATGGGCGGAAAAATTGCCATGACATGTGCACTATTGCAGCCAGAACGTGTCAAACGTTTGATTGTTGCAGATATCGCACCGACTAACTATAACGACAGACATAGTGACGTTTTTATGGGATTAAAGTCAGTGCAATCATTACAAGCAGAGAATCGAACTGAAGCAGAAAAGATATTAGCTGGTTATATTGAGACACCAGAAGTAAGACAATTCCTATTAAAATCATTTCAACGTGTTGATGATGGTTTTGATTTTATATACGACGTTGAGAATTTACATAATAATTATCGATTAATTAGTGCATGGCCTGAGCATATTGATACCTATGAGAAGCCAACTCTGTTTATTAAAGGTGCGCTATCTGATTATATTAATGCTGATGATCCTGCTTCGATGATGACATTATTCCCTAATGCACAATTAAAAATCATTGAAGGAACTGGTCACTGGTTGCATGCAGAGAAACCAAAAAGCTTTAACCGTCTTGTCATTGACTTTTTTGCTTTGTAAGTAAGGTTTTTACAAACAGATTTGTCTATTGTCGATAGTATCTATATGCTATATTCCCTTTTTTGAAGAAGCCAGAATATGTTAGAAGAATATACAGAACAAATAGAAAAAATTGGCCTATATGGTTTTTATCTTTTGCTGTTCTTATTTATCGGAATGGCAATTCAAGATGTATTAAAAAAAGGTAATGTCCCAAAATTTGGTCGAAATGTTGTTTGGGCTGTTTTATTTTTTGGATGTATCGGTTTCATTTCAAAAGCAATTATTGAAATAATGTGGATGAATTCTGGTGTTGGTTAAACATTAATTCTCCATGGTTAATATTGTTAGGTAACAAAATGGCAAAGGAATCATTTGATCGTATCACTAGCGATCTATTTGCAAACGAGGTTCGCCCCGGCAGACCTAAAAGCAATCCGCACTCACGTCAAGTTCAGCTAAAATTAAATAAGCAAAAACAGACATTGCGTGACAAGAAAAACGGTTTAAAACGAATCGAATTAAAAGTAGACAGCATGTTATTTGAAAAACTAAATAAACTCGCTGATGCACAAGAAATAAGTCGTGCAGAGTTAATTAATAAACTCCTTCACGCACAGTTAAATTAAATAAATTAAGGTATAAAGTATGTCTAGCGTAGGTATTTTCTTTGGTAGCGATACGGGCAACACAGAAGCTGTTGCAAAAATGATCCAAAAAGAATTAGGAAAAAAATTAGTAGAAGTTAAAGATATCGCTAAAAGTAGCAAAGAAGATATTGCTGAATTTAGTCTTATTTTATTTGGTATCCCTACTTGGTATTACGGTGAAGCACAATGTGATTGGGATGACTTTTTTCCTGATTTAGAAGACATTGATTTTACTGATAAATTAGTCGCAATTTTTGGCTGTGGTGATCAAGAAGATTATGCAGAATACTTTCTAGATGCAATGGGGCAACTAGGTGATATAGTCGAAAGCAAAGGTGCTATTATTGTTGGTCATTGGCCATCAGATGGTTATGATTTTGAAGCATCAAAAGCATCAATTGATGAAAATACGTTTATTGGTTTAGGTATTGATGAAGATCGTCAACCTGAGTTAACAGCATCACGCGTTAAAGCTTGGTCAGAACAAATTTATAATGAAATGTGTTTAGCGGAATTAGCCGACTAGATCAAAATATAGCAGTTAGGAAGCGATATGAGTAATGAAGATTTAGCCCTAAAAGAAGCGGGTTTAAAAGTAACATCTCCACGTTTAAAGATTTTAAGTTTATTACAGTTACCTGAAAACCAACATTTAAGTGCTGAAGATCTTTACAAAAAATTACTTGATCAAGGTGATGAAGTGGGTGTAGCAACGGTATACCGAGTATTAAACCAATTTGATGATGCAGGCATTGTAACTCGCCATCACTTTGAAGGTGGAAAATCGGTATTTGAATTAACTCATAAAGAGCATCATGATCATTTAGTTTGTTTGAAATGTGGTGAAGTTATTGAATTTAATGATCCACTGATCGAAGAGCAACAGAAACTAATTGCAGAAAAATACGGTATCAAATTAACCAATCACAGTTTATACCTATATGGTGAACCTGTTGACGGTAAATGTAAGCATAAATAATACAGCTTATAACTAAACTGCTAGCACATACAAAAAAGCCTGTTTAAAAACAGGCTTTTTTATATCTATCTTATTCTTAGCTTAATCTAACAGTCCCACTTCTTGATAATAACGTAATGCGCCAGGATGCAATGGAGCTGATAAATACTGAGTAGCCATCGCTTTTTTAGTTAGACTTTTAAAAGAAGGATGTAACTGTATAAACTCATTATGCTTTTCAAATACTGATTTAACAATTTCATAAGCAACATGCTCGGGTAATGCTGCCGTTGTTGTTATTGTTGCACCAACACCAAACGTATCTGTTGGTTCTGGACTACCTCGATACATACCACCAGGTATAACCGCCGTATGATAATAACGATGCTCTGTAATTAACTCTGACAATTTAATGCTTTTCACATTAACTAACTTAGTTTGACAAGCGCTACTTGCTTCTTTAATTGAACTGTTCGGATGCCCTACAACATAAACGATAACATCAACTTTTTTATCGCACAAAGCTTGTGCTTGTTCACCAGGAGGTAATGCAGTAACAGCAGAAAAATCAGACTCCCCCCATCCATATAAAGATAACAACATCTCCATCGTAGCCCTTTGCCCTGAATTAGCAGCCCCGATATTAACTCGCTTACCTTTAATATCTTCAAAAGAAGATATATTCGCATCTTCTCTTGCTAATACAGTAAATGGCTCTGCATGCACAGAAAATAATGAGCGTAATTGATTCAATTCCCCCTGCTTTTCAAATCGTGACGTTCCATTATATGCATGATGTTGCCAATCGGATTGTACTACAGCTAAATCAACCTCCTGCTTTTTTATTGCGCTTATATTATAAATAGAACCTGGTGTTGTTTTTATTTCACAACGAATATTATCAACACCTCTAACTTGATTAACTAAATAACAGATCGCGCCACCTGTCGGGTAGTAAACCCCATTAACAGCGCCCGTAGCAATAGAAATATATTCCGTTTTTGCCAAAGCATTAGCGGGAATAAAAAGGCATAACAGAGTAACAAACAGAGCACAGATATGTTTGTTTATCGTAATAAAATGATGACGATTAAAATACTTTTGAATATTGATTAAGCATTTAGCAATTATGATTTTCATCGTATAATTTTTTTAGTTAAAACTTTCGAGTTACGTTTCAAGTTATATAATGCCTTTTTAGCTGATGGTAACTGTTGGATATCAGCAAACTCAAAACCACGTTCCCTGAACCAATGGATACTCTGGGTTGTTAAAACAAATATAGTTTCAATACCTAACTGTCTCGCTTTACGTTCAACATGTTCAACTAAATTATCAGCACGTGCTGCTCGACGGTATTTAGGATGACTCACTAAACAAGCAAGCTCTCCCATTTTGTCGTCCAAAAATGGATACAAAGCGGCACACCCAATAACCATGCCATCACGTTCAACAATTAAAAAATGTTCAATCTCATTTTCAAGTAGTTCACGTGACCGTTTAACTAAAATACCTTGCTTCTCTAACGGGTCAATCAGCTGCAGTAAGCCCCCAATATCATCGATAGTCGCTGTTCTAATTTGTTCATAACTTTCTTTAACGATTTGAGAACCGGTACCATCACGCGTAAATAACTCTTTTAATAATGCACCATCTTGATGATAACTAATTAAGTGACATCGAGTAACATCCGCTTTACAAGCTGCAACTGCGGCACGTAAAAAACGTAAAGTACCTGAAGCTTGTCCTGCTTCTTTTTCTATTTTATCAATATGCAATTGTGCTTGATCTGGCAATAGCTCTGAGATCACTTCACCATTTTCATCTAAAACACCTTGATGAGAACAAAATCCAATTAATTTATCTGCATTCATATCAATCGCAACTTGAGTTGCAACTTCTTCAGCTAATAAGTTAAACACTTCTCCCGTGACTGAATAACCAATAGGAGAAATAATTGGAATAGCACCAGTAGATAATTGAGATTTAAGTCCTTCAACATCAATACGACGAACTTTACCGGCATGGCAAAAATCAATGCCATCTTTTACACCAATAGGTTGTGCAGTAACAACATTGCTGATCACGGTACGAATAGATGCACCTTGCATAGGGGAATTCACCAATCCCATAGAAAGACCTGCTTGCAACTCGATTTGTACTGCACCAACAGCCTGTTTGATAATGGAGATAGTACGATCATCAGTAATTCTCAGATCATTGTGAAATTCACTTTTATGGCCATGAACTTCTAATTGCTTTTGGATTTGAGGTCGAACACCATGCACTAAAATTAATTTCACCCCTAAGCTATTAAGCAATGCAATGTCATTAATGATGTGTTGAAAATTGTCTGTTTCAAGTGCTTCTCCACCAATCATCAAAACAAATGTTTTATGGCGATGAGCATTGATATATGGGGCTGAATTACGGAACCAATTAATAAGTTGAGTTGAATTTGTTACTTCTTCCATTTGCCTACCTATTGCTAACAACAATCCATTTACGGACTACAGAGTCTATCAATTTGCGCTTTATGTTGGCAAAACAATTGTACCAACAATGAGAAATAAACTAACGTGATCATGCTTCCCTATCATGACTAAAAACGGGTAGTGATAGATGATAATAAATAGCACACAATCGTAATGATAAAGTACCTATCATGGCAATCACCATCGTAAAAATGGGACCTAAATGAGTATAATCACAAAGAACATATAACGTAGCTCCAAGAATGGAAGCCGTGGCATAAATTTCTTTTTGCAATACAAAAGGAATTTGCCCACTTAAAATATCACGGATCATGCCACCAACAACACCAGTAATGCAGCCCATCACAATAGCCACAGGGCCATTAAAGCCCAATATCAAGGCTTTTTGTGCTCCGATAATAGTAAAAATGGCTAAACCAAAAGCATCGAAAATAGGTAATAAATAGGCAGGAAAACGATGAATTTTATGCAACCAAAATACACTTAAAATAGCAGTCATGATGATAACGTAAATATAGGTATTATCTACAATCCAAAAAACAGGTGTTGCCCCCATCATCATATCTCGTAAAGTACCACCACCGATGCCGGTAACACCCGCTAAAACAGTAATACCAAAAGGATCCATTCTTAGCCGAGTCGCGACTAAAACACCAGAAATAGCACAAGTGATCACACCGATCATATCTGATATATAGATAAAGTTATCAAGCATATTTGACGACCCTTTGAAGCTAATTACCGAAGTAATAAGTAACTGAATTTAGATAAGTTAAATCACTAAAAATGCAAAATAAATTATCTTCTATCAGGTTGCAATCACATTAATGATTAATAGTTAATCACAATACTTTTTAACGCTATTGCTAGCCGTAATATTTTCTATTCTTTTAAGTAAAGCTATCTATATTAATGCGAGATAATATGAATATAAGTAGTGTTAAATAAAATGCCCACATCAAACAATATGAGCATTTTCCATGGAGATAAGAAAAATATTAAACTGAAAAAGAAGAACCACAACCACAAGTTGCTGTAGCATTTGGGTTATTAACTAAAAAACGAGATCCTTCTAAACCATCAACAAAATCAACAGTCCCACCAATAAGATATTGTAAACTCATTGGATCTACCGACAATGTTACACCGCTATTTTCAATTAATGTGTCATCATCATTTACTTTTTCATCAAAAGTAAAACCATATGAAAAACCAGAACATCCACCACCGGTAACATAAACACGAAGTTTAAGATCAGGATTATTCTCTTCTGCGATCAGTGCTTTTACACGATTTGCTGCGCTATCACTAAAATAAATCGGTAACGCCATTTCCACTTCGCTTGTCATTATAATTTATAGTCCTATTAATTTGTATGCCTATATTATCTAATACCTGACTAATTTGTTCAAGTATAGAAAGATGAATTATTCACCTTCAGATTGAGTTTCTACTTCTTTCAGCTCTGTTGCGTCATTTTCAATAAAGTTTTGCCAATCATAAATTTTTTCTACTCGTTGAGCTCGATTCCAACGATTCCCAACCGCTTCAGCGACCACAAACACTTGTGCAAAATCCTCGGCATTAGGTAATGTAAATTGCCCTTTTAAAGTTTGAAAATATTTAAATTTAAATGTGCCATTAAAACTATCATCTATCGCACTTAATTTTATTGAAGTTGCATTCTGCTTAGCATCATCAACACTAGTGAAAAGAATGTCCACATTCCCTTTTAAAAATCGACGACCTTTCTGAGATTGCATCAATACCAATTCGTAAGACCAAAGGTTTTGCTCTGCTAATTTGGTGACGTTAAAAGAATAAACATTTAACCCAGTAATAGAAAGTTCTGGGGCAACAACACGCTCATAAAAATACAGCTTATTATTACTAGATTCTAACTCTGTATTAAGATCTTTATTTTCAATCACCAAAGCATCATTACTCTGTTTTTCTGCAATAAAGTCTGCTTGAAGAAGATTTAATTTTTCTATTAACTCTGTATTTTCTGTTTTAAGGCTTGCCACATCCAACTCTAATAATTGGATCGAGTTTTGTAGGATATCTTGTTTAAATTTACCGACCATAAAACCAAAATATAGACACAATAAACTAATAGATATCCATTTAAAAAAACTCTTACGATAACGTTTCATTAGTAGCCCCTATTTCTTAGATTTACCAAGGATACGGAACATAGCTTTGTCTGTTGTTTGTTGACGTTTTTCTCGCATAGATAGTTTTAGTGTTCTTTCTAACAATTGAGTATAAATTGGGTGGCCACCTAATGTTTGTGCAACCATAGTTGCTCCTAAACACGTAACAATTAAAGGTAAGATCATTTCATAATTACTCGTCATTTCAATAACTAATAAAATGCCTGTGATCGGAGCCCTTACTGTTGCAGCAAATAATCCGCCCATTCCTGCAATAGCAAATGCGCCAGGTTCAGTAATTAATTCAGGAAATAATGTATGTGCGCCCACACCAAATAACATGCCAAACAGAGTGCCCAATGCAAGTGTCGGTGCAAATACGCCACCGGGTGCACCAGAGCCAAAACTAAGTAATGAAGTAAATGTCCGTAATATAAATAGAAGGAATAACCCCCCCGCTAAATACTGACCACCTTCTACTTTTGGTATGAGGTCTAGACCACTAAAGGCAATATCTGGTTGAAAAATAGTTAATGCACCAAATACTGCACCTAGAAATAAACCAATAGCAACAAAACGCCAGCGTTGATTTTGATGTATTGCTAGATACATATCTTGAGTCGCTAATATCATTTTATTAAAAAAGATACCAATAACACCAAAACAAAAACCTAAAATAAGATAGAAACCTAATGTATATAAATCAGGATGAGAATATTGAGTGACGGTAACAACAGCATCTTGGTCGGTAAATAAACGCATCACAATCGTTGCCATGACAGCACTCATAAATACACTTTTTGTTGAAGTTAAGCTGTAGTTAAATTGTGAACGCATCTCTTCGATAACAAACATAATGCCGGCTAATGGTGCATTAAAAGCAGCCGCTAAACCACCTGCAGCACCTGCTGCTAATAAAGCTTGAGCATCTATTTTATCGACTTTAAAAATATCTGAAATCATACGGCCAATATTTGCCCCCAGCTGTACAGAAGGACCTTCTCGACCTAACGCCATACCACTACCTAGTGCAAGCAAACCACCAAAGAACTTCACTGGAATAACACGTTTCCAACGAACTGGGCGCATCCCCTCCATCGCACCTTCTATTTCAGGAATACCACTTCCCCCGGCTTCTGGAGCAAAACGATGTGTAATGTAAAAGGCAGTACCAGCCATTAATGAAGAAACAGGGATAGCAATTGCCCATAGAGGAATGTCGCCCCCACCATAGGTATTAATCAATAACAGACGCATTTCGCCGGCCCAAACAATACCATGGTCAAATAAAGCGGAAGCAATACCTGCCAAAATACCAATAAAAATAGAAAGCCAAATTAATAGCGCGCTGCTCTTTCTAGTAAAAAAACGATCGATGAAGACTTTAAATCCATTAATACAGATCATTGGCAATGGTATTTTCATAAATGCAATTAAGACCTAAAAACAAGAAGTGGAAGAAAAACTAGTATTATAGTAAAAATAACTAAGCTTAATACTTGATGCTGCGTATGTTAACAAATATTTTGCAGATAAACTCCTTGTAAAGAAATTTTCCCTACATTGTTTTGCTAGTTGCATCTTAATTTATGATGGGTATATTGCTCTTTCTCTCGATTCAAAAAATAATTAATGGGATGCTTATGAGCAAATCAACCAAACTATTTAACCGTGCACAATCTATTATTCCAGGTGGAGTAAACTCCCCCGTTCGCGCATTCAATGGCGTAGGTGGAGGCCCGTTATTTATACAAAAAGCACAAGATGCTTATATCTATGATGTAGATGATAAACAATATATAGATTATGTCGGATCATGGGGCCCGATGATTTTAGGGCATAATCATCCTGCTATAAAAAAAGCAGTCATTGATGCTGCTGAAAATGGTTTAAGTTTTGGGGCTCCCACTGAAATTGAAATTACTATGGCAGAGAAGGTACAACAATTAGTGCCTTCAATGGAACAAGTACGCATGGTAAGTTCAGGAACAGAAGCGACTATGAGCGCGATTCGTTTAGCGCGTGGTTACACAAACAGAGACAAAATCCTAAAATTTGAAGGCTGTTACCATGGACATGCAGATTCTTTATTAGTAAAAGCAGGATCTGGCGCATTAACATTAGGTCAACCAAGTTCACCGGGTATACCGGCGGATTTTGCAAAACACACATTAACAGCTAATTATAACGATTTAGCGTCTGTTGAAGCTTTATTTGCAGAATACCCAGATCAAATTGCCTGCATTATTGTCGAACCTGTAGCTGGAAACATGAATTGTATTCCTCCTGCTGAAGGGTTTTTACAAGGTTTACGTGATATCTGTGATCAAAATAAAGCATTATTAATCTTAGATGAAGTAATGACAGGTTTTCGTGTGGCATTAGGTGGAGCGCAAACACATTATCAAGTCAAACCTGATTTAACGACCTTAGGTAAAGTGATTGGTGGTGGCATGCCTGTTGGCGCATTTGGAGGAAGTCACGAGGTAATGCAGTTTATTGCACCAACGGGCCCTGTATATCAAGCTGGTACTTTATCAGGTAATCCAATTGCAATGCATGCAGGCTTAGCGGCATTAACTGCTTTAGATACACCTGAATATAAACAATTAGCGATTAAAACCCAAAAATTAGCAGAAGGCCTAAAACAGGCAGCTCAAGAAGCAGGTATTGGTTTAGCCGTAAATTATGTGGGAGGAATGTTTGGTTTCTTTTTCACTAATGCACCAGAAGTAACCAATTTTGAACAAGTTTGTGCATGTGACACCGAAAAATTTAAAAAATTCTTCCACCTCATGTTGGATGAAGGTGTTTATTTAGCTCCTTCCGCTTTTGAAGCTGGTTTTTTATCTTTAGCACATACAGATCAAGATATTGAAAATACTTTATTAGCCGCTAAAAAAGCATTTTTACAACTTTAGTCGATAAAGTTAATTTAATATCTTACGAATAAAACCAACAACCTAACCAGGCAATCAATTTAAAAGAGATTGTCTGGTTATTTTAATTTATCTTATTTACCTCTCATCTGTTGTTAATTCACTCTATTCGTTCAATTTTATTGCATCTAATTCTCACAATTTCATTTCTATTTCTGTCTTAGAATACAAGTACGGTATACTCTAGGGTTATATATCTATAATCAATTTACAAGGCTGTAAAATATGAGTGAAGTCTTAGACATGAGTTTAGAAGGCGTAGAGCAATTATCGCTCGCTAAATTTACTGAAGATGCGTATCTCAACTATTCCATGTATGTGATCATGGATCGAGCATTACCGCATATCAGTGATGGCCTAAAACCCGTACAACGTCGTATTATTTATGCGATGTCTGAATTAGGATTATCGGCACTATCAAAACATAAAAAATCTGCTCGTACCGTTGGTGATGTTTTAGGTAAGTACCACCCTCATGGTGACAGTGCTTGTTATGAAGCCATGGTATTAATGGCACAACCCTTTTCATATCGTTACCCTCTTATTGATGGCCAAGGTAACTGGGGTGCACCAGATGATCCTAAATCATTTGCGGCAATGCGTTATACCGAATCACGTTTATCCGCTTTCTCTGAATTATTACTTTCAGAAATTGGGCAAGGTACCACTGATTGGAAACCCAATTTTGACGGTACAATGAAAGAGCCTGAATTATTACCTGCGCGTTTACCACATATTTTATTAAATGGTATCAGTGGTATCGCCGTTGGTATGGCAACAGACATCCCACCGCATAATGCACGTGAAGTTGCCAATGCTTGTTTGCACTTAATTGATCATCCTAAAGCTTCATTAGAAGACTTAATGGAATTTGTTCAAGGTCCAGATTATCCGACAGAAGCTGAAATCATAACGCCCCGTAAAGAGATTGTTAATATCTACAAAACAGGGCGAGGCAGTTTTAAAAGCCGAGCTGTCTATGTGGTGGAAAGTGGCGAGATAGTCGTCACGGCACTGCCCCATAGAGTATCCGGCGGTAAAATATTAAAAGATATTGCTAAACAGATGCAGGAAAAGAAACTGCCAATGGTTGCTGATTTACGTGATGAATCAGATCATGAAAATCCAACTCGTTTAGTGATTATTCCACGCTCAAACCGTATTGATATTGAAGCATTAATGAATCATTTATTTGCCTCAACAGATCTAGAAGTTAGCCATAAAGTGAACCTGAATATGCTAGGACTAAATCAGCGTCCGAGTGTAAAAGGTCTTGTCACTATTTTGACAGAGTGGTTGGTATACCGTCGCAATACAGTACGTCGTCGCTTACAACATCGCTTAGATAAAATATTAGCGCGAGTACATATTTTAGAAGGTTTATTAGTTGCTTATCTAAATATTGATGAAGTCATTGAGATAATCAGAACTTATGATGATGCCAAAGCCGAATTAATCTCTCGCTACAATTTATCAGATACACAAGCACACGCTATTTTAGAAATAAAATTACGCCAATTAGCGAAACTTGAAGAAATTCAAATTCGTGGTGAAATGGCTGAATTATCTGAAGAACAAAAGAAATTGGAATTACTATTAAGCTCTGATAGACGCTTAAATACATTAGTAAAAAAAGAGATCAAAGCTGATGCCGAAAAATACGGTGATGACCGTCGCTCACCAATGGTTGAACGCCTAGAAGCAAAAGCACTGTCAGAAAAAGAGTTAATGCCAAGCGAGGCCGTTACTATTGTTGTTTCAACACAAGGTTGGGTACGTAGTGCCAAAGGCCATGATGTAGATCCACAAGCGCTCAGTTATAAAGCAGGAGATGAATACTTAGTTAGTTGCCAAGGCAAAAGTAATCAAAGCTGTATTTTTATTGATTCATCAGGACGCGCTTACTCATTAGATGCTCATTCATTGCCATCCGCACGAAGTCAAGGCGAACCTTTAACAGGACGCTTTAATCAAAATGAAAATGTACCTTTTGCATGTGTACTCATGGGCGATGATTCAGACCGTTATATTATTAGCAGTGACCATGGTTATGGTTTTGTTGCTAACTTAAGTGACATCAACAGCCGCAATAAAAATGGTAAAGCACTTATTAATTTAACTGCAAATGCGTTATTAATGCCTCCGCAAAAGTTATCAAACAATAAAGATGATTTATGTTTAGCAATTAGTAACGAAGGCCGTATGTTAATTTTCCCTGTGGCAAGTTTACCAAGCTTAAGCAAGGGTAAAGGCAATAAAATGATCAACATCATGACAGCTAAAGCGACTAAACGTGAAGAGTTTGTTACCATGCTGAAAATCATCTCACCAGAGAGTGCTGTTACCCTACATGCAGGAAAACGGAAATTAACGTTAAAACCAAATGATTTAGCGCATTATCAAGGAGAGCGAGGCCGTCGCGGTAATAAATTACCACGAGGTTTACAGCGAGTTGATAATATCGAAGTCGTAACAGCAGAAACAGAACAACAAGAGAACCAGTAGATTATGTTATTTATTATTAGAGCAATTTTAATTATTGCTATCGTTATTTTAATGAGTGTGTACTCATTATTTTATTGTATGTTAAGCCCTAGAAATCCTAAAAACACTTATCATTTTGCAATGTTATTTAGCAAAATATCTCGTTTGGTTGGTTTAAAGGTCACGATTAGAATTCCTGAAAGTGCGAAAAATAATGGCTCTGTCGTGTATATTGCAAATCACCAAAATAATTACGATATGGTTACAACAACAGGTGCTGTTCAACCTGGCTCAGTAACCATAGGTAAAAAAAGTCTGGTATGGATCCCTTTCTTTGGCATTATCTATTGGTTAACAGGCAATATACTAATTGATCGTAATAATACCGATAAATCCAAAAACACCATCACTGATGTCGTAGACCAAATGCGAGCAAAAAATTTAGGGGTTTGGATATTCCCAGAAGGTACTCGTAGCCGAGGACGTGGTTTAATGCCATTTAAAATGGGTGCATTCCATACTGCATTACAGGCCGGTGTAAACATTGTGCCAACTGTTGTTTCAAACACCCATAATCAAGTAAAATTAAATCGTTGGGATAATGGAGAAGTCATTGTTGAGATGCTAGATCCTATCGATATTACACAATATAAAAAGCGTGAGATCCGTCGTTTATTAAATGACTCCCATGAAATTATGTTAGCTAAATATAAAGAACTGAATAAAGAAGTGAATCGTCCTGATTCTAATAATGATTGTTGTAACTAATTAACCTTGAAAGAGAAGAGATAAATATGTCTGAAGAACTTACACATGAAGAGTTATTAGCAGAATTAGCTGAAGAAACAGCTGATATTGTTGAAGCTATTTTAGAAGATGGCAGTAATCCAGATGCTGTCTATATGATTGAACATCACCTTTCTTGTGATAACTTTGATGTATTAGAAAAAGCAGCAGTCGCTTGTTTTAAAAAAGGTTATGAAGTCACTGATCCAGAAGAATTAGAATTAGAAGATGGTTCTATTATTCTCAGCTTTGATGTTGTTATAGAAATGAACTTAGATGAAGAAGCCATTTTTGAAGATGTAGAAAAATTACTCGCATTAGCACAATCTTTTAATATTGATTACGATGGTTGGGGCACTTACCCTGAAGAATAGTTATTAAACTCTTAATAACTATTCTCTTATAAAAATACCATTTACTTATGTAAATGGTATTTTTTTAGCTTCATTATTTATTGTGTATCTGTAACTGAATTATTAGCCCAAAAAAAATGCTATTCACTTTAGGTGAATAGCATTAACTTTAAGCCAAGTTTATATTAAATATTATTCAGCTTCATCAATCGTTTGGAAACGTTCCACCAAAGCATTCTTAAGTACCATCGCTTCAACTTCTAGTCCGCACAATTCTTCATCCCAGTTAACACCAGCAAACACTTGTTGTTTTTGCATGCCGTCTAACCAAGAATCAAAAAACACATCAAGGGCAATAGGTTCAACTTTATAATTAGCCCACTCTTCTGCTTTTAATTTTTCAGCATCTGCTGCTTTAGACCAAAACAAATAAACGGCAGTTGCATCTTTGTTATCATGAGCATGGCAGTTAGCCCAACCATGAGTTTCATCAAATAAACCAAATAGTTCACCTTCCGCAGCAACTTGCTCAACAAATAATTCTGCACGCTTTAAATATTGCTCTTTCATTTGTTTTCCTGTTCATTGTTAGCAATTAATTTCGCTTCTAACTGCGCAAACTTTTCTTCCATTTCAGTCAATTTTTCACGAGTACGTAATAGCACATGTGTTTGCACATCAAACTCTTCTCGACTCACCATATCTAATTTACCAAGTTGTGTTTGCAACACTTGTTTGATCTTACGGTCAACGTCATTACCAAAGCTTTTTACACCTTCAGGCATTGCATCACTGACTTGTTTTGCGATTTCTTCTAATTTCTGTGGGTTAAACATAAAAAGCTCCTTAATTAATGGGGGTATTGTAAACGCCACTCACTATTATTTCTATGAGAATATCTTTGTCTGCTTTAGTTTTTAATTAAGATAAGCAGTACAGCTAATAAAAAAGATAAATTAGAATGAAGAACGTTTTTATTCTTGAACACAATTTAAAAATGCTTTAATAAGTGGTTCATTTAATCGAGTTTTATAACAACAGACACCTAAGTTAAATGAAGCTATCTCACCAACATCTAACAAACTTTGCACACGATCTCTTACCGGGCTGTTTTCGATAACAACATCTGGTACGATGCCTACACCACAACCTAAAGCAACCATACTAACCAAGGCTTCATGGCCTGCCACTTTGGCATAAATTTGTGGTTTTCCTGACTTTAATGAGCGGAACCAAGTATCAAATCGACGTCGAATAGCACCATGTTCAGGCAAAATGAATGGCACATGCTTCCAGTCCAAAGGCGTTGCTTTCATTAATTGAGTAACTGCACAAGGTATAGTAGGAGCAATGATTGATAATGGTATTTCAGCTAATGGAATAAAATGTAATCTAGCAGGAAAATTATCAGGGTAAGCTGTTATCGCAAAATCAACTTGATGTTGCATAATTTGCTCTATCGCAACCGCACTATCACCAGTCGTTAATTTAATATCAACATTTGGATGATTACGTCTAAAGCGTTCAAGTATAGGAGGCAGGTGGCTATAAGCAGCCGTTACAGAGCAATATAGATTAATTTCACCTTCTAAATCATTCGTCCGTTGTGAAATAGAATGTTTTAACAACTCCCACTGTTCAATTTGCTGAAGTGCAAATTGTTTAAAGGCAAGACCTGCTTCAGTTAATAAAACGGAACGATTATCTCGAATTAATAACCCCGCACCAAGTTCATCTTCAAGGCGTTGAATTAACCGACTTAATGTAGAAGGACTAACATGCATTGCTTGGGCTGTCTTTGAAAAATGCAAACTTTGGCTGAGATGCACAAAAGTTTGTAGAGATTTAATATCCATCTAATTTAATAAACCTAAATTGCTTAATTATTGATTCAAATATTGTACCACTGGCAATGTATCATCAGCCCCCCACTCACTCCAAGAACCATCATAAACACTTAATGCTGTGTAACCAGCCAATTTGGCTGCTAATGCAAGAATACAAGCAGTCACTCCTGAACCACAGCTAAAAACAACTCGTTGTTTTTTAGGCATTAATGCTTCAAATATTTTAGCCAACTGATAAGCATTCTTCATGGTCTTATTATCTAATATTTCACTAATAGGTAAATTCATAGCAGAAGGTATATGACCTCGGCGTAGTCCTTTTCTAACTTCAGGCACTTGGCCTAAAAAACGCCCTTTAGGTCTAGCATCGAGAATAGCTACATCTTCGCGATTAATTGCATCAAAGACTTGCTCTCTATTACTAATTAATTCTGCTTGATAAACAGCTTTAAAATTTCCTTGCTTACGCTTTTCAGAAAAAGGAGGTAAATTATTGGTTGGAAATCCCGCTGCTTTCCAGGCTTCAAGGCCTCCATCAAGTACGGCTATATTGTCAAACCCCATTACTTTAAACATCCACCATACTCTTGGGCTAGAAAAAATGCCTAGGCTATCGTAAACAATGACCGCACTATCATTATTAATACCCAGTAGTTGCGCAGATAATTCAAAATACTGCGGTGTTGGCATCATATGGGGTAAACTCGCTTGTTGATCACAAACTTCCCGATCAAAATCAAAAAAAATAGCATTATCAATTCTTTCATTTAACCACTCTAAATGCCCATCCCGTTGAGTCATTGGCATATGCCAACTTGCATCCAATAAAATTAAGTTAGGGCTACCATAATGTTCAGCTAACCATTGGACAGAGACCAAATCATTTGGCAATACAACAGAAGACATATAACCCCTTTATAACAATAAGTTAGAACAAAATAAATTGATGATAAAAAATAACTAATTTTAATAATAGAAGTAAATAAGAAATCAATTTCTGCTTATGCTCACAGTTACTTAATAAAAATATTATTCATTTTCAAAATGTGCAATATGCCTCATTTGTAATTTCACATATTGCAACATAACATTGCTAATATATCATTTTGCGCAATATAAGTTATACGTTATAGTTGCATTCGAAATGTAAACATGACGTTAACAATGTAAACGTCTTACTTAATTAATTTATTCTGGAGCACAGCTAGATGGCTAACTACTTTAATACTCTTCCTCTACGTGAGAAATTACATCAACTAGGTCAATGTCGCTTTATGGATCGCAGTGAATTTACTGACGGTTGTGAAGCATTAAAAGGCAAAAAAATAGTTATCATCGGTTGTGGTGCACAAGGTTTGAACCAAGGTTTAAACATGCGTGATTCAGGTCTTGATGTTTCTTACACTTTACGTGCAGGTGCTATTGCAGAAAAACGTCAATCTTGGAAAAATGCAACAGAAAACGGTTTTACAGTAGGTACTTACGAAGAATTGATTCCAGAAGCAGATCTTCTATGTAACCTAACACCAGACAAACAACACACTGCAGTAGTTGGTGCGGTTATGCCTCTTATGAAAGAAGGCGCAACACTAGCTTACTCTCATGGTTTCAACATCGTTGAAGAAGGTACAATCATTCGTGAAGACATCACTGTTATCATGTGTGCACCTAAATGTCCTGGTTCTGAAGTACGTGAAGAATACAAACGTGGCTTTGGTGTTCCGACTTTAATCGCTGTACATCCAGCAAATGACCCACAAGGTCACGGTCTTGCATGGGCTAAAGCATACGCATCAGGTACAGGTGGTGACCGTGCTGGTGTACTAATGTCTTCTTTTGTTGCTGAAGTGAAATCTGACCTTATGGGTGAGCAAACTATCCTATGTGGTATGTTACAAACTGGTGCAATCTTAGGTTATGACAAAATGGTTGCTGACGGTATTGACCCAGCATACGCTGTTAAACTAATCCAATACGGTTGGGAAACAGTCACTGAAGGTCTAAAATACGGCGGCATCACTAACATGATGGATCGTCTATCTAACCCAGCTAAAATTAAAGCATACGATATGTCTTTAGAACTTAAAGAGATCCTACGTCCACTATTCAACAAGCACATGGATGACATCATTGAAGGTGAATTCTCTAAAACAATGATGGAAGACTGGGCTAACGATGACGCTAACCTACTTAAATGGCGTGCAGCGACAGCTGAAACTGGTTTCGAAAAACAAGCAGCTGGTGACATGGAAATCGATGAGCAAGAGTTCTACGATAACGGTATCTTCTTAGTAGCAATGGTTAAAGCTGGTGTTGAGCTAGCATTTGAAGCAATGACTGCATCAGGTATCATCGAAGAGTCTGCATACTACGAATCTCTACATGAAACACCATTAATTGCTAACACAATCGCACGTAAGAAACTTTACGAAATGAACGTTGTTATCTCTGATACAGCTGAATACGGTTGTTACCTATTTGACCACGCTGCTAAACCACTATTAGCAGACTTCGTTAAAGCAATGAGCCCTGAGTTCCTAGGTAAGCCATTAACAGTGAAAACTAACTCTGTTGATAACGCGCGTTTAATCGAAATTAACGACGCGATTCGTAATCACCCTGTAGAAGTTGTAGGTAAAAAACTACGTGGTTACATGACAGATATGAAAACTATCGTTGAAGCTTCTTAATAGAGCTAAGTAGCTAAAAGCTAGATTTAATTAAGCCAAGCATTTGCTTGGCTTTTTTGATCTTGTTTTATTAAAAATAAAAAATCATCTTCTTTACCTTAATAACTTCTTTTTTTTGCGTAACCTAACTTATATAATTTATAACTATTACATTACATTTTTAATGTGAATCTATGCTGTAAATACAAATACGTTGAAACCATGATTTTATACCTTTCAAGAGATTAACCATGTTAACCCTCTATCTGGCATTAAATTAAAGATCTACAAGATCTTTAATGGTTATTCCTTTTTATAAAATCCTCAACAAATACAGGCTTATTTTAATTTATAAAATAACTCACTGATTTAGTGTTTACTTTAAAATTGAAGAGGGAAAAAGGTTGCCATATTTATTATTAATTATTAGTGTCATATTCGTGACATTGAATACCATGATGACTTCCATCACTACTTCCATTTGTGCAATTCTAAAGTTCATTTTTCCTTGGCAGTCTTCTCAATTATTTTTTTCTCGTTTAGCAAATAAAAGCATGTGGCGATGGGCTACATTTAATTATTTTATGCTGCAAAAATTTAATCGTATCGAATGGAAGATTAATAATGAAGCTGAATTAAAAAAAGATGGCTGGTACTTAATGCTCAGCAACCATTTAAGCTGGGCTGATATTGTTATTTTATGTAGTGTGTTTAAAGATAAAATTCCAATGCCCAAATTCTTCTTAAAACAAGAACTGCTTTATGTGCCATTTGTTGGATTAGCTTGTTGGGGACTTGATATGCCTTTTATTAAGCGCTTATCAAAGAAACAATTAATGAAAAATCCTAAAAAGCGTTTTTCAGATATGGACTCTATTCGTAAGTCTTGTAATAAATTTCAACATATACCTACTACCGTAGTAAATTACGCAGAAGGCACTCGTTTTACTAATGATAAAAAACAACAAACAAACTCCCCCTACGAGCATTTATTACAAGCAAAGACTGGTGGCTTTAATTACGCATTACAAGCAATGGGAGAACAGTTTGATAAAATTATAGATGTCACTATCGCTTACCCTGAAAATACCCAAACACCTTTTAAAGATCTATTAATGGGTAAGCTGACACGTATTGATGTGCATATCAGAACACTTGATATTAATGATGCATTATCACCTGCACAAGAAAACACACCTAAAGCAAAAGCGAGATTAAGAGAGTACTTAAATAATATCTGGTTTGAGAAAGACCAACGATTAAAAGATATATACAAAAACGATTAACTGTCTATGTATTTCAGCCAAAAAATATAATTTTTTGGCTGAAAAAATAACTCATATTTAAATAACTCTCCGTTTCTTAGATATATCATCATCATAAAAAAACGCTATAATACGCCGCTTCACTATGGAGTAAAACATGTCATCTTATGAATTACGTTTTGGCGGTATTCAACGTTTATATGGCCGCAAAGCACTTACTAAATTTCAACAAAGTCATATCTGCGTAATAGGTATTGGTGGTGTCGGCTCTTGGGCTGTCGAAGCTTTTGCTCGCTCTGGTATTGGAAAAATAACATTAATTGATATGGATGATATTTGTGTTACCAACAGTAATAGACAAATTCATGCACTATCACAAAATATCGGAAAATTAAAAGCAGAAGTGATTGCTGAACGCTGCAAAGCAATTAACCCAGACATTGAAGTTACCGTCATTGATGACTTTATTGATAAGCAAAATTGCTTTGAATACCTTTCAAATAAATTTGATTATATTTTTGACGCTATCGATAGTATCCATGCAAAAGTCGCCTTAGTCGCTCACTGTAAACGTAATAAATACCCTTTACTCACTTGTGGTGGAGCTGGCGGGCAATTAGATCCAACACAAATTCAAGTCACTGACTTAGCGCGTACCATTCAAGATCCATTAGCAGCTAAAGTTCGCTCTGAATTACGTCGTCATTTTAATTTCAGCAAAAACCCTAAAAGAAAATTCCGTGTAGATTGTGTGTTTTCAACAGAGCAACTAAGTTACCCAGATATGAATGGGGAAGTTTGTAAAGAAAAAGCAGAATCAGATGGCAATATGAAAATGGATTGTGCAAGCGGATTTGGAGCCTCAACAATGGTAACTGCAAGTTTTGCTTTTATTGGTAGTGCTTTTATTCTTAAAAAAATAGCAGATAAAGCAAAGCTCATTAAATAAAGATTTTTCACAATCAAAAAAATAACGATGCGAATTTTTAATGATCCACATCGTTAGAAACTGTAATAAAAACTGTGTAACTGCTTATATTTTAACTATTTATAGTTAACTTTTAGAAAGATCTAACAACTCCCTAAGAGCAACCTGGCACATGCTGAATTCCGGAACACTAATTGCTGATAATGCATCAGCCATTTTGTGCCAACGAATAGCTAAGCTCTGATGTTGAGTCTGCCAATTTGAATATGCTTGTTCAACATTGTTATCCTTCAACATCAATAGTACCGCTTTGGTAATACGCTTTTGTTGCCACTCTAAGTCATCTCGCATTGCTTCTCTTGCTAGTGACTGCCAATGACTATCAACGGGTAATAAGTTTAATTGCATTGCAATATCAGTTAATTTTAGCTGCTCTTCACTATAGAAATAGACCCGTGCCGCCAACTGAGCATCAACCTTAAGTTTATTAGCAACAGCAATAATATTAAGTAATGCGTAGGATTGTTTTGTACTACTTAACCTCTCTGCTAGCGACTCAGGTACACCTTGTTTTTGTACTGCACTTAACTCTTGTTTACGTTGTTGTAAATTTTGCTCACTTAATAGCGTTAGTAAGTTAGATTTCACTGTGTGCAATGGTGATTTATACTTTTTAATTAACGATGCACAATCCATCTGCCCACGATCATTTCTAATGATCCAACGAGAAGCATGACGTACCATTCGCATTAATTTATAAATAAGTTCCGCTTGAACTGCACTATCTATTTTATTATCTAAAGATTCAATCTCAGCTAATAATTCAGGTAACTCAAAGATATCTCTAGCAACCACCCAGGCTTTAGCTAAATCTAAAAATGAACAGCCCGTACTAGACATAATACGATAAGCAAAAGTTGCCCCCATAACATTAAATAAATCATTACTTACTTGAGTCGCTACTATTTCTGATAATAGCGGATGCTCATGTATTTCATTTTTGTAAGACTTAACTAACTCAGCGGGAAATATTTTTTCAGCTTCTTTTGCTAAATAAGTATCCTCTGCAATTTTTGCCTTTGCGAGTTCTTCTTTCATTTCATTTTTAGCATAGGAAAGCATCACTGAAATAGCAGGTCTCATTAAACCGACACCCGCATTTTTTCGGTCTGTGATCGTTTCATCCGTTGGGATGAATTCTAATGCACGATTTAACTTTCCTTTCTCTTCTTGGTTATCAATTAATCCTCTAAACTCTTCAATTCGTTTATGTCCATGTTTAAAAGAGAGGCTAATACTTTGCGCTTGACGATAATTATTATGTAGCACTAAAGCTGAAACTTCCCCTGTCATTTTTTGTAACCAAACATTACGTTGCTTAACCGTTAAGTCCCCTTTTGACACTAATTTATCTAATAGGATTTTAATATTAACTTCTAAATCTGAACAATTTACTCCTGCTGCATTATCAATCGCATCGGTAAAACACTTCCCGCCTAATAGTGAATATTCAATTCTGGCACTTTGTGTCATGCCTAAATTTCCACCTTCACCAATCACTTTACAACGTAATTCAGAGCCATTAACTCGTAATGTATCGTTGGCTTTATCACCTACATCTGCATGGCTTTCTTGTTCACTTTTCACATAAGTACCAATGCCACCATTCCATAGTAAATCAACAGGAGATTTTAATAGAAAAGAAATTAATTCTGTAGGAGTCACTTTAGCTTGTTTGATGTTAAAGGTTTTAGCCATCTCAGGAGAAACAACAATGGATTTAGCAGAGCGTTCAAATATACCGCCACCAGCAGAAATCAGTTGTTGATTATAATCAGACCAACTGGTTCTTGGAGTGTCAAATAAACGCTGACGCTCATTAAAACAATCATCTAATTGTGTTGGATTTGGATCAATAAAAATATGTAGATGATTAAAAGCAGCAAGTAGTTTTATTTTATTAGAACATAACATGCCATTACCAAACACATCTCCTGCCATGTCACCAATGCCGATAACAGAAATAGGCTCTTCCTGTACATCAACCCCAAGCTCCCTGAAATGACGCTGCACACTAATCCAAGCACCTTTCGCAGTTATTCCCATTTTTTTATGGTCATAACCATTACTACCGCCAGAAGCAAAAGCATCTTTTAACCAAAATTTTCTATCCGTAGCCAACTCATTCGCTATATCAGAAAAAGTGGCGGTTCCTTTATCAGCAGCAACCACAAGATAAGGGTCATCATTGTCATAACGAACCACTTGACTAGGAGGTAATAGCGTCTCATTTTCAAGATTATCTGTAATGTCTAACAAAGCACTAATAAACATCTTGTAACAGGCAATACCTTCCTGCATGAAAGCATCTCTATCCATTGCTGCAGTTAACTCTTTAGCAACAAACCCACCTTTTGCACCAACAGGTACAATCACAGAGTTCTTTACTTGCTGTGCTTTAACTAATCCTAACACCTCAGTACGATAATCTTCCCCACGATCCGACCAACGTAATCCTCCACGAGCTACATTGCCACCACGTAGGTGTACCCCTTCAAATCGAGGAGAATAAACAAATACTTCATAACTCAAGCGCGGTAATGGGATATCGCCTATTTTTTTATGATCGAACTTAAAGCTAATGTAGTCTTTATATTCCCCTACAACAGCATCTGTATTTTGAAAATAATTAGTACGTAATGTTGCCATAATTAATTCAACATACTTACGTAATACTCTATCTTCATTCAGGTTGCTTACTGCATTTAAAGACTCCAATATTTTATTTTCTAACTCAGCTTGTTGCTCCAGACTAACGCATTTTTCTGGATTAAATCGCGCATGAAATAAAGCGACAATTTTTTTCACTAAATCACAGTGATCAAGCAGTGTTCTTGCTATGGCAAAATGACTAAAACCAAAACGAATTTGTTTTAGGTATTTTGCATAAGCACGAAGCATGGCTATATCTCTCCAGCCAATGCCAGCACCTAATATCAGTTTATTAAAGGGGTCATTATCAACCTTGTTATACCAAGTTCCTAAAAAGGCATCGGCTAATAGGTGGCTGTAATGCTCCGGGTCAAACTCATTATGGTCGATATAAAGTAAGGTGAAATCGTATAGCCAAAAAGCTTCTTCACCAAAGGGAGAGACTTGATAAGGGTATTCTTGTGCAACTTTCAGCCCCAGATTTTCTAAAATAGGGATCAAATCAGATAACAATAATGCGCCATGTTGATGGAATAACTTTAATTTTAACTCACTATTATTAGCCTCAAGTGAGCGATAAAAATGTAATCTCATTGAGTGATTATCTAAACTAAATAAAGACTCAATTCTTTCAATATCAGCAACCGCAACTCTAGAACTAAAGCTTTCTTGATAACTACTTGGGAATGCAACTTGATATTTACGGATCAGTTTAACGCCCTTTGCCTCACCATAATGCTCAACTAACGAGTCTTGTAACTCTTCATGCCAAGCTTTAATAATTTGTTGCATGCGTAGTTGTATTGCATCCACTTCCAATTCACCTTGATAAGGTTTATCAAGGTGGATCACTAAACGTAAACGAGCCAAGTTAGATTCACTTAAATACGTTTGAAAGTCACTATCTGCTATTGGCATAGTGCGCGACAATAACTCTGCAAATTTTAATCGCACCTCAGTATTATAAACATCACGCGGAACATACAATAAAGCCGTTACAAAGCGCTTATTACCATCGGTTCTTAAAAAGAGCTTAAGTTCTTTTCTTTCTTGAGCGTGTAAGACTTCAAGTACATTGTTGAGTAGTGTTTTTTCATCGCATAGCAATAAATCTTCCACTGCATACGTTGATAAAATTTGTGTTAGCTCTTTATAATAATGACCGCCAAAACTAAGCCCTGACTCTGCTAATACATGATTAATTTTCTGGCGTATAACTGGGATACCTAACGGGCTTCCGCTATACACAGAAGAAGTATAAAGGCCTATAAAACGGATCCCTCCAATCAACTGTCCTTGTTTATTAAACTGTTTAATATAAATGACATCAGGGTAAGCAATCCTGTGTACCATAGCCCGCTGAGAAGCTTTACTAAAATGTATTAAGGAAGGTTGTTGCAATTCACTCAAGCAGTCAAATTGTGTTTTATGATTCATAAAGTCTTGGTGCTTTAATAAACCTAACTGACTACCTTTTATAATGCTGATGGTATTATCTTTTACAGTGAATTGGTCACAAGCTAGAAAAGTAAAGTGATCATCTTTCATCCAACTAAGATATGTTTGTTGTTCAATTAAATGCTCTTTTGTAAGCATATCCCAAGTGCCTTTTGCACTCACTTTTATTGCTTCATCAACTTTACTTATCATTTGCTGATAATCATCAACCACTAAAGAAACATCTAACAATGCTTTTTGTAAACTCTTCTGTATATTTAAACGCTCTGTCGCAGAAGAGGTTTGATCAATTTCAATATACAGCAGCAGCTCAGTGTCATTATCTTCATTCAGTTTTTTTAATTTACCCGCCGCATTTCGTTCACTACAAATTTCACTATAAAAAATACGATGTAGTTTAATGTTTTGCTTATTTAAAATAATTTTTAAAGTATCGATAACAAAAGGAATGTTTCTACTTAATACACTAATAATTGTATGTGCCGACTGCCATTCATCCTGTTCAACATCCGGATTAAACACTTTCACTTTAGCAATTTCACCTTTCCATTGATGTACTTCTCGCCAAATTGAGACGGTCAACCCAGCTAAATCATCAGGACTCATCGTTGTAAGATCAATAATGCTTACATCTCGATAAATTGCATTAATAAAATTTTGGATTAAAGATTGCTCTCGCAAAGGAAAATGCGTTTTTAATTGTGTGAATATTTGCTCTAGGATATCTGACTTTTGGTTTAGTTTTATATTCATTTTTGTACCTGTCTAATCGCTAATATTGTTTCTCCTAATTAAAGCTAGATTAAAAAAACAAATAAACAATACAATCACTTAATAAGCAGGTATTAATATAAGAAAATGATATGTGGTCGTCAAAAATCCCACTTAAAATGAGAAAATATATAAGAAAAATAGTGAATTTTTCGCTAAAGAAGATCGAAATCATCAGAATCAAAAGCGCGTAAACATTTTTATGTAATTTTCAGGAGCACTCGCTCACACTTCGATTCCCCCTGTTACTAAATTTTATTCTTTATCAGATATATTAGAGTCAAATATGATTAAGTTTTACCTACAAACTAATGACATAGTTAGGCTAAGAAAATGAAATATTAATTATTTTAGAAAATATTACATATAGGATAAGGACTTAAATCCAATACCCTAGAAAGACCTTGCAAAGGTAATCAATAAATTCTTATAAAAAGCCATTATTTGATGCATCTAAAAGTAACTTATCCATCTCTTTTGGTGGAATGGGTTTACTAAAATAAAACCCTTGGAAAATAGATAAACCAAGTTGCTTCAATAAATCTAACTGTTCTTTTTCTTCGACACCTTCAGACACTACTTTTAAATTAAAATTGTTAGCAAGATTGATAATTGATTTAACCATGATCAGTGCTTGTTTATCTGTATTAATATCTTGCATAAAAGAGCGGTCAATTTTTATTTCATCTATTGGTAAATCTCTTAAGTAACTCAAAGAAGAAAAACCCGTCCCAAAGTCATCGAGAGAAACTGAAATACCAATACTTTTAAGCTTGCATAACTTCTTCGTTGCATCCTTAATGTCTTTAATAAAGAGAGACTCTGTAACCTCTACAATTAATTTAGTAGGATCAATATCATAGGATCTAACAACTTCGATTATTTCTTCAGCAAAAAGCTTCTGCCAAATTTGTTTAGCGCTTAAATTAACAGAAATACTCAAATGTGCAGTCGATGCTGACGCCTGCCATTTTTGTAGTTGTTCACATGATTGTTTAAGGACCTGCATTCCAATAGGGATAATGAGATTACTTTCTTCTGCCATTTCAATAAATGAATGCGGGCTTAATAAGCCTAGAGTTGGATGCTCCCAACGCACTAAAGCTTCTGCTCCAATGATAAAATGCAGATCATTATATTGGGGCTGTAAATGAATGCAGAATTCATGTTTATCGATCGCATTGCGCATCGTTTTCTGTAGTTCACTACTGTAATTTAAATCACTTTTAGCCTCAATATCGAGAATAATAGCTTCATTACCACCATTTGCTTTTGCTCTATATAACGCCATATCAGCTAATTGAAGAATTTTATTTTCAAAAATATTATTATCATTAGATTTAAAAATCACACCGCCCATACTGACAGTTACTGCATATTCTATATCAACGTCTTGTAACTCATTTTTTAAAGAAACAGACTCAGATAATAATGCAATCAATTGATTTGAATAGTTTTTAGTATAAGAGGTTGCACACTTTATATCTTTATCAATAAGCGGCAAAATAACCACAAATTCGTCTCCACCCAATCTAGCGACCATCTCATTGCTTTGTTTATTATTCAGTAGGGTTTGGGCAATAGTTGATAACAATTGATCCCCCATGTGGTGCCCATAATTATCATTAAGTAGCTTAAACCTATCCAAATCTAAAAAAAGTAACGCACTATAAGTATCTTCTTGTTGGCTTTGTTGAAGTGTATTGCGTAAATCAATTTCGAATTGCACTCTATTGGAAAGGCCTGTTAACTGGTCATGATAGGCAAGCTGATGTATTTTCTGTTGATTATACTTTTCCTGTGTAATATCAAGTACTAACCCTACCACCAAAGTTGGATTATTATCTTTATCTCGCTCTGCAACTCGACCTCTATCCCATACCCAAATAACCTCTCCATCAGGTCGTTTAAAACGATACTTAATATTGAACGGTTGATTTTTTTCTAATAAATTACCAAGAGCTTCATAAACAATTGGTTTATCTTCTTTAAAAATACAGTTTTCATATTCTGTGAATGATTCCTCACTAAAAGGAATGCCTGACATATTCCCCCATTGCTCATTATGTTTTACTCGTCCAGTTTGAGGTTCCCATTCCCATAACCCTTCTTCTGAAACGTCTAATACATTCTGTAAACGAGCTTTATTTTTTTCAGATTCTTCTTTCAACTTTATAATGTCAGTAATGTTTTTAGCAATAATAAATAATCTTAATTGCTTCTGTGCATTATAAAATGGAATTTTAATTGAATGATAATGATTTACTTCATTTGTATTCATATCAGTAGAAGACTCAAAACTCTCTATGGTTTCAAGTTTGTCTAACGCTGCTTTCGTATTTTCTTGAATAGCTTCAGATTGGGCTAAATTACCTGTGAAATCATAATCTGTTTTTCCAATTAATTCTGATTCTGTTGCCTTATAAAGCTTTGATACACTTTTATTCGCATAAGTAAAACGCCCCTCTTCATCTTTTATTGCAACAACATCTGTAATATTGTGAAGAATATTACGTATGACCTGTTCACTTAATCTGTACTTCTCGTAAGCCAAATATGAAACTAAGAATAAACTACTTATGATAACGATAAATATAACCAATAGGCTAAATAGGAGTCCCATTTGAATAGATAAATACACATGGACTAAAAGAATAATGACAGAAGCAATACAAGCGATGAGAACTACGCCTATATTTTTTTTTATAGAGATCATCTCTACAATATTGGGCATATTTAATACTCCATAGAAGACAATGTTTTTATCTATAGGGTAATACAGATAAAATATAACTTAAGATTTTTGAATGATGTAGTGATCGATGCTTCTACACCTAGGTTTCATAATATATGAGACAGAGGCTATAAGCATAAAGTGTTGTTACATAAACAGACCTAACTCTAATAATTGGAATGAATAGAAAGTTTACGTAACAGATCCAGAAGTTTAATATGTATATGATTATTATAGACAATATAGGATATGAGTAAACTTAAGTCATTTTATTCCAAAAAAGGAACAATAAATTGAATGAAATTGACAATAAAACGACAGCTTCTTCTTAAAAAGTCAAAGTGTTATAAAAACACAAAAAACACAAAATAAAAACCCCAAAAGCTCAACAAACAAGACTCACTATTTATTAAAATATATTGTCCCCCCCCTAAATGTGACAACAGATGAGAGAAAGGAGTTAACTAGAATTGCTCATCAAATAATATAAAAGTAGAGAAATTCTTAGCATCGCCATCAGATGCCCCATTAACCAATGGTAGAACTTATACTTTCAACTTATTTTTCGTTTTATAGCCTCATATCAACAATACGTAATAGCATATTAATTCCTACTTTTTTGTAATTAGATAATATTTTCCCATTCTTTCATTCCAATATCTCAGATAGACATGACTTATAAATGCTCAATCACAGCGCGTTATTTGCACCAAAAAAGAACAATAAAAAAATACTTCCATTAAAAAATTTAACAAAAAACACATAAGCAATTGTTTTTATGAGACTTACAAGCAAATAATTTAGATGGCACGATCGTTGCAAAACAAACAAGAAAAGTTCCAAATGTTTCTCTTTGAATGAAATATAAACATACAATATGAAATTTTAATTAGTCTTTCTGCTGTACTTGCAAGGAATAAAAATGACCAGAGATAGCTATTCGTTGACTGAAAGAATTACCTTACATTATGCAGATCTCACACAAAATACTCGTCGCTTAGCTGATTATCTGCTGCTCAATCCAGAAAAAGTATTGATCATGTCAACCAATGAGATTGCGGAAGCTTGCTCTGTTTCTAAAACTAGTGTTAGTCGTTTTATTCGTCGCTTAGGATATGCAGATCATCTTTCATTACGTAATGAGTTATTAACGGTACGAGAAAGTGGTCAACCAGTACTAACTAACTATTCAGAAAACTGCGATTTTTACCAAGAAATTAAAGCGTTAGAGCGTTTGAGAGATCAACTTAACAACATAGATACGAAGGCCATTATTAACGATCTAGCAACAGCACCACGTATTAAAATTATTGGCTATCGAAATAGCTATCCATTAGCGATGCACTTTCGTCAACAGTTGATGCAATGTCGTGGCAATGTTGAATTATTACCTTTGCCCGGTCAAACCATAGGGGAGGATTTAGCAGCGATTGAAGAAAATGATTTTGTCATCGTCATTGGTATCCGTCGCCGAGTTAGTCATTTTTCTAAAATAATTGAGCAGTTACAAGGCAATAAATTTTTATTGATCACAGATCAATCAGGACAAAAATATGCTCAAAGCACCACATATACATTGATTTGCCACATGAATAATGAAGTACCACTTGATAGTTACTCAGTGCCAATGAGTTTAATTTCTCATTTAGTAAACAGTACTTACCAAGTACTGAAAAATGAAGCGACCAAAGTAAGTAATAAAATAGCGAATAATTATTCAAAACTTAACGAATTAGAATAATTAATTCAATTTTAAAAAAGTAACAAGAGTATTAAACACATGATAAATATTATAAATAAACTTAAAAAAGAATGGTTTTTAGTAGGTATGGTCATTGCCATTTTATTAGCCATAGTCAGTGCTGATTTCGGTAAAAGTGGCGGAGTTATAAGCCTAGATAAAGTTACAGGCATTGGTGTTGCGATTGTATTTTTCCTCCACGGTTTAGGCTTATCCCCATCTGCAATAAAAGCAGGTATTAGTAACTGGCGCATGCATATTTATATCCAAGCAGCGACCTTTATCGCATACCCAATACTTTGGCTTATTTTTGGTGACTTATTACTCGCTTATATGCCTGCTGCATTAGCCTTTGGCTTTTGTTATTTATTTGTATTACCAAGCACTATTTCTTCTTCTGTAGCAATGACCAGTGTGGGTAAAGGTAATGTCCCTGGTGCAATTTTCAATGCTTCTTTATCAAGTATTTTGGGAATATTCATTACCCCTCTGCTGATCCAAACATTTATGGGATTCAAAGGTGCAGAGCTTGATTTAATGGCATCAATCATCTCAATTTCTAAATTACTTCTTATGCCAATGATTATTGGCCAACTAGCAAGACCGTTACTATTAACTTTTGCTCAAAAGCATAAATCAGTAGTGAGTAAAGTAGATAAATACGTCATTTTATTAATCGTTTACAACGCATTCTGCAATTCAGTAGCCAACCGCATTTGGGATTCATTCTCATTACAAATGTTAATTACTTCGATTTTAATTTGTGTTGTTGTGCTTTTAATCATGGTTCATCTTATTCAATGGGGTGCTCGTCGTTGTAAATTTGAATTAGCCGATGAAGTAGCTAGTGTATTTTGTGGAACTAAAAAAACGCTTGCGGCAGGTATTCCAATGGCAACCGTTATCTTCGGTAGCAATCCAGATTTAGGAATGATCCTACTACCAATAATGCTTTACCATCCGATTCAAATTTTTTACTGCGCAATATTAGCCAATCGTTATGCCGAGCAAAGTAAACAAACTAAACCTGCATAAAATTAGCAAACGCTAATAACCGAAGCATAAAAAATTTAAACAAGGATTTAAGAAATGGGTAAGAAAATAACTAAAGATACAAGAGTGTACTGCACGCAAGGACCAGAAACCTTAACTGCAACGGCAACAGGTGTACTTAGTAAATTAACATTTGTTTTTAAAGACTTATTCGATGTTGAAGGTTATATCACTGGTGCAGGTAATCCAGTTTGGTTAAACAGTCATCAAATAGCTAAACAGAGCTCTAGTTTAATAGACTGCTTATTAGCAAATGGCGCTGCTTGCGTAGGCCGAGTGCAAACGGATGAATTGGCGTATAGCTTAAATGGTCAGAATATCCACTACGGCACACCAGTAAATCCACTCGCGCCCGATTGTTTACCAGGCGGTTCTTCTAGCGGTAGTGCCGTGGCAGTTGCAAATCATGAAGCGGACTTTGCCCTCGGAACTGATACTGGTGGCTCTGTACGTGTTCCGGCTAGTTATTGTGGTTTATTTGGTTTACGTCCCACACTTGGTAAATTAGCTTTAGATAATGCTTTTCAACTATCAAAAAGTTTTGATACTGCAGGTGTTTTTACTCGAGATCTTAAGAAATTATCGATTATTTTTTCTGTATTAAGTGAAAAGCAAGAACTAGGAACAGCAGCAACAAAAATCTATATTGATAGTGTATTAGCAAGCCAACTAAACGCTGAACGCCTAACTAAATTAAAGCAATGGTGCACACAAGCCAATATCACACTTATTGAATGTGATTTATTGGCGAGTAGCGGGCATTCACTAGACTCATTAAGCTTATTATTCCGCACAATCCAAGGCTTTGAAATTATTGAAGAGCATGATATCTGGTTAAAAGAGCACGGTGATTCATTAGATCCTTCAATTATGCAACGTATTATTTGGGCGCGTACTATCACGCAAAAACAGTACAATGAAGCCAAAGCACAGCAACACACTTTCCAACAAAAGTTACTGGATCTTTTTAATGATATGCAAGGATTATGGATATTACCTACCACTCCTTCTGGCCCACCCGCACTGACAATGGCTGGTAATGAATTAGCTGAATATCGCTCACAATTAATGGGATTAACCAGCATTGCAGGTTTAACAGGTTTTCCTCAGTTACATCTTCCAATGCAAGGACTATCAGAAGGTCCATGTGGATTTTCATTAATGAGTATTGCAGATAAAGAAGCTGACTTATTCGCAACAGGCTTGAGCTTATGGCAAGGAGAGCAATAAAATGACTTATCAAACCTCATTTACCGCCCCACATTATAAAGCAGCGCAAGCAGGCCAAGCCATATTAGACGCAGGCGGTACAGCAAGTGAAGCAATGGTTGCAGCTGCCGCGATGGTAACGGTGCAATATCCACATATGAACAGTATTGGTGGTGATGGATTCTGGCTCATTTGTAAAGTGGGTGAAAAGCCAGTCGCTATTGATGCTTGTGGTGCAGCAGCTTTAAATATTAACGTGGAAAGTTATCGTCAAGCAGCAGATGAATTACCAGATAGTGGCGGAAAATCTGCTTTCACAATGGCGGGAACGGTTGCAGGTTGGCAACAAGCATTAACATTAAACGCAAGTAATAAAACATTAAACTCACTCCTTCAACCTGCCATTGATGCAGCAGAAAAAGGAATAGAGGTCACTCAAAGTTTGGTCGATGCCAGTGAAAAAACCTTTGACCGATTAAGTACTTTAGCCCCTTTTGCTGAGCACTATCTTAAGCAAGGTAAAACATTACAAGTTGGAGACTCCATCTCTAATCCTGCATTAGCTAAGACCTTCAAACGTTTAGCTGAATTTGGTTTAGATGAATTCTATCGTGGTGAATTAGCAGAAGAGATGGCAAAAGAACTTGCTCAAGCAGGTAGTCCGCTAACACTTGATGATTTCCATGCATATCAAGCGACAGTGCAAACACCGTTAACAGTAGAAATATCTAAAGGTCATTTATATAACCTAGATGCACCGACTCAAGGGTTAGCGTCTTTATTAATCTTAGCTATTTATGACAAGTTAGTTGACCACGTAAAATCTGAATCTGATCATATCCATTTACTGGTTGAAGCCAGTAAACAAGCTTTTATTATTCGCGATCAGCAAATAACAGATCCTGCTTATTTAAGCGAACCATTACAAAATTGGTTAAGTGATGATGTTGTTGAAGCATGTGCCAAAAAGATCTCTTTTAAGAAAGCTTTACCTTGGCCGCATCTAGCAAAAACAGGTGATACTGTTTGGATGGGTGCAACAGATCAATACGGCACCATGGTAAGTTTTATACAAAGTATTTACTGGGAATTTGGATCTGGTGTTGTGCTACCAAGTAGTGGCATCACATGGAGTATTCGTGGCAAAAGTTTCACCCTTGATGCCAATCACCACAATGTACTTAAAGCAGGTAAAAAACCCTTCCATACTTTAAATCCCGCTTATGCTGAATTCAATGATGGACGTCGAATGGTTTACGGTTCAATGGGTGGTGAGGGGCAACCACAAACTCAAGCTTGTTTATTCAGCCGACATATTTACCAAGCAATGAATTTAACCGATGCCGTTGCCTCACCTCGCTGGTTATTAGGGCGCACATGGGGTGACAGTAGTAATAATTTACGTTTAGAAAACCAACTTTATCAAACACATGGAGCGGCTTTACAGACGCTTGGACATGACGTCACTCCTGTGACAGATAACAATGAATTAATGGGCCACGCAGGAGCCATTTTGCTTAATAAAAATGGCAAAGCAGCAGCCACTAGCGACCCTCGTAGTGATGGGCAAAGTTTACTTGGAGAAAATCATGACAGCTAAATCTTTATTTGAAACACTTAATCCACCTGTTCGTCTTTTAATGGGACCAGGCCCAATCAATGCTTATCCACGTGTCCATCAGGCAATATCTTCTGCTTTAATTGGTCAATACGATCCAGTAATGACAGGCTACATGAATCAAGTGCAATCATTGTATCGAGACCTACTTGAAACCGATAACAAGCAAACCATGTTAGTCGATGGTACTGCACGCGCAGGTATTGAAGCGGTCTTAGTCTCAGTGTTACAACCTGGCGATAAAGTATTGATCCCAGTAATTGGTCGTTTTGGTCACCTATTGTGTGAAATCGCACAACGTGTTGGTGCTGTCGTAAAAACTATTGATATTGAATGGGGTGAAGTTTGCCCGCCTGAATTAGTAGAACAAGCTATTAAAGAATTCCAACCAAAATTATTAGCCACTGTACAAGGTGATACCTCCACAACTATGAATCAACCTCTCGCTGAGTTTGGTGAGATTTGTCAGCGTCATGGAGTGCTTTTTTATTGTGACGCTACGGCCTCAATTGCAGGTAATGAATTAAAAGTTGATGAATGGCATCTTGATGCTGTATCTGCAGGGTTACAAAAATGTCTAGGCGGTCCTTCTGGTAGTGCGCCAATTTCTTTAAGCGACGCCTGTGCAGATGTTATTAATCGTCGCAAACACGTAGAAGCAGGTATTCGCGCCGACCACCATACAGCAGGCACCGATGCCATTATCCAATCTAACTATTTTGATTTAGCGATGGTCATGGATTATTGGGGACCTGAACGTTTAAACCACCACACTGAAGCTACCAGCATGTTATATGCTGCACGAGAATGTGCTCGCATCTTCTTAGAAGAAGGCAGTGAACAGGTAATTTCTCGTCATAAGCAAGCTGGCGATGCAATGGCGATGGGCCTAAAAGCAATGGGCTTAAAATTGTTTGGTAACCAACAATACAAAATGAATAATGTTGTTGGTGTATACATTCCTGATGGCCTTGATGGCGATAAAGTACGCCAAGAATTACTACTTTGTTTTGGCATTGAAATCGGTACTTCATTTGGCCCATTACACGGTAAAATCTGGCGTATCGGTACCATGGGTTTTAACGCTCGCCAAGAATGTGTATTAACAACGCTAGCAGCACTTGAATCAATACTTCTAAAATACAAAGTCAATATTCATGCAGGTCAAGCTGTAACAACCGCTATGCAGTATTACACACTTTAAAAAGCATCAGGAGTCTTTATGCTATCAACAAATGATGCACATGAAACAAGTGAACTTGCCGCGGCTAAAATCATGCAATGGGCAGATCATCTAGCGACGTTCACTGCCATGGAAGATGGCCTACTGCGCGCTTATTTAACGCCTGAGCATAAACTTGCTCATCAACAAATAGCGCAATGGATGGAGCAAGCTGGCTTACAAACATGGGAAGATAGCGTAGGTAATCAATGGGGAAGAAAAGTATCTTCTAACCCAACATTACCCACGTTATTAATCGGATCACACAGTGATACGGTTGCGAATGCAGGTAAATACGATGGCAACTTAGGTGTATTACTGGCGATTGAAGCAATGTTTCAATTAACCGGTGAAGAATTACCTTTTCATGTTGATATTGTCGCGTTTGCTGATGAAGAAGGAACTCGTTTTAATACTACTTTGATTGGTTCAAGTGCAACAGCAGGTTGCTTTAAAGAAGAATGGTTAGCAGTGACAGACAGCCAAGGTATTAGTATGGCTCAAGCAATGCAAGAGTTTGGCTTAGACCCAGCAGCAGCAGGTAAAGATAAGCGTAATGCTGCTGACATACTTGCGTATTTAGAAGTGCATATTGAGCAAGGTCCGGTATTAGAAGATCTGGATTTACCTGTTGGAGTTGTCACAGGCATTGCAGGTGCAAAACGTTATCAATTTAAGCTTAAAGGTATGGCTGGTCATGCAGGTACCGTGCCATTGCCATTACGCCGTGATGCAATGAGTGGTGTAGCACAGATGATTTCTACCATAGAGCAGTTTGCTATTGAACATGAGATTGTAGCTACTGTTGGTCGTTGTGATGTATTCCCTGGCGCAGTTAACGTTATCGCAGGTGAAGTGCATTTCACTGTGGATATACGTAGCCAGTCTCAATCAACTTTAGAAAACTGCTGCGAACTGTTATTACAGCAATTAAATGATATCGCAGAAAAGCGTCAATTAACCTTACAACATGAGACTCTGTATCAAGCAGAAGCTGTTTTATGTAGCGATGATTTACAGCAAAAATGGGGGGAAGTTGTGCAGCAACATACTCAAAAAACACCTTGTTTTCTATCAAGTGGTGCAGGACATGATGCGATGGTCATGACTAATATTACTGATATCGGCATGTTATTTGTTCGCTGTGATAAAGGCATTAGCCATAACCCAAGGGAACAAGTAATGACAAAAGATGTTGCCGTTTCATTAAATTGTTTAACTGACATGATCAGAAAACTAGCTCAATAAAAAGAATAAAATAACAACTAAAAAGGCAGCTTATATATATATTTAAGCTGCCTTTTTATTAAAAATAATGCTTGGATTCAAATAGTAAAAGCATAACTTCAATAGAAGTTATTTAGAATAAGGATGGTTATCTATCCAATGTTGAGCAATTTCATCTCGGCGAGCAATCCATACATTATCATGTGACTGTACGTAATCTAAGAATTTTTTCAGTGCCATAAAGCGGCTTGGCTTACCAATCACTCGACAATGCAAACCAATCGACATCATTTTAGGCTTGTCATCCCCTTCCGCGTATAAACAATCAAAACTATCTTTTAAATACTGGAAGAACTCATCACCATGACTAAAACCATAGGGAGATGAAAAGCGCATATCATTATTATCAAGCGTATAAGGGATAACTAAATGAGGGCGAGTTTGCTGTTTACCTTCTGATTCGTTATTGGCCTTTTCACTGGGAACTTGCATCCAAAAAGGTAAGTCATCACCATAATAATCAGAGTCGTAAGCTAAGCCTTTTTGCTCAGCCACTAATAAACGCGTATTAGGTGAATCACGGCCTGTATACCAACCTAACGGGCGCGTGCCTGTTAAGTTTTCTATAATATCCAATGCTTCAGCCATATCGGCACGTTCTTCTGCAATAGGTGTATGTTGATAATGCAGCCACTTTAAACCATGGCAAGCAATCTCATGTCCATCTTCAATAATCGCTTTAGTCACTTCAGGATTTCGTTGTAATGCGGTCGCCACACCAAATACCGTTAACGGTAAACTACGTGCTTTAAACTCATTCAGTATGCGCCAGACTCCAGTTCGAGACCCATATTCGTATAATGATTCCATACTCATATGACGTTCAGGGTAAGCTTCTGCTCCTGCAATTTCAGATAAAAATGTTTCTGAATGAGAGTCGCCATGTAATATACAGTTTTCTCCCCCTTCTTCGTAGTTGAGCACAAACTGTACTGCAATCTTAGCATTGTTAGGCCAATTGGCATCAGGTACATTATCTCTTCCATAACCAATATAATCGCGGGGATTATCAATCATCATAGTTACCTTCTAGTTAAGTTTTGTTTTGTATTATCTATTTTTCGAGCTGCTATCCAAATGCTGATAACGGCCATGAAATGCTTTCTTTAAAGGTTGACCATACTGACCAATCTTGCTGGTTTTAAGCCCTAATTGATGTAATGACTCAGCTAATTTAACCGCTGCTGATACCCCATCAATAACAGGTACTTGTAGATCTTCCGACAAACGTTCAGCAAGATCTGACATGCCAGCACAACCTAATACAATTGCTTCAGCACTATCAATTCGAATAGACTTTTCACATTCTTGTTTAAGTTCAAGGTAAATCTCATCACTGGTATCTTCAAGGTCTAATACCGCAATATCGGTAGCACGAGCGCCACTACAAAAATGCTGATAACCATAACGTTGTAATAGGTGTTCACTAGCAGGTAAAGTACGTGTCATCGTTGTTACAATACCAAATTGGTAAGAAACTAAACTTGCTAATTGGAAAGCTGCTCCAGCAATACCAATCACAGGAACCGTTGCAATTTCACGAGCGGCATCCAAAGCGGGATCACCAAAACAAGCAATAATATGAGCATCAACTTGTTGTGCTTCCCCTTCTCGGATCACATCTAACAGCGCAGCAGAAGCAATAACCTCATCAAAGGCGCTTTCGATGCTTTCCGGACCATGCTTTGGGGAAGATGCAATAATTTCCGTTGTATTAATAGCAACAGCTCTTGCTGAATTGGCTATTTTTTCAGTCATCCCAATACAGGTATTAGGATTGATTAAATTTATTTTCATTTGTTAGTCCATAGTGGAAAAAAGTTGTTGGAAATTAATTTTTTGGTCATCACTTATCGTCAATTTCAAAGAAGATTTTATATGCGTTAAATGATCCCTCATCCATTTCTCAGCTCTTTGAACCTCCCCCTTATCTAATAGTTCAATTAGCACAAGGTGGTCACCGCAATCACAGCTCACACTATGACGAGATCCAAAAGCTGCAATAATTAAAGAAGATCGATAGCATAATTGCTCTATAAACTCAGCCATAACTGAGTTACCTGAAAAATGTGCAAGTTCATAATGAAATTGGGCAGTCAGTTGAATTAGAGAAGCTTGATCTTCCTCTTTTTCAGCTTGCTTCTCAGCTTTGACCATTTGGCGAAAGTGTTTTGAATTAGTATTCGACCATCTTTTTAATACTTCTGGAATAAGCAGTGGCTCAAGCATAATACGACTATTTAACACCTCTTTTGCTTCTTGCTCAGAGGGACGACTAACTTGCGCTCCCTTATTAGGTGCAATCGTAACAATGCGCTCTAATGCTAAACGCTGCAATACCTTACGAATACTCGTACGACTTCGACCAAAAGCTTCCGACAACTTATCTTCAGGCAATCTAGCCCCTGGAGGTAATTGATGTTCCACAATCGACTTTAGTATTTGCTTGTAAATGTATTCATCGCTCAAATTATTGCTCACTGTTATTTTTCCGACCTTTTATTGTATACAACAAACACCACCACAATGTATACAACTTTATTGAAAATAGGTAAGTAGCTTAACGCTAGATGAATATAAATCAAGCGACACAACGCACCAAATAGATCAAAAAATGCTTAATCCTGGTGCAGATTAAACCAACTAATAACTTTTAAACCTATACATACAAACTAAAAGCCTATATTTAATAGGGTCTTTAAATTTGGCACAATACATGCACCATAAATTGTATACAATATATATGGAGTTTGGTTATGTCAGATAAATTATTAATTAGTCCTCGCCTTAGTAATGAAGATTTATTACCAGAAAAAGAACAGAAATGGGGGTGGTATAGCATTTTCGCTTTCTGGATGTCGGACGTACATAGTGTTGGAGGATACGTATTTGCAGCCAGTTTATTTGCATTGGGTTTAAACGGTATTCAAGTATTCATCAGTTTATTAGCAGGTATATCTATTGTTTTATTATTTGCTAATTTAATGGGTAAACCGGGACAAAAAAGTGGTGCCCCCTTTCCGATCATTGCGCGTATGTCATTTGGTGTTTTTGGAGCCAACATACCCGCAGTAATAAGAGGGTTGATTGCAGTCGTTTGGTATGGCATTCAAACTTACCTTGCTTCTAGTGCTTTTATTATTTTAATTCTTTATTTTTACCCTTCCGCAGCAAGCCTTGCTGAACCTGAATTTTTAGGGTTATCTTATTTAGGCTGGATTGGTTTTTCTTCAATGTGGCTATTACAAGCTATCGTATTTATGTTTGGCATGGATATGATACGTAAAGTAATCGACTACTCAGGTCCTGCTATTTACATTGCTATGTTTGCATTATGTATCTATCTCGTTAACCTAGCTGGTTGGGAAAACATTAGTTTTAACTTAAGTTCAGAGAAACTAGTCGGATGGGATGCTGCAATACAAATGTTCATCGCAACTTCACTTGTTGCAGGTTACTTTGCAGGCCCGACGCTAAACTTCAGTGACTTTTCTCGTTATTGTGTGAGCTATAAGCAATTGAAATTTGGTAATTTATTAGGTTTACCTGTTAACTTTATTTTATTTTCATTGTTTAGTGTATTAATTGTTTCTGCATCAATTCCAGTTTTTGGGGAAATGATTACAGATCCACTTGAAACAGTTAAACGCCTTGATTCAGGAATGATCACTGTATTAGGTGCATTAACATTCATTTTTGCCACCGTTGGTATCAATATCGTTGCTAATTTTGTAGCGCCTGCTTTTGACTTCTCAAATGTAGCACCACAAAAAATAAGCTTTAAAGTAGGTGGTTTTATTGCAGCGTTTGGATCTATTTTATTAACCCCTTGGAACCTATTTAACAACCCAGAAGTAATTCATTATACGGTAGATGTTTTAGCCGCAATGATAGGTCCTTTATACGGTATCATTATTACAGATTACTATTTTATTAAGAAAGGCCATATTGATATCGACTCTTTATATACTGAATCACCTAAAGGTATTTACTGGTATGAAAATGGCTTCAATATTAAAAGTATTTACGCACTATTAGTGGCAGGTTTACTTGCTATTTTTGCAACCTTCTTTATTGATGGCTTAGCGAATTACGCTATCTTTATTGGTGGCTTTACAGCAGCGTTTGTCTACCGGGTGTTAATGACGAAAGAGAAAAAGTCGCTAGCTATGTCTGGAAAGCTAGCTGAACAATTATAAAAATTCACAACACCATAACTAAAAATATAAGGGCTTAGCTAAGCTCTTATATTTATTTCACATCAAAATTAACCTCCACCTAAAAATGCTCGCTTAATATTGATATCTATATTAAATAACCATAATCTTTTTGAAGTCAGATCTATTAAAGTTATTTACAACATTTCTATTACACATCATTCCCCCTGTTCAAATAAAGTGCGCGAACTGCACCAAACTAGTTAAATGTTATTTTTATATCATTCCAAAAGACAGCCGAAAAAACACTAAGCCATTGTTTTATTTAAACTTATTATTTCACCCCATAAATGGCACGTTCGTTGCAAAAGAAATATAAATAGTTCCAATCGTTTCACGTACTTAATAGGGAAATACAAGATGAGTGAAGAGTCTGAATTAATTTATAAGCTTGATGATAACCCATCAAAAAAAGCGTCTTTTTTTGCCGCATTACAACACGTATTAGCAAGTTTCATAGGCATTATAACTCCTACTCTTATTATTGGCGGGATCCTAGGATTAGGTGATGAGATTCCTTATTTAATTTCAATGTCATTAATGGTATCGGGTGTCGGTACCATTATTCAGGCTAAAAAACCAATTGGTATTGGTGCAGGGATGATATGCGTACAAGGAACGAGTTTTGCATTTTTAAGCTCAGTACTTGCTGCTGGCTTTATTGCTAAAGCAAATGGCGGTGGGCCAGATGAAATTTTATCACTTATCTTCACTGTTTGTGTATTAGGTGCATTTGTTGAAATTGCTGTTAGCCAATGTTTAGACAAACTAAAACGCGTTATTACGCCTGTTGTAACTGGCACAGTGATCACCGTTATTGGTATTAGCTTAATTAAAGTGGGCTTTACAGATTTAGCGGGTGGGCAATGGTTAATGATCAATAAACCTGAGCAATTTGCCAGTTTTGGTAACCTATTTTTAGGAGCTTTAGTAATGGCAACCATTATTGCTGCACATAAATTTGGCAACCAATGGATCCGTTTATCATCTATTATCATCGGTATGATTGTTGGTATGGTCGCAGCCGTATTGATGGGTAAAGTTAACTATGAAGCGATTGGACACGTTGAGTCATTTATTAGCCTACCAGTCCCCTTCAAATACGGTTTTTCATTTGATATTGCAGCGTTTATTCCAATTGCGCTTATTTATTTAATTATACCAATTCCGTTAATTAAGTTTCCAATTTAGTCCAGTCTCTAAAGCATAATGAAATGACTCGGCTTGTGTCTTCGCAGAAGCTGTTCCAAGCCCTACAACATTGATCGACTATGTCGTTATAATC
>NZ_SNUW01000009.1 GCF_004376845.1 Psychromonas algarum
TAGCGCGACGTACACGGCGACGGGGACACTGCCGGCGGGCTTTACCTTACATGCTGATGGTAGCTACACATTAGATGCCAGTCATCAAGCGTATCAGCACTTAGAGGCGGGCCATAGCGAAGACATTACCATTCCCGTGACAGTGACCGATGGTGCAGGCGGGATAGACACACAAACCTTGACCATCACTTTAACGGGTACTAATGATGCACCGATAGTGACTCAACCTGTTGTTGCCCAAACCGCGACGGAAGATACGGGCTTTAGTTTTGCACTGCCGTCGGATACCTTTAATGATGTGGATAATGGTGATCACTTAACGTTATCAGCGACAGGGTTACCAAGTTGGCTGCATTTTGATGCGGCAACGGGGATCTTTAGTGGCACACCAAGCAATGCCGATGTGGGTAAGCTCCCGATTACGGTTACTGCGACGGATAGCCACGGTGCACAAGTCAGTACCAGTTTTGCTCTGACGGTCAATAATACTAATGATGCGCCGGTGTTAACGCCCCTATCGACAGTGGCGGTCACTGAAGATGGTGCTCATGCGAGTGGACAATTGCAATCAACGGACCCAGATGTGGGCGATGCTCAACATTTAACGTATTCCGTTGCGAATTCTGTTGATGGTTTTACGTTAAACAGTGACGGCACTTGGGATTTTGATCCTAGCCATGCTGCGTATCAACATATTGCCGCCGGTATTTCAGAAACGGTATCAATTCCTGTTATGGTCAGTGATGGACATGGCGGAACCGATACTCAACAGTTAGTCATTAATATTACCGGCACCAATGATAATCCGGTGGTGAGCTCAACAATGGTTGATGGTGGTCATGGTTTTGATGAAGATACAAGGCTTACTTCACTATCTTTAGTGAGAGGGCAGTTGACAGCGACGGATGTGGATACTGGTGATGCTCTTAAATGGGAAATCATAGCAACACATTCTGATCCAAATAAAGGTGAGTACGGGCATATTGCTTTATCTCCGTCAGGGCAATGGGTATATCGTATTGGTAGTACTGATGCGGCAGCATTATCGGAAGGTGAGCAGGCAACGGAAACCTTCCATTTTAAAGTAAGCGATGGTCATGGTGGAAGCACAACACAAACACTAACGATCCATATTACGGGGGTTAATAATGCTCCAATCGTTGTTAGCCATAGCCAGGGGGTTCTGCCGATTGCTGAGCAAACGACGAATCAAGATTCGCCGTTCACTTTCACTTTGCCGGCAGACACATTCATTGATGTCGATCATGGCGATCACTTAACGCTTTCTGCAACAGGCATGCCAAGCTGGCTTCATTTTGATGCGGCAACGGGCACTTTTAGTGGCACGCCAACCAATTCAGATGTTGCTGGTAAACTTCCGATTACGGTTACCGCAACCGATAGTTATGGTGCGCACGTAGAGGCAAGTTTTGCTTTGACGGTTAACAATATCAATGATGCTCCGATTATATCTCCAATATCTATAGTGACCGTTACAGAGGATGGTGCCCATGCGAGTGGGCAATTGCAAGCAACGGACCCAGATGTGGGCGATGCTCAACATTTAATGTATTCGGTTGCGAATGCTGTTGATGGTTTTACGTTAAATAATGACGGCACTTGGGATTTTGACCCTAGCCATGCTGCTTATCAACATATTGCAGCAGGTGTTTCCGAAAGCGTGTCTATTCCAGTGACGGTGAGTGATGGGCATGGTGGAACCGATACTCAGCAGCTAGTCATTAATATCACCGGCACTAATGATGCGCCGGTTATCACTCCGGGTGGAGATATTGAAAACACGCTATTAGTGTCTAGGTTTCAGCAATCTGTTCTGATTCAAGGACAATTAGTGGCGACAGATATTGACACTAATGATCAACCTAAATGGGAAATAGTGAATCCAACAGGATCCCACAACCCAGGCTCTACTGGTTATGGTACTTTTATTATCAGTGATGATGGGCGATGGTTTTTCCGTGGAGGCGGTAGCGGAGGTCTAGCTAGATCATTAGCAGAGCATGAGACGGTTGATTTACCTTTTACTGTTCAAGCTTCAGATGGTCACGGTGGTGTGGTGCAACAAGTGGTCACGGTTCATGTTGTCGGTACCAATGATGCGCCAACGATCACGCATACGGTTACCGCCCAAAGTGCCACGGAAGATACGGCCTTTAGTTTTGCACTGCCATCGGATACTTTTAACGATTTGGATAATGGTGATCACTTAACGCTGTCAGCGACAGGGTTACCAAGTTGGCTGCATTTTGATGCGGCAACGGGCACCTTTAGTGGCACACCAAGCAATGCCGATGTGGGCAAACTCCCGATTACCGTTACCGCGACGGACAGTCAGGGGGCACGGGTTAGCACCAGCTTTGCGCTAACAGTGGATAATACCAATGATGCGCCAACATTAACTATCACTCAAACGACACATATTACGGGCACACTTGTCGGTTCAGATGTGGATGTGGGTGATGTATTGACATACTCTTCACCCAACGGGGTTGTTGATAGTACCGCACATACCACCGTTGTACATGGCCAATTTGGGGATTTAACCATAGATACAATGGGGGGGGCTTACACTTATGCCCCTCATAGTAGTGCGGTGGGCATGGCATTCGATCCTGCAACGGGTATTTATTCTGGGCATGAAGTTTTTGAAGTGGTCGTGACGGATTCTAGTGGCGCGGCGGTGAGTCAGTTCATTCAATTTGACCCAACGGCAACGGTGACAGCGGCGACTACATCAGGTAATCCCCCCGTAGTGGTTGCACAAGTACCGACTTCGCCAACTGTAACGTATTATGCAATGCCAACATTACCAACGATTACGCCACCTACCAATGCGGTGACGATATCACTCGATCCTGCAAGTAACAGCGGGGATAAAACTGATTTAATTACCAGTGATACCACGCCAACGATTACAGGACATACTGATATACCGTTCTCGGTGGTGGAAATTAAAGATGGCACAACAGTGGTTGCGACCACAACCAGTGATGTAAATGGAGACTATTCAGTCACTACATCTGCATTAAGTGGTAGCAATAGCGGTGATGCGCATTCGTTGACGGCAACGGCGACAGCACCTTCAGCGACAACTGGGGTTGATTCTTCTGGCATGGTTGTGACAGTGGATACGGGCATTACCGCCCCAACGGTTGATTTAGTTGATGCTAGTGATTCGGGTAGTAACCATAGTGATAACTTAACGAACGACACGACACCAACCTTCACTTTAACAGGGGTTGATTCTGATGTGACACAAGTTGAAGTGTTTGATGGCTCTACCTCATTAGGCATGGCAACTAAAGTATCGGGTAGCACTTGGACGTTAACTACGGATGCTGCGCATGAATTGACTGCAAATGGTCACCATGACATCACCGCGGTGGTAACCGATACGCAGGGTAATAGTGTTACTTCCTCACCTTTAACAATTAGCTTAGACACAGATCGTCCAATGCCTCCGTTGATGTTTGATCAGATTACTTCTGATAATGTGATTAATGCCGCAGAATCCACCGGTACTGTTGCGGTTACAGGTCGTGTTGGAGGTGTGCTTGGCCAAGACTTTGTTTCAGGAGACTTGATGACAATTCACTTAGGTGGTAAAGATTATCAAGGCTCGGTGGACTCGAGTGGTGCATTTAGTATTGATATCCCTGGCAGTGAGTTAGCGGCAAATCATGCATACAGTGCGAGTTTCGCTGCACATGATAATGCAGGCAATGCTAGTAGTGTTAATAGAGTAAGTACGAGTTACGCGGTAGATACTGATGCTACGACTGCTTCAGATACCGATACCGCCACTGAGGACCAAGCGGCAGGAGTTACTCATGGCAATGTATTAACCAATGATGATCAAGGGTTAACGGTCACTAATACGGGCGATAAAATTGGCACTTACGGTACTTTGCACTTGCAAGCAGATGGTTCGTATACCTTTGATTTAAATAATAATCATCCAGCAGTACAAGGAATACCTGCAGGTCAAACGGTGACTGACTCGTATACTTATGAAGTCACCGATGCTGCTGGTAATACTGCGCAACAAACTTTAACCATTACCATTACCGGTACTAATGATATCCCTATTTTTGCTGCGATACCGTCGGTTTCAGTTACTGAAGATGCAGCCAAGGTCACTGGGCAGCTACAGGCTAATGATTTTGATGCAGGAGCTAACCAGCATTTAACTTATACAGCATCACAACAGGTAGATGGCTTTACATTAAATGCCGATGGATCATGGAGTTTTGACCCGAGTCATGCTAGTTATCAGCATTTAGCAAAAGGCGTATCAGAAACTATTTCTATACCTGTATCGGTAACGGATGGAGAGGGTGGCACGAGTCATAGTACATTAACCATTGACATTACGGGAGCGAATGACAGTCCATACTTGATTGGTACAGTCACTCGTAATGTAGATGAAGGTGGCCATCTGATTTCTAGTCATCTACTTGCTAATGATATTGATGATGGTGATACCATTGATGCCATTACTTTCTCGTTAGACCCAGCGCAGCCTCCGGTCGCTGGTTTTACACTTAACCCTACTGATGGATCATATACATTTGATCCTTCAGATCCAGCTTATAATTATTTAGCGGCAGGTGAGAAACTGGATATTGTTATACCTATTACTTGTACAGGTTCTTCTGGGGAAAGTAGTACACAAACGCATGCGATTACCTTCCATCTGACTGGAACTAATGATGCTCCAACCGTTCAGCATGATAGTGTAAAAATAACGGCACCTGAAGGAACTACACCAATTGTATTAACAGCTGATAATTTTGGTAATCCAATAGATGTTGACACGACAGATACTTTATCGGTTGATATTACTGATACTCATGAAGGAACTATACAGCTGGATGCTCATGCTGTTAGCAAAGTTTCTCTGGCTGATATTCAGGCTGGAAAGGTAACCTTTAAAGGTGCTGCGCATACAGCATCAACAGATTCGGCTAATTTTACTTATAAAATTGATGATGGCCATGATGTGAGTACTGTACATCAAACTGCTGTTCACATTGATGCACATGCAGATGGGGTTACGTTAACGGGTACTACTGCTCTAACAGCCGGTAGTCAGTCTGGGCATACAGAAACGATTGTGCACGTTGATGGTAACGCGCTACATATTACAAATAACCCCGATGGTAGTTTCAGTGTGCAGGGTAGTATTGATTTACATAAGATTAATCAAGGTGAACATTTAGGTACATTAGACCTCCAAGGTTTTCATCCATATCTATTTTTACCTGGTTCGGCTTCCGATTATCATTTTGGTAATGGGTTAAGTAAAATGAATAACAAGTATACTGGCCAATATATGGATAATGTAAAGGACATCAGCAGTACTACTCATGATATAGACATTGACCGTGCCGATGGTATAAAAGGCATGCTCTTTGCCAATGGTGATGTTCTGGGATTCAAAAAGAATAGTGATGATCATCCCAAAATTATGCATGCAGCAGCTAAGAACGTACATACTGTTCCTGGCAGCCACGAATATGATCTTAATTTACAGGTAAACCTTGATGACCAAGATGGTAGTGAACATTATGTTGTGGACATTGCACATCATGATGGTGTTGAACTATTTGATGCTCAAGGTCAGCAGGTACAAGAGAAAGCTAATCATGGTGGTTGGGAGTTAACAGAAGCACAAATAGCAGGAGCTAAAGCGCAGGTATCAGATACTTTGCATGGCGATATTAAGCTTGAGATTAAGGTTATCACAACAGAAAACCAAGGTGGTGCACATAATCATGCTTCTACCGATTTAACGCTACATATGCCATTACCTCCAGTAACAACGCATATAGCCGGTCAGGGAGTTGGTGGTAGCCAAGCGCTTCAGTTAGCGACTGCTGAAGAGATTAAGAATCATGGGGGCTCCGTTGATACACCGTTGACGCCTGCACAATTAGGGTTGACTTCTCATGATGATCTTACCACTAAAATTATATTTACTAAGGTGCCTGCGATTCATAACGGCCATCAAAATGGGGCTCAACTTGTCCTTTTAAATAATGGAGGAGAGACTTTTATTGATGGTGGTGGTAAGCAGTCTGTTACTTATGATGATGTGTTGCATGGACGCTTAGTTTATCGTCAACTTGATACTACTGAACATGACCTTAAATTTAAGATTGAAGGAGATTCACATGAATATAGTGTTCAGCTAAGTAAATCGAGCCACGATGCCCCAGACACTACGGACACATCAACGTTTACAGCAACGGTAGATCCTGCTGATGCCCCTGTTGTGGATCATACTGCGGTAGCTACTCACGTGGAAATGAGTGATGCAGCTAGCTTGTATATGGCGCATACACCAGGTCAGGTTGATGATTCTGCTAATAACCATGATGCTGTTGATCATACTTTAGTGGCTAAAACGGCTACGAATCACCAAGCGTTCTATCCTGAAGCTAGTGATGTGTCCGCACAAGGTAATACAAATTTATCGGATGCGGTGCATGATTATTTACAGTTAGCCGGTGTGGATGTGAATAAGGTCAATGTAGAGCATACAACGGTTGTGGATGATCAGTTACACATGGATAATTCGTTTAGTCATAATCCATTAGCTGATGATGTGAGTGACGTCTTAAACCATGGTTTAGCGGCACATGATGGGCATGATGCTTTTGTTAATTTATTATCTGATGATGATCATGATAAATTAGGTAAGCACCCTCTTGATCACGATGTTAAACATGATCTTGATACAACGGATATTACACATCATGATGATAAGTTGGCGGATGCCTTACAACATAGCAATTTAGGCGATCAACATAATACTTAAACCATTAGGGGGTGTTGCTGCTTTAAAATGTAGTAATCAACCCTTTTTTTAATCTTTATGTTTGTTGTATGGATAAGTATAAAAAAGGCCATTATGAGAATAATGGCCTTTTACTTTTTAAGTTTTATTTTTAACTTTTTTAAGTGATGTGATTGAGTTTAAACAGCTTCTAGCTCAAGCAAGGTATGCCCTAACCCAATATTATCAGTACGTTGTGTTACTTTGAATCCCGCTTGTTCTACTATCTGTAGGAAATCTTCACTGCGGTAAAAACGACTGTTCCCATTCGCTAAACAGGTAAAATACAGAGAGGTTGCATTTAAACTTAATGTGGCAGCATCGTATTTTTGTGCATCCCAAAATAGCTCTAAAATGTAAACTTTAGCGTCTAGTTTCATGGCTTTGCGTACACGTTGTAAGATGCTTAAAATTTCCATTGGTGAGAAACAGTCTAAAAATTGACTCATCCACCATGCGTCTGCGCCAGTAGGCAGTTGTAATGTTTTATCTAACATGTTGGTTGGGTGATTTTTAACTCGGCCTGCAAATCCTGCATCAGCAACATTCTTCATCGCAACTTCAATTTGTTGTGGTAGATCGATAATGGTCATTTCTACGTCTTTATCGTAATTTACACATTGAAGTGACCATTTACCTGTATTACCGCCGACATCAAAAATACGTTTTGGTTTATGGGCAAACACTTTTTCTAATAATAATGGGAATGAACGATCAGAATAGAAATGATCAAATTCAAACCAGCTTTTTTTAGCTTGTTCAGGTAATCGAGAAAGTCCTTCGTATATTGTTGGCCAATCACCTAATTCTTTTAATCCTGCTGGAGTGCCCTCTTTAATGGCTTCGGTTAAATGCATCATGCCTGCATAACAAACATCGGCGGTAAAATCTAAATTAGCGCGTGTCATGCCATCGTGTAATAAGAAGTAACCTAGTTTAGCAATAATATAATTTGGACTGTTCCAAGTTACAATGTGAGCGCTTAATGCCATGTCTAATAAGACTTTTACGCCGTATTCAGAGACCCCTGATTGGTTGCTGATTTGTTGTGCGTTTAAGCCTGTTTGCCCTGCTTTATCAAGTACCGCTAGAATACCTAAATCACGTAATGTACGTGCGGTATGAAATGTAATTGGCGCGAATGCGAGTTTTTGAGCTTCTGTTTTGGCTTCAAGTGCACTGAATGGGTCTGTTTGAAAGTTAGTCATTATATTGCTCTACTTTATTTAATTGGCATTATTTAAATACAGATGTGTCATCTACTGCTTGGTTTGTTTACAAGCGTATTTGTTATTCAATATAACTTGTTAGAAATCAATAAATCATCTGTTATGGTTGAACTCAGATTTTATATTGTATAACTTCTGCTGATATATCAAGTAACAAAACGCTGTTTACTCTTTTTACGGGGTGGGGATTTATTTGTTTGAACCAATAAAAAATTTATTCTACCCTGCTATTTTTATTTATATTGAGATTTATATAGGATAATTGCTTCTCTACTTCGCAAAACAGCACTCTAAATTGGTGCTTAACTTTAACTAGTTAATGAGTTGTCTGCTGTATGGAACATAGCGGTAAAAAAATACTTTAAGCCAGTAATAAATGATAACATTACTAGGCATTAATTGATTATAAGCGTGTGTTTTAAATGAATAATATAAATTTTAATATAGACAACTGGATTGCATTATCCCCGGGTTTAATTACACAAGATGACTGGATTAATTGGTCAAAAAACGATTGTGCATGGCCTGAAGAATTGTCCGCTGTGCCGGTTGATCTTATTAAGCCTATGATGCGTCGTCGTATGAGCAGTTTAAGCAAACTTGCTTTGCAAGCTGCCTTACAGGTCTCAGCTGAGCAATCTATTGATTATATTGTTTTTTCTAGTCGTCATGGCGAATTAACACGTACTGTTAAATTAATAGAAGATATTATTAAAGGTGAAGATGCTTCGCCAATGGCGTTTTCACAATCGGTTCATAATACGGCTGCGGGTTTATTTACTATCAGCGCAAACCGTGCAACGCCTGTTACTTCCCTTGCTGCTGTTGAAAGCACACTGCATCACGCTTTAATCGAAGCGGCTATTTATTTACAAGCACAGCCTTCAAAACGAGTGTTAGTGGTGGATTTTGATGAGCCGTTGCCAGTGCAATACAAAAAATATGAAGAAGCAGATCAAAAACCTTATCAAGGTTATGCTTTTGCGAGTATTTTAAGTGCGGGTGAGCAATATCAATTATCTTGGTGTAAAAACCGTTCAAGTTTCAGCAATTTATTCCCACAAAGTTTCTCTGTGATAGACTTTCTGCTACAAAATAAATCACAACAAATTATTAGCGATCAGCGTTTTATGTGGACTTGGAGACATTCATGAGTTCATTTGCTCAAAAATTAAATAAACAATGGCGCGTTTTTGCAACAGGTATGTGTTTTGCTCTTTTTGGCATTGGCGGTTTAATGCTTACGTTTGTTGTTTTTCCTTTGTTGACCTTTTCGATTAAAAATAAAAGTTTAAGAGAGCTTAGAGTTCAAAAAATTATTCAGACTTCTTTTTACTTTTTCTGCGAAACGATGCGTATTACTGGCGCAATTGATTATAAAATAATTGGTGCTGAAAAATTAAAAGATGATCGCGATTGCTTGATTGTTGCTAATCATCCAAGCTTGATTGATTATGTATTAATTACTTCACAATTAAAGCAATGTGACTGTTTGGTGAAAGAAGGTATTTGGAAAAATCCATTTATGCGTGGTGTTGTTACTTCAGCTGGGTATATTCCAAATAAAGATCCCGAAACATTGCTTACTAATTGTGAAGAAAGATTAAAAGCAGGTCATGTGTTACTTGTTTTCCCTGAGGGGACGCGTACCACAAAAGGTGTTCCTTCAACGTTACAACGAGGCGCTGCACAAATTGCAGTGAAAACAGCATCGGATTTGCGTATTGTTCATATTACGGTTGAGCCCTCATTTTTAACAAAACAAGGCAAGTGGTATCAAGTTCCAGAGACTAAACCGCTTTTCATTGTTGAAGTTAAAGATAAAGTGGCAATAGATGAATTTATTGATAGTGATGAATCACCTTCACTAACCGTTAGAAAATTAAACAAACACTTAAACAGTGTTCTCTTTCCATAAAAATAGGTAAGAAAATAGATGCAAGAGCTTGAAACTGAATTAAAAACACTGATTATTGAATCGCTTAATCTTGAAGATATGAGTGTGAATGATATTGAAACTGAAGCACCTCTTTTTGGAGAAGGTTTAGGTTTGGATTCTATCGATGCGTTAGAACTCGGGTTAGCGATTAAAAAACAATATAATGTTGTGTTAGATGCTGATGATACTGAAACTCGTCAACATTTTTCTTCAGTTGCTAATTTAGCAAAATATATCAGTGCAAACCGATAGGAAATAAAGATGAAAGATTTAACGAGAGATGAAATATTTGTACAAATTCAACAAGCCTTAGTTGAGTTATTTGAATTAGAAGCTGACGACATTAAGTTAGAAACTAATTTATACAAAGAATTAGATTTAGACAGTTTAGATGCCGTTGATTTAGTGGTGCATTTACAAAAACTAACGGGTAAAAAAATTCAGCCTGAAGAGTTTAAGTTAGTACGTACTGTTGAAGATGTGGTTGATTCAGTAGAAACGTTGCTGAAAGAAAAGTAGTGAAACTTTTTCCTATACTTGCAGCACTTGTTTTATTCGCCTACCCCTTTGCCGTGTATTACGGATTAAATGAATGGGGTTTAGGTGCTGTTGCTGGTGTATTAGGCGCACTCTTTTTATTAAGAATGATTGGTGGTAATCAAACTCGCTTACGTGAATTAAAGTATATTGCTTGGTTAAGTGGTGGCGCAGGTGTTGCGTTAACGTTATTAGCATTAGTGTTTAAAAGTAGTCAATGGTTTACTTATTATCCGGTGATTGTGAATGCGTTGATGTTAGTGATTTTTGCGCAAAGCTTGACTCAAAAAGAGACCATGATTGAGCGCTTTGCTCGTTTACAAGAGCCTAATTTACCTGATTATGCCGTTCGTTATACTCGCAGTGTGACCAAGGTTTGGTGTTTGTTTTTTGTGGTGAATGGCAGTATTGCTTTAGCTACTACTTTTATGTCGTTACACACTTGGACACTTTATAACGGTTTAATTAGTTATCTTTTTGCTGGTGCTTTATTTGCTGTTGAGTTTATTGTGCGTTTATTGGTGAAAAGAAAGAATGAGAAAGCGAATAATGAAAGTGGCAATCAAACAAACAATCAAGCAAGTAAACCAGCAAATAACCAAGTAGATAAAAATGTCCTTTAATTCTCTTGCTGATCTTTTATTAAGTCAACGTGATGATACTATTATTGCTTTTGATGCTGATGGGGATATTAGTTGGCAACAGTTTGTATTGGATGTACGTCATTTAATTCAGGCTATTAACAGTAAACCTTGTCAGTCTATTGCGATTTGTTGCGATGATAGCTATTTTTTTCTTGTGGCTTTTTTTGCCACTATTTATGCGAATAAAAAAGTGGTTTTACCCGGCAATCATCAACCTGCCATGTTGTTATCTCTTGCTTCTGAGTTTGATTTGTTAATTGATGATGGTCAGGTGACACAAGCTGCAGAGAAAGATCTAACACAACAACTCTTTCAACAAACTTCTATAACATTACCTCTTACTAAACAATCGCTTACATCTGTTGCTGATGTTGATTTTTTTGCCCTTGATTTAACGGCTATCGAAATTACTTTATTTACTTCAGGATCAACAGGGACACCTAAAGCGATTAAAAAAACGTTATTGTCGTTGCAAGAAGAAGTACAAAATCTACAAGATAACTTTGGTCATTTTTTAGCACATTCTCGAGTGGTTAGTACGGTATCTCACCAGCATATTTATGGTTTGTTATTTCGTGTGTTATGGCCTTTATGTGCAGGTACCGCGTTTGCTCGTAAAGATATTATTTACCCTGAGCAAGTTATTGCAAATGGCACAATGCAACACACGTTAATCAGTAGCCCTGCGTTATTAAAGCGTTTATTAGATGAAGGTCAGCAAGGTCATTATTGTGCGGTATTTTCATCGGGTGGACCTCTTTCAAGTGCGGCTTCTGATTTATGTAAACAATTATTAAATCAAACTGCGATTGAAGTTTTTGGTAGTACTGAAACGGGTGGTATTGGTTATCGTCAGCAACAAACTGCCGAGAGTGTTTGGACTTTTTTCTCTAAAGTAATTATTAAATTAAATGCTGATAACTGTTTGCTTTTGAACTCTCCTTGGTTAAGTGAGAAACTCGATGTCACTTTAGCGGATGCGGCAAGTGTTGATGGTTATTATCAAACCAGTGATCAATGTGAATTATTAGATAATCATCAATTCAGATTAAAAGGTCGTGTTGATCATATTGTTAAAATTGAAGAAAAACGTGTTTCATTAATTGAAGTAGAAACACACCTTAATGCCTTAGAGTGGATTTCTGAAAGTGCTGTTGTCGTTGTCACTGAACCACATCGTACAACGTTAGGTGCGCTATTAGCATTAACTGCACAAGGTGAGCAGCAATTAGCCACTTTAGGTAAAGGAAAATTTTGGATAAAACTTCGTCAATCATTACGTGATTGGGTGGAGCCGGTTGCTATTCCAAGACATTTTCGTATTGCGCCTGAAATACCAATGAATAGACAGGGTAAACGTTTACAACAAGAGATTGCAGGGTTATTTAAATGAGCAGTGAAACAGCACAATACAAGGCCACTATCCTTGAACAAAAAGTGGTAGAAAATACAGCAACGCTATTATTACAGGTGGATCCTGAGATCACTTATTTTCAAGGACATTTTGAAAATTATCCATTACTTGCGGGTGTTGTGCAGATTGATTGGGCTATTTATTACGGTAAAAAACTGCTTTCTTGTGACACTGTTTTTGCAGGAATGGAAGTGATTAAATTTCAACAGCCAATTTTACCTAACTATCAAGTTTTACTGACTTTACGTTGGGAAAAAGAGAAACAGAAACTGTATTTTTCTTATACAGCCGATGACGAGGTGAGTTGTTCTTCAGGACGTATTAAATTGGACGCGACAAAATGAGTCAGTTTAACCCCTGCTTTCTTATCCCTTGTTACAATCATGGCAATACAATCCATGCGGTAGTGGATCAGCTTATAGAGCGTTTCTCTCTGCCAGTTATTGTGATTGATGATGGTAGCCAAGCAGAAACACAAGTTGTTATTGATGCACTAGGCACAAAAGTAGAGATTATTCGCCTTGAGCAAAACCAAGGTAAAGGCGGCGCTGTGATTGCTGGGCTTAAAAGAGCTCAGCAGTTAGGGTTTACTCACGCGTTGCAAGTTGATGCTGATGGGCAACATGACTTAGCTTCCTGTAGTAAATTAATTGAAGAGTCAAAAACATACCCTGAAGCACTTGTTTCTGGTCGACCTATTTATGATGAGAGTGTGCCTAAAGGCCGCTTGTATGGTCGTTATCTTACGCATACTTGTGTGTGGTTAGAAACGCTCTCTTTTGAGATAAAAGACAGCATGTGTGGTTTTCGATCTTACCCTGTAGAGCGATTAAATGAAGTGATTGCAAAACAGCACTTAGGCAAGCGTATGGATTTTGATACCGAAGTGATGGTGAAATGTTTTTGGGATGATGTTGAGATCCGCTTTATTACCACTAAGGTGATTTATCCTGAAAATGGTATTTCTCATTTTCAACCATTTGCCGATAATGTGCGTATTAGTAAAATGCATACCCTGCTTATTTTAGGTATGTTGTTGCGTATACCGAGTTTATTAACACGTAAAAAACGTTTACAGAAATCATTACAACATTGGTCAAAGCAAACAGAGTCAGGTACTTATTACGGTATTAAATGTTTATTATTTATTTATTCTCTGTTTGGGCGTCGCGTTTTTAAATGGTGTTTAAAGCCTGTTATGTACTATTACAGTCTATTTGCAAAAAATTCGATAGCGGCTTCTCAAGAATATCTTTACCATTTAAAACATTATTCTGCAGAGCATGATATTCCATTACCTAAAAAATTAACGGTTAATCAGCACCTTAGCTCTTTTGCCGAAACTATTTTAGATAAATTAGCTGCATGGAAAGGTGACTTTTCAGTAAAAGATCTGACCATTCATAATCAAGATCATATTAGTGAAGCACAAAATCAACCACGTGGTTGTGTGATTTTAGGATCTCATTTAGGCAACTTAGAATTATTTAGAGCATTGAGTCTACGTCATCAAGATTTAACCATTAATGCGTTAGTTTTTACTGAGCATGCGCCGCGTTTTAATGCGGTGATGCAAGCCGTTAATCCAGACTCAAGTGTTAATGTTATCCAAGTGAATAAAATCGGCCCTGATACAGCAATTATGTTAGATCAAAAAATAGATGCTGGAGAATGGGTAGTGATTGTGGGCGATAGAACGTCAACCAGTGTTGAAAATAAAGTGGTATGGGCTGATTTTCTTGGTAAACCAGCGCCCTTTCCACAAGGTCCTTTTTTATTGGCCTCAATTTTAAAAGCACCTGTGTATTTACTATTTGGTTTACGTGATGATAGTAAAAAAGAGGCGCATTTTGATCTGCATTTTGAGCCTTTTAGTGAGCAAATACTTTTACCTCGTCATAACCGAGAACAAGCTTTGCAAGATGTAGTAACACAATATGCAAAACGTTTACAATTTTATACATTAAAGGCACCACTACAGTGGTACAACTTTTTTGATTTTTGGAAATTAACTGGAAAAAGCAATGATAAATAACCAGCAAAACATTAAATTTGGTGCAGGACGCTTAACAATAGAAGACATTGTTGCTATCTCAGATGGCGCCAATGCAGAGATGAATAGCAACCCTGAATATGTTGCTAAAATAGATCGGGGTGTTGCCTTTCTTGAATCATTATTAAAAGAAGATGGTGTTATTTACGGTGTAACAACAGGTTACGGTGATTCTTGTACGGTTGCTATACCAACGGATTTGGTGGCTGAATTACCACTTCATTTAACACGTTTTCATGGTTGTGGTTTAGGTGCTAATTTAACTGAAAAACAATCTAAAGCTGTGCTTGCAACGCGTCTGTGTTCGCTTTCTCAAGGTGTTTCTGGTGTTACACATGACTTGTTAAATCAGATTATTACTTTAATTAATAATGATATTTCACCACGTATTCCTGAAGAAGGTTCTGTGGGTGCAAGTGGTGATTTAACACCTCTTTCTTATTTAGCTGCTGTATTAATTGGTGAGCGTGAAGTTATCTATAAAGGTGAAATTCGTCCAACGATGGATGTTTTTCAAGAGCTAAATATTAAACCGATAGTGCTACAACCAAAAGAAGGTTTAGCATTAATGAACGGTACTGCTGTAATGACGGCTTTAGCTTGTTTAGCCTTTAAACGTGCTGAATATTTAGCAAAAGTGGCCACTAAAATTACCGCAATGGTTTCAGTTGCTATGCACGGTAATGACTTCCATTTTGATGAAGCTTTGTTTGCTGTTAAACCACATGCAGGTCAACAAAAAATTGCAGCTTGGTTACGTAGTGACCTACAAGCTGAACGTCCTCCGCGCAATAGTGACCGCTTACAAGATCGTTATTCATTACGTTGTGCTCCGCATGTGATTGGTGTTTTACAGGACACGCTTCCATGGTTACGTTCAATGATTGAGAATGAATTAAATAGTGCTAATGATAACCCTATTATTGACGGAGATAACGAACGTGTTTTACACGGTGGTCATTTCTACGGTGGTCATATTGCGATGGCAATGGACACATTAAAAGTCGCTGTTGCTAATATTGCTGATTTATTAGATCGCCAAATGGCGCAGTTAATGGATTACAAATTCAATAATGGTTTACCATTTAATTTGACGGGTGCTACCGGTGCTCGTAAACCAATTAATCATGGTTTTAAAGCGGTACAAATTGGTGTCTCTGCTTGGACTGCTGAAGCACTTAAACATACTATGCCTGCGAGCGTTTTTTCACGTTCAACTGAATGTCATAATCAAGATAAAGTTAGTATGGGTACAATCTCTTCACGTGATTGTTTACGTATTTTAGTGCTGACAGAGCAAGTTACAGCGGCTTGTTTATTAGCAGCAACGCAAGCATTACAAATTCGTAAACGTGAAAATGAATTAAATGAGTCACACTTGAGTGATGGGATAAAAACCATGCTTGCTTCAGTATTAAGTGAATTTACGTTTGTTGATGAAGATCGCCCATTAGAAGCGGACTTACGTAAGTTTATGGAATTAATTCAAACTGAGAAGTGGGATTTATACTAATAACTAAGCAACTGATTAATAATACTTAATCAGTTGCTTAGTTTATTCCATTAACCTCTCTGGAGTTTTACATGGCTGAGCAAAAAGTTAATTTAATGGCAGAGGTTACTTTGGTGACTTCATTTCAAGATGCTGACCCTATGGGGGTTATTTATCATGGAAACTATTTTCGTTTTTTTGAAGAATCGCGCCGTTTATTAATGGAAAAAATTAATTATAACTATCGTGATATGGTGATTTCTGGTTATGCCTGGCCGGTGATCGATAGTTACGTTAAATATGTTCAAGCAATTCCTTTTAATCATGAAATACGTATTACCGCTAAATTAGCTGAGTGGGAAAATTATCTGCGTGTTGATTATGTTATTTATGATGCGCAGTCAGGTAAACGTATGACTAAAGGTTATACACGACAAGTTGCTGTTGATATGAAAACGGAAGAGATGTGTTTTGCCTCTCCTAAAATATTAGCTGAGAAGTTGGAGCCCTATTTTGTTTAATTATCGTTTAATTAATAAAGGACTTTGCTGTTTATTATTGCTTTGTTCATTTTCATTATCAGCTTTAACACTTGAGCAATTACAGCAACAATTAACAACCCAGAAAGTTTTACGTGGTGATTTTACACAATCAAAATCGCTACAAATGTTTAAACAACCTTTGCTTTCTGACGGTACATTTTTATTAAGTCATGAGCAGGGGTTGATTTGGCAGCAAAATAACCCGTTTCCTGTGTCGTTGGTGTTAGCAAAAGATAAATTACGTCAGCAATTTTCAGGTAAAGAAGCAGAGATTATTGAAGCAAAAGATAATCCGATGGTTTTTTACTTTAGCCACCTATTTTTATCTTTGTTTAAAGGTGATTTGAGCTCACTTGAAAGCCAATTTAGCATGCAATTAAGCGATGATGGTAAAGGCAATTGGTTATTAAATTTAACGCCTAAAAAAGCGCCTTTAGATAAAGTGTTTAAAAGCATTAAAATTCAAGGAAAAGAACAAATAAAATCATTGACGTTAACGGAACTCAATACAGACTCTTCGCTGATTACCTTTAGTAATATTAGCGAGCAACAAGCACCTTTAACACAGCAAGAAAAAGATGCGTTCAAATTCTAAACGTTTACTCCTATGGGGAGTCTTTATTTTGTTTTGTGCTGGTTTGCTGATTCAGCAAACAGTAATGCAGGATAAGTTACCCATAGAAACAAACATCCTCGCTTTATTACCTAAAGATCAACAAGATAAAGTTGCTCAACAAGCTTTTGAGCAAATCGCTGACAACATTAATAATCGTGTTGTTTTTCTGATAAAAGGTAAAGATAAAGACAATTTAGTTAAAGCGGCAAGTTATTTTAATGATGCGTTAACAGCGATCGGTTTATTTGCTCATGTTGAATCTAAAATTAGTGAAAATCAGCAACAGGCTTGGGGATCGTTATACTTTCCCTATCGTGCTCAGTTATTAAGTGAACAAGATAAAAGCAACCTAGCGCAAGCGCCTGATGAACGTGTCACCCATGTTATTGAGCAGATTTATAATCCTTTTTCGGGTGTTTCTGGTGGTGAATTAAAATCTGATCCATTTTTATTATTTAGAGATTTTTTAAGTGCGCGAAATACCAGTGATGGTCATTTCTCACTGTATCAAAATTACTTACTAAGTCAGGTTGGTGATGATTTATATCTGATCATTCAAGCGGATTTAGCCGGTGATGCATTTGATAGTCGATTGCAAAGTTTATTGCCTCAATTACAAATCTTAGAAGCTGATGTTGAGCAATTGTTTCACGTGAAACTATTGCATACGGGCTCACTATTTTATGCAGCGCATGGAGCAGAAAGTGCTAAAAGTGAAATTAGTACAATTGGTGTTGGCTCTTTAATCGGTATTATTTTATTACTGTTATTTGTTTATCGTAGTAGCTTGCCTCTGATGTTAGCTTTGTTATCAATTGGCTGTGGTCTATTGGTGGCATTTGTTACAACGGTTTTAGTGTTTGGGAAAGTACATCTATTTAGCTTAGTGTTTGGTGCGAGTTTGATTGGTGTTTCCATCGATTATGCTTTTCATTATCTTACGGAGCGACTGGCTGAACAGAATAAGTGGGATCCTGACTTTGCTTTAAAACAGATATTTAATGCGATTTCATTAGGTTTAGTGACCAGTTTAATTGGTTATCTTGGTTTGTTAATTGCACCATTCCCTGGTTTACAGCAGCTTTCACTGTTTTCTATTGTTGGTTTATTAAGTGCTTATTTAACGGTTGTTTTATGTTACCCCGCTCTGGCTCGTTCTCCGAGTAAAACTAAATTACCTAATTTACGATTATTAACGGCGTGGTTAGCTCTGTGGCAACATAAATCATTAAGAGTTGCACTACCGAGTGTATTGATTATTTTTGCATTTATTGGCTTAACTAAAATCACTTTTAATGATGATATTCGTCAATTACAAACGATGCCAGAGGATCTAAAAGCGCAAGAGCACACGATTAAAGACATTACTGGTGTGGGTAATAATCAACGTTTGTTATTAGTTAAAGCGAATTCTGAAGAGTTATTGTTGCAGCGACTAGAACAATTATCAGCACAGTTTAATGAATGGAAAACACAAGGTTTTATAAAAAGTGTCCAGTCGGTCAGTCAGTTTGTTCCTTCTTTAAAAACACAGCAAGAAAATTACCAACTGGTGGAAACGCTTTATCAGCAACAAGGTGAAAGTTTATCTAACAAGTTAAATTTAACTGAGGCAATTGAATTTAAGCAAAGCTTTAAACCGTTATTAGTCAGTGATTATTTAATGTCTCCTGTTTCTGAGCCGCTTGGTTTTTTATGGTTAGGTGATATTTCAGGGTATTATGCATCCGTTATTATTTTGAGTGATGTGACTAATCCAGCGACTGATCCGCAATTGGTTGCTCACTACATTGAGCAACAAGCAGATGTACAGGTATTGGATAAAGCGGCAGAAATATCTGCTATTTTTTCACATTATCGACTGTTTATTGGTGAAATGTTGCTAGCGGTGTATTTTCTGATTGGACTTTTATTAGCATGGCATTACGGTGTTAAGAAAGCTTGTAAAGTGATGACTCCTCCTTTAATTGCTGGTGTTGCCGCGCTTGCTATTACTGCGGTATTTGCTATCCCTATTACTATTTTTAATCTGCTCGCTTTATTACTTGTATTAGGTATTGGTATTGATTACACCTTATTTTTTGCTGAGCAGAAAAACACTATCAACAGTGAAAATACATTCTTAGCGATCACGCTTTCTGCTATTACGACTGTGTTATCTTTTGGGTTATTAGCATTAAGTGAAACACAAGCGATTTATGGATTCGGTGTAACTGTTTTGACTGGTATTATTATTGCGTGGTTATTAGCCCCTTTAGCAATGAACAAAGGAACTAAAAAATGAAGCGGATGATTGTTGTTTTATCGATATTGTTGAGTGCTTGTTCTATGCAACCTAAAATGCAACAAGCAACACATCCAGTGCAAGTTGAAATAACACCTGGACAGTTTGTTAACTTACCACAGCCTAAAGAACTACAACAAAATGTTAATGTTAGTCAGCTTATTACTGCTCAATGGGGAGAAGCTAATCAACAACAGATGCTAACGCAGTTACAAGTAGATCAAGAAAAAGTTGTGTTAGCTGGGTTCTCTGCTTGGGGTGTTAAGTTGTTGAGCTTGACTTATTTGGGTGAAGATGGCGGAAATAAAATTGAAACAAATGTGATTGCAGGATTTGCCGATAAATTACCACAACCCGAGCAAGTTTTATTTAATGTTATGCTTTCTATTTGGCCTAAAAGTTCATGGGATAAACCACTGGCAGCAATAGGTTGGAAGCTAAAAGAAACAGCGTTACAGCGATTATTAATTGATCAAAATGGCAAGGTGGTTGTGACGATTGATTATCAGAAAAAAACACATTTAGATGGCAAGATAACGTTTAAACATCAAGGTTTAAATTACACTGTGATAATTGAAACAAAGGCATAAAAGCTGACACAATGAGTTATCAACTAATACACATAACAAATGATGAAAAGCTAAATGGATAATACACAAGATAATGCAATTTATATTCATGCGATGGCAATGAATAGTGCGCTGGGTGATAACACTGAGCAGCAAATATCTACTCTTTTAGGTAAAACCCCTGCTGCTATGTGTTCAGAATCTGGTTGGTTGAATGATGGTAAAGCAACCGTGGTTGGTAAAGTATTAAGTGAGTTGCCGATCATTCCTGCGCACTTTATTAATAAAAATACTCATAATAATCGCTTGGCCCTTTCTGCTTTATTATCAATGGAAACTTCTATTAAAGAAGCGATTGAACAGTTTGGTGCAGAGCGTATTGCTGTTGTTGTTGGGACCAGTACATCTGGCATTAGTGATGGTGAAAGCGCGTTAAATGAAGGTTTATCTGTTGATTACCACTATCACCAACAGGAAGTAGGGAATTTAGGGCAATTTGTTGCTGATTATTTTTCAATTGAAGGTCCTGCTTATACAATTTCAACTGCTTGCTCATCATCTGCTCGTGTGTTTATCTCAGCTAAACGTTTATTAAATGCAGGTTTAGTTGATGCTGTAATTGTGGGGGGAAGTGATTCTCTGTGCCGATTAACATTAAATGGCTTTCATGGTTTAGAAGCCCTTTCGAGCGAAGCTTGTTTGCCTTTTAGTCAAAACCGTAAAGGCATTAATATCGGTGAAGCAGCTGCATTTATGTTGTTATCTAAACAGAAAAATACAACAGGTTTAGCATTGCTAGGTGTTGGTGATAGTTCTGATGCACATCATATATCTGCACCACACCCTGAAGGAAAAGGTGCAATAGAAGCGATGCAAAAAGCGTTAGATGATGCGCATTTAACTGTTGATGATATTGGTTACATTAATGCACATGGAACAGCGACTAAATTAAACGATGCGATGGAATCTAAAGCGATATACACATTATTTAAAGATACTGTGCCAGTAAGTTCAACAAAGCCATTAACAGGGCATACATTAGGTGCAGCATCGATATTAGAAGCGAGTATTTGTTGTTTGTTATTAGCGCAAGATATGACACTACCGGTACAAATCAATGATGGTGAGTTTGATCCTACTTTAGCTCCTATTCAATTTGTTAACAAACCTGAAAAATTACAGAAAAAAATATTGTTAAGCAATTCATTTGCATTCGGTGGTAACAATATGAGTTTAATTTTTGGAATAAAAAATGACCAATAAATACCCTAGTATTGCATCCTTAGTACCGCATGATGCACCAATGATATTAATTGATAATATCGTTGATACAGATGAAAAAACGATTCATTGCCAAGTATTTGTAACAGCAGACAGCCCTTTTTTTGATTCTCAGAGTAATGCCATTGGTGCGTGGGTCGGTATTGAATATATGGCACAAACGGTTGCGGCATGGTCTGGTTACCAACACTTTTTAAAACAGCAGGTTTCTCCTATTGGATTTTTGTTAGGTGTTCGCCGTTACGATACGCAATCTGATCTTTTTCATCAAGGTGAAATTATTGATATTTATGCGGAAAAATTGATGGAAAGTGAAGGCATGGGGGCATTTTCCTGTCAGATAAAATGTAAAAACAAACAATTAGCAAGTGCACAATTAAACGTATTTGTGCCAAATAACCAACAATTAGAAACAATGCTAAAAGGAAAAGATAATGACTAAGCAAGTACTGGTGACTGGAGCAAGTAAAGGTATTGGTCGTGCAATCGCTCTACAATTAGCTAAAGATGGATTTACTATTGCCGTGCATTATATGGGTGATAAAAATGGTGCATTAGCGACGCTTGAAGCTATTAGCGAATTAGGTGGAAGTGGTCGTATTTTACAGTTTGATATTAGCGATCGAGAACAATGCCGTACGGTTTTAGAAGCAGATATAGAAGCTCATGGTGCGTATTACGGTGTGGTGAGTAATGCTGGCGTCACTAATGATACTGTTTTTCCTGCAATGACTGGCGATGAATGGGATGGTGTTGTACATACCAATTTAGATGCATTTTATAACGTTTTACATCCTTGTATTATGCCTATGGTTCAATTGCGTAAAGGTGGCCGAATCGTCACTATGGCATCTGTTTCCGGATTGGTAGGAAATCGAGGTCAAACCAATTATAGCGCTGCTAAAGCCGGTATTATTGGTGCAACAAAAGCGTTGGCATTGGAAGTTGCAAAACGAAAAATCACTGTAAACTGTGTTGCTCCTGGACTAGTTGATACAGGCATGGTGAATGAAGAAGTCAAAGAGCATGCTCTGCCGCTTGTGCCACTTCGTCGTATGGGACAACCAGAAGAAGTTGCGGGTCTTGTTAGTTATTTAATGTCTGATATTGCCGCATATACAACCCGTCAAGTGATCAGTGTAAATGGAGGGATGGTGTAATGGTTGAACGTAGAGTCGTTATTACAGGAATGTCAGGTGTTACCGCTTTTGGTAATGATTGGGCAAGTGTCCAGAAAAAACTCAAAGCATGTGAGAATGCAACGCAGTATATGGAAAGTTATGAACAGTATGATGGTTTGAATACTAAGTTAGCTGCACCTATTGATAACTTTGAATTGCCTAAACATTACACTCGTAAAAAAACGCGTGGCATGGGGAGAGTTGCTAAATTAGCAACTTTGGCTACAGAAAATGCATTAGTACAAAGTGGTTTGATAGATAATGACGTATTAACCAATGGTGAAACTGGCGTGGCTTATGGTTCATCAACGGGTAGTACTAATGCTGTTGGTGCCTTTGGTGTAATGCTTAATGAGAAAAGTACGCGTGCAATTACCGCAACAACTTATGTGCAAATGATGCCACATACTAGTGCTGTTAATGTTGGTTTGTTTTTTGGTTTAAGAGGCCGAATTATCCCAACAAGCAGTGCTTGTACGTCTGGCAGTCAAGCGATTGGTTATGCTTACGAAGCGATTAAATTTGGTAAACAAACAGTTATGGTTGCTGGTGGAGCGGAAGAGCTATGTCCTACGGAATCGGCGGTTTTTGATACTTTATTTGCTACCAGCCTGAAAAATGATGCTCCTAAATCAGTGCCTCGTCCATATGATAAAGATCGTGATGGTTTAGTCATTGGTGAAGGTGCGGGTACCTTAGTGCTAGAAGAGTATGAACATGCAGTTGCACGTGGTGCAAAAATTTATGCTGAAATAGTTGGTTTTGCAAGTAACTGTGATGCTACTCATGTGACACAACCTCGTAAAGAAACAATGCAAATTTGTATGGAAATGGCGTTAAAAGATGCCAATCTAGATGCTAACAAAATTGGTTATGTTTCGGCACATGGAACAGCAACGGATCGTGGTGACATTGCAGAAACTAATGCAACGGAAGGCGCATTAGGTAAAGGAGTCCCTATCAGTTCTTTGAAAAGTTATTTTGGTCATACTTTAGGTGCCTGTGGTGCTGTTGAAGCTTGGGTTGCTATTGAAATGATGAATAATGGTTGGTTTAACCCAACACTTAATTTAGAAAACCTTGATCCTGAATGTGGTGATTTAGATTATATTACTGGCTCTGGTCGTGATATTGATTGTGAGTATGTAATGAGCAATAATTTTGCTTTTGGTGGAATTAATACCTCGCTTATATTTAAAAAAATGTAAGTGTTTACTATCTTTTTTGTATAGTCATATAGGCGATATAAATAAATTTTCACTTAGAAGTGAGCTTTGTTTATGTCGCTTTTATTTTTTGTGCTTTTTCTAACCATTCAGGAAGTTCACTTTTTCCTTTTTCCGACAATTGATAAATTCCTCGTTCTACTTTTTCAAACCAAGCATAATAATTACCACTTAAAAAACTTGTCGCTTGTGGTTCTGTAATGGCTTTATTAATTTCAGATCCTTTAGCTTGCGGATGTGTGAGTAAATACTCTGCAACACGAATACAGCGTTGACGGTATGCTGTTAAACCTGCTTTAGATCGTGTTGAGCCCCCTTTTTGTGTATCACCAATACGTTGATCAAATTCTTTTAATAACCCTGCTTGTTTACGTTTATTTTGTCGTGGTGTGTATTCTTGTGGGTCACAGATAACTTCTACGTATTGTTGTGATGCTTGGATATCTACGATGATTAAACCAATACCTAAACGTTTAATTAACTTTTTAACTTGTTTACTTTGTTTTTTATAAATACCACATTGTTTGGGAACGGCAATATAAACAGTATCTGACAGGTTGAAGCGATCAACTGCTTGTAACAATAAAGTGATATTTAAACTTAATTTAAGTTCAACGATAACAACTTTTGATCCCTTTATTGCGACTATATCGCAATCTTTTATCTCCCCTTTTACTTGGTAATCAAGTTGCTCAAGGTATGATTTTATTGGAGTGTAGAGATCGCTTTCTTGCAGTTTTTTTTTCATCTAGATCAATCGTTAAGTTTGTTGGTTAAGTTAATATAAAATAATGCAATAAATTAACCCTAACTACTAGTTGTAAAAGGATTTCATTTAGCACGTTTTATCGTTATTTTTTGTTTATTATTAACTGGATGCTCCTCATTACCCGAGAATGCTCGCAAGCTAGTTACCAAAAAAATCTTTCTCCTCGCACTTTTAATGAAAACACTGATATTGCAATGATTATTGACTCTGCTCCATTGCCGGTTGAAAGCGCTGTGTTATTTAAACGCAATATTAATAAGGTTACATTCAAGTTAAGTTTGATTGATGACAGAATTGTATGGATGATTAAACAACATCAAAAGTTACCATAACGAGCCTACAGAAACGTTCTAGAAAGTCTGCTATGTATTTTATGTGTTTGTTAGCTGGAGAATCTTAGCTATAAATACCCCATTCTTAGTGCAATTGTATAAGTTGTTTTCTTCCATAATTGAATGTTCATTCGGGTGCTTATCTGATGTAAGAATAGATATTTTTTGTATAGGGAGACTTTTTGACTGAGAGTTTATTTGGGGATTTAAAGTGTGTTTTCTTAAGCTACCTTTGTAGATATATACAAGTTAAAACTGTTAGTGGTATAGATGCCCTTGAATGGGTATAATATCGACTCATTTTTTTTAATCAACTCGAAGCCAACATCATGCAAAAATTCGATACAAAAACATTCCAAGGGCTGATTCTTGCATTGCAAGACTTTTGGGCTCGCCAAGGTTGTGCGATCGTACAACCTCTTGATATGGAAGTGGGTGCTGGAACATTCCACCCGCAAACATTCTTACGTTCAATTGGTCCTGAGCCAATGAGCAGTGCTTATGTTCAGCCATGTCGTCGTCCTACTGATGGTCGTTACGGTGAAAACCCTAATCGCTTGCAGCATTATTACCAATTCCAAGTGGTATTAAAACCTTCTCCGAAGAACATTCAAGAGTTGTACTTAAAGTCACTTGAAGAGATTGGTATCGATACATCAATCCATGATATTCGTTTCGTTGAAGATAACTGGGAATCACCAACCTTAGGGGCTTGGGGTTTAGGCTGGGAAATTTGGTTAAATGGCATGGAAGTAACGCAGTTTACTTATTTCCAACAAGTTGGTGGTCTTGAGTGTTCACCTGTTACCGGTGAAATCACTTATGGCCTAGAACGTCTTGCAATGTATATTCAAGGTGTTGACAGTATTTATGACCTAGTGTGGACAGATGGTCCAATGGGTAAAGTGACTTACGGTGATATCTTCCACCAAAATGAAGTTGAACAATCAACTTATAACTTTGAATATGCAGATGTTGATGCGTTATTTACAAAGTTTGATCAATGTGAAAAAGATAGCCAAGGCCTAATTGAAGCTGGTTTACCATTACCTGCTTATGAGCAAGTAATGAAAGCATCTCATGTATTTAACTTGTTAGATGCTCGTCATGCAATTTCAGTAACTGAACGTCAACGTTATATCTTACGTGTACGTTCATTATCAAAAGCAGTTGCTGAAGCTTATTACGCTAAGCGTGAAGCGCTTGGTTTCCCACTTTGTAAAAATTTAAATAAATAGAGGCAAGTTTAATGTCACAAGAAAATTTATTGATTGAATTGGGAACCGAAGAGTTACCACCAAAATCACTTCGTAAACTTGCTGAGTCATTTGCTAGTAATGTTGAAGCAGAATTAAATAAAGCAGAATTAACTTTTGAAAAAGTTGATTGGCTCGCATCTCCAAGACGTTTAGCTGTAGTGGTTACTAACTTGGAAGCGGCTCAAGCAGATAAAGTGGTTGAGAAACGTGGTCCTGCTGTAAATGTTGCTTTTGATGATAACGGTGTTGCAACTAAAGCAGCTCAAGGTTGGGCTCGTTCAAACGGTATTACTGTTGAACAAGCTGAACGTTTAGTGACGGATAAAGGCGAGTGGTTATTATTTAAATCAGAAGTTAAAGGACAGCATGTTAAATCGCTGATCCCTAGCATTGCTGCAACGGCTTTATCGAAGTTACCAATTGCTAAACCAATGCGCTGGGGAAGTGCGAGTACTCAGTTTATTCGCCCAGTACACACAGTTACTATGTTATTTGGCGATAAATTAATTCAAGGTGAATTATTAGGTGTTGCTTCTGACCGTGTTATTCGTGGACATCGTTTCATGGGTGATGCTCAATTAACGCTAATGCATGCAGATCATTACCAAACGTTATTAGATGACTCGGGTAAAGTTATTGTTGATTACGAACGTCGTAAAGCGATTATTCGTGAACAAGTAGAAGCACTTGCTGCACATGAAAATGGTGTTGCAGCTATTGATGACGAGTTATTAGAAGAAGTTACTTCTTTAGTTGAATGGCCTGTTACATTAGTGGGATCATTTGAAGAGAAATTCTTAGAAGTTCCTTCTGAAGCACTTATCTACACAATGAAAGATAATCAGAAATACTTCCCAGTATTAGATAAAGAAGGCAATTTATTACCTCGCTTTATTTTTGTTTCAAACATTGTGAGTCGCGATCCAAAACAAGTTGTTTCTGGTAACGAAAAAGTAGTTCGTCCTCGTTTAGCTGATGCTGAGTTTTTCTTTGAAACAGATAAAAAGAAAACATTAGAGAGTCGTTTAGATTCTTTATCAACTGTGTTATTCCAAAAACAGTTAGGTACGTTAAAAGAAAAATCTGAGCGTATCAGTGCTGTTGCGGAAAAAGTTGCGACTAAGATTGAAGCAAATCCTGAACATGCACAACGTGCTGGTTTATTGTCAAAAGCAGATTTAATGTCTGAAATGGTAATGGAATTCCCTGACGTGCAAGGTGTTATGGGGATGTATTACGCTCGTTTTGATGGTGAACATGAAGATGTTGCTGTTGCATTAAACGAACAATATTTACCACGTTTTGCTGGCGATAAACTACCTACTTCTTTAGTGGCTTGTGCAGTTTCATTAGCTGATAAGTTAGATACGTTAGTAGGTATCTTTGGTATTGGCCAAGCACCTAAAGGTGATAAAGACCCGTTTGCATTACGTCGTGCTGCAATTGGTCTGTTACGTATCATTACAGATAAAAACTTAGACTTAGATATTGTCGAGTTAGTGGAAATAGCTAAAACACAATATGCTGATAAATTAACAAATGAAAATGTTGTTAATGATGTGGTTGAGTTCTTATTCGCTCGTTTCCGTGCAACTTATCAAGCAAACGGTTATTCAGTTGAATTGATTCAATCTGTATTAGAGCGTCGTCCTACTAAACCAGTTGATTTTGAGAAACGAATTAAAGCTGTTGCTAAATTCCAAACCTTGCCAGAAGCTGCTCCAATTGCTGCTGCTAATAAACGTATTAGTAATATTCTTGCAAAAGTAAAAGAAGATATTAATAGTGATGTTAATACTAGTTTGTTAGAAGAAGATGCTGAGAAGGTACTTGCTGATGTTTTAGCGACTCTAGAGAGTAAATTAAGCCCTCTATTTGCTTCAGGCGACTACGAGTCTGCCTTGTTTGAGTTAGCTAGCTTACAAACGCCTGTAGATGCTTTCTTTGATAATGTAATGGTAATGGCTGATGACTTAGCTGTTAAACAGAACCGTTTAGCATTATTGAATCGTTTACGTAACTTGTTCTTACAAGTTGCAGATGTATCGGTGTTGTAATTTACTTTTAGCTCATGGTGAGCGACTTTATTGCTCTCTTTAAAAGCTCAGTTTACGCTGGGCTTTTTTGTTTCACGTGAAACAGTTTGCTAGATTTTTCTGTGACTGGTTACGTTTAAATTGTAAATGTTAGATGGAAATTATTTTGTAAGTCTAAATGAAGTTGTTATTTATTAAATATTACCTACGTAAGTTTGAATGATGTACTCATTATTATTTACAGCATATTTTTACTATTAGGTATTTTTGTAATTTATCTAAATAGTATTTGCATGTGAATTGTTTCACATGAAACAATTCCAGTTTATTACTTTGTTTTAACTCTTTTTTATTTAGGAAGTTTTATCTATGCCTTATTCGATATTTGGAAATAAATTTACAAGACACTCTGGAATTACGGAGTTAATGGATGATCTAAATAAAGGTGTGAAAGGCGGAGATGATATTTTAATGTTAGGTGGTGGTAATCCCGCTGCTATTCCTGAAATACAAGATCGTTTGACTGCATTAATGCAAGAGTTGTTAGACCAAGGTAAGTTAGTTGATACCTTAGCAAATTATGATGGACCAAAAGGTAAAGACACATTCATCACTTCTATTGCTCATTTGTTTAATGATTTATATGGTTGGAACTTAACTGCTGATAACATCATGCTGACAAATGGTAGTCAAAATGCATTCTTCTATTTATTTAACTTGTTAGCCGGTAATTTTAGTAGTGGTAAAAAACGTAAAATTTTATTCCCATTAGCGCCTGAATATATTGGTTATGCCGATGCAAGTGTTTCTGAAGATGTCTTTGTAGCTGTTCGTCCTAAGATAACTGAATTAGAAAACCAACAATTTAAATACAATATTGATTTTGATGCATTAAAAATAACAGAAAACATTGGTGCTATTTGCGTTTCGAGACCAACTAATCCAACAGGTAATGTTTTAACTGATCTTGAAATAAGTAAATTAGATGCGTTAGCTAAGCAGCATAATATCCCTTTAATAATTGATAATGCTTATGGAACCCCTTTCCCTAATATTATCTTTGAAGAGGTAAAACCTCATTTTAATGATAATACTATCTTATGTTTGAGCTTATCTAAGTTTGGTTTACCGGGAGCTCGTTGTGGAATAGTTATTGCGAACCCTACTATTATTAAAGCAATGTCGAATTTATCTGGCATTATGGCACTTTCTCCCGGTGGGATTGGTCCAGAAATCGCTTTACCGTTAATTAAAAGTAAAGAAATAATTACATTGAGTAATAATGTGATTAAACCTTTCTATCAACAGAAATCTCAAGTAGCAATTGAATTATTACGTCAAAAAATCTGTAATAAAAACTTTAGGATCCATAAAGCTGAAGGAGCTTTATTCTTGTGGTTATGGTTTAAAGATCTACCTATTAGTTCTAGTGAGCTTTATAAAAAACTAAAAGAAAAAGGGGTGATTGTTGTTTCTGGCCATTATTTCTTTCCAGGTTTAGAGCAAGATTGGCCACATACTCAAGAATGTATTCGTTTGAACTATGCACAGGATGCAACAGTTGTTGAGCGTGGTATTGATATTTTAGCGAAAACAGTAAATGAACTTTACGATAATAACATGTCATATTAATCAACTTATCTATTTACTTATTAAGTAGCCCACTCACTCGTTGTGAATTTATTAAGGGAACAGTAATTTACGCCTTTAATTAAATTGTTTTTTCTACGATGAATTTAGATAACATGCTTAATGTAATCCGTTTGAGTTTTGTTTCACGTGAAACATAAATTAGGTAAAGGAGTATCAATATGAAAAATGATATAAAAGTTGATGGAAAAGGGATTTTGAAGTTTTTGAAATCACGAAAAATCCTATTAGAAAACCGTTATAATCAAATTATTATTGAACTACAGCTACTGTGGTTTTTGATTTTAATGCTCTTCTTTTCTGGTTTTATTATTGTTGGGTTAATTATTAGTTTATTTTTAGGCTGTAAAATAAGCATTACTAATAGTGATAGGCAGTATTTTTTTAAGAAAGATATTTTCAAATAACACTATTTTTGTATCATAGTCTTTTTTTTAAGTATGTGTTTCTTCTTGTTGTCGTTTTTTGAGTGATGATGAATGATTATAGCCAGTAGCATTCTGTTTTCTATTTTAACGGTTCCTTGTCTTTATTAACTATCATTAGTAGGTAGTTAATCTATGCAATTACCATCATGCTTTACTCTCAAGATAATAAGCATCAATCCCTATCCAAAATCCAAAGCAAACAACAGGTTAATCTTTTTATTGAAATTGAATGCAGTTTAATTTTCACCTAATGAAGGTACTCATTATTCAGCGCTTTTATTTATAGTATGTGGAATGGCCTATCAAATCGATTATTAATAATTTAACGAACTTTCTTTTGGTATAAATCTGTTGTTATAAAAAAACCAGCTGGTTAGCTGGTTTTTTTAAAGGTTATAAATAATCGTTAAGATTAAATATCAATGTTACCTACGCGTAATGCATTCTTTTCAATAAATGCTCGACGAGGTTCTACATGGTCACCCATTAATGTTGTAAATAATTGGTCTGCACCAACAGCATCTTCAATGGTCACTTGTAACATATGACGTGTATTTGGATCCATTGTTGTTTCCCACAACTGACTAGGATTCATCTCTCCTAGACCTTTGTATCGTTGAATATATAAGCCACGTTTTGATTCGTGCATTAACCAGTTTACAGCTTCGATAAAGTTATCTACAGGTTTAGTACGTTCACCACGTTGAATGTAAGCACCATCTTCTAATAGGTTTTGAATTTCTAAACCTAAAGAGACTAGTGATTTATATTCTATTGAACCAAAGAACTCTTCATCAAATGTATAAACGGTATCAATACCATGCTTACGAACACTAAAGATAATATTATTTGAGAATTCATCTTCTGATTTAACGACTTCAGCTTTATAAGAAGTTCCTTCTAAATCTTCGCGATTTAAAACTTTAATAATTTCTTCTGCCCATTGTTTAGCATGTTCTGCATTAGCTAAATCACTTGCTTTTAATTCTGGTTGGTAGATTAGTTTATCTAATACCACATTTGGGAAACGACGAGTTAAGCGTACAATTGTTTCTTGTGCAGTACGGTAACGGTCAATCATTCCTTGTAAAGCAACACCTGTAATGCCTGGAGCTTCGTTATTCACATGTAATGAAGCGCCTTCCATTGCAAGTGCAGTTAAGTATGACTGTAATGCAGGATCATCTTTAATATAGTTTTCTTGCTTACCTTTTTTCACTTTATATAGTGGTGGTTGAGCAATATAGATAAATCCATTTTCAATCAATTCTGGCATTTGACGGTAGAAGAAAGTTAATAATAAGGTACGAATATGAGAACCATCGACATCGGCATCGGTCATGATAATAATGCGATGATAACGTGTTTTCTCTGGGTTATATTCGTCACGTCCAATACCGCAACCTAATGCAGTAATTAGGGTGGCTACTTCTTGAGAAGATAGCATCTTATCAAAACGTGCTTTTTCAACGTTTAGGATTTTACCTTTAAGCGGCAAAATTGCTTGGTTTTTGCGAGATCGGCCTTGTTTCGCACTTCCGCCAGCCGAGTCCCCTTCCACTATGTATAGTTCAGAAAGAGCTGGGTCTTTCTCTTGGCAATCTGCTAATTTACCAGGTAAACCCGCTAGGTCTAATGCACCTTTACGACGAGTCATGTCACGTGCTTTACGAGCTGCTTCTCGAGCTCGTGCTGCATCAACAATTTTACCTACAATAACTTTAGCTTCATTAGGATTTTCTAATAAAAACTCTTGTAAACGTTCATTCATTGCACTTTCAACAATTGGACGTACTTCAGATGAAACTAAGCGATCTTTTGTTTGTGAAGAGAATTTAGGATCAGGTACTTTAACAGAGATAACTGCTGTTAAACCTTCACGAGAATCTCCACCTTCAGTTGTTGTTTTATTTTTATTGTTTTTAACTTTAGCTAATTCTTTTTCAATATAAGAATTAAGAGTACGTGTTAATGCACCACGGAAACCAGTTAAATGTGAACCACCATCACGTTGAGGGATGTTGTTAGTAAAACAATAAATGTTTTCTTGGAAACCATCGTTCCATTGCATTGCAACTTCAACGGCTGTGCCATCTTCATGTTCAGTATTAAAATGGAAAACTTTACTGTGAACAGGTGTTTTGTTTTGATTTAAGTATTCAACAAACGCACGAGTACCGCCTTCATAGTGAAAATGGTCTGCTTTATCTTCTTCGCGTTTATCAACTAATTTAATTGAGACGCCTGAATTCAAGAATGATAATTCACGTAAACGTTTTGCTAAAATATCGTAATGGAATTTAGTGTCAGAAAACGTAGAAGGACTTGGCCAAAAACGGATTTCAGTACCCGTTTGATCGGTATCACCAATAATGCCAATAGGTGCTTCTGGTTCACCTTTAGCGTAAGTTTGTTGATGTATATGTCCACTTCGCTTAACAGTTAAACGTAATTTATCTGATAATGCATTTACAACCGATACACCTACACCGTGTAAACCACCTGATACTTTGTATGAGTTATCATCAAATTTACCACCGGCATGTAACACCGTCATAATAACTTCAGCTGCTGATACACCTTCTTCTTCATGCATATCGACAGGAATACCACGGCCATCATCTCGTACTGAAACACTACCATCAGTATGGATAGTACAGATAATATCGCTACAGTGGCCTGCTAGAGCTTCATCGATTGAGTTATCTAAAACCTCAAAGACCATGTGGTGTAGACCCGTACCATCATCGGTATCACCGATATACATACCAGGGCGTTTACGAACCGCATCTAACCCTTTTAGTACCTTAATACTTGACGAATCATAACTATTCTCAGCCATAAAACTTTCACCTTTCTACTGTAATTTTACCCTGTTTCACGTGAAACAGAGTGCGTTCTTGCGTAAATAAATCTTCAATGCTATTTGCTGAAATAGCACTAATAAATACTTGTGCGTCTGATTCTATAATATGTTTTGCTAATACTTTTTGTTTAGTACTATCGAGTTCAGAACTAAAATCATCAATTAAAAAAACACACTGCTTATGATCAATTGCATTTAAAAATAATCCCTGTGCTAAACGTAACGCATAAACGAGTAGTTTTAACTGCCCTCTTGATAATACGTCATCAACAGGTAAGTTATTGATTTTTATCTTTAAATCTGCTTTTTGTGGGCCAATGCTTGTGTAGCCTAACTGTTTATCACGATGAAAATTATCAGATAAATATTGTGCTAATGGTTTATTGTTTTTATCCCATCCGCAAAAAAAATGGCTTTTGATAGTAAACTCAGGCAAAAAATCTGCAATAGTTTGTTCTATTAAAGGCTGTAATTTCGCAAAGTAATCGGCCCTCTGTGCGCTGATTTGCTCACTCAAGACACAAAGTTCATTATCCCACACTTGGAGCTCTTTGTAAGCGTTACATTGCTTTAAAGCTGCATTCCTTTGCTTTAAAATTCGCTTTATGCGAGACCAGTTACTATAAAATGTAGGATCGTGATAAAAAACGCCCCAATCTAGGTAAGCACGGCGATTTTTAGGGCTGCCCGATAGTAAACTAGTACTTTCTGGTGTGATTAATTGTATTGGAATGTATTGTGTTAATGCTGCTAATTTTTTCGCGACTTGGCCATCAATTTTGAGTGTGGTCTCGCCACTTTTTGATTTTTGTAAACCGATAGGTAATAAACGTTGTTGATAATTTACTTCACTATATAAAGTAAAGTGAGTTTGTTCATATTGGATCACGCGGTTAGTTAAATGGGTGCGAAAAGAACGCCCTAAACCGAGTAAATAAATAGCTTCTAATAATGATGATTTTCCACTGCCATTTTCGCCAAAAATTAAATTAATTTTAGGATGAAAGGTAATGGAGGCTGAATCAATATTTCGGAATTGATTAATGACTAATTTCTGTAATGACATTAATCAATTCCTTGAATGTTGGTGGAGACTTGTATTGAAATGCTGATAACAACAGTCTGATAAACACAAATTTTATCTTATAATTGTTGCTATAAACGCATTGGCATTAGTACATATAGTGAGTCATCACTATCAAGGGACTCAATCAGTGCACTGTGATCTGATGTGCTGAATGTTATTTTTACTTGTTCGCTTTTTAATGTGTTTAATACGTCGAGTACATAACTTACATTAAAGCCAATTTCTAATTCTGCAGAATGATAATCTACATCAATGTATTCTTCTGCTTCTTCTCGTTCTGGATTATTTGCTGTAATTTTTAATAAGTTTTCAGACAAAGTTAAACGTACACCACGAAATTTTTCATTAGATAAAATAGCTGCACGACTGAAAGCTTGTTTAAGAGTTTCTCGTCCAGAGATTAATTCTTTATCACCATTTTGTGGGATAACTCGACGATAATCAGGGAAGCGTCCATCGACCAATTTTGTGGTAAAGACAAAACCATCAATAATAGCGCGCAAGTTATTTTTACCTAGTTGAATGGTAACGTTTGCTTGGTCTTTATCTAACAACTTAACCAACTCTAATACCCCTTTACGAGGTACGATAACTGATTGCTCTTCAATGTTTTGATCAATATTGATTGCACATGAAGCTAGGCGATGTCCATCTGTTGAAACGCTGCGTAAGGTATTACCTGATACTTCAAAGAACATACCATTGAGATAATAACGAACATCTTGGCTAGCCATTGCAAATTGAGTGAATTCAATCAACTTTTTAAATTCGTTTTGTGGCACAGTTAATTCAACCAAACTCTGCCATGACTCGATATTAGGGAAATCAATCGATGGTAATGTAGAAAGTAAATAACGACTACGCCCAGATCTAACTGTCACGCGTTCATTTTTAACTTCAAAAGTGACTTCACATGGATCAGATAAACCACGGCAAATATCTAATAATTTGCGCGCAGGTACTGTGATCGCCCCTTCTTCTGAGGCAAGTTCTAATGGGATTTGCGCCATTAGTTCTACTTCTAAGTCAGTACCAGTTAAGTTTAAATAGTTATCTTTTACTTCAATTAGAATATTACCCATGATAGGTAAAGCAGGACGGCCACCGGCAACAGAGCCTACTACTAATTGTAATGGTCGTAATAATACTTCACGAGAAATAGTAAATTTCATTAGATAACCCTTTCTTACATCGACAATGTGCGGATAAGTATTTTGTAATCTTCTTGGATGTCGTTATTTTCACGACGTAGTTCTTCCACTTTACGGCAAGCATGTAAAACTGTGGTGTGGTCACGCCCACCAAAAGCTTCTCCAATTTCTGGCAAGCTATGTTGTGTTAATTCTTTTGCTAATGCCATGGCAATTTGACGTGGGCGAGCTACCGTGCGTGTACGACGCTTAGAAGACATATCAGATATTTTGATGCGGTAATGCTCTGCAACCACTTTTTGAATATTATCAACCGTCGTTTGTTTCGTATGTACTGCTAACATATCACGTAATGCATCTTGTACTAATGAGATAGTAATATCTTGGCCAGTAAATTGTGCTTTAGCTGAAATATTCGCAATCGCACCTTCAAGTACACGAACATCTGTAATGGTAAGACGTTTGGCAATAAAGAAAGCAACATCATCAGGCAATTTTAAACCACGTTCTTCTGCTTTAGTGATTAAGATGGCAACACGTGTTTCTAATTCAGGTGGATCGATTGGGATAGATAATCCCCAACCAAAACGAGTACGTAAACGTTCATCTATACCTTCAATTTCTTTTGGAAAGCGGTCACTTGTTAAAATAACTTGCTGATGTGCATCCAACATCGAGTTAAATGTTTGGAATAAAACTTCTTGAGAGCGATCTTTACCTGCAAAGAAATGAATATCATCTATTAATAGTGCATCTAATGAAGCGTAATATTCTTTAAATTGTTCAATAGTATTATTACGGATTGAATTGATCATATCTTGAACAAAACGTTCAGAGCGAATATATACCACTTTACTATCTGGGTTTTCTGCAACAATCGCATTACCTACCGCATGTAATAAATGTGTTTTACCTAACCCTGGATGCGCATATAAAAATAGTGGGTTATAAACATCACCAGGATTTTCTGCAATTTGTTGTGTTGTTGCAATGGCAAAATTATTTGATTTACCTTCCACAAAGTTATCAAAAGTATATTTTTTGATTAAATTACTTTTATGGGCAATCGTTGGTGATTTTGCTTCCGCTTCCCATGGCTGGTTTGTATTAACTGCTGCAGCAGGTTTTGCTGTTGGTTTATTAGATGCAGCATTTGCTGTTCCTACTAATAAACGTATTTGAATAGTTTGTTTTGCATCGACTGCATGAATTAATGTTTGTAGTTTGGTTTCAATTAAATCCATGTACTTTTCACGCACCCACTCACTGGTATATTTATTTGGTGAGTATAATGACAAAGTATTATTGTTAAATTCAGCCTGTAAAGGGCGTAACCAAGTACTAAAGTCTCCTGCTGATAGCTCATCTTTTAATTGTGCTAAACATTCTTGCCAAATAGCGAGGGACATTGTTGAACTCCAGTTGATACATTAGGGCGCATAATTCTACCGATAAGATCGTAATGACGCCACAAGATCAGGTAACAAAAAGAAAAAAAAGATCCTTGTATTTGATCTGATTCAATGGTTAAAGCATCCACAAGGTTGTCACTAGGTAATATAAGGTGTTGAATGGTTTATCCACAACACGATCGTTTGTCTATTTAGAAATCTTCTTTTATAAGATCAGGGAAGATCCTTGCTAATTCACGCGGCTTATATATAATCGCGCCACCCTAACTTTTAAGTTTGGCTCGCAGTGATAATTTATCTTCTTAGAATTAATTTTAAGGAAATGTAAATTTAATCTGCCAGAAAGAAGCATCTCTGATTGACTTTTAGTCGATCAATCAATAGAATTCGCTCTCTTTTTAATCGGCTAACGCTTTTGATTATTATTGCTTGGTAACTTTATTAGTTATTAACCAACAATACATTAAAAAAATTGGCTACTGTACAGTACTTAACAATAAGTGGAAAAGAGCATGAAACGTACTTTTCAACCAAGCAACACAAAGCGTAAGCGTTCACACGGTTTTAGAACTCGTATGGCGACTAAGAACGGTCGTGCCGTATTAGCTCGTCGTCGTGCTAAAGGCCGCGCTAGCTTAAGCGCATAATTTACCAGACGTGGTGAATTATTCGTTTTCTCGGGAGTTGCGTCTGTTAACTCCCGAAGATTTTCAACCTGTATTTAAAAATGCTATTCCGGCAGTATCTCCACACTTAACTCTTCTTGCTAGAAAAAATACTTTTGAACACCCTCGTATTGGTATGGCTATCCCTAAAAAGCACATTAAACTTGCTGTAGGACGTAATCGTATTCGCCGCATTGTAAGAGAACAATTTCGTCTTCAACAACATGAGCTTCCAAACATCGACATCGTTGTCGTTGCTAAAGCTGGTATTGCTGATTTATCAAATCAAGAGCTTAATAAAGTATTGGATAAGTTATGGCGAAAATTAGTGCAGCGTTGCAATGGTTAGCAATTAAATTCATTCGCGGTTATCAATTAGTTATTAGTCCTATGATTGGGCCTCGTTGTCGATTTACGCCAACTTGTTCACATTATGCGATAGAAGCAATTAAGAGTCATGGTATGATAAAAGGATGTTGGCTAGCGGCTTGCCGCCTTGTAAAATGTCATCCTTTACATAACGGTGGATATGATCCTGTACCACCTTGTTGCGCTAATAAAAATAAACCTAAACTTTAGAGATATAATACGTTATGGATTCACAACGCAATTTACTTTTACTCGCTCTCATGTTTGTTAGCTTTTTGCTATATCAAGCTTGGGTTGGTGAGCAAAACCCTCAGCCTGTTGCTGCAGCACAAACAACAGAGCAAACAACGACGCACTCATCGGTACCAACGACGAGTAATCATAGTGCAGACATTCCTGCTTCATCAGATCATGGAACAAAAGCAGCTCCAGTGCCATCTGAGTTACCTTCTAGCAAGGTTGCAGTGTTAGAGAATGACAAACTACGTTTAGAAATTACCTTAATCGGTGGTGACGTTGTAGTTGCTGACTTGTTAGAACAAGATGAGCAATTACATTCAGAAAAACCATTTCGTTTATTAGAAAGTGGTAGTGACTTTACTTACATTGCACAAAGTGGATTAATTGGTAAGCAAGGTCCAGATGCAAACCCTAAAGGTCGCCCTTTCTATACTGTGGATAAAGAAAATAGTGTTATCGCTGAAGATGCTGATTCTGTATCAACTGCATTACGCTATGTTGATCCACAAGGTAACGTATTCACCAAAACCTTCACATTAAACCGTAACGATTATAACGTTCACGTTGATTACACTATTGAGAATAAATCAGCGAATGAAATGAACGTGCAATTATACGGTCAGTTAAAAGAGTCGTTACAAGACCACTCAACTAACTTGATGATGCCTGTTTATCGTGGTGGTGCTTTCTCAACTACTGAGACTAAGTACAGCAAATATAAATTTGATGACATGGTTGACCGTGACCTAAACAAAACAACTGAAGGCGGTTGGGTTGCAATGTTACAGCATTATTTTGTGTCTGCTTGGGTACCTGATGCTACTGATAACAACGTGTTATATAGTCGAATTATTCAAAATAAAGATGCAACGATTGGATTTAAATCTCCTATCAAAACCATTGCGCCTAACAGTACTGAAAAATTTGCAACTAATCTTTGGATTGGTCCTAAATTACAAGAAGAGATGGCTCAAGTGGGCAAACACTTAGACTTAACTGTTGATTACGGTTGGTTATGGTGGCTTGCACAACCATTATTTAAGTTATTACTGTTCTTCCAAGGTATCGTTGGTAACTGGGGTGTTGCAATTATCTTGATCACCTTTACTGTGAAAGGCTGTTTATATCCACTGACAAAAGCACAATATACGTCAATGGCAAAAATGCGTCTGTTACAACCTAAGATTAAAGAGTTGCGTGATCGCTACGGTGAAGACCGTCAGAAAGTATCAAAAGCAATGATGGCACTATACAAAGAAGAGAAAGTAAACCCATTAGGTGGTTGTTTCCCAATTCTATTGCAGATGCCTATATTCATCGCTTTATACTGGTCATTAATGGAAGCCGTTCAATTACGTCACGCACCATTTATGTTCTGGATCCAAGATTTATCAGTACAAGACCCGTACTACATTCTGCCGATCCTAATGGGTGTGAGTATGTTCTTCATTCAAAAAATGTCTCCTTCAGCGGTTCAAGATCCGATGCAGCAGAAAATAATGAAGTTTATGCCGATCTTATTTACTTTCTTCTTCTTGTGGTTCCCTGCAGGTCTAGTACTTTACTGGTTAATGAGTAACCTCGTCACATTAACTCAGCAAACTATTATCTACCGACAGTTTGAAAAACAAGGTTTAGGTACGAAGAAGTAGCTAAGCTATACAACAAAGATTGATTATAAATAACTCAGTTATTTAGTAATTAAGAAAAGGCGACTATAATAGTCGCCTTTTTTATTGCTTTAATTTTTAGGAACAGAACATGATAAAAGCTACTGATACTATTGTTGCTCAAGCAACTGCACCAGGCCGAGGTGGCGTTGGCATTGTGCGTGTTTCTGGACCTGATGCAGAAGCAGTTGCAGAGATTATTTTAGGGAGAGTACCTAAAGTCCGTTATGCAGAATATCTGCCATTTCATGATCAAAATAATAATGTGCTAGACCAAGGTATTGCACTCTTGTTTAAAGGCCCTAATTCATTTACAGGTGAAGATGTTTTAGAACTACAAGGTCATGGTGGCCCTGTTGTTATGGATATGTTGATCAAAGCAATCTTAACCATTAAAAACTTACGCAGTGCGAATCCTGGCGAATTCTCTGAGCGTGCTTTTATGAATGATAAGCTTGATTTAGCGCAAGCTGAAGCTATTGCTGATTTAATTGAAGCAAGTTCTGAACAAGCGGCTAAAAGTGCTTTAAATTCATTACAGGGTGAATTTTCAAATAAAATAAATGAGCTAGTTGAAAGCTTAATTTATTTACGAATTTATGTTGAAGCCTCAATTGACTTTCCAGAAGAAGAAGTTGATTTTTTAAGTGATGGAAAAATTGCTAAAGATTTATACCAAATAATTGATAATTTGACAGCAGTAAAAGAGCAAGCAAAGCAAGGTGCTATCTTACGAGATGGTATGAAAGTTGTTATTGCTGGTCGCCCAAATGCAGGAAAATCAAGTTTATTAAATACACTTGTTGGTAAGGAAAGTGCCATTGTTACGGATATTGCAGGTACGACTAGGGATGTAATGCGTGAGCACATGCATATAGACGGTATGCCTTTGCATATTATTGATACTGCTGGCTTGCGTGAAGGTACAGATGAAGTTGAACGTATTGGTATTGAACGTGCTTGGAATGAAATTCGTAATGCAGACCGTATTTTGTTTATGCTTGATGCAACTACAACAGATGCAGAAGATCCGCGAGAAATATGGCCTGATTTTATTGAACATCTACCAACTAATGTTGGACTAACCGTTGTGCGTAATAAAGCTGATTTAACTGGTGAGTCATTAGCAATTACTGAACATGATAATCATCCTGTTTACAGAATATCGGCTAAAACAGGTTTAGGTGTTAAGGAACTGAAACAACACTTAAAAGATATTATGGGTTACCAAGGAAATACAGAGGGTGGTTTTATGGCAAGACGCCGTCATTTAGAAGCAATTGATCACGCTGAAGAGCATCTGTTAGAAGGAAAAATACAATTAGAAGAGTATAAAGCTGGTGAATTACTTGCTGAAGAGTTGCGTTTAACGCAACAATATTTGAGTGAGATCACTGGTGAATTTACCTCTGATGACTTATTGGGACGTATTTTTTCAAGTTTTTGTATTGGTAAATAAAGAGCTAGCTTATTGTTATTACTATGTTTTTATCTATTTAGCTCTATTCCCGCCCTATTTTAAAGTTGCAAGAGAGACAGATCATGCTGTAAGTGATAACTTCATCAAAAAGGTGATCTGTATCTACTTTTTGACAATATACCTATTTTGTAATGTTTATGTCACAAAACCCGTCTAGACTTGCCTTGTAAACAACAGTAAGCTGTAAAACGCTACAATAAAGATATATTTTATATATTTACAATACATTTATTTATTTATTAAACAAATACGGATGGAACCATGAAAAAAACATTATTATCAACTGCAATTCTAGCTGGCCTAGTTTCAGCAACTGCACAAGCTGCAACAGTATATGACGCAGATGGTACATCATTAGATGTTGGCGGTCGTGTTGAAGTACGCGGTGACTTTTTAGGTAATGGCGGGGAAAAATTAGATGGCTCAATGCAAGATATGAGTCGTGCTCGTATTCATCTAGATGGTGAAACAGAAATCTCTGAAGGTTTAACTGGTTTTGGTTTTACAGAGGTTGAATATAAGCCGGATGGTGATTTTTCTACTCGTTATTTATTTGCGGGTTTAGGTACTCAACTTGGTGATTTTTCTTACGGTAAACAAGATACTGCCAACGTACAGATCTCTAACATGACGGATATTGCATCTGTTCACTCTGGTATTCAGCAAATTATTAATGGTGCATCTGATAAACAAAAAGGTGCATTCGTTTATTCTGAAGGATTTTTTGATGATGCGTTAGCAGTTAACCTTGATTACGTTACTTCAGATGCTGCTGATAGTGATTCATACGGTGCATCGGCTCTATATTCATTTGATTTTGGTTTAGATTTAGGTGGTTCTTACACTAATGCTGATAACGACCAAAACCAGGCTACTTTTGGTGCTGCTTACACTTTAAATGATTTGTATGTGGCTGTTACATATGCAATGGGTGATGCATCTAAGACTGAAGACTTTACTTCTTTAGAAGCGGCTGTTCAGTATCAATTTACTGAAAAATTCCGTTTAATTGGTATTTTAGGAAACCAAGATCTTGATGGTTCAAAGGCTAATGCGTATGCACTTGAAGCACAATATCGTTTCAACTCTGCACTTCGTACTTTTGTTTCTTATGCATATCTTGATCAAGATGAGATTGATCCTAACATAACTGAAGATTCGCTAGTAGCTGGTCTTCGTTACGACTTCTAAATATTAGATTAATAGTCGTTTAGTTAGTGTTTATAAATCCCAGCAATGCTGGGATTTTTTTATCTGATTGTTTATTTATATTTACTTCTCCATGTATTAATACCAATGGTATTTTTTGGTATAAATTTGTTCAGTGTGTATAAAAACTATTCAATAAATTTAATGTCATCATTTTTATCATTATCTTCTATTGTTTATTTGTAAGAGATCGACCATTACCTAATAGCGTCATTGTTCTTTTCTCTCTTTTTTTCTTATTTTATTGGATTTTATATTTACTGTAAGTTATTGTTTTAAAATGAATTGTTTTATTTTTGTTCGCTTTTTGTGAGTTGCAGCATAAATAAAGCAGCATAAAACTTTGCAAAAGCCGTAATATTGGTCTCGCAAACGGGGACGTGATTTACAGGATGTAAAACAAATAACCTACTGTATTGTCAGGATGACAATTAGGATCTCTCAGGATGAGAGCTTATAAAACAGGATGTTTTATAATTTATGGATGAGTAGGACACTTCAGGATGAAGTTGTTAGTATCGACTAGGATTGTTGATATTAAGTCAGGATGACAAAAGAAGGACACCTCCTACGGATAGGGAGATGATGGATAGACAAGATGTTTATCTAATATGGATGTAACACGGATGAACCCGATGGAATGGGAAGTGGACGCCTAGATGGGCATAGTCAAATGGATGTATAGCAGGGAGCATCAACTATCACGGATTAGATAGAGTGACTAAATTAGGGCAGCTTAGGCTGCCCTTTCCTGTTTTTGGCGTTAGCCCCAATAATTTGAATCTAAGTTAATTAAAGAACTACCCTTAGCTAGCACTGCATGTAAATTATTATCTACTACTCCAATTACTCATATTAAATATTCTGCTTTTAATGGAATGGATTATTCTTTCTGCATGTCTTTTATTTATTAGTTTTTATTCTTTTTCTTCGTCTATAGCCCTACACAGTGCTGCTTTTTTGTCTTATTTTAAGATTATCTTCAATTTCATTAAATATTTTATAAATAGCAATTTATTTTTGTGAGAGATCGACCATTGCTCACTGGGGTTATAGCACTATCTTATCGTGAAATACCTTATTTTATTTTATGATATTGAATGTATCTCATTGTAATAAAAGTGTTTGTTTGTTTTTTAAGCAAATGAAAAGAGGGGATGGTGTATTTATATGCAATAAATATTTTGCAAAAGCCGTAATATTGGTCTCGCAAACGGGGACGTGATTTACAGGATGTAAAACAAATAACCTACTGTATTGTCAGGATGACAATTAGGACCTCTCAGGATGAGAGCTTATAAAACAGGATGTTTTATAATTTATGGATGAGTAGGACACTTCAGGATGAAGTTGTTAGTATCGACTAGGATTGTTGATATTAAGTCAGGATGACAAAAGAAGGACACCTCCTACGGATAGGGAGATGATGGATAGACAAGATGTTTATCTAATATGGATGTAACACGGATGAACCCGATGGAATGGGAAGTGGACGCCTAGATGGGCATAGTCAAATGGATGTATAGCAGGGAGCATCAACTATCACGGATTGGATAGAGTGACTAAATTAGGGCAGCTTAGGCTGCCCTTTCCTGTTTTTGGGATTTAGTTAATATCTTCAATCATATAATAGAAATCACAATAAATAACCCTCTTCTTCCTTGTTGTAAATTCCGTAAAGGAAACAGCCCTCTACATCAATTTGTGCTTTGAGCTACATTGTTTTATAAGCGTAAAATTTAGATAACTTATTACCGGTATAAACCTCTTTTAGCATTGTTACATTAACTGTTTCTGCAAACTTTTCTCTAATAAATCCCTTTCAAATTTAAAGCCTGCCTGTAGTAATTTTGTAGGGTGTACATTTGTACTTGATAATAATAACTCTTCCCCCATTTGCGAAAATAACAGCTTTATAATGAACCTTGGTAAAGGTATCAAACAAGGGCGTTTTAAAATGTTAGCTAGTGTTGTAGAGAATTCTTTGTTACTGACAGGATGTGGTGAAACTAAGTTAATTGGCCCACTTAAAGCGACGTGTTGCATGATAAATAAAATAGCGTTGAGTTGATCTTGCAGATCTATCCAACTCATTATCTGCTCACCGGTACCTATTTTACCGCCTAATCCTAGCTTAAAAGGAGTTAATATTTTTTCCAAAGCGCCGCCGTTTTTACTTAATACAATACCTGTACGTAAATTAACAACTCGTGTTGTGCTTTGTTTAATTTGTTGAGTTATTTGTTCCCAGTGATCTGCTAAGTCACTTACAAACTGCTTGCCTTTTTTAGTATTCTCATTGACTTGCTGTTGTTTGCAATCACCATAAAACCCAATGGCAGAGGCGCAAATAAAAAGACTTGGAGGAGTTGTTGAGCGATTAATGTAATCAACTAATAGTTGTGTTGATTGTAATCGACTTTTTATTATTTCTTGTTTTACTTCTTTTGTCCAACGAGACTTTACAATGTTTTCTCCAGCTAAGTGAATGATAATGTCTGGAAATGGAGCCCCATTTAGATGTATTTTTTGTTGTTGAATATTCCAATAAGGTGATGAGTTATTAACGCTACGAGATAAAGTATAAACGGAGTAACCTTGCTCCTCTAAAAAAGGTTTTAATGCACTACCAATTAAACCTGATGCACCGCTTATTAGTACATTAGTTTTTTTCTCTGTAGTTTGCCCCATATTTATACCTTTATAAGTGTTAGTGATTTAATTGACTTGCTCGTTGATAACGTAGTTCATTTAATTACGCTTAATGTTATATGTATTACATACGTTACTAATGGTAAAATGGATCTTTATTTCTTGAGACGACCCGTATTATGCTTTTAATGATCGATAATTATGATTCATTCACTTATAACTTAGTCCAGTATTTTGGCGAGTTACAGCAACAAGTGATTATAAAGCGTAACGATCAAATTAGTTTGCAAGAAATTGCTGATTTAAACCCTGAACATATCGTGATATCTCCTGGCCCTTGCACCCCTAATGAAGCGGGTATTTCACTTTCTGCCATTGAACGTTTTGCTGGTGAAATCCCTATTTTAGGTGTGTGCTTAGGGCATCAAAGCATTGCTCAAGTTTTTGGTGCTAATGTGGTACGTGCAGAAAAAGTAATGCATGGTAAAAACTCTTTAATAAAGCATGATAATCAAGGTGTTTTTCAAGGTTTAAATGCCCCTTTAGATGTAACACGTTATCATAGCCTTATTGTGCAAGAAGAGAGTTTACCTTCATGTTTTGATGTTTCAGCAAGAGTAATAAAAAGTCAGGAAATAATGGCAATACGTCATAAAGAAATGGCATTAGAAGGTGTACAATTCCATCCTGAAAGCATTCGTTCTGAACAAGGATTAATGCTGCTTAATAATTTTATTAAGCAGTCTATTGGATTGTCAAAATAAGTGCGTATATTAGCCTTTTTATAATTTATATTTTATTTGTAATTTAACCTGTTAAAGGAGCTTGTTATGTCAAATACTCAGATCACCCGTTCGTTATTCGATCAAGTAATGGTGCCAAATTATGCTCCATTAGACATGATCCCCGTGCGTGGTGAAGGTTCGCGAGTGTGGGATCAAGTTGATAAAGAATATATTGATTTAACAAGTGGCATTTCAGTTAATGCTTTAGGACACGCACATCCTGAATTAATCGAGGCATTAACCGAACAGGCTAAAAAACTATGGCATGTCAGTAATATTTATACTAATGAACCCGCATTAAGTTTGGCTCAAAAATTAGTTGATAATACATTTGCTGAAAAAGTGTTTTTTGCTAATTCAGGCGCAGAAGCAAATGAAGCCGCTTTGAAACTAGCGCGTCGTGTTGCATTTGATCAATATGGAATTGAAAAAACAGAAATTATTGCTTTTTACCAAGGTTTCCATGGACGAACTTTTTTTACTGTAACAGCAGGTGGTCAAGCAACTTATTCTGACGGTTTTGGTCCTAAGCCAGCTGATATTACTCATCTTGAATATAATGATTTAAGTTCGCTTGAAAAAGTTATTTCAGATAAAACATGTGCAGTTATTTTAGAACCTTTACAAGGTGAAGGCGGCGTTTTACCAATTGACCCAGTTTTTGCACAAGGTGTAAGAGCCTTATGTGATAAACACAATGCCTTAATGATTTTTGATGAAGTACAGACTGGCATGGGGAGAACGGGTAATTTATTTGCTTACATGGAATTAGAAGTTGTACCTGATATCCTCACATCTGCAAAATCATTAGGAGCAGGTTTTCCAATTGCAGCTATGTTAACGAAAACAGATTTTGCAAAACATTTGTCTGTTGGTACACATGGTACTACTTTTGGTGGTAACCCATTAGCATGTGCAGTAGCAGGAAAAGCATTTGATTTAATCAATACTGAAACAATGCTAGCGGGTGTTAAACGTAAAGAACAATTAATACGTCAGCATTTACAAGCGATTAATGATGAATTTTCCGTATTTAAAGAGATTCGTGGTGCTGGTTTGTTAATAGGTGCGGTATTAAATGAGCAATATCAAGGCCAAGCAAAGGCATTTTTCTTAGAATCTGCACAACAAGGTTTATTGATATTAGTGGCTGGGGCAAATGTACTGCGTTTTGCACCTGCTTTAAATATTTCAGATGACTTAATTATTCAAGGCATGTTGAAATTAAAACAAGCAGTAAAGAATATTGTCCACAATAACGATAATAAAAATATTTAAAAGCAAAGTGTTATTATTAATTTTGAAAGTTAACAATAACACTGTGCTTCAATTAGATTTAAAAAACTAGGAGCTCATAAAATGAGACGCGAATTAGCAATAGAGTTTTCTCGAGTAACAGAAGCAGCTGCATTAGCTGGGTACAAGTGGTTAGGTCGAGGTGATAAAAATATTGCCGATGGTGCAGCTGTAGAAGCTATGCGCCTTATTTTCAACCAGATTGATATCGATGGTGAAATTGTCATTGGTGAAGGTGAAATCGATGAAGCACCGATGTTATATATTGGTGAACATGTTGGAACAGGAACGGGTGATGCAGTTGATATCGCTGTTGATCCAATTGAAGGTACGCGTATGACGGCAATGGGGCAGTCAAATGCTTTAGCTGTATTAGCTGTTGGTGAAAAAGGCAGCTTTTTACGTGCACCAGATATGTACATGGAAAAATTAATTGTTGGTCCGAATGCAAAAGATGCAATTGATTTAGAGCGCTCTTTAGAGCAAAACTTAAAAGCTGTTGCATTTGCTTTAGGTAAATCACTTTCTGACTTAACAGTTGCTACCTTAGCAAAACCTCGTCATGACCGTGTGATTAAAGAGATGCAAGGCATGGGTTGTCGTGTATTTGCTATTCCAGATGGTGACGTTGCTATCTCTGTATTAGCTTGTATGCCTGATAATCAGGTTGATGTTCTATATTGTATTGGTGGTGCACCAGAAGGTGTTATTTCAGCTGCTGTGGTACGTGCATTAGACGGTAACATGCAAGCACGCTTAATTCCTCGTCCAATGGTAAAAGAACCTACAGAAGAGAATATTCGCATTGGTGAAGAAGAGATCGCTCGTTGTACTGCTGCTGGCATTGAAGTGAATAAAGTACTTAAACTTGAAGACTTAGTAAAAAATGACAATGTTATCTTTTCAGCAACAGGTATCACCAAAGGTGACCTAGTTGAAGGTGTATCTGTTAATGGTCGTTTAGCAACAACTGAAACATTATTAGTACGCGGTAAATCACGTACAGTACGTCGTATTTATTCAACACATTATTTAGATCGTAAAGATCCAAACTTAAAAGATATTATTCTTTAATATTGGTATACGTGAGTGAAAATACAAAAGGCGCAATTAGCGCCTTTTTTAATGTTTTTTTGCAGATTAAGCCTTTATAGCAATCACAGTAAATGGTCACATACTTAATGTAATTGGTATTATTTTCGTAATTTAACAGAGCTTACTTGGTGGTTTGTTGATTTCTTCAGTATTAGATTCGCTCGATCCCGTGTGGGACGAATATTCTCTTCTAAATTAATACCGTTTATTTCATCCCAAATTTTTGATGCTATAGCAATGGCTTCTTCTTCACTCATTTTGGAATAACTATGAAAATAAGCATTAGGATTAGTAAAAGCACCTTCACGGAACTTGAGAAAACGCTGGATATACCATGTTTTTAATAGGTCTGTATCGGCATCCACAAAAATAGAAAAATCTACAAAGTCAGAAACAAACACTCGATTTGCTTGCTCTGGTTCATCATGTGCGGTTTGTAATACGTTTAACCCTTCTAAAATAACAATATCTGGCTGCTCAATATGCACTAACTGATCGGGAATAATGTCGTAGGTTAAATGTGAATAAATAGGTGCTGTGATATTTTTATCACCAGACTTTATTGCAGACACAAATTCAATTAATGCTTTTGTATCAAAGCTTTCTGGAAAACCTTTTTTATGCATCAAATTACGAGCAACAAGATCTTGATTAGGACGTAGGAAGCCATCGGTTGTTACTAAGGCAACCTTAGGGTGCTCTGGCCAACGTGATAATAATGCTTGTAATATACGTGCAGAAGTACTTTTACCAACAGCAACACTACCTGCAATGCCTATGATATAAGGTATTTTTTCATGTGTTGAATCGAGGAACTTATCACGTACTGTATGACGATGTTGTCGAGCTTCAACATATAAATTTAATAAACGAGAAAGCGGTAAATAAATGTCTACCACTTCTTGCATTGATAATGACTCGTTAATACCTCGTAATTGTGCGATATCCTGTTCTGATAGCGTTAATTCAACATTATCACGTAATTGTGACCATTGTTTACGTTCAAAATGCATATAAGCGTTATGAATGTTTTGCTGAATGAATGCCAGATGATCACTCATGAGGTGTGTTTTCTTCTTCAAGATAAATTGATTTACTGTTACCAATTGGGTCATCAGTATAAATATGATATTGGCCTGCAGGTTTGATCAGCATTTCAAATAAATTAACTAATGCTTCCTGTGACTCTTCAATATCCATTTGTTCTGCTAAGCGTTTGAAGGCGGTATCAAAATTACTTTTTACCCAACAGCTATAATCATATAAATCTAAAAAGGCTTCTTGTATAAGATAAACACCTTCAATAAGAATGATATCTATATCTTCAAAATTATAATCTATCTGACGAGGAGACTCAGCATCATCTAAGTTAACTGACGTTTTGATACTACCAAATAGTTTTAATGGCAAAATTAGTTGTTCAAACATCTCGTCAAATCGATACGCATTTAAATAATATTCTTCTGGGCTGTTCATGACATTAAAGCGGATTTCTTTACTTGCTTCCCAATCATCAGTGTGGACAACGGCTACATTTAAACCATCAAGCCTTAAAGCTGCTGCAATCTTTTCCGTAAGGGAGCGTTTACCACTGCCTTCGATACCACTAATGGCGATCACTTGTGCTTTCTTAGACTCTCTGTGATTGTGTAGATCTTTAATGGCACTTTTCATTTGTGCAGCGTTATTAAACATAGTTTTCAACTGTCATCTCCCTATCTGGATGCAGCGCTATTATGCCATAAAAATAAAAAAAGCCACTAAAGTGACTTTTTATTTTCATTAAGCGCTTCAGTGAGTGCTATTTAGTTGGTTTTTTGAGTTAGAAATCTAACTAATTCAATAAACTCTTTAGTGCTTTTAACTGAACCTGTATTTACTTTATATTTTCCGTTAACAATCAAAGTAGGTACACCACGGATTTTAAAGTTTTCAGTGTTACGTTTCATTTGTGAAGCTAAACCATTTACAGGGAAGCTTGCTAATGCTGCTTTTGCTTGTTTTTCTTCTACACCAGCTTTAACAAACATAGCTAAAATATCTTTTTCACCATTGATTGTTTTACGCTGGGTATGAATTTCATCAAAAACAATACTAGTAAATTTCTCTTTTACATTTAACACTTCTGCTGCTGCGTAAGCTTGTGTGATTTGTGGACCCATGCTGCCACCAATAAAGTTAACGTGGTTTTTCTTAATATTTACGTTAGCTGGTAACTCTTGTTGAAGTGTTTTCATTAGTGGTTCAAATTTAAAACAATGTGGGCAGTAGAATGAGAAAAATTCTAGTACTTCAGGTTTTTCTGTTGCTGTTTGGCTAACAACTTCGTAATGCGTTCCTTCTTTGAAGTCTGCAGCATTAACATTTAGCGATAGTAAAAATAACCCGATGAATAGAGCAAAAACCTTTTTCATTGTTTTTTCCTTTGTTGTAATGGTATTGATTTAATAATAATGAATTAATACTGTGGTTGAAGTGCCAAAGGTGCTTCATCTAACAGGCTTAATTGTTGTTGTAGCGATTGTAACAACTCTTTCCAATATTGATCAGTTATAAACCATGGAAAATTTAGATAAAATGCAGGATCTTCCCATCTATTGTTGATCCAGCTCACATAATTGATAATGCGCATCGTTCGTAGTACTTCAATATAAGCTAATTGCTTTGTATCAAAATCACGCTCTTCTTGGTAACCCTCTAACAACATAGATAGTTGCACCTGTTGCTCATTACGTGTGCCATTTAATAACATCCAAATATCTTGTACTGCAGGTTCCATCTTACAATCATCAAAATCAACCCAGTAAGGTTGCTCATCTTTTAATAATATATTACTGGCATGTGCATCACCGTGAATAGCAATTAAAGGTAATTTAGGTAAGGCTAATACGCTTATTTTCTCTTGGATTTGCTCAATAGTTTTAAATAATAAGGGCTTGATAGTGTTTGGTATATATTCACAGCTTTTTAAACTTTGCTGCGACAGGGTTATCTCATTTAATACATTTAATGTAGGGCGGTATTTGAACTGATATTGCTCAGAAGCTTTATGTAATTTGCCTAATGCAATGCCAACGTCATATAAACTATCAATATTATCTACAGCTAAAGATCGAGCAGATAGGTTATCAAAAAGTGCAAAATAATAACCTGCAAAAAGGTGTAATGTTTTACCTGCAATCTCTATAGGTGCAGAAAGGTGCAAACCGGCAGTTGATAAATTCAGACTAAAGTCATGGTCTTCTAATAATTGTTGTTCACTCCAGCGCCCTGGGCGATAGAATTTCACCACATAACGATGCTGATTTTCATCTTTGAACGAGTACACACGGTTTTCATAAGAATTTAAAGCTAGTAAACCTGTTTCAGGATAAATTCCAATACTCGCTAAAGCATCTAATTGACACTCTGGTGTGAGGTTTTGATAGCTTAACGTTGTGCTATTCATTGATATTCTCCAATAAAAAAGGCGCTTTCAGGAGATCCTGAGCGCCTTTATAAAATTAATGTTATTACTTGTTAAAAATTAAGAAAGAAAGGACTCTCTTGTTCAATAACTTCACCATCTTCAACATTGGTTAGTTTGATGGTCAGGATAACTTTTTTAGATTTGATATCGTAAGGGTCAACAGCAATTGAAATTGGTTGCGTGAAGACTTCTCCTGAACGAATAGAAATCTCTTTAGGGCCATTTAACGTTGCATCTTTTAACCCAGTAAAAGTAATTCGATAAACCTGTGTTTGAATCGTTTTATTGAGCACTTTTAATGTGTATGTATTTTCAATTAAACCATCTACATTTTCACGGTACAGTGCGCCTCTATCTCGTACGATTTCCATTTCGGCTTTGCTTAATGTCGCGAGATTGACTACAAATAATGACCCCATAATTAATAGCATTAACCCATAACCAATAATTTTTGGTCGCATTAATTTGGTTTCTTTGCCTTCTAATACTTGCTCTGAAGTATAAGAAATTAAACCTCGTGGATAGCCCATTTTATCCATGGTTTCATCACATGCATCAACACAAGCCCCACAGTTAATACACTCGTATTGTAATCCGTCTCGAATATCGATACCTGAAGGACAAACTTGCACACATAAATCACAATCGACACAATCGCCTAAGCCTGTTTCTGCTCGATCTGTTTTACGTGAACGAGGGCCTCGAGCTTCACCTCGAGTTGCATCATAACCCACGCTATATGTGTTTTTATCAAACATAGCAGATTGGAAACGAGAATAAGGGCACATGTGAATACAGAAAATAGAGCGCATCCAACCGGCATTGGCATAAGTTGAAATAGCAAAAATAAATATCATGATGAGTACTATTGCACTACTTTGACCGGTAAAAAAGTCACTATAAAGTGTTTTAACGGGAACAAAATAAGAACAAAAGGCAAGGGCGGTTAGCAGAGAAACAATTAACCAACTGATATGTTTGGCTGTTTTTCGCCAAATTTTATTAAAATCCCAAGGCATTTGATCAAGACGTTTACGTTTATTTGCTGCGCCTTCAAATCGCTCTTCAAACCAAATAAAAATAAATGTCCAAACCGTTTGTGGACAGGTATAACCACACCATACTCGACCTAAATAGGTGGTAAAAAAGAATAATGCAAAGGCGGCAATAATAAAGGTCCATGCCAGTAGCGTTAAATCTTGCGGGAATAGAGTCATGTTGAACAGATGAAATTGCTGTTTATCCACATCAAATAATACAGCTTGATGCCCATTCCATTGGATCAGTGGCAATCCAATAAAAAATAAAATTAATCCCCAACCAGTGAATTTTCGTAATTTCTGATAAAAACCATAAGCTGCACGCACATAAATTCGATTGCTTGGGTTAAAACGATCTGCCCCCGCTTTGTGTGTGGTTTTGATTTCTTTAATTTTGATTTTCTGAGTCATTACTCAACTCCTTGTATGGATAATGTCACGGATTATAAAGCAATTATTAGTGAATAAATGCAACCTGCAAAACAAAATCAACGCTCTACTTTGTTTTATAGACACATATTAAAAGAGTGGATATGACTTAATAATAAAAACCCGCTTCATTGAGAAATTATGACGGGTTTTATTATTGATTATTTAACTAGAACTATAATAAACCACGTGCTTTTAATAAAGCTGCTTGGAAATCGTCTTCACAATCTTTAGCAATGCCTGGGATCATGTCTCCTTTCTCAGTTTGATCCATTTTTAAATGGTAAATAATGACTTCATCAGTGAGTTCTGAGATTGGTTTATTAAAGCCTGACTCAGTTGATAACAGTTGTAATAGCTCTAATAAACTCAGTTCTTTATTCTTTAACCAGTAAGGTTTAATAAGATCTAAGATTTCATTGATACGATGGTTATCCATATTTTTTTCCTATTTGTTAATGCTAATTATAAATATTAAATATTCTGTAAATAGACTTTACCATCAGGGTGAAAGTCTTGTTGCTTGATTAGTGTTTCTGCTAGCTCTTCAATATCAAAACGTACCAACTCAAATAATTCCAAGATTGTAGTTTCATTTTTTGCAATATTATCAATTTTTTGTGCGGTTAATTGACATAGTTTATTGAATGAAATAACACAGGTAATTAGTGTACCTTGGGATTGTGCTTGAAACTCAACTTGCTGTAAGAGATTGTTATATTTTTCATTATCTGAAAATATAATGGCTTGATTCATCTTTTTACCTTTAGCGCTTTAAACTATTTTTTATGAGAATTATTCAGCTAAGTTATGGCGTAATTCATTTAAAACCTGTTTAGCGCCCGGTTTTACCCCTCGCCAAATTGCAAAACTTTCAGCGGCTTGTCCTACTAACATGCCTAAACCATCAATAGTTAATCTCGCGCCATTCTTTTTAGCCCATGCGTTGAATGCTGTTGTTTGTGTATTATAAGTCATGTCATAAATGGCTGTTTCAGGTGTAATGAGTGTGTCTGATATATTAGGAAGACTGCCATGTAAACCAGCTGATGTTGAATTAATAATGACATCAAAATGGCCTTCTAAATTTTCAAATTCTACTGCGTTGATGTTGCCTAACTCTTGAAAAATAGAAACTAAAGTTTGAGCCTTTTCAAATGTACGATTCGCAATGGTTAACTGTGCAGGATTTTCCGCTAATAAAGAACTACATACACCACGAGCTGCACCACCAGCGCCAAGCAATAATATACGAGCATTGTTTAAATCGACGTGATTATTCTTTAAATCTAAAACTAATCCAGCGCCATCGGTATTATCACCAATGATCAAACCGTCATTTGTTTTCTTTAGTGTGTTAACTGCCCCTGCTAAACGTGCTCGGTCAGTTAAAGATTGTGCAAATTGGAAAGCTTCTTCTTTAAAAGGTGCGGTAATATTACAACCTTTTGCATCACCGTTAAAAAATGCTTGTACTGCTGCAGTGAAACCATCAACGGGTGCTTCAATAATACCGTAAGTCATTTCTTGCTGTGTTTGATTAGCAAATAAAGTGTGGATAAATGGCGATTTACTATGTTTGATAGGGTTGCCAAAAACAGCATATTGATCCATGAGAGCTCCAATTGAAATAAGATTTTCTAAGAGGGTAATTTAGCATGTTCAGGGTATCTAGATGAATCATTTTTTTAATTACGGAAAAGTGAATAAAAAGCAGGGGTGATTGGCAAATTTGTTTTGTTAAATCATTCTGTTTGTTATTATATCTGCTCATTATCTGGCATTAGTCTTTGCTGAATAGCTGTTCTTCTTTTATAAGAGTTTTGATTATGCCAATAACTGCTTTGTTAAATGCTGCGTTAGCTAAACGCAGTGTGCTTCTCTGTGTTGCTACTGATACCTTAAAAACAGATTGCTTCCGTGTTTTTCATGGCACGGTAGAAGGTATTAATGGACTCAATATTGATCGTTATGGTGATGCTTGGTTAATCCAGACTTTTCATGAAACACTTTCTGCTGAAGACATCAAAGTGATCAGTGACATATTAATTGATGTTGCTGATTTACCCATTGTATATAACGACCGCTCTAATAAAAATTCTCGCATTCATAACGAGCTTAGTGCTGATGAAACAGATTATGCACAATCTGAACAAGTTATGTCAGAAAACGGCATTTTGTTTACCAGCAAGTTACGTCATGAAGGGCAAGACCCTCTATTATTTTTAGATATGCGTGTTGGCCGTGAATTTGTAAAAGCGAATAGTCACAAAAAAAGTGTCTTAAATTTATTCTCATATACTTGTGGTATCGGAACGGCTGCTGCTGTGGGTGGTGCTAAACGTGTTGTTAATATTGACTTTTCATCTTTTGCATTAGCGGCAGGACAAAAAAATGCGGAGTTAAATGGTGTTGAGTCCGTTTGCCAGTTTATCCAAAGTGATGCTTTTCCTGCTTTGCGTCAGTTAGCGGGGTTAAAAGTCACTAGCCGCAATAATAAGCAATTACCAAGTTATCCCAAAATGTCTGCATCACAATTTGATCTGGTTTTTTTAGATCCCCCTCGTTTTGCGAAAAGCGCATTTGGTACCGTTGACTTGGTGAACGATTACCAAAGTTTATTCAAACCTGCACTACTAACGACAAAATTAGGTGGCACTATTGTTTGTTGTAACAATGTCGCTAAGGTTGATAAAGCAGTTTGGTTTAATAGTTTAGTGCGTTGTGTTGAAAAACAGGGGAGAGAAGTAAGCCATGTTGAATGGTTAGATTGCCATCAAGATTTCCCATCATTTGATGATAACCATCCATTAAAAATAGTGGCATTAACATTGAATTAGTTCTTCATTAGTACAAAAAAAGCCGAGTAGTAAACTCGGCTATGATATTAAAATATAAGCTTATCTTAACTTTCTATTAAGCGTAGTGCAGTGCTTTTAACACCAGGGTAATCTTCTTCAGGTAAAATGTCAGCAAGCTGTAATAATTTATTAGCTAAGGCTGAATTGCTTTCTGCTGAGACGTTAATATGTCCCATTTTACGACCGATTCGTTGTGCTTTACCGTACCAGTGGCTTTTAACATCACTGATGCTAAGTACTTGCTTGCTGATTGATGCCTGACCTAATACATTGATCATTGCGCTCACTTTCTGCAATTGAGTATCACCTAATGGTAAACCGGCTACCGCACGCATATGGTTTTCAAACTGACTACAAACAGTACCTTGTTGTGTCCAGTGACCTGAGTTATGCACACGTGGTGCAATTTCATTAACCATTAATTGACCACCTACATCAAAGAATTCAATCGCTAATACACCAACATAATCCATTTTTTCTGATAATTTATTAAATGCATCAATGGCTTGCTGTTGAACATTAAGATCAATTTCAGCCGCTAATGATAACGTTAATACCCCGTTTGTATGTTGATTTTCAGTAACAGGATATATTGCGATATTGCCTGCTTTATCACGTGCACCAATAACAGATACTTCACGATCAAAGGGGATCATCTTTTCTGCAATAATACTGTGAGGGAAAGCTTCTGTACCGGCTTTAATAAACTCTGCCATTTCAGCCCAAATAGTATCTATTTGCTCGACTGATTTTAAGCGCCATTGCCCTTTACCGTCATATCCCGCTTGGCAAGTTTTAATCACTAAAGGTAAACCTAATAATGATACTGAATCAACTAAGTGTTGTTTTTCAGTGATCAGTTTATAAGGAGCAGAAGGAACGCCAGTTTTATCAAGTAGTGCTTTTTCAATACTACGATCGCCACCGGCTTTGATTGCAGCTTTACCCGGGAAGAACTTGCCACTATCACAGCAAAGAGTGAGTACATCATCAGGGATGTGTTCAAATTCACAAGTGATCACGTCAACAAAAGCGATAGCATCTTCAAGTGTTTGCTCAAATGACTGTAATGTCAGTGGGTGAACAACTTGTTTTGTGCCTACATCATACGCGCGTATGTTTAAATTTAAGGGCGCAGCTTCTAAGCTCATCATACGTGCAAGTTGGCCTGCACCTAATACTAGAATATTCATATTAAATCGCTGGATCTGGGTTAGCTAAAACAGTATCTGTTTGTTTTTGACGGAATGCGTCAACTTTTGCAAGTAATTCTGGTTGCTGGCAAGCTAGAATTTGTGTTGCTAATAAACCGGCATTTGCAGCACCGGCTTCACCGATTGCAAGAGTACCTACTGCAACACCTTTAGGCATTTGGCAGATTGATAATAAAGAGTCGATGCCTTTTAGTGCTTTAGATTGAACCGGTACACCTAATACAGGCAAACTAGTAAAAGCAGCAGCCATACCTGGCAAATGTGCAGCGCCACCAGCACCAGCGATAATCACTTTAATGCCGCGTTCAGCAGCACTAGAAGCGTAATCAGCTAATAACTGTGGAGTACGGTGTGCAGAAACAACGCGTGTTTCATATTCAATTCCAAAAGAAGCTAGCATATTTGCCGCGTGCTCCATGGTCGGCCAGTCAGACTTCGAGCCCATAATAATTCCAACTTTCATGCGTACTCCTGTTGTAAGGGGATTGTTTATATAGTTTAAATAATGCGCGCGATTATACCCGTTACCCCATCATATGCAAAGTTCACCCGGTGAATTGGCTAAGTGATTTTAGGTTAAGGATTTTGATTTAATTAAAACTTCATCACTATGGAGATGCTTATATTACTATCGTTGCAGTAAATTAACGTAATCGCTTACCGGTTAATGCATCATGAATTTGTGAAGGATTTTCCAACCCCGTGACAGGCTGATCAACGATATAATCAAGTAGTGGATTACTAATAAACATTTGTGCGACTTGCTGTGCTGTTACACAAGCTTCTAATCCCGATAAATTTGCACTAGTGGAAATAATTGGCTTACCAAACTCTTGGCATAGCGCTTGTACTACAGGATGTTTAGTGACTCGGACTGCAATGCTATTAAAGTCTCCACTCACTAATTTTGATAATGAACTTTGTATTGGGACAACCCAAGTAAAGGGGCCCGGCCAAGTTGCTTTGATATTATTGAGTTGATCGCTGCTTAATGATGAAAAATCTGCATAATTTTGTAATTGTTCGATATTAGCTGCAATTAAAATCAACCCTTTATACGCAGGGCGTTGTTTTAAATCGAGAATTTTTTGAATGGCAACTTCACTGTCGGGATCGCAACCTAATCCAAAAACAGATTCAGTAGGATAAGCAATTACACCTTGGTTTTTTAATGCAGCGATTGCATCAGGAAGATTGTAATGGGTCATTGAAAATCAACTTTAAAATTATATGTTTAGTGAAATTAGATAGGATGTTTGTGCGGTATAAAAACAACCTTATTTTGCCTTTAATTATATCGGCTTACTACGATAACCACATCCTTTTTTAGGACAAATTATACGTAATGCAGTGCTGGTTTTTCGCTCAACCATAATTGGCCAATGACATTCAGGGCAAAACTCATTGACTGGTTTGTCGTTTACCGCATATTTACAAGTAGGGTAATTGCTACAGGCATAAAAAGTTTTACCAAAACGAGACTGACGTTGAACCAATTCTCCTTTTTTACAACTTGGACAAGTAATTGCTGCTTCTTTTTTAGTTTCTGGTGCGGCAACATTTTGTTCTGAAAGCTGAGCTGTGTGTTCACAATGAGGGTAATCGCTACATCCAATAAATAAACCAAAGCGACCTTGTTTTAGTACTAACTCTTTTGAGCAAAGAGGGCAGCGACTACCTGTGAGTACTTTTTTTATCTCGCCTTTTTCATGTAGTGGACGTAAATAATCACATGCAGGATAACTGCTACAACCTAAAAATGGCCCTTGTTTACCATTTCTAATATGTAATGGTGACGCGCATTTAGGGCAGGCTTCAGATACTTTTTTATGGTGAGTGTTTAAATTGCTCATATTAATGAATCAATCCTTCCTCAAAATCCATTAGCATTGATTCTAATTGTAAAAAGGCACCGTCACTCATTGGGTCATTAAATAACACCATCAGAATTAACCACTTTAAATCTTCTAAAAGAAGTTCTGTGGTGTCTAGAGACATCACACAATCAATAACAACTTCACGTGTATGTGTTGTTAAAATTTTAGCTTCTTCTAAGTAGCTGATATAAGTTTGGCATTCTATAGAAATATGACGTTGCTCTATTTTATTATAAAAACGATGTGATGTTGCTTGCTCTGCTAATGTTCTACTTTGTGGATCTTGGGTATGCATGCTCGCTAAATTATCTAACCATGCTAATGCTTTAGTGATCTCAGATTTTTGAAAGCCTTCTTGCATTAATTCATCGGTCACCTCTTGTGCATCAAGCTCCATTGTTTGATCAACTTGGATATAGCTTTCAAAGAGATACATGATAATTTCGAACATAACTAACCTTTTAACTTAATGTAACCTTGCGGTTGGGCATTAATTGTACCATTTATCTCTAGTTCTATTAACTCATTTTGTAAGGTGACTACATCTAAGCCACTGCGCGCTAAAATAGTATCAAAAGAGGTTAGGTGATAATCAATCATATCGAGTAAAAAATGTTTATCTTTTAATGTGTTAAGTTCAGGTTCTTCAGTATGAGTAATAAGCATTAACTGTGGAAATTCATTCATAATATCTGTGCAATTTAATACTAATTTTGCACCTTGTTGAATGAGCTGCAAACAGCCACATGCTTGTGGGTTATCCACAGAGCCCGGTAGTGCAAACACTTCTCTATTTTGCTCAATAGCATAACGAGCCGTAATTAAAGAACCACTTTTAACCGACGCTTCAATCACTAAGGTGCCTAAACTTAAGCCAGAGATAATGCGATTACGTCGAGGGAAATTAGTTGGGTAGGCTGGAGTATCTGGCCAAAACTCAGAGATTAATAAACCTGTCTCGCGGATTTTATTCGCTAGTGAAACATGGCGTTTTGGATAGAGTTTATTTAAGCCGGTACCCAATACGGCAATAGTTGCACCTGTTTCAGCTAAACACCCCTGATGCGCCATACCGTCAATACCAATTGCTAATCCACTAGTAACCGTTAACCCTGCTTGTGCAAGTTGTTGCGCAAAATCATGTGCTTTTTGTTGTCCGTATGGTGTACAGCTTCGACTACCGACAATAGCAATTTGTGGAGAAGATAATAAATCGATATTACCCTGTGCAAATAGTAATAAGGGAGGACTGCTGATCTGTTTTAATAATTCAGGATAACGTTTATCACCATAGCTAATAATATAGTTATCTGATGCTTGTTGTTGCCAATCGATACAATGCTGAATAAACGTTAAATCAGGCTCTAAAAATGCTTTTATTTGATCAGGTTTAAGGTGATATTTGGCAAGTTGCGTTTGATTAAGTTGAAATAGTTGTTGGATGGAGTGATGAGACAAAAGCGTAAATATTTTACGCTTTTGTAATGCTGGAATAGCATCTAATGCTATCCAGCAACAAAGAGGGTCTGTATTCATATCAATATCGTCAAATAGATCTTGTTGAATAAAAACCTCCTTAGCTTTTAATATAAAAGAGGGTTAAAACTCTAACCCTTCAATTTTATATTTAGCACCCATGGCATCTGTTGCGCGCATTACGATAGCAATACTTGTTTTTTCATATACCTTGAAAACCATTAATTCACCAACACGTTGAGCTGGGATCATTAAATCTGGATCACCCATTTTTTCAAACGCATTACCGTCTTCTTGGTAAATTATTTTCTTATCACTCACTAACACAGCAGGACCTGAACGTAAGATAGAGAACATAGAGCCAATTTGAACACTATCTTCTTTACCTTTATCAATCACCACAATATCCCATTTGCCAATAGCAACTGCATTGTTCAGTGCTGCTAAGATATGACCTTTTTCAGTTTTTGGCACAGATTGAGGAATAAAATAAGCCGGTAATGTTTCATATTCAGGGATTGGTAAAATTAAATCACCTTGACGCGCTTCTTGAGAGCTTCTAATGAAATCCATTGGTGTTATTTTTTTCGTTCCCTCAACATCTGGGCTCGTTGATACTTGCGTATGTCCAATAAAGATTAGTTCAGAGCCTAATGGATCTCCAGTTTCAACATTTCTATAAACATCACCTAAACGATAAATACCATAAAGTTTCTTTTTATCGAATTGACCTTGAGCATAAAAAATATCTCCTTCAAAAAAACGTGGAGAAGCATTCGCATCACCTAATAAACGAGGAGCATCTTTCACGAGGTCAGGGTCAATAATATGATCTTTTGATAAAAATGCAGAAATGGCAACTAATGGAATTGTTGGAATTGGTTGACCTTTCTTTTCCAAACGTGGTGTTGGCGATAATCTTTTTAAAAGCTTACGTGTTAATTTAGGTTCTCCATCTACCCAAATTAGCTTTAATACGTCACCAGGATAAATTAAATGTGGATCGGCAATATGGTCATTTTCTTGCCATAAACGAGGCCATAACCATGGACTGTTTAAAAATTGAGTTGAAACGTCCCAAAGAGTATCATTCTTCTTAACAGTATATGTCTCGGGGCGATCTTTTTTCAATGTTATTATGTCGGCAATTGCCGACATTGAAAGTGCCGCACCAATAACCAGTGAAGCAATTAGTTTTAATTTCATAACAATCCTTGTCCTGTGATTAATAAAACTGTTTTTTGTAAAAGGAAATGACTAGAATTAACATTCTTTAACATTAACTATGAGCCAAATAATATCATGCCTTTATTAGAAGTATTACATTTTCCGGACGAACGCCTACGAACTGTTGCTAAACCCGTTGACAAGATCACACCTGAAATCAAAAAAATAGCATCTGACATGATTGAAACCATGTATGACGAAAATGGCGTTGGTTTAGCTGCTACTCAAGTAAATATTCATCAACGCATTGTTGTTATCGATGTTTCTGAGAGTCGCGATCAAGCAATTACACTGATTAACCCAACTATTATAGAAACGTCTGGAGTTGAAGTATCAGAAGAAGGTTGTTTATCTGTTCCTGATACAAATGCTGATGTAGAACGTGCTGAATTCGTTACTTTAGAATATTTAGATTTAGAAGGTGAAAAACAAGTAGTGAAAGCTGAAGGTTTATTTGCTGTTTGTATCCAACATGAATTAGATCATTTAAAAGGTAAGCTATTTATTGATTACCTTTCACCATTTAAGCAAAAACGTATTAAAGCTAAGTTAGAAAAATTACAGCGTCAAAATAAAAAATTCTCATAGTTTTTTATTTTTCTTTACATATTATTTAAGGTTGTTGCGTGGAAAAACTAAATATCATCTTTGCTGGTACCCCCGATTTTGCTGCAAATCATTTACAAGCATTAATTGATGCAGAGTTTAATGTTGTTGCTGTTTATAGCCAACCAGATCGCCCAGCAGGTCGCGGTAAAAAATTAACGGCTAGTGCTGTTAAAGAAGTTGCATTAGCAAATGATATTGCGGTTTATCAACCAGAAAACTTCAAACAAGCTGAAAGTGTGGAACAACTTGCTACATTGAAGGCTGACCTGATGATAGTTGTTGCTTATGGTTTAATTTTACCAGTGAGTGTTTTAACAACACCGCGTTTAGGGTGCTTAAATGTGCATGGTTCATTGTTACCTAGATGGCGTGGTGCAGCTCCTTTTCAACGTGCAATCTGGGCGGGTGACAAAGAAACGGGTGTGACCATTATGCAAATGGATGAAGGTTTAGACACCGGCGATATGTTAAAAAAAGTAAGTTGTCCAATTGACGCTGATGAAACCAGTGCTTCGTTATACGCGAAAGTAGCAAAACAAGCCCCTGCAGTATTAATTGAAACGATTCAGCAGTTACAAGCAGGTGAATTAGTTGCAGAAAAACAAAATGAAAGTCATGCAACTTATGCCAAAAAATTGAGTAAAGCAGAAGCGTTAATTAACTGGCGTGATGATGCTACTTTTATTGACCGTTGTATTCGCGCATTTAGCCCGTGGCCTATTAGTTATTTTGAATGGGCTGGGCAAACAATTAAAGTGCATAAAGCGACTATTGTAGAATCTACCACCACTGAAAGTGCAGGTGCTATTATCAAGGTTGATAAAAACGGTATTCAGGTGGCAACAGGTGAAGGTGTTTTAAATTTAGAAATTATCCAATTAGCAGGTAAAAAAGCAATGCCTGTGCAGGATGTGTTAAATTCGCGTCGTGAATTATTTACTGTTGCTAGCAACTTACTTGAACAAGGCCAAACATAATGAACGTACGTGCAATTGCCGCTAAAGTACTAAATCAAGTCGTAGAAAAAGGGCAATCGCTTTCCCAAGCTTTGCCTGCGATCCAACAAGATCTCTCTCCTAAAGATAAAGCCCTAGTCCAAATGCTATGTTACGGTGTTTTGCGTACGCTTCCTCGTTTAGATTTTTTCTGCCGTTCATTAATGAAAAAGCCGTTAACAGGTAAACAGCGTGATTTACACTTTCTAATTTTAGTGGGCATTTATCAGCTTTTATATACGCGTATTCCAAGTCATGCCGCTGTTGGTGAAACGGTTAATGGTGCAAAAGCATTAAAAAAACCAGCCTTAAAAGGTATGGTAAATGGTGTATTAAGAAGCTTTTTACGTGAGCAAGAGAGTTTAATTGAAAAAGCAGATCAACAACCTGCGCTTTTATATTGCCATCCAAGTTGGTTAGTTAAACGTTTGCAAGCGGCTTATGGCGAAGAAAAAGCAGTGCAAATAATGACTGAAAATAACCAACAAGCACCCATGTGGTTACGTGTAAACTCACGCTTTCATGATCGTGAGCAATACCTTGCGTTGTTGACTGAACAGGAAAAAACGGCAAGCATTGCTGAATTTAATGATAACGCTTTATGTTTAGAAAATGCTTGTGATGTTTACCAACTACCAGGCTTTGAAGCTGGTTGGGTTTCAGTACAAGATGGAGCTGCGCAGTTAGCTGCACATTATTTAGATGCACAAGCAGGTGATCTTGTTTTAGATGCCTGTTCCGCTCCAGGCGGAAAAACGGTTCACACATTAGAGTTACAACCTGAACTGAAACAAATGGTTGCGGTGGACTTTGATGAAAAACGTTTATTACGTGTGAAAGATAATTTGCAACGTTTAAATTTACAAGCAACGGTCATTCATGGTGACGCTTCAAAACCAGATGAATGGTGGTCAGGCGAGCAATTTGATCGTATTTTATGTGATGCGCCTTGTAGTGCAACTGGTGTAATACGTCGCCATCCTGACATTCGTTGGTTACGTCGTGATAGTGATATTAGTGAATTAGTGTCATTACAAAAAAACATTTTATCTGCGTTATGGAAAAAATTAAAACCAGGAGGCGTGCTTTTATACGCGACCTGTTCTATTTTACCTGATGAAAATGACTTACAAATCAATGATTTTTTACAAACAACAAGCGACGCATCATTAATTCCATTAGTTGCGCAATATAATAATGAGGCAACACCTCGTCAAATATTGCCAAATGAACAAAAAATGGATGGCTTTTATTACGCTAAATTACAAAAAGCGTTATAAAAAGAGAGCAGCCCACAGTAAATTGATAAGCAGTGAGAGCAAATGAAAATTATTATTTTAGGTGCAGGACAAGTAGGTGCTTCTTTAGCGGAAAACTTGGTTGGCGAAAATAACGATATCACCGTAGTGGATGAAAACCACGAAGCCTTACAAGAATTACAAGATCGTTTCGATTTACGTGTGGTACATGGCAGTGCTTCTAGCCCACATACACTAGGTGAAGCAGGTGCCGTTGACGCAGATATGTTGATTGCTGTCACCAACAGTGATGAAGTGAATATGGTTGCCTGTCAAATTGCATTTACATTGTTTAATGTTCCTAAAAAAATTGCCCGTATTCGTTCTCAAAGTGTGGTTATGCATGAAGCTGAATTGTTTAACAAAGATGCTTTTCCTATTGATCACATTATCGCGCCAGAAAAGTTAGTAAGTGATTACATTGCACAACTCATTGAATATCCAGGTGCATTACAAGTAGCTAACTTTGCTAATGGCAAAGTTGGGCTGGTGGCTATTCGAGCTTATTACGGTGGTTCATTAGTAGGTAATGCGATTTCTGCACTAAAAGAGCACATGCCTAATATCGAAGCGCGTGTGGCGGCAATCTTTAGACGTGGTAAAGCGATTCGTCCGCAAGGTACCACTATTATCGAAGCCGATGATGAGGTGTTTTTTATTACCGCTAGCCCTAATATCCGTGCGATTATGGGCGAGATGCAAAAACTGGAGCATCCATATAAACGCATCATGATTGTTGGTGGTGGTTATATTGGTGAAAGCTTGGCTAAACGTTTAGAAAAAGAAAACTCAGTTAAGTTAATTGAGAAGAATTTTAAACGAGCAGAGTATCTGTCAGAAACCTTATCTAATACCATTGTTTTTTGTGGTGATTCGTCAGATAAAGAACTGTTAATGGAAGAGCATATCGATCAAACCGATTTGTTTATTACAGTAACAAACGATGATGAAGCTAATATCATGTCAGCCATGTTAGCAAAACGTCTTGGTGCTCGAAAAGCGATGGTGCTTATTCAACGTAATGCTTATGTTGATTTGATCCAAGGTAATATTTTAGATATCGCAATCTCCCCACAACAAGCAACATTATCAGCTCTTTTAACACATGTACGTAAAGCCGATTTAAAACATGTTTATTCGTTACGTGAAGGGCTTGCAGAAGCGATTGAAATTGTTGCTCGTGGTGATAGTACAACCTCTAAAGTGGTTGGCAAAGAGTTAGCGCAATTGAAATTACCAAAAGGCACCAGTGTTGGCGCTATTGTACGTGACGAAGAGGTATTAATTGCACACGATGACACTGTGGTTGAAAGTGATGATCATGTTATTTTGTTCCTAGTGAATAAAAAATACATTAGTGATATTGAAAAGCTATTCCAACCAAGTCCATTCTTTTTATAAGTAGTAATCGATGACTTATCGCCCTCTATTTTTTATCACAGGTTTAGTACTGTCGAAAATGGCAGTATTTATGTATATCCCAATGGTTTTTGCTTTTCATAGCAAAACCTTTGGTGGCTTTGAATTCTTATTTTCCATTATTATTACCCATCTTGCCTCTATCTTGTTTATTTATCTGGGTGGCGAAGAAGAACGCTCTCATTTAGGTGTGCGCGAGATGTTTTTACTGACAACTGGGGTGTGGATGCTAGCAAGTTTATTTGCAGCTTTACCTTTTGTTTTTATTGAACATATCAGTTACAGCGATGCCTTTTTTGAAACCATGTCTGGTGTTACAACAACAGGAAGTACGGTATTGCATGGTTTAGATACTATGCACCCTAGTATTCTATTATGGCGCTCAATTTTACAATGGCTAGGTGGTGTTGGTTTCATTGTAATGGGGGTAGCTATTCTGCCTTTCTTAAATGTTGGTGGGATGCGTTTATTCCAAACCGAATCATCAGATTGGTCTGAGAAATCGTCAGCTAAAACACGTCGTGTGGCGTTAGATATCCTCTTGGTCTACATGTTTTTAAGCGTATGTTGTTTCTTTGGTTATCGATTAGCTGGTATGGGAACTTTTGATGCAGTTAACCATGCAATGACAACTATCTCCACCGGTGGTTATTCAACATCAGATAGCTCAATGGGGCACTTTTCACATTTTGCTCATTTAAACGCTGTGATCTTTATGTTTTTGGGTGGTTTACCTTTCTTATTATTAGTCAGAAGTGTACATAAAAAATCACTTGAACCTTTATGGAAAGATGCGCAAATTCAAGGTTTTGCTAAGTTAGTTTTTGTGTGTTCATTGAGTTTAAGTGCATATTTGGTCTATACGGGACAGTTTTCTTGGTTAGATGCTATTCGTTTAAGTGTGTTTAATGTTGTTTCCGTAGTGACCACAACGGGCTACGGGTTAGATGATTTTATTACTTGGGGAGATTTTAGTGTTGTTATCTTCTTTGGTTTATTATTTACAGGCGCATGTTCAGGGTCTACAGCGGGAGGTATTAAAATCTTCCGTTTCCAAATTGCTTTTAGTCTGCTCAAGCGTCAGCTTATGTTGTTAATGCATCCACATGCACTATTTCCACAACAGTATAATAATCGCAAAGTAAGCGATGACATACTAAGATCATTGATCGCATTCGTACTTGCATACCTCGCGACTATTGCTATTTCAACACTGTTATTAACTCTTTTTGGTTCATCGCCATTAACCTCATTAACCGCATCAATCACTGCCGTTTCAAATGTTGGACCAGGTTTAGTGCCTGAAATAGGTCCTTCGGGTAATTTTGCAGGTTTGCCTGATGCGTCTAAATGGGTGTTATCCATTGGTATGTTGATGGGACGTTTAGAGATTTTAACCGTTGCAGTTATATTTACACGTCACTTTTGGCGTCGTTAATCAGATAATAAAAGAGATCTATTATGCTCAATCAAAAGCACTTAAATACTTTTATGAAATTGGTTGAAACAGAGCATTTTACACAGACTGCCGAACAGTTATTTATGACCCAACCGGGTGTAACCCAACATATAAAAAAGTTAGAAAAACATTTCGACACCTTGTTATTACAACGCTACGGTAAACGATTTGAATTAACATTAGCGGGTGAAAAACTCTATCAAACGGGATTAAAAATGCGTTTGTTAGAAGAACAGTTAAATGAAGAAATTAATCATGATGACGCCACTCAAGGTATTTGTTCAATGGCCTGCTCTGGTGGATTAGCGAGCTTTTTATATCCTTATTTTGTACAGCAACAAACCTTATATCCGCAGCTTTCCGTATTTGTTGAAGCCGCTCCTAATAAGAACATTATTAATGATTTGCTGAATAATAAAGTTGATTTGGGCATTGTCACGGTTGAAAGCGCACAGGAACAATTAAAACAGACTTTATTAGGTTATGAAGAGTTACAACTGGTGTTACCTACAAGCATTCAAGTGACGGGCAGTGAGTGTTTTGCTGAACTTAATAAAATAGGTTTTATTAACCATCCTGATGGATTACATTTTATAGAAAAGGTTTTTTCTAGTAACTTTAAAGTGGATTATAAAGGGCCTGATAGCTTAAATATTAAAGGTTATGTAAACCAATCGCAGCAAATTTTATTACCAGTCGCAAAAGGGTTAGGTTTCACTATTCTGCCTAAACGTGCAGTTTTACAGTTTACAGAACAACAATCTCTCACTATTTTCCCACTTAAAATAACAGTCCAAGAGCCACTCTATTTAACTCAAAAACGTTATCGTCAGTTGCCTACTCGCTACCATTGGTTTGAAAGCAAAATAAAGCAGTTATTAGCTTAACTCTCAGTGTTATTTAATGCCGCGGTTTGGTTATTGCTTGCCTCTTGAACAGGACTATTTTGTTCTGTTAACTTTTCTGATAATGGCCGTTTAATTGGCACACCTAAGCCTTTTAATTGTTCAGCTTGTTGAATAACATTGCCACGACCAGAACTAAGCTGTTTAAGGGCGCTATGGTAAGTTTTTTGTGCTTTATCTATTTGCGAGCCAACTTCTAAAAAGTTATCGCTAAATAAGCGTAATTTGTCGTATAGCTTGCTTGCTTGTTGAGCAATTAATTGCCCATTTTTTTCTTGTCGTTCAAAACGCCATAAGTTTTCAATTGTGCGTAGAGCAATCATTAAGTTACTTGGACTTGCGAGCAGAATATTATTATCTAAAGCTAGTTGAACCAAACTTGGATCATGTTCTAAAGCGGCAGTAAAAGCAGGCTCAACAGCCACAAAGAGTAAAACATAATCTAACGTATTAGCTCCAATGAGATCTTGGTAATCTTTTTTACCTAACCCCCGTATATGCTGACGAATAGATAAACAATGCGCTTCAATCGCTTGCTTTTGTTGTGTTACATCTTGGCTATTAAAATAACGCTCATAAGCCACTAAAGAAACTTTGGAATCAATAATAATATTGCGTTGCTGTGGTAAATTGACAATCACATCGGGTAAAAATCGCTGCCCATGGCTATCTTTTAAATTAACTTGTGTCGCATACTCATGGCCTTCGCGTAACCCCGAGTTTTCTAAAATTCGCTGTAAAACAACCTCTCCCCAATTACCTTGTTGCTTGTTATCACCTTTTAACGCATTAGTTAAATTTTGGGTTTCTTGATGCATTAAGTTATTGAGGTTAGCTAATTGATCTATTTCTCGTTTTAAATTAAAACGTTCTTTACTTTCATTTATATAACAATCATTTACCTGCTTTTTAAACCCTTCTAACTGAGTTTTTAACGGATCTAACAATTGTTTAATAGATTGCTCGTTTAACTGTTTAAATTGACTCGATTTATCATTAAAAATGCGCTGTGATAGGACTTCAAATTGTTGACTCAGCTTAGCTTCGGTTGCTTGTTGATCTTGTAAACGCTGTTCGCCAGCTTGTAAGCGAACGTCTGATTCTCTAACGCGCGTTGTTAATTTACTGACTTGAGCTTGTAAACTGTCGTTATGTAAGGATAAATCATCTATTTTATGTTGATGTGATTGGTTCTGTTGAGTTTCATGTTGTAGATTTTGTTCTGTTAATTTTAAGGCAAGATGTTGTGCGGCAAGTTGTTTTTTACTGCGAGATAAAGCAAATAAAGTAAAGGTTAATAAGCATAACAATAATAAGCTGACAACAACGGTAATTAAGAGGGTATTGTTAGTGATTAACTCTGTTGGCATTTTTAATGTTCCAGTTTTTTTAATATATTCATGACGATGGGATTGAGTCTGTTCCAACAAAGTAAAAAAGCTAAATAAATAGCAATAATCATCCATTTATGAATGTTTTTACCTTGGTCTAAATCAGCGAAAGTAAAAGGCTGTTCATAACATACATCCATGAATTTTATATAGAGAAACATGATGACTGGCAGGATCAGAACCGTTAATAATTTCCAAAATAATGATAACGTTTGAATGAGCGATTGATTCAACATGTACTTTCCACCAACAATATAAGAACTGTAACTTTAAACAGTAATTATATATAAGTGAATAGTTAACTGTAAAAATATAAGCTTGATGCGTTAATAACGTTAAATTGAAATAATTAACTATATTATTTAGCAGCTTTCATTATTTTAAAGAGTGTATTTGCATGAATATCAATTTATTTGCGTGTTTTTGCTGTTTTTTGCGTGATTTATTGCAACAAATACACTAAAGTGCACATCTATTATTATAAAACTATTATCAAGGAGAATTTTATGTGCGGTATCGTTGGTGCAATTGCGCAAAGAGAAGTATCAGAAATATTATTACAGGGTCTAAAAAAACTAGAATATCGTGGTTATGACTCTGCTGGTATGGCCGTTGTAGATGACAAAAGTAACTGCACTAGAGTTCGTCGTTTAGGTAAAGTGCAAGCTTTAGCCGATGCTGTTGATGAAAATGCAGTTTTAGGTGGTACTGGTATTGCACATACTCGTTGGGCAACTCATGGTGAACCTTCAGAAATAAATGCACACCCTCATGTTTCAAACAGTATCTCTATTGTACATAACGGTATTATTGAAAATCATCAGCCGTTGCGCGAATTATTACAACAACGTGGTTATGTTTTTTATTCTCAAACAGACACAGAAGTTATTGCGCACTTAGTTGCATGGGAATTAAAAAGCGCAGCATCATTAAGAGAAGCAGTACAAAAATCTGTAACTCAATTAGAAGGTGCTTACGGCATGGTTGCAATGGACAGTAACGATCCAAGTCGTTTAGTTGTTGCCCGTTCAGGTAGCCCAATTGTTATTGGTCGTGGTATTGGTGAAAACTTCTTAGCGTCAGACCAACTTGCATTATTAAACGTAACACGTCGTTTTATGTACCTTGAAGAAGGTGACGTTGCTGAAATTACCCGTCGAGATGTGTTTGTTTTTGATCAGAGTGGTAATGCCGTAGAGCGTGAAGTTATCGAATCAAACGTAGAATCAGACGCAGGTAATAAAGGTAAATATCGCCACTTCATGCAGAAAGAAATCTTTGAACAATCAACTGCATTGATCAACACCATGGAAGGCCGTATTTCTCATGATGCAGTGATCACTGAAAGTATTGGTGTGAATGCTGTTGAGATCTTAAATAAAGTAGAACATGTACAAATTATTGCTTGTGGTACTTCTTACAATGCAGGTATGACAGCTCGCTACTGGTTTGAGTCATTAGCAGGTGTGAGTTGTGATGTTGAAATCGCTTCTGAGTTTCGCTACAGAAAATTTGTAACACGTCCTAATAGTTTATTAATTACCTTGTCTCAATCAGGTGAAACTGCTGATACATTAGCTGCATTACGTTTGGCAAAAGAAAGTGGCTACATGGCTGCGATGACAGTATGTAATGTTGCAGGTTCATCATTAGTACGTGAATCAGATTTTGCATTCATGACACGAGCAGGCACTGAAATCGGTGTGGCATCAACAAAAGCATTTACTACGCAATTATTAGCATTATTAATGTTAGTAACTGCAATGGGTAAACAACAAAAACGTATTGATGCAGCGAAAGAAAAAGAGATTGTTGAAGCTATTGTGGCATTACCTGCTCAAATAGAAACTGCATTAACATTTGATAAAGAAATTGCCGCGCTTGCACCTGACTTTGCAGAAAAACATCACACACTATTTTTAGGTCGTGGTGAATTTTACCCAATTGCAATGGAAGCCTCTTTAAAACTAAAAGAGATCTCTTATATTCATGCAGAAGCCTACGCAGCGGGTGAATTAAAACATGGTCCATTAGCATTAGTTGATGCTGATATGCCGGTTGTAGTTGTTGCTCCTGGTAATGAACTGCTAGAGAAATTAAAGTCAAATATTGAAGAAGTACGAGCTCGTGGTGGTTTGTTATATGTATTTGCTGAAAAAGAAGCTGGTTTTAATAATGAAGCAGGTATGAAAGTAGTTAACTTACCAAAAGTAAGTGAAATTACAGCACCTATTTATTACACAGTTCCAATGCAATTATTGTCATATCATGTGGCCCTAATTAAAGGCACTGATGTAGACCAACCACGTAATTTAGCTAAGGCTGTTACAGTGGAATAATCGACCTTCATAAAGTTGATTTAATAAAGCAGAAAAAATACTAAAAACCTCCCATTAACAATGTTTAATGTGAGGTTTTTTTATGCGTTATTGTTTGTCTATTAACCTCTTGATAAAGCTTCAACGGGGTTCAACCTGGCTGCATTACGGGCGGGTAAGAAACCGAATAATACACCAATGGCAGATGAAAATATGAAGGCTGCAATAATCGAGCTGAGCGAGTAAACCATAGTTAAACTACTACCTGTTGACGCGAGTACAATGCCGATTAAGTAAGCCAAACTGACCCCTAAAGCTCCGCCACAAATACAGATCAATACCGCCTCTATTAAAAACTGCTTTAAAATATCAGATTGTCGTGCACCTACTGCCATACGAATACCAATTTCTCGTGTCCGCTCCGTTACTGAAACTAGCATAATGTTCATTACTCCAATGCCTCCAACCACTAATGAAATAAAGGCAATCGCTGAAATAAGCAAGGTCATGGTAGATGATGTTTTTTCGATATTCTCTCTGATGGTATCTGTGTTGATGGTGAAAAAGTCTTCGACACCATGACGCATTTTTATCAGGTTAATTATCGCTTGTTCCGCTGCACTACTTGAAACTTCATCATTCACTCGGACGGTAATATCATTTACATAATTTTGGCTATAAATACGCGCGTTGACTGTGCTGTATGGCAACCAAACATTCAAAGAATCACTGTTACCAAATGCCATTTTTTTCTCTGCGGTGACACCAATAATTCTGACTGGCAATCGTCCAAGAAAAATGACTTTTCCGAGCGCATCACCCTCTGGAAATAAATCCTTTAGTGTATTGTTATCGATAATGGCAACTTGTTCTAAGTCTGTAACACTATCTTCTTCAAACAGTTGTCCTTGAGCTAATTCAAAACCATTAACTCTAAAATAGGCAGAGCCCACACCTTGAACTTCAGCCGTGATAGCTTCGCTAGCATAACGAACGGCAACATTTACTCGCACTGTCGGAGTGACACTATCTACAAATGAAAGATTACTGATCGCTTTGGCATCGTCAGCAGTTAACGTTCTCACTCTTCCTGCTCGTCGGTCGCCAAATCCCGAACCGGGTTTGAGTACAATGGTGTTTGTTCCCATCGATGCCATACTTTCTAATACGGATTGTTGGGAGCCATTACCAATTGCCACCACTGACACTACGGATGCAATGCCAATAATAATACCAAGCATGGTTAAAAATGTTCTTAAACGATGACTTGCCATGGACGTGACAGCCATTTTTAATGTTTCGATAAAACTAAACCAAGCGCTAATGTTCACTTCTGGATTGTTATTGGTTGCTAGCTGTTTTTCTTCTAATGGTTGTGATGTTAGCTGTTGGATGGATGAAGTGTCATTAATGATTTTTCCATCGGCTATTTCAATTATGCGATCGGCTGTTTCGGCAATTTTAGGATCATGTGTCACTAGAATAATCGTGTGACCTTGTTGATGTAACTCTCTGAGTAGTTTCATCATCTCTTTACCGCTTTGGCTATCCAATGCGCCGGTTGGTTCATCTGCTAAGATGATATTGCCGCCATTAATCAGTGCTCTTGCCACACTCACACGTTGTTGTTGACCACCACTGAGTTGGCTAGGTTTGTGATCTAACCTGTCACCTAAGCCAAGTCGCTCCAGTAAGCTTTGTGCTCGAGCTTGGCGGGAACTTTTATTTTCTGCTGAGTAAAGCGCTGGGATTTCAACATTACCAATAGCGGTTAAATCATCAAGTAGGTGATAACGTTGGAAGATAAAACCAAAATAACGACGACGTAAGTGGGCAAGCTGCTCAGGATCCATTGTTGAGATATCTTGACCATTAACTTGATAGCTTCCCTCACTAGGTTGATCTAAGCATCCTAGTATATTCATTAATGTCGATTTACCAGAGCCAGAGGCGCCAATAATCGCTACCATTTCCCCTTTATTAATCGTTAAATCAATATTATCGAGTACAGTTAGCTGTTGATCTCCTGCTGGAAAGTGACGGCTTAAATGAGTAACTTGTAATAGTATCTCTTTCATTACGGACGTCCTCTTCCTTCTCTAGACTTACCACCTAACTCTAATCCAGAACGGTTATTCGCTTTATTTAAATTGGCTTGTCCAAGAATAATTTGCTCGCCTTTTTCTAAGCCGCTGAGTACTTCTGCTTGCACTTTATTGTTGATGCCAATCTTAACCTTGCGTCTTTCCACCTGATTATTAACTAAAACGGAAACTCGATATTGGCCATCTTTTGGTGATTTATGCGTTAATACTTGTGATGGAATTAATAATGCATCGTCTGCTGAATCTAAAATAATAGAAACTTGTGCTGTCATGCCAATACGTAATAAATGCTGACTATTTTCTACATCAAATAATGCGTTGTAATAAATCGCGTCATTATCCCCAATTGCCAACTGGCTATCATCACCAGTGAGTAATGTTGGACCGGGTTCGATGGAACGAAGTGTGCCAGTGAACTTATGGTTAGGTGCGCCTAAAATTGAGAAATAGACATTTTGCCCTGCGGCTACATTGATGATATCTGCTTCTGAAATTTGCGCTTTTACTGTCATCACATCAAGTTGTGCAACTTCGACAATAGAAGGGGTTGATTGGTTAGTGTTAACTGTTTGTCCTTCCTCTACTGAGACATAAATAACTGTGCCATCAATGGGGGAATTTATCGTGGTATAACCTAGATCTAATTCAGCATTGTTAACGCTAATTAATGCTTTTTCTTTTTCAGCAACGAGTTGTTCAAGCTCTGCTTGGTAAACTAATAGTTGTGCTTCAGCGATATCATAATCAGATTGAGAGCTTAACTTTTGCGCTAATATACGTTTTTGACGCTCAAATGATAATGTTGATTCGTGGATCTGAGCTTGTTTGGCTCGGTATTGCGCATTAATGTTATTAAGTGAGGCTTGTGCTTCTTTAAGTACGTTTTTTTGCGCTAGGTTATCTATTTGTGCAATTAACTCACCCTCTTTGATTGTATCACCAACATCGACTGCAATATTTTGTAATTGGCCTGATACTTGGGCCCCTACATTAACCATTTTATAAGGGTATAAAACGCCATTGGTTAATACTGCATTTTCAATATAACCACTGACAACAGGTTGAGTTGAATATACAAGTTCTGACTTTGAACTTTGCAGGTAGAAATACAAAGAGGCGCCTACTATTAATAAGAGGCCAAGAGTAATGCTTAATTTGAGTTTTAAGTTTTTCATTGCAACGTGCTTTCCTGAGTTATCTAACTGTTTCCAATGTAACTAGCAAATGTGTAGAAAGTTTGAAGAAAATAAAAAAGTACAATATTTTGATTTTTTAAGTGCGAGTTAAAATAGGGGGACTAAATTTTGACTAAAACGAGCGCAATGACGGCTCGTATACAGAATAAACTAGTTTTAAAATAAATTTAGCGTAGGTTAAGGATGAACACTTTACGGTTGCTTGTGTGATAAAGGTAAAAAATATGTTTGCAAAAATAAAAGAATTTATTAATCCGAGTAAAAACCCTGATCTTACTCAAGCACATGAATTACAACGTAAACATTTACCCACTTTATGGCTGTTAGGTAAAACGGGGGCTGGTAAATCATCATTTATTCAAGCGTTAACTGGACTATCTTCTATTGAAGTCGGTAATGGTTTTGAACCATGTACCATGACGGCTTGTGTTTACGACTTTCCACAAGATAAAGCCGTGATGCGTTTTTTAGACACAAGAGGATTAGGGGAAGCAGATTATGATGCAACGGAAGATATTGCAGTCATAGGTGAGTCAGGTAATGCAGTCATAGTGGTGATGAAAGCTGATGAACCTGAGCAAAGTGCAGTGTTAGCAGCATTAAAACAGGTAAAAAAAGAGAAACAGATTAAACATTTATTATTGATCCATACCGCTGCTTTACTTTGTGATGAAAGCGAACGAGAGCGTCAAATCATTTTTAATGAACAGCAAGTTAAAAATGTGTGGAACACAGACTTTAGTGCCGTTAGTGTTGATTTTGAGAGCCAAGATGGTGCTATTTATAATGAAGATTTATTGATTTCTGAGTTAACAAAAATATTGCCATTATTAGGTTTGATCCTTGAAAAGAAAGATCATTCTACCGTTGAAAGTAATAACTTTGATAAAGTTAAAAAAGAAGTGCTTTGGTATGCAAGCAGTGCTGCAGCAAGTGACTTGATCCCGGCTGTTGGGTTAGTTTCAGTACCTGCGATTCAAGCAACTATGTTAAGAGCATTAGCAAAACAATATAATGTTGAGTGGAATAAAAGAACCTTTAGTGAATTAATTGGTACATTAGGTAGTAGTTTTGCATTGCAATATTCAGCCAAACTAGGGGCGCGTGAATTAGTTAAATTAATCCCTATCTATGGACAAACTGTTGGGGCTGTTGGAGCGGCAGTGGTTAGTTTTGGCACAAGTTATGGGCTAGGGCGTGTTGCTTGTTATTACTTTTATCATAAAAGTAAAGGCGAAGTTGTTTCTAATGAAACCATGCAAACCTTATATAAAAACTCATTTAAAAAAGGTAAAGCGGCTGCAAGTTATGAATAAAATTAAAAATCTCTTTTTATTGTTATTTGAATTGTCTGGCGGGCTTTGGGGTATTATTGTTATTTCTGTTATTTTTCCTGCTTTGGTGATGATGGGATTTGGCATCTTTCTGGCGGTTAAATATGGTTATATTCTTGAGCTGTCTATTGTTAGTGCCGTTAGTATTCTTATCGTTGCCACTCCATTCTTTTTATTTAGCCGCACTGTTAAACATAAACAAACTAAAAAACTAATAGACCAGAGTGAGGCTGTTGACTCTGAGTTTGTTAAAGCATCAAATGATTGGTCAAATAATGAAATACTTATTTGGCAGAAAGCAAAGCAGCATTCTAGACAGTTAATGGTCGATCAGAATGAGTGGCGATCACTTTATGATATTGCTTTGAGTATTATGGTGCTGGTGGCACAAGAGTTTGAGAAAAAAGCATTAGATTTTACTATTCCTGAAGGTTTACAACTATTTGAAGAAGTAAGTCATCGTTATCGTCAATTATTAAAAAAATACGGTATTGCGAGTGAAAAATTAAAAATTTCACATTTAAAAGCGGGTTATGAGGCTTATGGAAAATATGGTGATGTAGGAAGCAAAGCTATCAAGGTGGCCTTTTGGGCGAATCATGCAAAAAACTTATTTATTAACCCTTCCAAAGTTGCCATTGATTTATTTAGTCAAAAATCAACATCGAGTATGAGCAAAGGTTTTGTGGAAGATATGCAACTTAAAGCCAAACAAGCTTTATTAGATGAAGTGGCTTCAGTCGCCATTGATTTATATAGTGGTCGCTTTAGTTTTGATGATGATGACGTGAGTGCTTCTAGTATTTCAGAGAAAGATCAGCAAAGAATGGCAACGCAATTAGAGCCGATACGAATTGTACTTGTTGGCCAAACAAGTGCTGGAAAGTCATCCATTATCAATATGTTAGAAAAGGAATTAGTTGCAGAGGTTGATGTTTTACCTTCTACCGATAATACAACGGTTTATAGTGTTTTGTTAGACGAAGCTGAAGTACATATTGTGGATCTGCAGGGGTTAGATGGTACTGAAAAAACAGAAAGTCAGATGCTGCTAGAAATGACACAGGCAGACTTAATTCTCTGGGTATTAAAAGCTGATCAACCTGCTCGTGAATTAGATAAAGCATTAAAAGCTAAGTTTGATGCTTATTATGCCAATACTGATAATATATCACGTAAAAAACCTGCTGTAATTGGTGTCGTGAATCAGGTCGACCGTTTAAAGCCGATTGCAGATTGGCAGCCTCCTTATAATTTAGAGGAACCTCAAACGGCAAAAGAGAAAATGATTTGTCAGGCACTTGATTATAACCAACAACTATTATCGCCTGATGCTATTTTAGCGTTATCTATTGCAACGGATCAGAAAACCTTTGGTGTTGAATTATTTAAACAAATAGTGCATCAAGAAATCATCCATGCAAGTAATGTACAAAGAAATAGACAGCGCATGGAGACTATTAAAAAAGGGCATGGTTTTAAAAAGCAATTCAAGCGAGCACTTAATGCAAGCAAAAAAATGTCTCCTCGAATTTTAAAATCAGGGGCTTCTAAGGTAAATAAGGTTGTGATTAAAAAGGTGATTAAGTAGTCTGCATATAATATTTATTTACAATAAATCGAACTGCTTTTTAATCGCAAAATTTAGATAACGTATTTAATGTAATTGCTATAAGAAGTCTCTAACTTATTAAAGAGAGTCATTTATGATCAAAGGTTGTATACAGGTTTTTATTGGTGTCCTGTTATGGGGAGTCACTATTTCTGTTGGTTTTACATGGATTGCCTTTTGTTTTGGTACTGTGATTATCGGTATTTTACTGTTGTTTTTTGCTCCGCATATCTTACTTTTCCCGCCGACATTTATATCTGTTTTTGCGAATGGATTTTTATTATTAGGCCTTAATAATATTAAACGTAGCACTGGCTATGGCAAAGTTATTGACTCAGAAGTGGAATGGGTGAAAATACGAGATAAACCGTTAGAATCTGCTCAAATTGATGATAATAAAGAAAAATAAAGCTTTAATAGAAATATATGACGAGGAATAAGATGTCAAATTTACGCCCTAATATTGGTTTAACTATTGTTGAAGATGCTGCAAAAACAAATGCCTTAATTGCTTATGGTTTAATGATCCTTGGCATGTTTACAGGCATCTTTTGGTTAATTGGTGTTGTGTGGGCAATGGTTAAAAGAGATGAAGCCAGAGAGACTATTTTTGCAGATCATTATGCAAACATTATGACGACTTTTTGGTGGAGTTTAGGACTTTCTATCATTGGATTTATATTGGCTTTTTTTGTTGTGGGTTATTTTTTGTTATTCGCAGTATGGATTTGGTCGACATTTAGAATTATCAAAGGACTCGCGAAAATTACTTCTAATAAACCTTATCATTCTTAATTTATTTTAATCAGGACTAACATGGCATTATCGAAAAAACAAAAAGGTGTCATCACAGGCATGCTATCAGCAATGTTGATTAGTGTTGTTATTATTTTGTTTGCGGTGTTATTTGATCCATTAAATTATTCGAACATTAGTCAAGTATCAGATAGGTTAAATATTTTAGCGGGATCTCTGATATTGCCAACATTATTTCTCATCTTCTGTATTGCAAGATTAGCTAAATTTCGTTTTTTTAGTCCTGAAGATATTGATGGTAGTGGTTTAACTTATGGCTCTGGGCATGCAAGGTTATTGCAGAGTTTATTGCAGAATACCTTAGAGCAGTTGGTTATTGCTTTTGGCGCTTATACGATATGGTGCTTGCTCATGCCTAGTGCATGGTTATCTGCTGTTCCTTTATGTTCTCTTCTGTTTGCTATCGGTCGAGTATTTTTCTTTAAAGGTTACCACTTAGGTGCTCCCGGGCGAGCGCTAGGTTTTGCTCTTACTTTTTATTCTACTGTTATGTTGTTAGTTGTATTATTAGGTTATCAATTAATGGTGGCTATAAGTTATTGATCTTCAATCTGGTTAATACATTGTTGAATACTTACCCCCTTGAGAAAACATTGTTTAATTTGTTGTTCTTGCGCTTGCGTTAATACAAAGGGTGTTTGTTGTTTGGTGGTTGCAAGGTGGCGAATAATACGACGACGATATATTGCTAAACGATTATATTGAAAAATCAGACCTGAAATCGCAAATACCATCACACCACAAATAATATAAAAAATTAACATCATCTTCTCCTTTAACTATTTATGTATTAAGTATAGTGTCTCACATTCAAAACTTATTCCAAGGATGAAATATGCCACTTGCTAGTGTGTTACGGTTAGTCTTGTTGGCGTCCATTTGGGGTGGCTCATTTTTATTTATGCGTTTGACCGCAAATAGTTTAGGCCCAGCTTTTTTAATTGAAGGAAGAGTTTTAGCTGCCGCATTATGTTTGTTATTGATCAGTCTTTATCTACGTCGAAAGTTACAATTTATATCTCATCTTAAACACTTTTTTATCATAGGTGCTTTTAATACGGCATTACCCTTTTTGTTATTTGCTTATGCAGCGCAAACATTAAATGCGTCAACATTGGCTATTCTTAATTCTACAGCTCCTTTATTTGGCGCTGTCATTGCTAGTTTGTGGCAAAAAGAACGTTTAAAATTAAAAGCGGGTGCGGGTCTATTAGTGGGAATGCTAGGTGTTTCAGTGTTAGTTGGACAACAAGCTTTGTCCTTAGGTGAGCAAGGTTTATGGGCTATTTTTGCATGTTTAGGCGCAGCTGCTATGTATGGATTTTCTGCTAATTATACGAAAGTGGCACCGGTGATAGCTCCCTTTGAAAATGCACATGGCAGCATGTGGGCTGCGGTGATTATTGTCTTACCTTTTATTACTTTTATACCTATTCGTGATCCTGTGACCTTACCAATTAGTTTATCTGTATTAGCATTAGGGGTTATTTGTACGGGCATTGCGTATTTATTGTATTTCAGACTGGTAAAGGATGATGGTCCTGCATCGGCATTGTCTGTTACTTTCTTAGTACCATTATTTGGCATTTTATGGGGAAGGTTATTCTTAGGGGAAGAAATTGGTTTGAATACGTTAGTAGGTGCCTTATTAGTCATAACAGGCACCATTTTAGTGACAGGCTTCTCCATCAAAAAAGCCTTATTTAAAGCAAGTTAACCTTATTTAGTTAGCTTGCTTTAATACTAAAATTCTTTGAATGTTACTTGGTATTTACCAAGACCTTCATATTCAATTTCTGTTGCTTGAGCTACAACTTCAATTGCACCAGCATAAGAACCAGTAATGATAGTTTGGCCTTTTTTGAAGCTTACACCTCTTTCACGCATGAAGTTAATTAACCAGTAAACAGGTGTGTGTGCAGATAGGTTAGGGTGTTTACCATCGTAACTTTCACCATTGATTGATAGCTTAATTGTCGCTGCATCGTATGCTTGTGCTTTAGTGATTTCAGGACCGACAAAGATACCTTGGTTTAATAAACAATCAGCTAATTTATCAAAGAAAGTTAAGTCATCATTTGGAGCGTAACGACGTTGCAATAACTCTAGTGCCATGTGCGTAGAAGCGATTGCATTATCAATTTCTTCATTTGTGTATGCATCTTCACGAGCAGGTAAGTCAGCACCTAATACAAATGCAATTTCAGGCTCGATTAATGTTTTACCAGCTTCAGTTGATTTAACTAAACATTCTGCACCTTGTTGTACAGTACCTTCTAAAACAGGACCCACAACCATTTGCTCTGGGTTTAATGGTACTAAACATTTCCAACCAGCGATTGATTTACCGCTTGCTTCAACTGTTGCAACTTGGATTGCAAGTGCATCATCTAGGTTAGCAGGACGACAATCAGCAGGTAACGCATCACCTCTATGGTTATCTTCACGACGAGTTAAGAATTCTTGCGCGGCTTTTAAACATGCTTCTTTGTTTAATGTTTGTGTAGTTTTTTCAGTCATTTTTGTTCTCTTTTAAATAAAGGCTACAGCCATGGTCGGGATAATAAAATCTGCGATAATATTACTCTTAAAATGAGTAAAAAGTTAGTGCTGTTTTATTTTACACTTTCATCTGCTTGTAAAGTTGTGCTGAATACACTCGACATTAAAGGTAATGCTTTTATAATCACTTTTTAACTTTGCTAAAATGGATTTTAACTTGTTAAGTACCTCGCCTTTCTTTCGTCTGCGATTTTGGTTTCTCTTATGCGGATTCACAACGTCGCCTGTCGTGGCAGACTCATTAGATTTATATTCAATCAATACGGGTTCGTTTATTTTCCATGCAGTCCCTCTTAATCCAGATTCAAATCAGTATTTTGATAATTGGTTATTTTCGGTTGAACGTAAATTTAGTGCCGACTCCGATTACAGCTTATTTACAGGCACCTTTTTAAATAGCCAAGGAAATCGTTGTGCACTACTTGGTGTACGTAAAGATTGGTATCAATTTACTGATAAATTAGTGCTTAAAGGTGTTTACGCTTACGCAGGAGAGTTTTTTATTGATGCTTTTGAAAACTGTGGTGACGATGGTTTTTATGGAAAGATGAAAGATAAAACAGGGGTTGGTTTTGCTCCTTATATTTACACTGCTGCACAATACAATTTTACTGATTATTTTGGGTTAGAAGGTGGATTAATGTTGCCGGGTATTTTGGTTATGAGTATGCAGTGGAGCTTTTAATGACCACCGCAGGACTTGTATAAATATTCTGATAAAGCCATATCAGCAATCAACAATATGGCTTATTGATTTTTATTGAGGCTGTAATGTGATTGCAGATAAATCTGCTTCAGCCAGTAATAATCCAGCCCTAAAACCAATTTTAACTTTGCTGTTGGGGAATAGAATATAAGCTTCCTCCTTTTCAGCCAAATACTCTACGTCATGATCCGATGCAATTACAGAGCCTGTTTTAAAGGCACTAAAGTTTTCTAAATCATCTGAAAAATGTAATTTAAAGTGCTCGCTTCGTTTTGTCATCACTTGTGTTACTTTATATACAGATAATGTGGAATCTGTATTTTCAGTGTATTGCTGTTTGGTGATCAAGTTGATTAAACCACTTTGAATATTTACAAACTCTTGCAAATTATTCTCACCAAAAGGTTTAGCTTTCCCCAGTTCTAAAGTACAACTTTCCGCTGCAAACTCATTACTAGTGAAATAACTGAAAGTAGCGGCGGGTGCGTGGTTAACTACTAATGCTTGTAGTTTGATGCTTTGTAACCAAGCTATCATGTCATGGTTATATTGCCCTGATTTAACAAAAGGTAATAGACCAAAGGTTTTATGTAATGACGGTTTAATCGCTGTATGTAGATCAAAATGTAACTTAGATTGAGTTGGTTTTTTATTATAAAAATCTGCCACAACTTGTTGTAATGTGGCTGCTCGTCGTGTTTCTACATTACTGTCATAACAAGAAAAATGCCCACTGAATAAGCGGTTCATATCAATATCTAAATAGCGTTTACCTTGGCGCATTGCTTCCAAGTTACCTAAAATAATCATTAAACGTACTTTCAGGGTATGTCTGTCCATTAAAATATCGTTTACTAAGGTCGCAATAATTTCTACGGGAGCTGTTTCATTACCATGAATAGCGGCAGAGATAAGTACACTTTTAGTATTCTTTGAGTGGGGCTCAAAGATGATCACCCCAGGTTCAGGGCGAAACCAAGAAGCGGTTTCGGTATGTCCTGAGTAACTTGATATTTTATCACCCGCGAGGGTTTCTGCTAAAAAATCGAACATGTTAACCTCAGACTTGCTGAAATGAATAAATAGAACCTAAGTTCATAATTTTTGTTAATTCATCAAGTGCAATGCGATTTTCTAACAAGAGTTGTGGATCGGCTAAATCAGCTTCAACTAAACGATCTCGATAATGTTTATTCACCCAATGTTGTAGTGACTGATATAAAGTTTCATTCATTAGCGATTGTTGGTTGGTTGCTTTTAGTTCATGCTCGTTAAGTACAACACGTAGACGTAAACATGCAGGGCCGCCACCATTTGCCATACTTTCTCGTAGGTCAAAAACGCGCACTTCATCTATTGGATTATTACCTTGGATCAACTCTTGTAAATAAGTCCAAACGCGTGGATTACTGCGTGATTCTTCTGGCACTATAATTAACATTTTACCGTTAGTTTTAGTTAATAATTGGCTATTAAATAAGTAGGTTGTCACGGCATCATTAACACTTACTTTATTGCTTGGTACTTCAATAGGCATAAATTGACTGCCTAGTTTCTGTAGCTTTTGTTGTATTTCAGTAAATGCACTTTGTTGGTTTAAAAATGCTTCTTGGTGATGGAATAAAACATTGCCATTGCTTACTGAAATTACGTCATTATGAAAAACACCTTGATCAATAACACTTGGGTTTTGTTGTATAAAAACGGTTTTTTCTTGATCAAGTTGATGTAAACGCGCAATAGCTTCACTTGCTTCTCGAGTTTGTCTCGCCGGGTATTGTTGCGGCTCTACCGTTCCGCCATAAACTTGTTTTCCGTAAACAAATACTTCAACCCCGGATTGTCCATAGTCTGCACATAAACGGTTATGGTTTGCCGCCCCTTCATCGCCCATAATACTTTGTTGTGGTAGAGCTTGATGGTGTGAAAAGTATTGTTTATCAGCAAAAATGCTTTTAAGTACATTACTTGTTGTTTGCTCTTCAATCGCTCGGTGAAATTTATTATTAAGATTAGAAACGGTAAAATGCACCTTGCCATCAGCACTGTCTGCTGAAGGTGATACGGTTGCTGCATTAGCAACCCACATCGAAGAAGCAGAACTTACTGTGGTTAATAAATGTGGTGCTTTTTTTGCTGCTTGTGTCAGTACATTTGTATCATCACCACTAAACCCCAGTTGTCTTAATGTATCAATACAAGGTCTTTCCTGTGGTGGTATAACACCTTGCTGAAAACCCATATCAGCAAGTGTTTTCATTTTTTCTAAACCTTGTAACGCAGCAAGTTTAGGGTTAGCAGCTGTATTTTTGTTTGATGTTGATGCAACATTACCAAATGAAAGACCAGCATAATTGTGAGTTAATCCCACTAGCCCATCAAAATTTACTTCATATGCAGACATATTCATTTCCTGTACAAATTAGTTAAAAGACAGACCAGGTAGGTTGCTTGCTGGTAGCGTCAATTTCTCTGATTCTAATGAGGCCATTGGCCATGCGCAGTAATCTGCAGCGTAATAAGCACTTGCTCGATGATTACCAGAAGCACCGATACCACCAAATGGAGCATTACTTGATGCACCTGTTAATGGTTTATTCCAATTAACGATGCCTGCACGCGCTTCTAATAATAAACGTTGGTAATCTTGTTTATTGCTAGAAATTAATCCGATAGCAAGACCAAAACGAGTTTTATTCGCAATTTCAATTGCTTGAGAGAATTTGTCATAACGAATGATGCTTAATAAAGGACCAAAATATTCTTCATCAGGCAGATTTTTTACGTCAGTTACATCAAGAATACCCGGAGATAACATGGCGTTGTCCACTTGTAAGCGGGCTAATTTTAATAATGGAACTGCACCAAGCTGACATAAATTTTCTTGGGCAGCGAGCATGCTTTCTGCTGCTTGAATCGAAATAACAGGGCCCATGAAAGGTGCTGGTTGTTCATCCCATTTGCCTACCTTTAGATCTTTTGTGACGGCAAGTAAACGCTCAATAAATTCATCTCCAGCTTTACCTGAACGTACTAATAATCGACGAGCACAAGTACAGCGTTGTCCTGCACTAATAAAAGCTGATTGCACAGTAAGATTAACTGCTGCATCTAAATGCTCAAAGTTATCGACGATAAGCGCATTATTTCCGCCCATTTCTAATGCCAGAATTTTTTCTGGTTGACCTGCTAATTGACGGTGTAATTGATAACCTGTATTTGCACTTCCTGTGAATAACAAACCATCAGTGCCGGCGTTGTTTGAGAGTGCGATACCCGTTTCTTTACCGCCTTGTACTAAATTAAGCACACCTTTAGGTAATCCTGAACGTTGCCAAATTTCTAGGGTGACTTGTGCTGTCCATGGTGTTAATTCACTTGCTTTGAAAACAACACAGTTACCCGCTAGTAGTGCTGGTACTATGTGGCCGTTAGGCAAATGCCCCGGGAAATTATAAGGACCAAATACGGCTAACACTCCATGAGGACGATGTCTTAATACGGCTTGTCCATCAGCCATTTCAGTGACTTTTTCACCGGTTCTTTCTTGGTGAGATTGAATTGAAATATTCACCTTATTGATCATCGCTTGTACTTCAGTTTTAGTTTCCCACTCAGGTTTCCCGGTTTCTTGTGAGATAACTTGGCTTAAGCGTTCAGCATCTTCTGCTAAGTTTTCTGCAAAGCGGCGTAATATAGCAATTCTGTCTTGTAAGTCAGTGCTTGCCCATCGAGGAAAGGCTGATCTAGCAGCATTCACTGCTAATGAAACATCTTCTTCTGAGGCTGCATTACCATGCCAAATTAGCATATTATTATTTGGGCTATATTTTTCAAACTGTGCCGCTGTACCTGCTTCCCAGTTACCGTTAATAAAGTGTGTTGTTGTGCTCATTATTTTTTCTCCTTTTCGAATAAAGGAACGATACGTATTTGTTCCCCTTCATTAACAGACAGTGCTTGTGTTTGCTCTTGGGTTAGGTAAATTTCATTTTCATTAATCTGTGGATTGGCAATGATCGCTCTAAAATCCTGATACTTTTCGTTACCTATTAACAAGGTTTCTTGTGCAAGTGATTCTGTTGTAGTGATGACGATTTTTCGTAGCTGGCTTTTTCTTACTACACGTAAATCTTTGGTGTACGCTTCTAAGGTTGGTCCGGCATCAAAAATATCGACATAACCTTCATAACGCATGCCTTCGCTTTCTAAAATATTGCGAGCTGGTTGAGTGCTAGGATGTACTTCTGCAATCACCTCTTTTGCTGCCTCAGTTAAAAAATCGACATAAAACGCATGCTTAGGCATTAACTCTGCAATAAAGGATTTTTGTCCAATACCAGTTAGGTAATCGGCTTCGGTAAAATTAATAGAAAAGAAATGACGACCTAAACTCTCCCAGAAAGGTGACTCTCCTTCTTGATCACTGACACCACGCATTTCAGCAATAATTCTTTCTGAAAACTTCTCTTTAAATGCTGCGATAAACATTAAGCGACTTTTAGATAACAACTGACCGTTTTTGTTCTTTCGGTATTCAGGGTCTAAAAACAAAGTACATAATTCGCTGTGTCCAGTATGATCATTACTCAGACTTAATTTTTTCATTTGTCTGTAGATGCCTAGTTCTTTAGAGGCATGAACCTGTGTTCCAACATGAAAGTCATACCAAGGTTCGTTTAAGCCAATAGCAACTTCAACACCACTGATACCAACGACTTTTTTTGTTGTTGTGTCTTCAAGTGCAAATAGATAACCCTGATCAGAAAGCGGAGCTGTGCCTTCCCATGTTGCAATCATTCTTTCAATGCGATCAGTAATATTCTGTTCATTATTTGGCAATGAAGTAAAACCAGTACCAGTTTTAGTCGCGAGTTGTAAAAGCGCTTGTTTGTCTTGTCTTTGTATTGGACGAATAAGCATCATGTTGATATTCCCTTAATGTTATTGAGTGCCATTATTTACAGTGCAACGCAGAAAACATTCTGCCCATGGCTTAGCTTGATTTGTTCTTTATTTTGTTGCGACAACATCAGTTGTTGTCCCTGTAAAACACCTTCTACTATGTAAGCTTTAAAACTATTATTCTCAGCCATGCCAAGTAAATAATGTTGAGTAGGAAGATGTGTTGTATTAATGGCTAATGAAACAGATTTTATTTTTTGGCAAAGAGAAATAGCATTACGAGGCGCTGTTAAAATAGGGCCTGCATCGAATATTTCGATGTATTTATCTGGCTCAAATCCTTCATTGCTTAAAAGGTCACATTGTAGTTGTGCTTCACTATGCTCCATGCCCATTACCGCTTGAGCTTCTTCATTAATCAAGGTTACATAAAGTGGGTGATAAGGCATCATTTCAGTAATAAAAGTTTTGCCTAATACTGTGTTGTAATATTCAACTTGGTTGTAATCAATACCAAAAAATTTACGTCCAACATGTTCCCAAAAAGGGGCGCGACCATTTTCGTCAAAGATGCCAGGTAATACCGCCATCCAATCATTTGCAAAACGCATCGGGAAAACGCTCATAAAGAGTAAACGTCCTAATGTGATTAAAGATGGATAGAAAGTATCAGTAAGGTTTGGGCTTATATAAAATGAGCAAAGCTGAGAGTGATCACTAAGATCATGATTCAAAGTCAAAGCATGTATTCGACTATGGATATTTAATTTAGCTGATGAATGAATTTTAATATCATTGCGAAAAGAGTAAAAAGGCTCTCTATTACCGGCTAATGCATTGATAGCACCCGTCCCTAATAATTGTCCTGTTAATATTTCTTCTAAAACAAATAAATAAGACTCTTCACCAGGTGTGCATACGTCTTGTTCAAATGAGTGTATAGAATGTTCAACTTTAGCTAGTAAGTGAGATCGTTTAGCTGGTAGTGTTGAAACCATTGGACCACTTGCATCTGCTAAGCGTTCTAGGTGACTGATATCACTTAACTGTACTGGACGTAGTACTATCATTGTCAATTAATCCTTATTTAAATAGATATTTATTGCTGATGAAAATCGCGCTAAACCAGTTTCAATATCTTCTTTTGGCACATTTAAAGCAGGAGCAAAACGTACTACGTTAGGCCCTGCAATTAATAAAATAAGACCTTCTTGTGCGGCTATATTACTAATTGCTTTTGCTTGTCCCTGGTGCTGTTCGTTTAATTCGCAGCCAATTAATAATCCCATCGAGCGGATCTCTTTGAAGATTGCTGCTTTTTCATTGATTAGGTTAAGTTGTGATAGGAATAGCTGATTACGCTCTGTCACACCTTGTAAAAACTCTGGCTGATTAACCTCGTCTAATACTGCGTTTGCAACGGCAGCTGCAAGAGGGTTACCACCATAAGTTGTTCCGTGAGTACCAGCAGACAAGGTAGTTGCAAATTTGTCTGTTGTTAACATTGCCGCAATTGGAAAACCACCACCAAGCGCTTTTGCTGTAGAGATAACATCTGGTTTTATACCATAGTGCATATATGCATAAAGATGTCCTGTGCGGCCTACACCTGTTTGCACTTCATCAAAAATTAAAACTGCATCATGTTGATCGCAAAGCTCACGTAAACTACGTAAAAACTCACGATCTGCAGGTATTACGCCACCTTCACCTTGAATTGGCTCTACGATCACTGCACAAGTGTTTGCGCCGATAGTTGCTTTTGCTGCTTCAATATCATTAAAACCAATGTGGCGAATACCAGCAGGTAGAGGTGCAAAGTCTTGAGAGTATTTAGGTTGTCCACCAGCACTGACGGTGAATAACGTACGGCCATGAAAACCACTGTTAAATGCAACAATTTCATTTTTATGTGCACCGTGATGATCAAGTGCATATTTTCTTGCTAGTTTAAGCGCCGCTTCATTTGCTTCTGCGCCTGAGTTGCAGAAGAACGCTTTATCTGCAAAAGTGCTCTCAACTAATTTTTTAGCTAATGTTAAAACAGGTTCATTACTGTAACCATTGCCAATATGCCAAAGAGACTCGGCTTGTTGATTTAATGCTTGTTTAAGCTTGTCATTTGTGTGTCCTAATACGTTCACCGCAATGCCGCCAGCAAAGTCTATATATTCTTTACCTTGTTGATCTACAACAACAGAACCTTTTGCTTTAACGGGAATAAATGAAGCAGGTGCGTAAGTAGGGATCATATATTGATCAAAATCTTTTCTTGTTACTTGCTGGGTCATAATGGTTGCCTCTTTAGTTGTTGTATTAACTTAGAATAGAGGACTTATATTTTTTATGCTTTCATAAATGCGACCAAAACGTATAGATTTGCTCACTTAACAGTAAGGTATTTTGCTCGTTCTTGGCGGGGAGTTAATTGGAAGAATGATTTATAGCTTGAAGAGAAGTGTGGGCCACTTGAAAACCCACAACTTAAACCAATTTGCACAATTGACTTATTACTTGTTTGTAAGAGATGTTGTGCTCGCTTCAAGCGAATTTGCAAATAATGACGAGCAGGCATGGTATTTAAATAACGTTTAAATAAACGTTCTAACTGGCGACGAGAAATAGAAATAAGTTCAGCAATTTCATCACTTGCGAGTGGTTCTTCAATATTATTTTCCATTAAATCAATGGCCATGGTCAGCTTAGGTTGTAAATCTTCACCGGCTAATGATTTGTTGGGTAGACGCTGTCTTTCACTGCCCACTCGTAAGCGATCTAAACAAAGATGGTCACTAATTTGATTAATTAAATCTGCTTCTTCATGTTGTGATAAATAGTCAATTAGATAGTCTAGTGTTGCCAATTGTCCCGCACAGCTACTAATGCGTTGTTTTGTTTGGTAGAGCTCATGACTAACAGTGACTTCAGGATAGCGATCTTTAAAATGATCAATGAGGGACCAATGAACGACCATCTTGTGTGTCAAAGCAATGCCACTATCAAGTAACCACCATGCACCGGCTTTAATAGCTAGTATTTGTCCATCTTGTTGTCGATAATAACGCTGTAGTACTTTTTTGATAGGCATTGGAATAGCATGCCTAGGCGGTGTATCTGCAACAATGATCAATAAATCATAGTGTTCTAAATCAGATAATAGATCTGCGTTTTCTAATGCAATGAGTGGTGGATGATTTATTTGTGGATGACATGAGGTGGTGTGGTATTGCTTGACAGTATTAAGTAGTGATAAATGATAATGATGCTGCCCAATCAATTGATTTGCTAATAAAAAAGGTTCGCAAATTGCGCCATAACTGAGTTGCGAACAACCTTGTGGCGCAAAAATACCAATGCGAATGACAGCTTCAGCCATTATCTTAGCTACTTAGTGAACCAGATAAAAATTGTTGTAATCGTTCACTTTTAGGTGAATTAAAGACTTCGTCTGGAGAACCTTCCTCTTCTATTTTTCCTTGGTGTAAAAAAACCACATGGTTAGCAACATTGCGAGCAAATTCCATTTCATGTGTTACCACAATCATGGTTTTACCGTCTTCAGCTAATTTTTGCATGATCTTTAATACTTCACCGACTAGTTCAGGATCAAGTGCAGATGTTGGTTCATCAAATAATAATACTTCAGGTTCCATTGCTAAAGCTCGCGCAATAGAAACACGTTGCTGTTGACCACCTGAAAGCTGAGATGGATAACGCTGTTGTGCTTTTTCATCGATGCCAACAGTATTTAAATAATCGATAGCTTTTTTCTTTGCTGCCTGTTTATCTATCCCTAAAACCTGAATAGGAGCAACCATTACATTTTCTAATACTGTCATGTGCCCCCATAGATTAAAGTGTTGGAAAACCATGGTTAGCTTCGTTCTAAGTAGTTGTAGCTCTTTATTATCAAATACTTTTAATTGGCCATCGGTATCTCGTACCATTTTTATAAACTTGCCACCAATATAAATATTACCTTCAGAAGGTTTTTCAAGAAAGTTTAAACAACGTAAAAATGTACTTTTACCTGAACCAGAAGATCCAATAATACTAATAACATCGCCTGCTTTTGCTTGTAAAGAGATGCCTTTGATCACCTCATTTTCACCGTATTTTTTATGTAATCCAGTAACGGCTAATTTTGTTTGTTCCATGCTGTTTTCCTGTTTCCTTTAATTTGATAAAGGCTGTAGATGTTTTAGCCATTTTTTTTCAGACTGTCTAAAAAGAGAGACAAGTACTAGTGAAATAATTAAATATATAATTGCGGCAATACCAAATGCGATGAATGGCTGATAGGTTGCCGAGTTAACATCACGCGCTATTTTTAATATATCTGGTACCGTAGCTGTAAAAGCTAATGAGGTAGCATGCAACATTAAGATCACTTCATTACTATAAGATGGCATTGATCTGCGTAATGCTGAAGGCATAATTATTTGTGTGTATAGCTTCCAGTTAGAAAAGCCATAAGCCTTTGCTGCTTCAATTTCACCTTTATCTGTTTCTCGGATTGCGCCTGCGAAAATTTCTGTTGTATAGGCACAAGTATTTAATATTAAAGCCAATAACGTGCAGTAATAACCACTGCGGAAGAACCAGCTTAGAAAATCAGAATCACGTACAAAATCTAACGTATAAACACCTGAATAGAATATAAGTAGTTGCACATATAAAGGTGTTCCTCGAAAGAGATATGAAAATAACCAAACTGGGTATGAAAAATATTTTTTACTAGATGTACGTGCAATGGATAAAGGGATTGAAATAATAAATCCAATTAACAACGAAACAACCAATAACATGAGTGTGACAGCAACGCCTGTAAAGCGAAAACCATCAGTCCATAAGTAGGCTTGACCATATTGTTGTAATGTTTCTATCATGATCTAACTTCCTTACGCTCAAACAGAAACTGCTTATTTACCCAATAAAAAATAGCATTAGAAAAAATGGTAAATACTAAATATACGAGAGCTGCAATGATGGTGAAATAGAAGAATTCGTAAGTACCTTTACCAGCCATTTGTGTGGCTTTTACCACGTCAGCTAAACCAATAATGGATACTAGTGCTGTTGATTTTAAGATAACCAACCAATTATTTTCTAAACCCGGTAAAGCATGACGCATCATTTGTGGAAATAGGACAAAGCGAAATACTTGCCATGGTGTAAAACCATAGGCTGTTGCTGCTTCTATTTGGCCTTTTGCCACTGCAAGAAAAGCACCTCGGAATGTTTCCGTAAGATAAGCGCCATAAATAAAACCAATGGTGATGACACCTGTTGTGAACGGGTCAATATTTACTTGTTGCCAAGAGAAAGCTTCTGTTATTTGATTTATACCTATTTGTAAGCCATAAAAAATTAATAACATGAGTACGAGATCTGGGATGCCACGAATAATCGTTGAATATAAAACAGCGATAGTTGCAGATAGTTTAGAACCAAAAATCTTTGCACAACTCGCCAGTAAACCAAGTATGGTTGCCAATAAAGCGGACAGTAATGCCAATTTTACGGTCATTACTGAACCTTCAATGATTAAATTTGAGTAACCATAGAGCATAAAACAGTTTCCTTATCTGACTAACTAACTGCTGCTTAAAACAAACAGCAGTTAATTAACACAGATTACTTTCCGTAAATATCAAAGTTAAAGTATTTACTTGCGATTTTATCGTAGGTTCCATCATCAAGCATTGCAGCGATTGCTTGGTCGATTTTTGCTTTTAATTCAGTATCGCTTTGACGTAGACCAATCCCAGCACCTACACCGAAATAAGTTTCATCATTAACTTCAGGGCCACTAAATTGGAAGCGCTTGCCTACTGGGCGTTTTAAGAAGCCATCATCAGCAGCAACTGCATCTTGGAATGCTGCATCTAAACGGCCATTTACTAAATCGGCATAAACAAGGTCTTGGCTTTGGTACGTAACAATATCAACACCTTTTGTAGCCCATTGTTCTTTAGCGTAAGTTTCTGCCGTTGTACCTTGGAAAACACCGATACGTTTACCTGCCAAAGAGGCTGCTGTTGGTTCAACGTCAACACCTTTTGCAGTTACTAATCGAGCTGGTGTGCCATATAGTTTGCTTGAGAAAGCAATTTCTTTTAAACGAGCAGGTGTGATCGACATTGCAGATACAATAGCATCAATTTTTTTAGCTTTAAGTGATGGGATCAAACCATCAAAATCACTTTCTACCCAAGTACATTGAGCTTCGATGCGTTTACAAATTTCGTTACCTAAATCAATATCAAAACCTGCTAATGTGCCATCAGGTTTTTTAATTTCAAAAGGTGCGTAACCAGGTTCAACACCTAGACGAATAGTTTCAGTTGCATGACTTAGTGAAGAAGCCGTTACAGCAGCAATAATTAATGGAAGTAGTTTTAGTTTCATTTTTTAAGCCCTAGATGATTGAAGATAGTGAAATAGGTAGAGCAGATAATATGCCAGATAAGTTTATTTATTTACAAGTTACATAAAACCGTACTATAAGTGAGTTTTTATTCAAAATATAGCGTATTTAATGAAATAAAATTCATTTAATAAATAATCTATTGAGATGATTATAAAGCAATATAACCGTAACTTGCTAAGTTTTGCACCATGGTTGCACGGTTTTATTGTGGGCGCACCATCATGGTGAGTGTTGTTGAAGACTTTGTGTATTGATTATTTTTATTGAGTATTGAGAGAAAAATAAGAAAATAATTATGTATATTACTTATCAGAGACATACTTGCTGTTCATTAATAAACTTTATCTCTGAATATATTTAAACTTAATTCTAAAGTGGTTTGTTTATTTGGAGCTGAGGTTATTTAGGTTAGAATAACAGCTACACAATAAGTTACAGCGATAAGTACGACTTCTCGCTCAGGAGATTTGTCGGTGCCAACTGAATCGTTTTTACTGACTTAAGTAAAACTTTGCAATTCTCAGTTGTAAGTGACGAATGTTTGTTCTGAGTAGACTTGTTTATCCATGCCATAGAGCAGATTTTTATCAGCATGTGCTGTGGGATCAAACAGATTGTTGTTAAGCTGCGTGTATCACTGGGTAGTCACTGATCGGGTGTTTCTCAATTAAGGTTTTTTGTCCGTAAACTTTTTCAATCATGTTACTGGTTAATGCATTCCAAGGTGTGCCATCAGCTTTAATTTCTCCGTCAGCTAACACTAAAACGCGATCTGCATATTGCGCGGCTAAATTTAAATCATGCAAGACGATAATGACGGCAGCGCCTTCATAAGCTAACTGCTTGGCTAATTTTAACGTGTTATGTTGGTGTGCTAAATCCAATGCTGAAGTGGGTTCATCAAGCATTAAGATAGTTTTGTCTTTAGACTGATTTAACTGGGTTAATACACGTGCTAAATGTACTCGTTGTTTTTCTCCACCTGATAATGTTGGATATAAACGATCGGCTAAATTTTCAACGCCTACCTTGACCATATTTTCTCGCACAACTTTTTTAGCTTGTTTAGTTGATAAATTTAAAGGCAATAATCCTAGCTCTATGACTTCTTGAACGGTAAAAGCAAAAGTTAAGCTACTTTGTTGCGCTAAAACAGCAAGGTGCTGTGGTAATAAATTTTTTGGCCAATCCGTAATAGAGTGTTCGAAATATTTCAGTTGTGTATTTTTAGGCACACTTAATTCTCGGCTTAAACATTTTAATAAAGAACTTTTACCTGCGCCGTTAGGCCCTAATAATGCAGTCACTTGATTGCTTTTAATCTCAACTGAAAGGTTATTTAGAATCTGTTTATTGCCTAGACTTAACGATAGATTTTGAATTGAAATTGCATTTTTTTCTAGATTAGCCATTACATTTTTCCACGCTGCTGGAATAATAAATATAAGAAGAAAGGCGCTCCTAAAATAGCAGTGACTATACCAACGGGTAATTCTGCTGGCGTAACGGCAACTCGTGCAAACATATCTGCTAGGGTTAACAATAAAGCGCCTAACAAAGCCGAAACGGGAATTAAATGACGATGATCTGGACCTGATATCAAACGCCCTAGGTGAGGAATAATTAAACCAATAAATCCAATCATACCTGCAATACTAACGGTAACACCTACGCCCATGGCACATAATAAAATCAAGGTGGTTTTGAGTTTTTGAGTATCAACACCAAGATGTCCGGCTTCAGCTTCTCCTAATAATAAAGCATTTAAGCTTGAGGCTCTGCGTATAAAAACAACTAATAAAATTATTAATGCAACAGCAGATAAAATGATGCTTGACCAACTTGCGCCTGCTAATGAACCCATTGACCATAAGGATAAATCACGCAACATTTGATCGTCTGCAATAAAGTTTAAATAACCAATACCAGCACCTGATAGAGCACTGATAGCAACACCTGCTAAAAGCATGACAGTTACTGACGTTCCGTATTGGCTAGTGCCCATGTAATAAACTAACAGAGTGGTTAATGCGCCACCAATAAATGCAAATAAAGGTACAGCTGCAAGATTCATAAATGCTGGGACAGCAAAGCTAAGTTGAGCAAATAAAACAATAGCTAATGCAGCGCCTAAAGCTGCACCTGCCGAAACACCAATAATACCAGGCTCAGCAAGAGGATTGCGAAATAACCCCTGCATAACCGCACCAGATACAGCTAAGATCGCACCAATTAGCATACATAATAAAGTGCGAGGTAAGCGGATTTGGTGGATCACCATTTGAATATGTTGTGGTAATTCAGATGCCCATGGTGTTAACCCTTGAAAGCTATCAAATACCGGAATAGTCATTGGTCCAACAACAATCGATGCCGTTGCTGTGAAAAATAATAAGCATAAGCTAAGAGCTGTAAATTGCATTGCTGATAGTTGCTTAATGCGCATAGCGAGCGTCATGGTTATAAACTCTTTTGAGAATATATGATTTGCTTTAGGCGAGAAGATTCTTGTAAACTTTTTAAGCCTAATCCACCAATTAATGCTTTTCCATCAATACTGTAGAGTGCTTTATTTTTACCTGCAGGTGTTCCTGCTAGCATTGGGAACGCAAGTAGGATTGCCTCTTTATTCTTGAATTTCTGGTAACTACGCTGACTGATTAAGATAACATCTGGTTGCATCTCAATAAGTGACTCTTGAGCAAGCGGTTTATAAGATTCTAAATGCTCTGCTGCAGGATTAACGCCTCCGATTAATTCAATGACAGTATTCGCTGTTGTATTTGCACCCGCGACATTAGCAGGGCGACCTTCATGCATCATTAAAAATAAAATACGTTTTTTTTGTTTAGGTTGAGTGGCTTGTAAGGCGGTCACCTGTTGCTTTATACCCTGTTTGAGTTTTTTACTATTTGCTTCTTCATGTGTTAATTCTGCAAGTTGGTCAACTCGTTGTAATAAACCTGTTACGGTTGCTTCTGAGTTAATAATATGCACAGGTAAATTGGCTTGTTTAAGTAGTTTTAATGTTGAATATGGTCCCATTTCTTCAGAGCCAATCAACATAGTTGGCGATAAACTTAATATGCCCTCAGCACTTAATTGGCGATGATAACCCACGCTTGGAAGTTTATCTTCAGCAGGCATAACACTAGTGACATCTACTGCGACTAATTGTGATGAAGCACCTAATGCATAAATTAATTCAGTAACTGCACCCCCTGCGCTAATAATTCGTTCAGCTGCGTATGTTGAGGTATTTAGCATTAATAAAACAATGCAGAAAACTGTATTAAAATATGATTTCATGACTATTCCTTGTCAATTAAAAGTTGAGTCGCTTGAATATTATGTTTTTGTAAAAAGGCTAATAATTGCACCATGTATTGTACATCTGCGCTTTTATCAGCAGCGATGATCCATTGTGTTTTAGGTTGCTTTTGTACTTGTTGAATCAACTGTTGCTGAAAATCAGGCCAGTCTTTTTTTAACTCGCCATCAATGGCCCAACGAGGTTCTTTATTTAATAAGTTAATCGTCACTACTTTTTCATCAACGACCTGAGCTGCACTTGTATCTGTTGTTGGTAAATCAACCTGTAAAGACTGCAGTTCAATGTTGGCGGTGAGCATTAAAAACACCATAACAATAAAAATAATGTCTAATAAGGGTGTTAAATCAACTTGTAAAGATTGCTCATCATCTTGTTTTTGACTGCGGATCATAATGCTGAGCTCGGTTTCGTTGTTGTTGTATTTTTTGCTGATTTATGCTTCTCTGGTAAATTAACGCCCTGTAACCATAAATTACAAAGATTCAGTGTGAACTCTAAACGATAGACAATTTTGTCAGCCCATAAACCTAACAATTGTGCGCCACAGATAGCAGGTAGTGCGACCACTAATCCGGCTGCAGTGGTACGCATTGCAATGCCTAAACCATCGGCCAAATCATTAGGTGTCACTGAACCTGAAGTAAGGGCGATTGCTTTAAACATATCAATCAAACCTAATACTGTTCCTAACAGTCCAATTAATGGGCTGATCACACCAATTAATGCCAATAATTTCAGACCACTACGGAGTTCTTGGCGCTTATCTTGAACCCAAATGCTAGCGCTATCTTCACGTAAGTGTTGGCTAAAATGTTGATGTGCAAATAACATTGCCATGCCTTTTTTAGCTAGATTTTTTTCTTTCTTCAATTGCTGGCTGAGCACTGTTAATGCTTCACTTTGTTGAGGATCTTGATCTTTTAATATTTGTGAAATTTCTTTTTTGTTTAATGATCCTGAACTTAATAATTTTAATAAACGCTCACAAACAATCATTAATGTTAATAATGAGCAAATTACTAAAGGCCAAGTCATTAAGCCAAGTTGTTCTTGTAAAAGGTTAAATAAAGTCATGATTAATCCAGTTGGAAACTAATAGGAACGTAAATACGATGTGCGATGCTTTTACCATTGATGCTATGTGGTGAAAACTTCCATGTTTTGATTGCTTTTAATGCAGCAAGATCTAACATTTTTGCACCAGATGAATTCTTTAATAATAATTTAACTTGTTTGCCTTTCTCATCTAACCAAACTTCATAGGTTACTGTGCCTTCAATCCCTTTTCGTTTAGCTAAACGAGGGTATTTAGGTGCATTAGGTTTACTTAGGAAACGGCTTTTTTGTATTAATTGTGGCTTTTCTTGTAAACCTTCATTTTGTTGAGCAACTTGTTTTTTATCTTCAGTTACCTTTTTTTGCGTTGCAGGAGTGACTGCTGCAACTTTTTGGGCAGGCGTAGGAATAACTTCTTTAGGTGGTTCAATTATTTTTTTAGGCTCTGTTTTTTTAACTACCGGTTTCTTTTTCTCAACTTTCTTTGCAATTTTAGGTGTTTCTTTTTTTATTTTTTGGGGTTTAGTTTTTTCTTTTACTAAGCGTTTTTTAGTTGTTTCAACTTTTTTAGGTGTTGTTTTTTGTTTTTTAACCGGTGGCTCTGTTTTTACTTGTTGAGGTGGTGTTTCAACTTTTTTAGGCGCAGGCTTAGTGACTGTTTTAAATTGCAGACTAACACTTTGCGGCTGCTGTTTGACTGGTAAGGCCATTGCTGGCTGTTCAAATAGCGGGGCAAAAATTAAAAAATGAATCGCGACAGATAACGTTCCTGCACAAAAATAACGAAACATACTGATTTAACTCCATAACGAAAACAATGTAAATTCTAATGAGTCGTATTATCAACTAATTCTATAATGATATCAATTATCATTTGCATTATCTTTTGTGCTTGATTAATATGCATTCTACTAGAAGATGATAATTAATATCATTTGGTTTTATTGCAATGCATTGTTTAGAATATTTTTAGGAACTGATATGCCCGATATCTTGACGTTAGATAAAACTTTAGCCTCACAAGTAAATGATATTCTTAAAGAACAGCCTAGTCTGTTACCTATTGATGTCGCTAATCTGTTAAATACAAACGAAGCGGCTGTTGTTTTTGCAATGCCTGGTAATGATGTTGTTCGTATAAGTGGTGAGTACGCTCAAGATATACTTGAAGATTTACCTGCGTGGGGGCCAGTGACAACAATCGTCCGTGTTTTAGGTAGTATTTTTGAAGTGAAGGGAGCTTTTCCTAAAGGTAAGTTAGCTTATGGTTATTACAACCTGAATCCTGGTAAAGGGCAGTTTCATGGGCATTTACGATTAGATTTAATAACCGATATTGCCTTAGTAAGTAAGCCTTTTAGAGGAACTGAAAGCCATTATTTTGGTTTTTTTAATGCACAGGGTGAATCAGTTTTTAAAATTTACTTAGGCCGTGATGCAAAACGTGTGTTACTCGCAGATCAAGTACAAAAATTTTTACAATTAAAGCAAACATGGGGTCAGTTATAATGGATATCGCAGTTAAACAAGAACGTTTACAGGGAAGATTAGGTCCAGAAATACAAGAATTTAAAGAGAATATTAAAACACTACAACTTGCGACTGTGAATGCAGATGGTAAGCCTAATGTGAGTTATGCTCCTTTTGTCTATACGGAAGATGGTTATTATGTATTAATCTCAGAAATTGCACGTCATACACAAAATATCCTTGTTAATCCTTCTGTTTCTTTAATGCTAATTGAAGATGAATCTACAGCAAAAAGCTTATATGCAAGAACTCGTTTAACCTTCGATGCAACGGGTGTTGTAGTGCCTCGTCAGACTGAAAAATGGGCGAAGTTAATTGTTTTAATGCAACAACGTTTAGGTGATACGGTTAATGGGTTAAGTCAATTGGCCGATTTTAAGCTGATCCATTTACAACCTGAACAAGGTTTATTTGTAAAAGGTTTTGGTAAAGCATATCAAGTATCATCTGATGAATTAGTTGATTTTGTGCATTTAGAGAAAGGCCATCAACCCATTGCAGAAGCTAAAGCGAGTTAGTTAAATAGTTATTTGCTTGCGGAAGGCTTAAGTCCTTGAGTTTTCTGCAAGCTCCCTTTGTTATTATTACTTTTTGTTATCTATTCCCTCTCTATTTTATCTACCTCACCTGTTAAAGCCTAATTAAATTACCTGTCATTTATTTACACTTTCTAAAATAATAATCTATTTAAAAATAAGAACTTGCCCTACTTATTCATCATTAACAATTGTTTGCTATGATAGTTAAACTCATACTACAAAGAGAGTCTAGTTACTGTCGATATTTTGTTATTTACAGTAAATGAATATAAGGAAATAAGCATGACTAGCCATAAAAAACGATTTTTAATCCCAGGCGTATTGATAGGGGTTATTATTTTCGTGTTATCTGTTGTATTTAAACCCTCTCCTAGTGTGCAAGCTAATGTTGATAATGCGCGTTTAGTTTCGGTTCAAATATTAACTTTAAAAGAAAGTGCTGCAATGATTGTGGCCTATGGGCGTGTTCAACCTAAATATACTTGGCAAGCTATTTCAGAAGTGAATGGTAAAGTTCTTTATCGTCATCCTGAATTAGAGCCTGGACGTTCATTAACTAAAGGCACATTAGTATTAAAAATTGATCCACTTGAGTATGAATTAAAAATATCGCAAGCAATGGCTAATGTAGCGTCGAGTAATGCCCAATTAACTAGATTACAGCAAGAAGAAAACAATATTAATCTTAGCTTGAAAATTGAGCAGCAAAAGTTGCAGTTAGTTGATCAAGAGTATCAAAGAAAATTAGCCCTACAGAAAAAGAAATTGATATCCAATTCAGATGTGGAATCACAAAAGCACTCGCTATTAGCACAAAAAAAATTAGTGCAAGACTTAACTAGCTCTTTGAATCTTATTCCCGATGATAAAAAAGTGGCAAAGGCACAATTAAACGTAAATAAAGCATTATTAGCAGATGCACAAAGACAGTTACAAAATACCCAATTAACTTTACCTTTTGATGCCCGAATTGCAGAAGTTGATGTAGATAAATCACAAGCGGTTTCAGTTGGTGAGCAGTTATTTGAGGCGTATCAGTTAGGTGTCGTTGAAGTAAAAGCGGAACTCTCTTTACATGATGCAGAAACGTTAATGAGCAGCATTAGTATCGAACCTTCACAAGCTAATTTAGCTAATATAGAAACATTAGATTTTACCACTAATATTGAATTATCAATGGGTAACAAAAAATATCAATGGCCTGCTAAATTAACTCGAATTTCTGAAAATGTTGATCCTGAGCAGGCAACGGTAGGTTTTTATTTAGAAGTTGAACAGGAAACTAAACAACTTGATTTTGGTAATAAACCAGTCCTAAGTAAAGGTATGTTTGTTAGTGCTTATTTACAAGGTTTTGCCTCTGAACAATTTATGATCCCAGAAAAAGCATTACATGGTGATCTTGTTTATATCATGGATGAAAATAAAAAATTAAGCCTAAGAAAGGTGCAGGTGCTTTTTAGAAATAATAATGGTGTGGCTGTTGATGGTGATATTCATGAAGGTGAATTATTAATTACAAATGACTTAATCCCTGCCATTTCTGGTATGGCCTTAAAAATAGCGGATTCAAACTCTGAGGAGTCTAACTTGTGATTAAGTTATTTACTCGTCACCCGACAGTCGCTAATTTACTAATGTTGATGTTTTTGGTATTGGGCCTGAGCAGTATCAGTACAATTAAACGTGAAACATTTCCTGAATTTTCCCCGCCTTATATTATTGCGAATGTAGTTTATCCGGGTGCCTCGCCAGCGGAAGTGGAAGAAAGCTTATGTTTACGCATGGAAGATGCCGTTGATGGTTTAAGTGGTATTGAAGAAACTAAATGTGATGCTCAAGAAGGATTTGCCTCATTGATAGTGAAGATGTCTGACAACGCAGACACCGATATTGGTCGTTCGCTCGTTGATATTCAGACAGAAATTAATGCCATTAAAGATTTTCCCGCACAAATAGAACCGCCTACCGTGAAAGAGTTAGATTGGGCTGAACCTGTGGTGGATATTGCTATTTCAGGAGAAGTCAGTTGGCCACATTTAAAAGCCTATGCAGAGAGATTAAAGAGACGTCTTAAAATTGATTACGATGTCAGTTTAGTGGATATCGCAGGTTTTTCTGACCATCAACTAAGAGTGCAGTTGAATGAAAAAGATATACGCCATTTAGGACTCACTATAGGCGAGGTTGCAGATAAAATAGGGCGTCAAAACGTTAAGATGCCCGCTGGTAATATAGAACTAAGTGATAAGAATTTATTGATTCGTTTTGATGAGCGAAAAGTAACGCCACTCGCGCTTGGCCAAACAATTATTACTTCTCTGCCTAATGGTGGTGTGGTTCGTTTAAAAGATATCTCCACTATTGATGATGTATTTGAATTAGATGAAGAGCATATCTTATTCAATAACAAACCTGCCGCGATGTTAAAGATTAAAAAGAATAAAGCGGATGATGCATTGCGTATTAAAGAGCGTGTGAATGCCTTTATTGATGCGGAACAAAGAATGGCGCCTGAAGGTGTCACACTTACGTTAACTAATGATATGTCCTCATTATTGTCGGATCGTTTAAGCATGCTGCTAAGAAATGGCTGGCAAGGCATTGTTCTAGTCTTTCTATCAATGTGGTTGTTTTTTTCATTACGTTATTCGCTTTGGGTCTCGGCAGGTTTGCCCGTTGCATTCATGGGTGGACTATTTCTAATGGGGTTATTTGGTGTTTCTATTAATATCATGACCTTATTAGGTTTATTGATGGCGATTGGCATCATGATGGATGATGCCATTGTAATTGCGGAATCAATTGCAGCCCATATTGAAAAAAAATTGACTGTCAGTGATGCAGTGATACAAGGCGTTCAAAAAGTAGCTCCGGGTGTTATCTCTTCGTTTTTAACCACCATTTTTATTTTTGGTAGTTTATTGTGGTTAGATGGACAGATGGGAAAAGTTTTATCTGTGGTACCTTTAGTATTAATTCTCGTATTAAGCATTAGTATTATTGAAGCATTTTTGATTTTACCTAGTCACCTTAATCACTCTTTATCTAAATCTAAAAAGGTTGATACCACTCTTAAATTTAAACGTCAGTTTTTAGTTAAATTTGAACAATTTAGGAATGTTACTTTAGTTAACAAAGTCTCTTTTGTTGTGAAATGGCGTTATCTGAGTGTTGGTATAACTATTGGTCTTCTGTTTGTTTCTTTTGCATTACTGGCTGGTGGAGGGCTTAAATTTTTAGCTTTCCCTAAATTAGATGGCGATATTGCTGAAGCTCGTATTATTTTACCTCCAGGTTCAACGTTAGAGCAGACAAAACTTGTGGTTGCTAAAATTATTAAAAGCGCAAAAATTGTTGGTGCTGAGGCCACTAAAAACAATCAAGAGCCTAAACCGCTAATTCGTGATATTACAGCTCAATATAACTTTAATGCAGATGCTGGCGAGAGCGGCCCACACGTTGCAACAGTAAGGTTAGATCTACAATCAGCCGAAACAAGAAAAACACTCATCGAGCCTTTTATTGAAGCTTGGCGAATACAAACGGGTGAATTAGCAGAACCGATTTCTTTGGTATTTAAGCAACCTGCAATGGGACCCGCAGGGCGTGATCTTGAAGTCCGTTTACAGCATGATAATTTATCAATTTTGAAAGCCGCATCAATTGAATTACAGGCTTATTTAAATCAGTTTTCTGGTATCAATGGCATTTTAGATGATATGCGTCCTGGAAAAGAAGAGGTGATTATTAAGCTTAAACCCGGAGCTGAAAATTATGGCGTTGATGGAGAAAGCATTGCGAGTCAATTGCGCGCTGCTTATTTTGGACAAACGGCTGATGAAATTCAGGTTGGCTCTGAAAATATTGAAATCCAAGTACTATTGAATAAACAACAATCTGGTAATTTACAAGTGTTAGCTAATTTCCCTATTGTGGTCGAAAAAGGTAAACACATTCCGTTAAGTGCTGTTGCCCAATTACAAAGTGGTCGCTCTTATGTTCGCATTCAACGTATTGATGGGCAGAGAACCGTTACTGTTATGGCGGATGTGGATAATAGTAAAATTAATGGCACTGAGATTATTCAAAATTTGCGAGGTGATTTTATTCCTCAATTACAGCAGCAGTTTCCTGGTTTAAAAATTGATTTTGAAGGTGCTGCAAAAGAATCAGCTAAAACCGGTAGCTCTTTAATGAAAGGTTTTATGATTGGGTTATTTGGCTTATTTGCCATATTAAGTTTTCAATTCCGTAGTTATCTAGAACCTTTTGTTGTGATGTTAGCAATCCCTCTTGCTTTAATTGGTGTGTTATGGGGACATTGGTTACTTGGACATAACCTATCAATGCCTTCTATTTTAGGGTTTATTTCATTAGCGGGTATCGTGGTTAATGATTCTATTTTATTGGTGCAATATATTCGCCATCATGTTGATGACGGCGAAGATGTTTATGGTGCGGTGGTTAAAGCTAGTCGAGATCGTTTTAGGGCGGTATTTTTAACTTCGTTAACTACAGCTGCGGGTCTGTTGCCATTATTACTTGAAACGAGTTTGCAAGCTCAAGTGGTTAAACCCATTGTGATATCGATTGTCTTTGGTATTTTCACTTCTACATTATTGGTGTTATTTATTATCCCAAGTGCTTATGCCATTCTGGCTGATTTTGGACTGGTACATAAGCATAAGGACTTGCATGATGAAGGAGCGCATTAGTCATAAAATAAATTCTCCTTTTATCATTTTTATTTTGAAATTTTTTGTGTTTTCAGATATTTACTACACTAGGTGTTGTTGATTAGATAATCTTGTTTAATCAAAGTTTAACTGAGGGAATCAGCTTGAAATTGGCAAACGTATATTCATTTATGCCTGGTATTAAAACATTAGCAAATTACCAAAAAATTTGGCTACGTGATGATTTACGTGCGGCACTTTCTGTTGCAGCCGTTTCCTTACCAGTTGCGATTGCGTATGCCCAATTAACTGGTGTTAATGCAGTTGTTGGTTTGTATTCTTGTATTTTACCCATGCTTATTTATGCATTATTTGGCACATCGAAGCAGTTGATGGTTGGGCCTGATGCGACAACTTGTGCTGTTATTGCGGCAGTTGTAACTCCATTAGCTGCGGGAGATTCCGTTAAACATTGGCAATTAGTGATGACCATGACTGCGATGACGGGTTTTTGGTGTTTGCTAGCGAGTAGATTTAAATTAGGTGTGCTTGCTGATTTTCTTTCCAAACCAATTTTGATGGGGTTAATTAATGGTGTTGCTATCACCATTATTGTGGGGCAGTTTTCAAAGGTTATGGGGTTTAGTTTTGATGAAACATATCTAGTTGAGCAAGTGATATCAAGTCCAAGTTATTTACTCGCTTCACATTGGCCTACTTTGTTAATGAGTGTTTGTGCGTTAGTTATTTTCTTTTTGATAAAACGTTTTGCACCACAATGGCCGGCTGCGTTAGCCGTTATGGTAAGTACCGCATTGTTAGTGTGGTTATTTAATCTAAATGAAGAACACATTACTACTGTAGGTGTTATTCCTTCTGGATTTCCTGATTTTCAAGCGCCGGCATTTGACCTTGGTATCAGCCGTGAATTGGTTATGCCTGCATTAAATCTTGCAATGGTTAGTTTTGTTAGCATGATGCTTACTGCACGAAGTTTTGCGGCAAAAAATGGTTATGAAATTGATGCGGATAAAGAATTTAGAGCATTAGGTATTGCTAATATTGCTTCTGCTTTTTCTCAAGGTTTTGCGGTGAGTGGTGCAAGTTCTCGTACGGCTGTGAATGATGAGAATGGTGGTAAAACACAACTTGTATCGATTATTGCTGCTGTGCTTATTGCCTTAGTTGCATTATATGGGACCGCTCCTTTGCAGTACGTGCCAGAAGCTGCATTAGGCATTGTTTTAATCATCGCTTCTATTTCCTTAATCGACTTTAAAGCCTTATTTATATTAAGAAAACGTGATAACTCTGCCTTTATTCTGGCTTTAATTACCTTGTTGGCCGTTTTGTTTATTGGTGTCATTCCAGGTATTACACTGGCTGTATTATTAGGGTTGTTCCAATTTTTACGTGCAGTAATGCGCCCAACGGATCAAGTTTTGGGATTAAATAAAAAGGGAACCATTCGTAGTATGGACTCCTCAGATAAAACTAAACCTATCAAGGGTGTTTTTATCTATCGTTTTAATTCTCCACTTACTTACTTTAATGCTATCTACTTTAAACGTCGTATTTTTGAGTTATTAGCAAAAGAAAAAGAAACGGAATGCCTGATTATTGATGCCGTTCCATGTTTTACACATTTTGATGTGAGTGTTATGTCAATGTTAGATGAGCTTTATAAAGAGCTAAAGCAGCAAGGTATTCGCTTAGTCATAGCAGGACGAAAAAGACAAATGATGAAGTGGTGCGATACTGTTAATATCCCAACTTCTGATGGGGGAGTTTTGATCCGTTCAGATCTTTATCTTGCATTAAAAATGAATCAAGTTTACTTACAAGCATTAGCTGATGGAGATGCGCCTGTTTTACATAAAGATTAACTTTTAATTGTACGTTTATTCAGATGCCTTAACTGCTAGAATATAGGCCTGTATTGTACTTTAGACTTTTTGGAAACAACTATGCCACATCTTGCACTTAATGATATCGAAGACTTTTACTTATTATTATCAAAAAGCCTTGAAGATAATAGCGTGATAAAGCTGCTATTAAGCAAGTATCGTGGTGAAGATAAAAGTTTAAAGCGAATTACAATACGTCCTATCACGTTGCAGAATGAGTCTGTATTAAGTTTTGTTTATGAGCATCAAACTAATCATATTACTAAAAACTATACTTACTCTAATGCTTTAATAGAGATCAAAGCGTTAGTGGGTGATGAGTTTAAAAGTGCTTATTTGACTTTGATAGATGCAGAAGTACAAATAGAGTTTAGTAAAAAAGGTAAGTTAAAAATATCTCAGCATAAAGCGAAACAAGCACAGGACGTACCTGCTACGCATAACCGTGAAAAAAATCGTTTTGTTGATATTCAGCGTCCTTTTTTAAGTGCGTTAAAAGTGACAGACAAGCAGCAAAAACTCATTCCAGCGATGTCTAATAAATGGAAGCAAATCAATAAGTTTATTGAGGTGTTTAGTCAGGCTTTATCTGTCTCTCCACATGATAAAAAAACACCTATTAATGTTGTCGATTTTGGCTCTGGTAAAGGCTACTTAACTTTTGCTATTCATGATTATTTACAACATACCTTAGGTAATGAAGCTCAGGTGACGGGCGTTGAATTGCGTCAAGGATTAGCTGATTTATGTAATGAAACCGCTTTTCGCTTAGGACATCGTGGATTAGATTTTGTTTGTGGAGATGTAAAAACACATGCGCCCAAAAAAACTGATGTGATGATCGCTTTACATGCTTGTGACATCGCTACGGATTATGCAATTCATTATGGTATTCGTGCTAATGCCAGTATTATTATGTGTTCGCCTTGTTGCCATAAGCAGATCCGTCCTCAAATGGTGAGTCCTGAATTATTTCAACCTATGTTGCAGTATGGGGTGCATTTAGGACAAGAAGCTGAAATGGTAACGGATTCATTGCGAGCAATGTTATTAGAGGCAAATGGTTATACAACAAAAGTATTTGAGTTTATTAGCTTAGAGCATACTAATAAAAATAAAATGATTCTAGCGGTTAAAAAGTCTCAAACAAACCCTAAAGAACAGGCGAAAATTCTTGCTCAAATAGCCAATATTAAAAGCTACTACAGCATCGAAGATCATTGCTTGGAAAGTTTATTAAATGAAAGTGCAGCTCAAGCTTAATCATTAAATACCTTATGGATGTTCTGTCTTTATACAATGATGGAACATCCTAATAAAATTTTTGTTCATTTCATCAGTCTCCATGCATTTCTTTTTCTTGTCTCCTAATAATTTATATTCACGCGATTAACTGGACTCACTTAGGTTATTTGTATTTTTTGTTAGAAAATTAGTTACTTATTACGTATTTGTCTTGCTCAAAATTAAACCAGTTCTATACTAAAAATTGTACATTTTTTAAGTGATGAAGATAAAACATGATCATTGAATATTTAAATGTAACAGTGCAATTTGCATCCCCTGATGCTACGTTTTCGGCTCATTAAATGATTAACTTTATCCCCTAGAAGGTTGTTTTTAGGGAAGCATTTTTATTACTTTTTGTTCAATTAGTCCATTTTTTAGATCTATTAAGTTGCCTTAATAAGTCTGAATGGTGTTGATAATAAAGATTTATGCTGGAGGTAGTTGATGAAAGAAAGACTCGCAATAATAGAAGGAGGTCGTAGCCCATTTTGTAAAGCGGGTACTGATTTCAAAGGTATGCAAGCAGATCAACTTGGTGCAGTTGTTGTACGGGAGTTGATGGCTAATTCTGTCTTAAACTATCAAGATGTTGATGAAGTTATTATCGGTAATGTTGCACAACCAGGCCATGCAGCTAATATTGCTCGTGTTATTGCATTACAAGGCGGTTTTCCTGTTGAAACAAGCGCTTATACTGTAAACCGTAATTGTGCCTCGGGCATGGAATCAATGACAACAGCTGCAAATAAAATTTTTGCAGGTGAAATTAAAACTGCGGTAGTTGGCGGCAGTGAGTCAATGTCTAGTATTCCTTTGCTGTATGGTCCTAAAATGACCCAATTCTTTATGCACATGATGATGGCTAAAACACCTGCCGCTAAGCTCAAAGTGTTATCTCAATTCCGCTTATCATTTTTAAAGCCCATTATTGGTATTGAATTAGGTTTAACCGATCCCGTTTGTGGTTTGAATATGGGAGAAACAGCAGAAGTCTTAGCGCGAGAATTTTCTATCACCCGTGAAGAGCAAGATAAATTTGCACTAAACAGTCATCAACTTGCTATTAAGGCGCAGCAAGCAGGTAAGTTTGCAGATGAAATTATTAGTGTTGCAAGCGCCCCTAAATACCAACATATGCAGCATCTTGATAATGGCCCTCGTGATGGACAAACTTTAGAAGCGCTTGCTAAGTTACGCCCTTATTTTGACCGATTAGCGGGCAGTGTGACAGTGGGTAACGCATGTCCAATAACTGATGGTGCCGTAGCATTTACAGTAATGGCTGAATCACAAGCTAAAGCAATGGGATTAACCCCGTTAGGTTACTTAAGAGATTATAGTTATGCCGGCTTAGCAGGCAATAGGATGGGACTTGGTCCTGTTTATGCTACAGCTAAATTAATAGAAAAATCTGGATTAGCAATGACAGACTTTGACCTGATAGAGCTAAATGAAGCCTTTGCAGTACAAGTAATTGCAAACCAACGAGCTTTTGACAGTAAACAGTTTGCTGAACAGTACCTGCAAAAATCACAAGCTATTGGTGAATTAGATCCAAGTAAGTTAAATATAAATGGTGGTGCCATTGCGCTAGGTCACCCAGTTGGAGCAACGGGAGGGCGCTTAATTTTAACCTTGCTGCATGAATTAAAACGTCAAGGATTACAGCGTGGTTTAGCCACCTTATGTATCGGTGGTGGACAAGGTGCCGCATTAGTATTGGAGGTCGAATAATGAAACACATTCAAATAGAAAAGAATGATTGGTTAATTCGAGTTACCTTTGATTTACAAGATCAAAAAATTAATAAGTTATCTGCCGAGGTAATGAAAGAATTATGCAAATTAATTAAAGAAATTAAAACTCTTCCACAAAAAATAGTGAGTTTTGAAAGTGCTAAAAAGAATATTTTCATTGCGGGGGCTGATATTGAAGAGTTACAGCAAATTGAGGATCCTGAAATGGCTAGAGAGAAAGCACAGCTAGGGCAGAAAATATTCAAACAAATCGAACTGTTACCACAAACGACAGTAGCCATTATCGATGGAGCCTGTGTCGGGGGCGGGTGTGAATTGGCATTAGCTTGTGATTTTCGTTTAGCCTCGGATAACTCTAAAACTAAAATAGGTTTACCTGAAGTAAAATTAGGGATTATCCCTGGTTGGGGGGGAACACAGCGTTTACCTCGTTTGATTGGATTAACAGAAGCGCTCACTATTATTTTAGCGGGCAAAATCGTGCCTGCAGCTAAAGCTTACCGTATTAAGTTAGTGGATCAAGTTATCTCATCTGCACAAATTGCATTACAAAAAGAGCAATTTTTAGAAAACCTAAAAGACAAACGTTTTCAAAAGCAGTTATTGAAGCGTAGACAGCCTAAAGGCTTTTTACAGAAAGTTACTGCGCTAGTGATGAACACACATCCCGCGCGTTTGTATATTCTGAAAAAAGCACATCAGAACGTAATGAAAACCACTAAAGGTCATTATCCTGCACCACTAGCGGTTATTGAAGTCTATCGTAAGCGTTGTAATTTTGATGAAGGTATTCAACGAGAATTAGATGCATTTTCAAATCTTGCGTCAACAGACATTTGTAAGAACCTTATTTCTTTATTTTTTCTTAATGAACAAGTTAAAAAAGAGCAAGCCGAACGTTACCCTCAAGTTATTGAACTACCAAATTCTGCTGCTGTATTAGGGGCGGGTGTGATGGGAGGTGGTATTGCTTGGTTAATGGCAAATAAAGGTCTTGCTGTGCGTGTTAAGGATATTAATTGGGCATCTATTGAATTGGGATATCAACAAGCTGTGACTTATTTTCATCAATTACAAAAACGTCATCGAATGACACAAAGTGCTGTTGATAGAGCAATGAATCGTATCGGTGGCACGTTAAAATATGAAGGATTTAACCATGCTCAAATAGCCGTTGAAGCTGTTGTTGAAGTGATGGATGTAAAAAAACAGGTCTTAAAAGAAGCTGAAGAAAAATTACCTGTAGATAGTTTGCTATGCACTAATACTTCAGCTTTATCGGTAACAGAAATGGCTTCGGTATTAGATCGTCCTGAACAGTTCTGCGGTATGCATTTTTTTAATCCAGTTAATAGGATGCCATTAGTAGAAATTGTGAAAGGTGAAAAAAGTAGTGAATTAACCATCGCCAAAGCGATTGCAATTAGCAAAGCTTGGGGGAAGGTTCCGATTGTTGTCGGTGATTGTCCAGGGTTTTTAGTTAATCGTATTTTATTACCTTATTTAAATGAAGCTGCGTATTTATTACAGGCAGGGGCTGATATTGAAAAGGTTGATCTCGCTATTAATGAATTTGGCATACCGATGGGACCTTTCCAATTAGCTGATGAAGTAGGGATTGATGTTGGTTATAAAGTTGCTGCGATATTAGAAGAAGGTTTTGGGGAGCGTATGGCTGTTGCGCCTATTTTGGCTCACATATATGGACCGTTAAAACTTTTGGGTAAAAAAGGAGGGCGAGGATTTTATCACTACGAAGGTAAGGAAGTAGAAGTTAATAAACTGTTATATCAAGCTCCAGGTGTTGCAAGTACTCGAGATATGAATCAAGAAGATATCATTAATCGTTTAATTTTGGTGATGGTGAATGAGGCGGCTCGTTGTATCGATGAAGGTGTTGTTGATAATGCAGGTCAGCTCGACTTAGCAATGGTTATGGGCACTGGATTCCCAGCGTGGCGAGGTGGTTTATGTCGTTGGGCAGACAGCATTGGCTGTGATGAGGTTGTAAAGCGTCTTAATAAATTACATCAAGAAGTGGGACTGCGTTATGAAGTTGCTCCTTATTTGAAAGAAAGAGCCGAGCAAGGGCTTGGTTTTTATGGATAACTTATCACCGTATAAGCTGTTTTTATTCGTACTAATTATTAGTTAAGGAGTGATTATGAGTTTTCCTGAAGATAAAAAAGTAGTTATTGATACTTCTAAAATGAGTGATGAAAAAGCTTCATCACTAAATATTACTGAAGATGCTCGTGAATCTGTATGGCAACATCCAAGTTTTGCTAAGTCTTTGTTTATGGGTGAATATAAATCAGAACTAATCCACCCATTTCCTACACAAGATCCTGAAGAAAAGCTTATTGGTGACGCTTTAGTGAAAGAAGTCGGAGTGGTATTAGCGGCTACCTTAGATGCAGACTTAGTAGATGAAACTCGTATTATTCCCACTGAGGCTATGCAGGCTCTGGCTAAGATTGGCGTGTTTTCCATGAAAATACCTAAAAAATATGGTGGATTAGGTTTATCACAAGTGAACTACAATCGTGTCTTAATGGCTATCGCTAGTCACTGTGGATCTACTGCGGTATTAGTTTCTGCTCATCAAAGTATCGGGGTTCCACAACCGATTAAATTATTTGGAACAGAAGAACAAAAACAACGTTTTCTACCTTTGTTTAAAGAAGGTGCCGTATCTGCTTTTGCTTTAACAGAGCCTAGTGTTGGATCGGATCCTGCTCAAATGCAAACTACAGCCACATTAAATGAAGCTGGTACCCATTATTTAATTAATGGTGAAAAGTTATGGTGTACCAATGGTCTTATTGCTGACTATTTGGTTGTCATGGCTTGTACAGCGCCAAAAATTATTAACGGAAAAGAAGTTAAACAGATTTCTGCTTTTATCGTTAAAGGTAAAAGTCCTGGAATGACCATTAAACATCGTTGTGATTTTATGGGAATTAGAGGTATTCAAAATGGTTTAATCGAGTTTAAAGATGTTGAAGTGGCTGTTGAAGATAGAATTTTAAATGAAGGGCAAGGTTTAAAAATTGCTTTAGCAACACTTAATACAGGTCGATTAACGATCCCTGCTGCAAGTACGGGAATGGCAAAACAGTGTCTAAATATGACTCGTCGTTGGGGAGGGAAACGAGTGCAATGGGGGTCTCCTATTGCTAAGCATGAAAAAGGTTCTAATCGTTTAGCTTATATCGCATCTACAACTTTTGCGATGGAAGCGGTCACTTGGTTAAGTAGCTTTATGGCAGATAAAGGTGACGTAGATATTCGCATGGAAGCAGCAATGGCTAAGTTGTTTTGTAGTGAAATGGCTTGGAGTGTGATGGATGAAACTGTGCAAATGTTTGGTGGGCGAGGATATGAAAAAGCTAGTTCATTAAAAGCTCGTGGAGAATTGCCTTTCCCTGTCGAGCGTATGTTACGTGACTGCCGAATAAATCGTATTATCGAAGGTACTACCGATATTATGGAGCTATTTTTAAGCCGTGAATCGTTAGATACACATCTATTGTTAGCTTCAGATTTAATTAAGCCTGGTGCAGATTTCACCAGCAAACGCGATGCAGCCTTTAAATTATTTAAAGAGTATGCGTCATGGTATCCATCACAAATTATCAATAAAGAGTTTATTGCACAGTTTACTGCTAGTGGGCCTTTATCTGAACATATTAATTATTGCCAGCGTACTTCACATCGCTTAGCACGTGTTTTATTTGAGCAAATGTTAATACATCGTGAGAAGTTAGAATTACGCCAAGAAACATTAGGCCACTTAATGACAATTGGTTGTGAAATTTTTGCAATGGCAACAACTTGTTCTTATGCAAAAAATCAAGTTGCATTAGGTAATGCAAATGCAATGTCATTAGCAGAACATCATTGTGTGTTAGCAACTGAAAGAATAGAAGGTCACTTTAAAGCATTATCGACGCCACAGCGTGACACTGCTAAAGCGATCACTGATGAAATTTTGAATGACCAATATCAATGGTTAGAAGAGGGCATTTATCCAATTCCAGAAGAGGGGTAGTTGTTATGTCCAATCGTCCAACATTGGAAAAACCAAGCTCTTCTTTTTTATTATCAGGAGTATTGCTACGGATTATTGAGAAGTTCTCAAAATCATCTGTTTCAGCAGAGGGAGTTGAGTACCTAAATGCTAATCCTACGTTATTTGTCGTTAATCATTTTACGCGTATGGAAACTGCATTGTTACCTCAAGCTTTATATAAGTTTAATGGTCAAATGGTGCATTCTTTAGCGGATAGTTCTTTATTTGTGGGCAAGTTTGGAAGTATTTTGGAATCTGTTGGAGCTTTACCTTTAAATTTACCAGGGCGTGATGAGAAGATAATTTCAGAGTTAATGCGTGGCACTTATAACTGGGTTATTTATCCAGAAGGTTCGATGGTCAAAACTAAAAAGGTGGTGGATAAAGGCCGCCTATTTATGCAAACACCTGATACATCAAGAGCTCCGCATACAGGTGCAGCGATATTAGCGTTAAAAACATTTTTAAAAAAAGAAGATTATAAAAAAGCAATTTCTGATAATAATGAAGATTTAATTAGTTATTATCAGGAAACTTATAACCTGCACGGTCCCGCTGATTTATCCCCTCTAGATTTATGTATTGTACCGGTGAATATTAGCTACTACCCATTACGACCCGGAAAAAATTTATTATCATCAGGAGCACAATTATTTTTTAAAGATTTATCCGACTCTGTAATGGAAGAGTTATTAGTTGAAGGTAATATTATTTTAGAAGAATGTGATATATCAATCTCTTTTGGTCGAGCAATTGAATTACGCCGTTTTACTAAACCTTATCGCCGTTTTATTTCATTATTTAGTTTTCTACTCTCACCTGATCAGCGTATGAACATTTTAATGAATGTTATGTGCCATCGTTTAACTAATCAATTTATGCAGCGTGTGTATACCAGTTTATCTATTAATATGGATCATTTAGTTGCAACTGCGTTACGCTTTGTTCCTGATAATGGCATTAAAGAATCAGATTTTAAAAAGGCTATTTATCTTGCCATTGTTCATATTAAAAAAAATAAGCAGAGACGCATTCATCATAGTTTAGCAGAGGGAGTGATTAATTTAGTTTCAGGCGAAAGCTATAAACCTTACGAATTAATCATGCAGTTAGTCTTACAGGAAAATGCAGCGAAGATTGAGAATGGGTTAATACTGGTTGACCATAGTAAAATTAAAATACCTCGACCTTTTCATCGGATGCGTATTGAAAGTACCGTAAGTGTGTTAGCCAATGAATTTGAAGTGATGACAAAATATGTAAAACATATTCAAAAATTGATTGCTACTTCCCCTAAAAAATTATCACTACAAGTTGCTTCATTAGTATTGAAAACAGATTGTAGTTTATTTGAAAATGAACGAATGCGTTCTTTTGACCGTTTATATACTAAAAAGAGAGTGATTGGTCGTCCACAATATTTAACAGGTAAATCGGATAAGCCTGGAATACTTCTGATCCATGGTTTTTTATCTTCACCTAAAGAAATGGAAGCATTAGGGAAGTTGTTTCATAAATTAGGTTATGGCGTTTATTTGGTTCGTTTAAGTGGCCATGGCACTCTTTCAAAAGAGATGCGCAATTGTACTGTAAAAGGGTGGTTAGAAGCAGTTAACCGTGGTTATGCTGTTTTATCTCATTATCATCAAAAAGTTTTAGTCGCTGGGTTTTCTGCTGGGGCGTTATTGGCATTAATTAAAAGTTGTGCAAATGTGGATAATATTATGGGAGTGGTTGCTATTAACCCTGCACTTACACTAAAACAAAAATCAGTATTATTTACTCCTTTATTAGATAATTGGAATAATATGCTAAATAGTTTTTCAATCGAAACGGGGACAGTAAAGTGGGTTGATAACGATCCTGAATATCCCGATAGCAATTATGATCGAATTTATATTTCTGGTTTACGTCAATTGTTAGCATTGCAAGAAAGTTGCCGAGAGCAACTAGATAAAGTGACATTACCATTGTTGGTTATTCAGAGTGAAAATGATCCAACCGTCGATTTTAGCAGTGCAGAAGATATTATTGATAAGGTATTAAGTGCAGATAAAGAGTTATGTGTTGTTGATGCAAATTGTCACGTTATTGTGAGAGGGGATAAGATTGAAGAAGTGTACCAGTCGATATTAACCTTTATAGAAAAAGTTAACTGAGATGGTACATTCAAGGTGGCTTATTAATTTATTAGAAGATATGGCGTTGTTTATCTAAATTAATAATTTTAGCATTTTCAGTGTCAGTATTAATTTCAATACCTTCTTCAAGTAATAATGCAATTTTTTTATCCGTTCCTAAAGCATATTTCCCAATCAAACCATTGCTATTTACCACACGGTGGCAAGGAACAACGATAACATCAGGGTTCTTTGCCATTGCGTTACCTACTGCTTGGTAAGCTTTACCACCAAGTTGATGAGCGATATCAGCATAGGTCACTACTTTACCTTTTGGAATTTCACGTAGTAAATCATAACATTGCTGATTAAATGATTTATTTGAATCCATTTACCTCTTGCTCCGTTAAAAAGCGAGATTCGCCTAGTGCTAAATTAAGATCTAATTCAACATTGCCTATTTTTTCTCGATGTAGTTTGGTGACATAGTTCCCCACTGCTGCAAACATACGTTTTACTTGATGGTATTTACCTTCACTAATCGTTAATAACACTTCCTTTTCGCTTAATACTTCGAGTTTTGCTGGTAAGCAAGGATTTGCTTCGCTTTTTAATTGAATACCTTCAGAAAATTGTTTAATGAGATCGTCATTAATTGGCTCTTGCAGAGAAATTCGGTAACGTTTTTCACACTTTTTACGTGGACTCGTGACCTGATGTGACCATTGGCCATCATCTGTAATTAAAATTAATCCTGTTGTATCTGCATCTAATCGACCTGCAATGAAGACATTTTGCTTTTTCTCTATGTCGATTAGGTTTAATAAGCTCGGCATTTGTTCATCAACATTTGAGCTGATATATCCTTGCGGTTTATTAAGCATAATGTAACGAAAGCCTCGAGTTGTTAGTACTTGGCCTTTCATTTCAATAACATCATCCGCAACTATTTTATAAGAGCCGCTGCGTAATACACCGTGCTGGTTGCTGATTGTTCCTCTGCGAATTGCACTTTTGGCTTCGCTGCGGCTTAATTCTGTTGATTCACAGATAAATTTATCAAGTCTCATTATATTCTTCTTTAAGTTAAGTAGATGAAGGTTGAGCAAGTAACTCGCAGATACAGTTTTTTAAGAATGCGTGAGCTTGTTTTTGTCCAGTAAAATTATGTTGTTGTACTATTTCTTGCCAGCTATGATTTTGAATTACTTTTTGTATTATACAATGTTGCTGTTTGCTACTAAGTGCATCTAATGATCTTGTATATAATAATTCAATGAGTAAATATTCGATATTTTCATAACTTTGATTTGCTTCGGTATAAGCAATTAATGGTTGCTCTATCGCAGGCGTTGATTGTTTACTTATTATTTGCGGCCATAAAAGCACAATTAATTCAGGATTTAAATATTTAAGTTGTCGGCTGAGTTGTATTTTAACCTGTTTCTTAAAATCAGTCTGTATTTGATGGTGTAATTCTTTGCCTTGAAGACTTAAAGGTAAGTTCACCATGAATGAATGCTCACCACTACTTTTATCTTTACGTGTACCGATACGTAATATTTGTAATTGATGACGTAACCAAAATCGTAATAAATAATCACTACCAGCAAAACTAGCGCTTATATGGTCGAACTCTTTTGCTTTAGCCCAATTAATTATCCAGTCTAATAATTGGCTACCTAATAATTTTTTTTGTAATAATGGTTGTATAGCAATACGTTGAATTCGTGCATAAGATTGTGTTGCAGCCAGTTTGAAACCACTATGAAAGGTTAGTGATTGTGCAATTAGGTGTCCTTTGGGTCTGCGTTGGCCTTGGTAAATTTGCTGACTGATATCTTTATCAAATCCACCTTCGTTATTAATTAATGCAATACCTAATATTTGATTATTTTGTTGAACGGCAATGATGCTTTGTTGTTGGTCATTTAATAAAGTAACTAAATCAGAAGGTTTAGTTTGATAATGTGCATTAACTAAAAGAGAGAATAGTTGATTTAATAATTTTGGTTGTTGTATTAAATCGGCTTTATTAATGATCTCGATAGTAGGGCTGTGAAGTTGATCTTCTATTGGTTTGAGCAGTGGAGTGATTTCCATTAAACATAAGCTAGAAAGAGTAAATTTCTCAACTGGATCATTTTCAGCCCATCGTATTGCTTGGTTTAAATGTAAGTTTCGATAGTTTGGTGCTATTTCCTTTAGCTGTTGCTGAAAGCGTAAAGCAAAACCTCGCCCAGATCCTTCGTAACCAAATTGTGTGGTTGCAAAAACAAGCCGTGAATAATGCTTTGTAAAAGCAACTAATTGTTTAATTGGAATAGCGGCAGCTTCATCAATAATTAATAAGTCACAGGATGGCTTTTCTAAAGCAAGTGCATCAGGTGCGATAAATTCTAATTTTATGTGATTGTTTGGATCGTCTAATATTAATGCGGCATGTTTATATAAAGTAGAAACGGCTTGTTTACTAGGAGCGCAAATCAGTATTTTTGATAAGCCTCGATTAACTAATGTTGCTGCTGCTATGCCTAATGCTGCAGACTTTCCTCTGCCCCGATTTGCTGTTAAGACTAAAGGACGACGTCGATGTCCCGTAACTGTTTGTATGATACTTTCAATGGCATATTGTTGTTCTATGAGATGCAGGTTATTAACCCTAACTTTTGTTAAATCATTGGCTTGAGTTAGAAAAGAAGCTAAACCTTGTTCTTTTAATAATGGAAACTGATGCAAACTTAATTGTTGAATTATATATTGGTAGAAATAATCTGTTGCATTGATTTCTTCTGGGAGAAGCAAAACAATGATTGCTCCTCCACATACGGATCCTTCTGCAGCGGCAAACATATTTGCATCAAAATTTTGTTGCATATTCAATATCAGTAATTGAGTGTCTTGACCTAATAAACTCTTATAGGGAGTAGAGGTTACATTAGTAGGACTTTCACCACACCAGTTATAGTCAATGCTTTCATACTCAATTACTTCAATTGCTTGTTTAAAGCACCAAGATTGACTTCCTTGTAAACAATATAATTGTCTATGGTGAGTTTGTTGAGCTAAGCACTTAAGTTGTTGGTAAAACTGGGTCGCTGTTGACACAAGAGATCCTAAAGTAATATTAAAGAGTGATAGATCCTCAATGAGGATAAAATGTAGCATAAAAATCTGTTGTAATACGAGTAAGATAGGGATCTTGCCTATAAATTAAGTCTGCAGATCCTTTTGAATGTTTTTTAAACAAAACAACAATAAAAACTTGCCTTAGCTAACAGATAATGTATTATACGCCCACTTGCCAATATGGCAGGTGGGTTTTTTAAGCCCATAGCCAGATAATATATTGGTTATCAAAAATGACTCCCGATTGGGGAGCTACTAGTTTGAATATACACTTGAGATCTATCTTGGATAGGTTGTCAGGTGTTTATTTGTATGTTGTATTTTTAACTATTGGAGTTTTGGTCCATGCAGAACCAAAGAATCCGTATCCGCCTTAAAGCTTTTGATCATAAACTGATCGATCAATCAACGGCGGAGATCGTTGAAACTGCAAAGCGCACAGGTGCTCAGGTACGTGGTCCTATCCCACTACCTACTCGTAAAGAGCGTTTCACAGTACTAACTTCACCGCATGTTAATAAAGATGCGCGTGACCAGTATGAGATTCGTACTCACAAGCGCTTGATTGATATCGTAGAACCAACTGAAAAGACTGTTGACGCACTAATGAAGCTAGATCTAGCTGCTGGCGTTGATGTTCAAATCAGTTTGGGTTAGAGAGGAGTTATCGTAATGACAATCGGTCTAGTAGGTCGTAAAGTTGGTATGACTCGCATCTTCACTGAAGATGGTGTCTCTATCCCAGTTACAGTTCTAGAATGTTCACCAAACCGTGTTACTCAAGTTAAATCACTTGATACTGATGGCTACCAAGCTATTCAAGTAACAGCAGGCTCTAAAAAAGCAAGCCGTGTAAACAAACCTGAAGCTGGTCACTTTGCGAAAGCAGGTGTTGAAGCAGGTCGTGGTTTATGGGAATTCCGCCTTGGTCAAGACGAAGGTGCAGATATTCAAGTTGGTGCTGAGCTAAGCGTTGAGTTGTTCAACGAAATAAATAAAGTAGATGTTACTGGTCAATCTAAAGGTAAAGGTTTCCAAGGTGCTGTTAAGCGTTGGAATTTCTCTATGCAAGATGCGACTCACGGTAACTCTATAAGCCACCGTGCTCCAGGTTCAATTGGCCAATGTCAAACACCTGGACGCGTATTTAAAGGCAAGAAAATGGCTGGTCACATGGGTGCTGAGCGTGTTACGACTCAAAACCTTGAAGTTGTTCGCGTAGACATTGAACGCAACTTACTGCTCGTTAAAGGTGCAGTAGCTGGTGCGAAAAATGGCGACGTATTCATCAAACCTGCTGTTAAAGCATAGCCGAGGAGTTAGTAATGGAATTGGTATTGAAAGATGCACAAAGTGCTCTTGAAGTTTCTGACACTACCTTTGGACGTGAATACAACGAAGCCCTTGTACATCAGGTAGTCGTTGCATATGCAGCTGGTGCTCGTCAAGGTACTCGCGCTCAGAAAACCCGTAGTGAAGTTCGCGGTGGTGGTAAGAAGCCATGGCGTCAAAAGGGTACTGGCCGCGCACGTGCAGGTACAATCCGAAGCCCTATTTGGGTAGGTGGTGGTGTAACTTTTGCAGCTCGTCCTCAGGACCATAGCCAGAAAGTTAACAAAAAAATGTATCGTGGTGCAGTGAGAAGTATTCTTTCTGAGTTAGTTCGTCAGGATCGTCTAATCGTTGTCGAGAAATTTACTGTTGAGGCTCCTAAAACTAAAGAGCTTGCAGCTAAATTAAAAGACCTGGATCTTAAAGATGTTTTAATCATCACTGAAGAATTAGATGAAAATCTGTTCTTAGCAGCGCGCAACTTATACAAAGTTGACGTTCGTGATGTGCAAGGTATTGACCCAGTTAGCCTAATCGCGTTTGATAAAGTTTTAGTAACTGCTGATGCAGTGAAAAAGATTGAGGAGAGCCTAGCATGATCAGTGAAGCACGTTTACTGCAAGTTATTCTAGCCCCGCATGTCTCTGAAAAGGGAACTTTATCTGCTGAAAACCATAACACTATGGTATTCAAAGTTGCAGGTACTGCGACTAAAGCAGAAGTCAAAGCGGCAGTTCAGAAGTTATTTGATGTTGAAGTTACTGGTGTTCGCACACTAAACGTGAAGGGTAAAACCAAGCGTACAGGTCAACGTATGGGTCGCCGTAGCGACTGGAAAAAAGCATACGTTACTCTGGCTGAAGGTGCAGATATTAGTTTCGATGGCGCTGAGTAGAGGAATTATTTATGGCTATTGTAAAATGTAAGCCTACATCTCCAGGTCGTCGCCACTTAGTTAAAGTGGTAAACAACGATCTGCATAAAGGCAAGCCATACGCTCCACTTTTAGAGTCAAAATCTAAATCTGGTGGTCGTAATAATGGCGGTCGTATTACGGTTCGACATATCGGTGGTGGTCATAAACAACACTATCGTTTAGTTGACTTTAAACGTAATAAAGATGGTATCCCAGCAAAAGTTGAGCGTTTGGAATATGATCCAAACCGTAGTGCAAACATTGCACTAGTACTTTATGCTGACGGTGAACGTCGTTACATCCTTGCCCCTAAAGGCTTGGTTGCTGGTGATGTGATCCAATCTGGTGAAGATGCACCGATCAAAGCAGGTAACTGCTTACCGATGCGTAACATCCCAGTAGGTACAACAGTACACGCTGTAGAAATGAAACCTGCTAAAGGTGCACAAATTGCACGTTCAGCTGGTGCATACAGCCAAATTATAGCTCGTGATGGTGCTTACGTTACTCTACGTTTACGTAGTGGTGAAATGCGTAAAATCCCTGCTGAGTGTCGTGCAACAATCGGTGAAGTTGGTAATGCAGAACATATGCTACGTCAACTAGGTAAAGCTGGTGCTACGCGTTGGCGTGGTGTTCGTCCTACCGTCCGTGGTGTTGTAATGAACCCAGTAGATCACCCACATGGTGGTGGTGAAGGTAAAACAAGTGGTGGTCGTCACCCTGTTTCTCCTTGGGGTGTTCCAACTAAGGGTTACAAAACTCGTAAGAACAAGAAAACTGATCAGTATATTGTTCGTCGTCGCAATAAGAAATAAGTAGAGGTATCGCCATGCCACGTTCTCTCAAGAAGGGTCCTTTCATTGACCTACACTTGCTGAAGAAGGTAGAGAAAGCGGTTGACAGTAACGAGAAAAAGCCTATTAAGACTTGGTCTCGTCGCTCTATGATCATTCCTGATATGATTGGTCTAACTATCGCTGTCCATAACGGGCGTCAACACGTGCCAGTATTTGTAACTGATGAAATGATCGGTCACAAACTGGGTGAATTTGCACCAACTCGTACTTACCGTGGCCATGTCGCGGATAAGAAAGCGAAGAAATAGAGGTAATTATGGAAGCTTTAGCTAAACATTTATACGCTCGTTCTTCAGCTCAGAAAGCGCGTTTGGTGGCAGATCAAGTACGTGGTCTTCCAGTAGAAAAAGCACTAGAACTTTTATCATACAGCCCTAAGAAAGCTGCTGTTTTGATTAAAAAAGTTGTAGATTCTGCAATTGCAAACGCCGAGCATAATGAAGGCGCTGATGTTGATGAGCTAGTTATCACAAAAATTTGTGTTGACGAAGGTCCAACAATGAAGCGTATCATGCCGCGTGCGAAAGGCCGTGCCGATCGCATTATGAAGCGTTCTTGCCATATCACAGTAGTGGTATCAGACAGGGGTTAAACAATGGGACAGAAAGTTCATCCTAACGGTATTCGCCTAGGTATCACTAAAGCATTTAGCTCTACTTGGTATGCAGGCAAAAAAGATTTTGCAGATAACTTATACAGTGATTTTCAAATCCGTAAATTCTTAACAGAGAAATTGAAAAATGCTTCTTTGTCTAAAATTACTATTGAACGTCCAGCGAAAAGCGTACGTGTGACTATTCACACAGCTCGTCCTGGTGTTGTAATTGGTAAAAAAGGCGAAGATGTTGAATTGCTACGCACAGCTATTGCTAAAATGGCCGGCGTTCCAGCTCAAATCAATATCTCAGAAGTTCGTAAACCTGAACTTGACGCAAAACTAGTAGCAGATTCAATCTCTTCTCAGTTAGAGCGTCGTGTTATGTTCCGTCGTGCTATGAAGCGTGCGGTACAAAATGCTATGCGTCTAGGCGCTAAAGGTATCAAAGTTCAAGTTAGTGGTCGTCTTGGTGGTGCAGAAATCGCTCGTGACGAATGGTATCGTGAAGGTCGTGTACCTCTACATACTCTTCGTGCCGATATTGATTACTCAACATCAGAAGCATTGACTGTTTACGGTATCATTGGTGTTAAGGTTTGGATATTTAAAGGTGAGATTCTTGGTGGTTTACCACTTCAACAAGAAGAAGCGCCAGCTAAACCAAAACGCAAAGGTCGCGGTAAGTAGGAGTAAAATCTAATGATGCAACCAAAACGTATGAAGTTCCGCAAAATGATGAAAGGCCGCAACCGTGGTCTTTCTAAAGGCGCGGAAGTAAGCTTTGGCGAATTTGGCTTAAAAGCAACTGGTCGTGGTCGAATTACTGCTCGTCAAATCGAAGCAGCACGTCGTGCAATGACTCGTCATGTTAAACGTCAAGGTAAAATCTGGATCCGTGTGTTCCCTGATAAACCGATTACTAGCAAACCGTTAGAAGTGCGCCAAGGTAAAGGTAAAGGTAACGTGGAATATTGGGTTGCTCAAACTCAGCCAGGTAAAGTTCTTTATGAAATGGAAGGTGTTCCAGAAGCATTGGCTCGTGAAGCATTTGCTCTTGCAGCAGCTAAATTGCCAGTGGCAACAACTTTCGTAACTCGTAAGGTGATGTAATGAAAGCTAACGAACTTAAAGAAAAAAGCGTTGAAGAGCTTAATGCTGAACTTCTAAACTTATTACGTGAGCAATTTAACTTACGTATGCAGTTAAACACAGGTCAGTTAGAAAAGCCGCACTCAATTAAACAAGTGCGTCGTGACATTGCCCGTGTTAAGACAGTATTAAATCAGAAGGCAGGTGCGTAATGAGCGAAAAGAATACTCGTACTCTTCAAGGTAAAGTAATCAGTGCAAAGATGGATAAATCTATCGTTGTTGCAGTTGAACGTAAAGTGAAGCACCCGTTATACGGTAAATTCATGAAGCGTACTACTAAGCTACATGCACATGATGAAACAAACCAATGTAACGAAGGTGATATTGTACTAGTTAGTGAATGTCGTCCTTTATCTAAGACTAAGTCTTGGACATTGGCACAAATCGTAACCAAAGCATAATTAACTGTTTTTACAGCTAATTTAATTTGATTACATAAGCGAAACGGTACTCAATTTTTGAGTGCCGTTTTTTTAGACTATCTTTCTAATAAAGTTGGTGGTATGATGCCGCTCCCTGAAAATATGGGAACACGACTCAATTAGAGAGTATCAATAGTAAATAGCGGAGCACTATAATGATCCAAATGCAAAGTGTGCTAGATGTCGCCGACAATAGTGGCGCTCGACGCGTAATGTGTATTAAGGTCCTTGGTGGCTCGCATCGCCGTTATGCAGCAATCGGTGACATCATCAAAGTTTCTGTGAAGGAAGCAATTCCTCGCGGTAAAATTAAAAAAGGTGATGTTCATTCAGCTGTGGTAGTGCGTACCAGAAAAGGTGTACGTCGTCCCGATGGTTCTGTTATTCGTTTTGATCGCAACGCTGCGGTTATCTTGAATGCAAACAACCAGCCAGTCGGTACACGTATCTTTGGCCCTGTAACCCGTGAGCTACGAAATGAAAATTTCATGAAGATAGTTTCACTGGCGCCAGAAGTACTGTAAGGAACCGAAAATGGCAGCAAAAATAAAACGTGACGATGAAGTAATTGTTATTGCCGGTAAAGATAAAGGTAAAACTGGGAAAGTTTCTCAAGTTTTAGCTAACGGTAAAGTAATTATTGACGGTGTAAATGTTCAAAAGAAACACCAAAAGCCAAACCCTCAAGCGGGTGTGACTGGCGGTATTATTGAACAAAATGCACCAATCGAAGTATCAAATGTTGCGATCTACAACTCGGCAACGAGTAAAGCAGATCGTGTTGGTTTTAGAATTGAAGACGGCAAAAAAGTTCGTTTCTTCAAGTCTAATAATGAACTTGTGAAGTAACTGGAGTTTACGATGGCGAAACTGCATGATTTCTATAAAGACAACGTGGTGTCTGATTTGCAAAAGCAATTCGACTATACGTCTGTCATGCAAGTCCCTCGAATAGAGAAAATCACCCTTAATATGGGTGTTGGTGAAGCACTGGCTGATAAAAAAGTCCTAGAGCACGCTGCGTCAGATATGGCAGCAATCTCTGGTCAAAAGCCAATGATCACTAAAGCACGCCGCTCTGTGGCAGGCTTCAAAATTCGTGAAGGCTACCCGATTGGTTGTAAAGTAACACTACGTGGAGAGCGTATGTGGGATTTCTTTGAGCGTTTGGTAACAATCGCTATCCCGCGTGTACGTGATTTCCGTGGCCTGAATGCTAAGTCATTCGATGGTCGTGGTAACTACTCTATGGGTGTTCGTGAGCAAATCATTTTCCCTGAAATCGATTACGATAAAGTTGATAAAGTACGTGGTTTAGATATCACAATTACTACTTCAGCTAAGTCTGACGAAGAAGCGCGCGCACTTTTGTCTGCGTTCAACTTCCCATTCCGTAAGTAAGGATAAAGAAAATGGCTAAACAATCAATGAAAGCGCGTGAAGTAAAACGTGAGAAGCTAGTTGCAAAGTTCGCTGAAAAGCGCGCTGCATTAAAAGCAACTATCAACAATGTGAATACTTCTGACGAAGATCGTTGGAACGCAGTGTTAGAGCTTCAATCGCTACCTCGTGATTCAAGCTCAGTACGTCAACGTAACCGTTGTAACGTTACTGGTCGTCCACATGGTTATCTTCGTAAATTTGGCATGAGCCGTATTAAGGTTCGTGAGCATATGATGCGCGGAGAAATCCCTGGCCTGAAAAAAGCCAGCTGGTAATCAATTAATCACGGAGTAAATAGTTATGAGCATGCAAGATCCTATTTCGGATATGCTAACGCGTATTCGTAACGGTCAAGCAGCAAGCAAAGTATCTGTTAAGATGCCTTCTTCTAAGCAAAAAGTTGCAATTGCAGCTGTGCTTAAAGCAGAAGGTTACATTGCAGATTTCGCTGTTGCTGGTGACACAAAGCCTGAATTAGAAGTTACTTTAAAGTACTTCGAAGGCAAAAAAGTAATCGATACTATCAAACGAGTAAGCCGTCCAGGTCTTCGTATCTATAAAGGTGCAAATGATCTTCCTAAGGTTATGGCTGGTTTAGGTATTGCGATTGTTTCAACTTCTCAAGGTGTAATGACTGACCGAGCTGCGCGTAATGCAAGCATCGGCGGTGAGATCATCTGTTACGTATCTTAAGGAGTAATCTATGTCTCGTATAGCAAAGGCACCGATTACTGTTCCTGCTGGCGTAGAAGTGAAAGTAAATGGTCAAGAGATCACTGTTAAAAGTGGTAAAAGCGAATTAGTTCGTACTCTTAATGATGCTGTTGTTGTTAACTTAGAAGATGGCGTATTATCTTTTGCACCTGTTGAAGGTGTATCTGGCGCATGGGCACAAGCAGGTACTGCACGTGCTAACGTTAATAACATGGTTGTAGGTGTAACTGAAGGCTTTAAGAAGACTCTTCTTCTTCAAGGTGTTGGTTACCGTGCACAAGTTAAAGGTCAAGATGTAAACCTAACATTAGGTTTCTCTCACCCTGTTGTATATGCATTACCTGAAGGCATTTCTGCTACGGCTCCTAGCCAAACAGAAATCGTTATCGAAGGTTCTGATAAACAACAAGTAGGCCAAGTAGCTGCAGAGATTCGTGCATTCCGTCCACCAGAGCCTTACAAAGGCAAGGGTGTTCGTTACGCTGATGAAAATGTGCGTCGTAAAGAAGCGAAGAAAAAGTAAGGTAAGACTATGGATAAGAAAGCATCTCGTCTTCGTCGTGCTACTCGCACACGTAAGAAATTGCAAGATCTTGGTGCAACTCGTCTTGTGATCAACCGTACACCTCGCCATACTTACGCGCAGGTAATTACAGCAGACGCACAAGTCGTAGCAAGCGCTTCTACATTAGAAAAAGAAGTGCGTGCACAAGTTAACAACGGTGGTAATAAAGAAGCAGCTCAACTAATTGGTAAATTAGTTGCAGAGCGTGCGGTAGAGAAAGGAATTTCTAAAATTTCTTTTGACCGTAGCGGTTTCCAATACCACGGTCGTGTTGCAGCACTAGCTAACGCAGCTCGTGAAGCTGGTCTACAGTTCTAAGGGTAAAGATTATGTCAAAAGTAGAATCTCAAACCGGTGATCTGAACGAAAAGCTAATCGCAGTAAACCGTGTTTCAAAAGTAGTTAAAGGTGGTCGCATCTTTAGCTTTACAGCACTAACAGTTGTTGGTGATGGTAATGGTCGTGTTGGTTTCGGCTATGGTAAAGCACGTGAAGTTCCAGCAGCTATTCAAAAAGCTATGGAAAAAGCACGTCGCAATATCAGCGAAATTCAATTAAAAGGTAACACTCTGCAGCATCCTGTTAAGGGCCGTCATTCTGGTTCTAAGGTATATATGCAACCAGCATCGGAAGGTACTGGTATCATCGCAGGTGGTGCAATGCGTGCCGTGTTAGAAGTTGTTGGTGTACAAAACGTACTATCAAAAGCTTACGGCTCAACTAACCCAATTAACGTTGTACGCGCTACGATGGATGCACTAGAGAGCATGAACTCTCCAGAGCAAATCGCAGCTAAGCGTGGCTTAAACGTTAGTGATATCCTGGGGTAATTCAGCATGGCTACTAAAACGATTAAAGTAACTCAAAGCAAAAGTGCAATTGGCCGTTTACCAAAGCACCGTGCAACATTAACAGGTCTAGGCCTGCGTCGCATCGGTCATACTGTTGAGTTGCAAGACACTCCAGCAGTACGTGGTATGGTTAATAAAGTTTACTATATGGTTAAGGTTGAGGGGTAAAATGATGAAATTAAATACTTTATCTCCAGCTGCTGGTTCTAAACCAGTACGTAAACGTGTCGGTCGTGGTATCGGTTCTGGACTTGGTAAAACTGGTGGCCGCGGTCACAAAGGCCAAAAGTCTCGTTCAGGTGGTACTGTACGTCCTGGTTTTGAAGGCGGTCAAATGCCATTAAAACAGCGTTTACCAAAATTCGGTTTCACATCTCGTAAATCTCTAGTTAGCGGTGAAGTTCGTTTGAACGAAATTGCTAAAGTAGAAGGCGATTTAGTGACACTAGAAACGTTGAAACAGGCAGGTCTACTAACAAACACTACTAAGTTTGCTAAAGTAGTTCTATCTGGTGAGATCTCACGCTCAGTAACAGTACAAGGCCTTGGTGTAACCAAAGGTGCGCGTGCTGCGATTGAAGCGGCGGGCGGAAAAATCGAGGAATAATAGGTAATGGCTAAGAAACCAGGATTAGATTCGAAGGCGGCACAAGGAAGCAATTTAAGCGAACTTAAAACACGTTTATTATTTGTTTTAGGCGCTATATTAGTGTTCCGTGCAGGTTCTTTTGTTCCGATTCCTGGTATTGACGCCGCTGTCCTAGCTGATTTATTTCAACAGCAAAAGGGTACCATCATAGAAATGTTTAACATGTTCTCTGGTGGTGCGCTTGAGCGTGCTTCTATCTTTGCATTGGGTATTATGCCGTACATTTCGGCTTCTATTATTATCCAACTGCTTACGGTAGTTCATCCTCCTTTAGCGGAGCTAAAGAAAGAGGGTGAAGCTGGTCGTCGTAAGATAAACCAGTACACACGCTACGGTACTTTGGTATTAGGTACATTCCAAGCAATTGGTATTGCAACCGGTTTGCCTTCGATGATGCCTGGACTTGTTGAAAATGCAGGTTTAAGCTTTTACATCACGGCAGTTGTGAGCTTAGTGACAGGAACTATGTTCCTTATGTGGCTAGGTGAACAAATTACTGAACGCGGTATCGGTAATGGTATTTCTATCATTATCTTTGTAGGTATTATTGCTGGATTGCCTGCGGCAATCGGGCAAACAGCTGAGCAAGCACGACAAGGTGAAATTCATCTTCTAGTGTTATTAGCATTAATTGTTATCGTTTTTGCAACTACTGCATTTGTAGTATTTGTTGAACGTGGTCAACGACGTATTGTTGTTAACTACGCGAAACGTCAACAAGGCCGTAAGGTTTTTGCTGCGCAAAGCACTCACTTGCCATTGAAATTGAATATGGCTGGTGTAATTCCTGCAATTTTTGCCTCGAGTGTTATCTTATTTCCTGGTACTATTGCCCAGTGGTTTGGTCAGACTGAAGGTTTAAGTTGGTTATCGGATGTTTCTTTGGCATTACAGCCAGGACAACCGTTGCATATGATGTTATATGCAGCCGCTATTATCTTCTTTTGCTTCTTTTATACTGCACTTACGTTTAATCCACGTGAGACAGCAGATAATTTGAAGAAAAGCGGTGCCTTTATCCCAGGAATCCGTCCAGGAGAACAAACATCACGTTACATTGATAAAGTGATGACACGCCTAACATTAGCTGGCGCGTTATATATCACCTTTATTTGTTTGATTCCCGAGTTTATGATGGTTGCAATGAATACGCAGTTCTACTTCGGTGGTACGTCGTTATTAATTATTGTTGTTGTTATCATGGACTTTATGGCACAGGTGCAGACTCATTTGATGTCTAATCAATATGATTCTGTCTTGAAAAAAGCTAACTTGAAAGATTATGGTAAATAACCAGTCTGATAGTTATAATCACGGAGTGTTGCAATGAAAGTTCGTGCATCCGTTAAAAAAATCTGTCGTAACTGCAAAGTTATCAAACGCCACGGTGTGGTGCGAGTTATCTGCGTAGAGCCAAAGCATAAACAACGCCAAGGCTAGTTAGAAAGATTTTGGATATATATCAGCTTAGGTGAATTTTTCATCTAAGCTGTGTTTTGTTTGCTAATTTATCATTTGTCGAGTATCCTACCGGGCTTTTCGCAAATGAATCGTTAATTTTAAGGAGTGCATAGTGGCCCGTATCGCTGGCATTAACGTTCCTGATCATAAGCATGCAGTTATCGCATTAACTGCTATTTTTGGTATCGGCAAGACTCGTTCACAAATTATTTGTGCAGAGTCTGGCGTAGCTGAAAACGCAAAGCTTAAAGATCTGGATGAAACACAAATCGAAGCTCTTCGTACAGAAGTAGCTAAATTCGCCGTTGAAGGTGATTTACGTCGTGAAGTATCTATGAGCATCAAGCGTCTAATGGACCTTGGTTGTTACCGTGGACTTCGTCATCGTCGCAGCTTGCCTGTACGTGGACAGCGTTCTAAAACGAATGCTCGTACCCGTAAAGGTCCGCGCAAAGCAATTAAGAAATAGGGTAAGAGATCATGGCTAAAACACCAACTCGTGCTCGCAAGCGCGTTAAAAAGCAAGTTGCTGATGGCATGGCTCATATCCATGCTTCTTTCAACAACACAATCGTAACTATTACAGACCGTCAAGGTAATGCTCTTTCTTGGGCTACTGCAGGTGGTTCTGGTTTCCGTGGTTCTCGTAAATCTACTCCGTTCGCTGCACAGGTTGCTGCTGAACGTGCTGCTGAAGCAGCTAAAGAGTACGGTCTTAAAAACGTAGAAGTTTTTGTAAATGGACCTGGACCTGGTCGTGAATCTTCGATTCGCGCACTAAACGCGGCGGGTTTCCGTGTAACTAATATTACTGACGTTACACCGATCCCACATAATGGTTGTCGTCCACCAAAGAAACGTCGCGTTTAATCGCAACTTTCTAAGGTAATTGGAGAAAGAACAATGGCAAGATATTTAGGTCCTAAGCTTAAGCTTAGCCGTCGTGAAGGAACTGATTTATTCTTAAAATCAGGTGTCCGAGCGATCGATTCTAAGTGTAAAATCGAAAACGCACCAGGTGTACACGGTGCGCGTAAACCACGTCTATCAGACTACGGTTTACAATTACGTGAAAAGCAAAAAGTACGTCGTATGTACGGTGTATTAGAAAAGCAATTCCGTAACTACTATAAAGAAGCTGCTCGTTTACAGGGCAACACTGGTGAAAACTTACTTCAACTTCTTGAAGGACGTTTAGACAATGTTGTATACCGTATGGGTTTTGGCGCTACACGTGCTGAATCACGTCAACTAGTTAGCCATAAAGCTATCCTAGTGAACGGTAAAGTTGTAAATATCCCTTCATTCAACGTAAAACCTAGCGATGTTATCGCAATCCGTGAAAAAGCTAAAAAGCAAGCACGTATTGGCGCTGCATTAGAAATCGCTGGACAACGTGAAGCCCTTGCTTGGGTTGAAGTTGATACTACGAAGATGGAAGGCGAATTTAAACGTCAACCTGAACGTTCAGATTTATCTGCTGAGATTAACGAACAGTTAATCATCGAGCTTTACTCTAAGTAAAGTTAACTGTTAAGAGAGGACACAAATGCAGGGTTCTGTAATTGATTTTCTAAAACCAAGATTAGTTGATATCGAGCAAATTTCAACAACTAGAGCTAAAGTGGTTCTTGAACCATTAGAACGTGGTTTTGGCCACACTTTAGGTAATGCTCTTCGTCGTATCTTGTTATCATCTATGCCGGGAACGGCGGTAACAGAAGTCGAAATTGATGGTGTACAACATGAGTACAGCACAAAAGAAGGCGTACAAGAAGATATCCTAGAGATTCTTTTAAACCTTAAAGGTCTAGCTGTTAAGCTTGAAGGTAAAAACGAAGTTTTAGTTAGTTTAACTAAATCTGGCGCTGGTCCTGTTACTGCAGGCGACATCATTCATGATGGTGACGTAGAGATAGTCAACCCAGAACATGTGATCTGTAATTTAACGGGCAATGCTGAAATCAGCATGCGTATTAAAATTGAATCAGGTCGCGGTTATGTTCCAGCTTCATCTCGTATTCATAGCGAAGAAGATGAGCGTCCAATTGGTCGTCTATTAGTAGATGCGACTTTCAGTCCTGTTGAGCGTATTGCTTACAGTGTTGAATCAGCTCGTGTTGAACAACGTACCGATTTAGACAAACTTGTTATCGATATGGAAACTGATGGTACTTTAGAGCCTGAAGAAGCAATTCGTCGCGCAGCTACAATTTTAGCTGAGCAGTTAGACGCATTTGTTGATTTACGCACTACTTACGAAGCACCAGTAGCTGAAGCAAAACCTGAGTTTGATCCGATTCTTTTACGCCCAGTAGATGATTTAGAACTAACTGTTCGTTCTGCTAATTGTTTAAAAGCAGAGTCGATTCACTATATCGGTGATCTAGTACAACGTACTGAAGTTGAGCTTCTAAAAACACCTAATTTAGGTAAGAAGTCTCTAACTGAAATCAAAGATGTGCTTGCATCACGTGGACTATCTCTAGGCATGCGCTTAGAAAACTGGCCACCAGCAAGTCTAATCGAAGATTAGTCTAAAACCGATTTACGAATAATAAGGATTAGGTTATGCGCCATCGTCAAAGTGGACGTCAACTTAACCGAAACAGCAGCCACCGTCAGGCTATGTTTCGTAATATGGCAATCTCTATTGCTACGCACGAAGTTATTAAAACTACTGTGCCTAAAGCGAAAGAATTGCGTCGTGTAATTGAGCCATTAATTACATTAGCTAAAACGGATAGCGTTGCTAACCGTCGTCTAGCTTTTGCTCGTCTTCGTGATGATGCAACAGTAGCAAAATTATTTAATGAACTAGGTCCTCGCTACGCGACTCGTCCTGGTGGTTACACTAGTATCATTAAATGTGGTTTCCGTACTGGCGATAAAGCTCCAATGGCTTACATCCAGTTAGTAGACCGTCCAGTTGTAGCGGACGAAGAAGCGTAAGTTTCTTTATAGTTGCAATAAAAAAAGCCGAACTTATGTTCGGCTTTTTTGTATCTGTTTATTTATTCTTTAAATTTCCTTCTTAATATTCGTTTAATTTTGCTTCTACTGCTTTGTTGATTAATTTTGCTAGTTCATTAAAACACACTTGTCGTGCACTATTATTACGACTTAATAGTGTTATCTTTCGGCTTGGTCTTGGTGTTTCAAAAGGGATATATTTTACGCCAGATTGATTTCTGCTTAAAGGAATTGCTAACTGTGGTAATAAAGTTAATCCATTTTCTGCACTAATCATATGTCTTAATGTTTCTAAACTGGTTGCTTTAAAACTGTTATCTTCGATAGCTCCTGCTGCAAAACAGAAGCCCATAGCTTGATCTCGTAAACAGTGTCCATCAGCTAACATTAATACATGCTCACCTCTTAACTGCTGTAAATTAATTTCTTTCTTATTAGCCCAAGCATGTTTTTCAGATAAAGCTAACTCCAAAGGTTCATCGTATAAATCTAGCTGTCTAAATTGTTCCATTCCGGGTAATAATGCCAACATTAAACAATCCAATTCACCTTCTTCTAATTGTTTGAGTAATACATGTGTTTGATTTTCATGCAGATAAAGCTCTAGATCAGGAAATGCTTCTTTAATCGCGGGGATAACCAATGGTAATAAATAAGGTGCTACTGTTGGGATCAAGCCAATATGTAATGTACCGTGCATTGGTTCATTATGGCTTTTTGCTATTTCCCTCAAAGATTTTGCTTCTAGAATAATTGTTTTGGCTTTAGCTACAATATCGTTACCGGCAGGTGTGAAGATGACTTTACGTGAAGAACGTTCCATTAATTGAACATTTAATTCTTCTTCTAATTTTCTAATTTGACCACTCAATGTTGGCTGGCTAACAAAACATTTATCAGCGGCTTTTCGGAAATGTTTTAATTCCTCTAAAGCAATTAGGTATTCAAGATCTCTAAAATTCATTATGTAGCCTATCTTCTTTAAGTAGATTTTTATTGAGTATAATATGCTTATCTTACATTCTTTTTAAAGCCACTGCTTAAAGTGTTTGTTGTTAAAATTAAGTGCGGTATTAAAAATAAATTGCTTTATTGTTCATTGCTTTAGCCTCCGTTAATAATTCTATATAATACAGACTTTTATAACTTCCCATGTGAGATAGTATGACTCCTGAGCGTTTTGCCCGAATCACTTCCATGTTAAATCATCGTCAACCAGATTTAACTGTTTTTATGGAACAGGTACATATGCAACATAATTTAGCTGCAATTGTCCGCACTGCAGATGCTATTGGCATAAATAATGTACATGCAACATGGGATATAGATTCAACAAGAATATCTCGTAACGTTGCTTCAGGAAGTCAGAAGTGGGTAAACGTGCATTCACATGATACTGTGCAAGATGCGGTCGCGGTTATGCGTGAGCAAGGTATGCAAATTATTGCAACTAATCTATCCGCTACTGCAATAGACTTTCGTGAAGTAGATTATACTAAACCGACTGCCATTTTAATGGGCCAAGAAAAGTTTGGGATCAGTCAAGAAGCTCTCGCATTAGCAGATCAAGATGTCATCATTCCAATGGTTGGAATGTGTCAATCTTTAAATGTATCAGTGGCATCTGCATTGATTATGTATGAAGCACAACGACAACGTGAAATAGCGGGTATGTATAATCAAGTTTGCCGTTTACCAAAAGAAGAACAACATAGAATCTTATTTGAAGGTGGGCATCCTATCTATCGACAATTATGCCGTGAGAAAAGTTTACCTTATCCTCCATTAGATGAAGAAGGGCAGATTGATGCAAGTGAAGAGTGGTGGAATGCTATTCGTGGTCGTAAATGAGTAAAGGAGATCGCTTAGTGGACTTATACCAACACCGTTTAATTACGGAAGGCATTCGTATCATTGAAAAACCATCTCCATCTAACAATTTTAATGCAGATTATAATCATCTGAGTTTTTCTGATGCATTATTGAAACGCACCCAACTTGCTGAGTTGCGTTATCAAGTTGGCCCTGTCTTTTTACATTTTCAGTATTTGATTAAACTATTTTGTGCTTTGATGTGCGTAGTATTTTTGTGCGTAGGCGCAAGTAGTGTTTCACATTTTTTAGTGAGCGAAAAAGGATCTCAAATCAACTTTTTTTGGGCCATCATTTTATTCATTGTACCAAATGTGATCTCGCTAATTGTGTGGGTATTTTTATACTTTAAGCGTTATGCTTTTAATTTTGCTTGGCTTACTAATCTTAGTGTTTCTATTATTGGTTTATTGGATACATTTCACCATAAAGTAAATACTAAACATCCTTATTACACAGCACTTTTTCGTTATTATTTTGAACATAGATTTGGCAAATATATGGGCAAAGCACAGCTTTCGTTTATTAGCCATTTATGGTGGAGTAGTTACTTATTAGGCGCAACATTATCTTTGCTGTTAGTGCTTGCAACCCATCAAGTTGATTTTATTTGGCAGACAACCATCCTCAATGAAGGTGCTTTTTTGTGGTTAACACAAACACTCACTTACTTACCTGAATTGTTATCTATTAATGTGCCAAGTCCTAGTGACGTTAGCCATGCGAGTATTGGTATTATTAATCCATTACAAGCAGCTCAAGATATTCGAGTAAGCTGGTCTAACTTGTTAATATTTAGCCTGATGATCTACGCTTTATTACCACGTATTATTTTATTACTAACCTTTTATCAACGTATCAAGAGTAAAAAGAAGCACTTTACAATTGATTTTTCATTACCTTATTATGTGCAATTAAAAAGCCTTCTACATCCTATTACTAATGCCCATTTCATTAAAGATGCTGATCAACAAAAAGCTTCTGAGGAGATGAAAGTCAATAATGCTCATTACAACGAAGCGTTAGTATTACCAGAAAAAATGTATCCATTTGCTATTGAGTTGGATGAAAAGTGCTTAAAACAAGCAAATAGTCATATAAAAGCGCATTATGAAGAGCCCTTAATAAATATTTTGGATAATCAAAGTCAACAAGCAGTTTTATCTCAATTGTCTTCATCAAAAGCTGAGAATATTGTAATTTATGTTGATGTAAAACGTCTGCCAGACAGAGGTTGGTTAAGGTTAGTCAAGCAATGTTGTTATGAGAGTAATGTTACTGTGTATCTCATCTTATTGGGGGAACAATCTGTAGACGTTAACTCATCATTGTCCGTACGCTTGCAAGATTGGATTGAAATAGCCGCCCAAGCAAGAATCTCCACAGAAAATATCACTTATCTTATTAATAACAATTCATTAAGCGATGATATAAAAAATGAGGTTGAAATTGGATAAACAATTGTTATCAGTGGCGGTTGTTGGCCATGCAAATACAGGGAAAACATCATTAATTCGTACGCTGCTACGTGATGCTAGTTTTGGTGAAATTGCGAATAAAGCAGGGACAACAAGACACGTTGAAGGTGCTGAGATCCGTATTGATGAACATCAAAATCTAGTTATTTATGATACTCCTGGCTTAGAAGATTCAATGCATTTATTAAATATTATTGATAATACCCCCATTGAAGATTCTAAATTTGAACATAAAGATGAAATTGATCGTTTATTAGCGTTCATTGAGCGAGAGCATGAATTTCCAGAACTAAATCAAGAGATTAAAGTATTAAAAGCCTTATTAACAAATGATCTAATCTTTTACGTTATTGATGTTCGAGAGCCTATTTTAGGTAAATATCGAGATGAATTAAAAATTCTGAGCTATGCGGCAAAGCCTATTATACCGGTACTTAATTTTATTGAAGCTGGTACGACGAATATTGATAACTGGCAAGCACAATTAGCTCGTTTGCATCTACATGCATTTGTTAGTTTTGATAGTGTGGTTTTTCGATTTGCTGATGAAATGAAAATCTACCATAAAATGCGTACTTTATTAGCGCACCGAGAAGAACAACTTGAAGCATTAATTCAGCAGCGTCAACAACAATGGCAGGAACGTGAAAGTGCTGCTCAACAGTTAATTGCAACTTTATTAGTTGAAGCTGCCGCTTGCCGTTTTAAAGCTGATAATGATGAGCAAAGTATTAGTGTTGCGAGTGAACATTTACAAACGGCAATTCGTTCATTAGAAAGCCAAACATTAAGCCAGTTATTAGCTCTGTATCAATTTAAGCAACAAGATATTGATCAATATGATTTACCTATCGAACAGGGAGAGTGGGAGTTAGATCTTTTTTCTTCTGATAATTTGCAAGAATTTGGTATAAAGGTCACCAGTAATTTTGTAAAAGGAGCAGGTGTTGGTGTTGCTGTTGATATATTTGCTGCAGGTATGACATTAGGTGCTGCTGCGATGACGGGCGGTGTTATGGGCGCATTATGGGGTGTTAAACAACGCTATTATGATGAAATAGAAGCAAGCATTAAAGGCCATCGTTATCTTTGTGCAGATGATCTTACATTACATGTTCTATGGGCTAGGCAGCTAAGTTTATTGAGTGCTTTACAGCAAAGAGGCCATGCAAGTGTTAATAAACTTTCTTTACAACATCTGGATTCAAATAAAGACATTTTGCCTAAGTATTGGAGTAAATGGCTAAGTCGCGCACGTCAGCATCCACAATGGGTTACTTTAAATAAAAGTGATCAGCCAAAGCTAAAAGAAAAAAAGGTCTTATTAATAGAGCAAATAACCACTTATTTAACATCATTAAAAAGCAATTAAGTTTATTAATAATAGTTATAAAAAGTCAGAAATTGAAATCCCAATACCCAGTGTATTAGTATAAAGATCATATTCTACTAGGCTATTGCCGTAACCAGAAAATGCTTGCATGTAGCCTTTCACTTTTCCATAAAGTGGGAAACTCCATGTTGCTTCTACAGAGCCTCTGTTAAAACCACTTTCTAAGTTATTACGACTTGTAAGTGAATAAACATGCTCATTATGTTTATAAGCAAATAAAATTTCTCCATGGCCATAATAATCAATCAAATCAGGATTGTTATCTGGTGAGTCTTTGAATCGGTACCAAGGATTGATATTTACTACAAAGTTACCGTGCTCAAATAATAAGTTTGCATTGATCCTATTCCAGCTTCGTGAAATAGGGTCTGATTGTCCATTAGATTGGTGTGTAAATCCTATCGTTGCAACTTTAAAATTCCAACCTGCGCCTAACTTATGGTCTACTTCCCAGACTAAGAAACCTTCTGGCTCATAATCAGTTTCACGAAAAGGAGATGAATTCTCTGTATTATAAGCTTGCCAGTAAGAGGTCTGACTATAAGCGAAATAACCTGAGATAGGTAAATTACCAATATGATGGAATAAAGGCATTTTGAAGCTGATTTGGTATTTAATTTCGATCCGTTGTTGTGTCGTTTCACCATCTTGATCACGATACATATTATAATTTTGGATATTGTTGTTAAATGTAAATGGTAATATATAGTTTTGCTTGTGCGGTATAATAGAGAAATTAGATCGTTCACTTATTGCTTCTTCTTCTAAGCGCTTATCAATAGCACTTTCTTGAGCAAGTATTGTAGAGCTAAAAAATAGTAAAACCCAAAAAACAAAATGCACATCATCACCCTATAAGTACGATTAATAATGTTAAGTTTACCCATAAAAAATTAGGCGTATAGAGTAAATTTGTATAATTGGAAGCTAACGCAATAGATTTGAAACGTTGCTAGGATGATAAATGAAATTAAATAAAATACCTTTGTCAGCTTTAAAAGGCGTTGGTGCTAAAGCCGCTGAAAGGCTGAGTAAAATTGGCTTAAATTCAGTTGAAGATATGCTATTTCATTTGCCATTACATTATCAAGATCGAACTCGTATCTATCCGATTAAAGAGATAAAAGATGGTATGCAGGTTAGTGTTCAAGGTGAAATTGTCAGTTGCCAAGTTCAATTTGGTAAACGTCGTATTTTAAAATGTAAAATTAGTGATGGTGAAGGGATCGCAACTATCAGTTTCTTTCATTTTACTGCGGCACAAAAAAATAGCTTTAAAGAAGGGCAATGGATACGATGTTTTGGAGAATTTAAGCGGGGTTACCAAGGCTTAGAAGTGACTCATCCTGATTATTCATTAGTTGCCGACTATCAAGAAGCTTCCGTTGAAGAAGCACTAACTCCTATTTATCCCACGACTGAAGGTTTAAAACAAAACAGTCTGCGCCAACTAACTGAACAAGCGTTACAACATTTACAACAAAACCAAGTAGAAGAGCTCATTCCAACTGCATTATTATCTCACCCAATTAGCTTATTTGATGCACTCATGACCATCCATCGCCCGCCACCTACTGCAAGTATTGAGCAATTGGAAAGTCGTACTCACCCAGCCCAACAGCGTTTGATAATTGAAGAGTTATTAGCACAGCAAATTAGTATGTTGGTATTACGTGAACAAGCACAACAGCATCAGTCTATTAAATTACAAGGTACAGGTGATTTATCTCAACAATTATTAAATTACTTACCTTTTTCCCCTACTAATGCACAACAAAGAGTAAATGCTGAAATACAACAAGACTTAATGCTTGAAATTCCAATGATGCGGTTAGTTCAAGGAGATGTGGGCTCAGGAAAAACATTAGTTGCCGCTTTAGCAGCATTAACAGCAATTGAAGCGGGTTATCAAGTGGCTTTAATGGCTCCAACGGAATTACTTGCTGAGCAACATTTATTGAACTTTCAAAATTGGTTTGAGCCTTTAGGTGTTCGAGTTGGCATGCTATCAGGAAAAATGAAGGTAAAAGAAAAACGAGATCAAGCTGAAAATATTACCTTAGGTTTGTCTAAAATGGTGGTGGGGACGCATGCACTATTTTCAGATAATGTGAAATTTCATAATTTAGCTTTAATTATTGTTGATGAACAGCATCGTTTTGGAGTTCATCAGCGCTTATCGTTACGTGAGAAAGGCATTAATAATGGCTTAGTGCCTCATCAATTAACCATGACAGCAACGCCGATCCCTCGAACATTAGCAATGACAGCTTATGCGGATTTAAGTGTCTCTGTCATTGATGAGTTACCACCGGGACGAACACCAATTAAAACGGTTGCGCTAGCAGATACTCGCCGTGATGAAATTATTCAACGTGTTTATCAAGCTTGTAAAAATGAAGGTAGGCAAGCTTATTGGGTGTGTACACTTATTGAAGAGTCGGAAGCATTAGAGTGCCAAGCTGCCGAAGATACAGCCAATAGTTTACAACTTGCCTTAACAGACTTACGTATTGGTTTAGTGCATGGACGTATGAAAGCCGCTGAAAAACAGTATGTTATGGATGCGTTTAAAGCAGGTGAATTAGATTTATTAGTTGCGACAACTGTAATTGAAGTGGGTGTTGATGTACCTAATTCAAGTTTAATGATCATTGAAAACCCTGAACGTTTAGGATTGGCCCAATTACATCAATTACGTGGTCGTGTAGGCCGAGGAAATGTTGCTAGCCACTGTGTTTTATTATACAAATATCCATTATCAAAGACGGCATTAAAGCGTTTAAATGTATTACGTGAAAGTAATGATGGATTTTATATTGCAGAACAAGATTTAGCGATTAGAGGCCCAGGTGAAGTATTAGGTACTAAACAAACGGGGATTGCAGATATGAAAATTGCTGATTTATTAAGAGATCAGGTATTAATTCCACAAGTTCAACAATTAGCTAACTCATTAATACAATCTCACCCTGAATATATTCTTCCTTTAGTTGAACGTTGGTTAGGTGATAAGCCTATTTATGCACAAGTTTAAAGCAATACCAATCACAATAAAGAGCTTGTTTATTTAATGTCATCGCTATAACAAATAGCTTGCACCTTTTTGGGGCAAGCCTTGATTTTCTATATAAAATATTATTTGTTATTCAACTAGGTTTAACTCTTTTAACTTACGTGTCAGGGTATTACGCCCCCAGCCTAATAATTTAGCTGCCTCATGTTTTTTGCCTTGAGTGTGTTTTAAAGCACTTTGTAACATAATTTTTTCTACTTCAGGTATCAGCTGCCCTAAAATATTATCTTGACCACTTTTTAGTTGAGCATCAGTCCATTTTTTTAAGCTTTCTTGCCATATTAATGGTTCGTTACCATCGTGTTGTGGCTGACTTTCTTCTTCACCTAATTCAGGAGGAAGATCGCTGACATGTACTTCTTGACCACTTGCCATTACCGTTAACCATCGACAGATATTTTCAAGCTGACGAACATTACCGGGCCATGGCAATTGACAAAGATGGGCTGTGGTCTCTTTGGTTAATTGTTTACTTTCTACTGAAAGTTCAGTCGCAATGTGATGTAAAAAATGATTAGCAAGTAATGGAATATCTTCTCTACGTTCTTTTAACGCCGGTAGTTGTAAACGTATTACATTTAATCGGTGGAATAAATCCTCTCGAAAATCACCACTTTTTACTTTTTGCTCTAAATTTTGATGCGTTGCAGCAATTATTCGAACGTCTACTTTAATAGCTTGATGGCCACCGACACGATAAAATTGACCATCTGCTAATACGCGTAATAATCGAGTTTGCACATCTAAAGGCATATCACCAATTTCATCTAAAAATAATGTGCCACCATCGGCTTGTTCAAAACGACCTTGGCGATTAGCTGCCGCACCGGTGAATGCCCCTTTTTCGTGACCGAATAATTCAGCCTCAATTAATTCTTTAGGGATTGCCGCCATATTTAAAGCGATGAACGTTTCGTTTTTACGTGGGCTATGTTTGTGTAGTGCTTGTGCAACTAATTCTTTACCTGTTCCCGATTGGCCATTGATTAAAACACTCATACTTGAGCGAGACAATCGTCCGATAACTCTGAATACTTCTTGCATAGCTGGGGCTTCACCGATAATTTCAGGTGTCGCAAGTGGCTGTACATTAGGTTTCTTTTGTTGTTTTAATTCTTTGCTGTGGTTGAGTGCACGTTTAATTAAAGCAGTGGCTTCATGGATATCAAAGGGTTTTGGTAAGTATTCAAATGCACCACTTTGGTAAGCGTTTACTGCGCTATCTAGATCTGAGTGTGCCGTCATAATAATAATAGGTATCAAAGGATAACGCTGATGAATTTTTTGCATCAGCTCTAATCCGTCAATACCAGGCATACGTACATCAGAGATAATAATCTCTGGTTGTTCAATTAATAATTGTTGCCATAAACATTCGGCATCAGGGAAACTTGCATGCTCAATATTCTCTGCTTTTAATGTGCGTTCTAATACCCAACGAATAGCATGGTCATCATCTACAATCCAAGCGGCCATTATAATTCCTTATTTTTTATTCTTATATATCGGCTAAAAGTTAAATTGGTAAATAAACAGCAAATTCAGTATATCCTTTGCTGCTTGTAAATTCGATCCGTCCGTGATGTTGTTTTATTAATTCTTGTGCAATGGATAATCCTAATCCTGTACCATCTTTACGACCGGTTACCATGGGATAAAATAGTGTACTTTTAAGGTGCTCAGGTATGCCGGGACCGGTATCAATGATCTTAATTTCAGTGGCTAAGCGTTGAGGTAAACCATTAATCGTAATTTGATGCGCAGTACGAGTGCGTATCGTAACAATATGTTGTTCCGGTTGATTTTGTAATGCTTGTACCGCATTTTGTACAATATTTAAAAAGGCTTGTTGCAACTGATCTGATTGCATTTCAAAATCTGGAATACTAGGGTCATAATCAATTTGTAGCTTTACATTTTCTGGTAGATCTATATTCACTAATCTACGAACACTTTCTAAAACTGAATGGATGTTATGAACACTTCTTGTACCTAATTTTTGAGGTCCTAATAAACGATTTACTAATGCACTTAATCGATCAGCTTGTTCAATAATAATTTGTGTGAATTCTTTTAATTCAGGGTCAGGTAGTTCTGCTTCTAATAGTTGAGCTGCGCCTCGTAATCCACCAAGCGGATTTTTGATTTCATGGGCTAAACCGCGTACTAACTCTTGTGCTGCCTTTTGTTGATGTTCTTGGTAATGCACTTGGCTAATACGTTTTTGTTGCTCAATACAACGCATCTCAATGATCACATACTCTTCATCTTCAAATACGATATAACTGGCACTTAAATCAACTAAAACAGGGTGAAAATCAACATTTAGGGTAACTTCATTTTCCGTGAAAGATGATTTATTAAGTAATAGTTTTTTAATTGGTTTAGGTGGAAAATGAAATTGCTCTGCTAGTGATTGCAAAGTTTGTTGATATAAACGTTGTTTGCTTTGTGATAATAATTGTTCACTTGCAGGGTTTGCATAAATTAATTTAAGAGAAGAATTTAAAGCAACAAAGGCTGTTTTAGCTTCTTCCATAAAAGCAAATATTAGTGGAGTACTTGGTTCATGTTGCATAATTTAACCAATCTATTTAATCGATACACGCTGTAAGTGCACTGTAACGATTTGAGTTGTAGCTAAAATTTTATCTTTAGCCCCCAATAATTGAACTTGGATTTGATGCGTTCCGCGGTCAACATTCAATGCCCGAATAGTCGGCGATATCTGTGGAGATCCTAATGCTTCTCCATCTAAGATTAATTGCAGTCGTTGAGTATTCGTTTTTTCAGGCGTTATTTTAACGTGGATTTCTAATGTGCCTTCATTACTACGGATCGCCATGTCATTTTGTGGCGAAATAATTTCAGCTTGATACTCAATTCCTTTTTCAGCCTTAACAACTGAGCCACTATTTTTTTTAGCTGTTGAGTCAGCCTTTAATGCTTCTGCAGAAACTAGATTTTTATTATCGGCTGTAATTTGCTCAGTACCTGGTACTGCGGTATCTGAGAAGTGGCTATTCCCATTTTCATCAACCCAATGGTATATTTTTGTGTCTGCATGTAATAAAGGAGCTTGTAAAAACAACGTAATAGATAAGCATACAATTGCAAATTTCATAATAAAAACCTTAATAAGAAAGTTGACTTATTTTCGGGTAGATAAAGGATTTAGGCAATAAAAAACCCGCGCAAGCACGGGTTTTGTCATTCATAACATGAACTTGCACATGTTACTAAACCATTGAATTATACGCTGTAGTATAAATCAAATTCTTTAGGATGCGTTGCTTGAGATACTGCTTCACATTCTTTAGTTTTCAGCTCAATGAATGCATCAATAGCTTCATTTGAGAATACGCCACCTTCAGTAAGGAACTCACGATCTGCATCTAGAGCAGCAAGCGCTTCTTCAAAAGAAACAGCAACTTGTGGAATCGCATCAGCTTCTTCTTTAGGTAGATCGTATAAATCTTTATCTAAAGATTCACCTGGGTGGATCTTGTTTTTGATACCGTCAAGGCCAGCCATCAACATTGCAGAGAAACCTAAGTAAGGGTTCATTGTTGGGTCAGGGAAACGTACTTCGATACGAGCTGCACGTGCAGTTGGTACGATTGGAATACGGATAGAAGCAGAACGGTTACCTGCAGAGTATGCAAGCATTACTGGTGCTTCAAAACCTGGGATAAGACGCTTGTACGAGTTAGTTGATGCATTTGTAAATGCATTAATCGCTTTAGCATGCTTGATGATACCACCGATGTAGTAAAGAGCTAGTTCAGAAAGGCCGCCGTATTGGTCGCCAGAGAACAAGTTAACACCGTCTTTACCTAGAGATTGGTGACAGTGGTTACCAGAACCGTTATCGCCAACAAGAGGTTTAGGCATAAATGTAGCAGTTTGACCGTATGCGTGAGCAACGTTATGAACTACATACTTGTAGATTTGGATTTCATCTGCTTTTTCAACCATAGTGTTGAAACGACAAGCGATTTCATTTTGACCAGCTGTTGCTACTTCGTGGTGATGTGCTTCAACAACTAGACCCATTTCTTCCATGATTAAACACATAGCAGAACGGATGTTTTGAGCTGAATCAACAGGTGCTACTGGGAAGTAACCGCCTTTAATACCAGGACGGTGACCAGTGTTACCATCTTCGTATGAAGTGCCTGAGTTCCATGCAGCTTCTTTTGCATCGATTGAGTAGAATGCACCTTGAATGCTGTTACCGTATTTAACGTCATCAAATAGGAAGAATTCTGGTTCAGGACCAAATAAAACTGTGTCAGCGATACCTGTTGAACGCATGTAAGCTTCAGCGCGTTTAGCTACAGAACGTGGATCACGGTCGTAACCTAGTTTAGTTTTTGGTTCTACTACGTCACAACGTAAGTTTAATGTTACGTCATCTGTGAATGGGTCAAGTACAGCAGTTGAAGCTACAGGCATTAATACCATGTCTGAATCTTGAATACCTTTCCAACCAGCGATTGAAGAACCGTCAAACATTTTACCGTCTTCGAAAAAGTCTTCGTCTACTTGGTGGTGTGGGATAGATACGTGTTGCTCTTTACCATGTGTATCAGTAAAGCGTAAATCAACGAATTTTACGTCCTGCTCTTTGATAAGAGCTAAAACGTCTTGATATGTTTGTAAAGACATGTTGTAGAACCTCATTTGACATCAAAAAATGTTGTAAAAAATAAATCGTTACTCATATATGAAAAACGATTTATCGTAATTCTGAGTTTATGTTACATACAAGTAGCTAAAACTGTGCCAACTTGACGAACCCCTATTATACCTATGTTTTTGTTTTACGATATGCTCTCTACTGCTATTTTTTGCACCAAGTTGGTGCTGTCACGCTTCTTTGTGGTGCTTTGTCTGGTCTGGGCCTTAGTTCGCTTCCTTTTTTGTGATTTTTCAACATTTAAGGTAACTGTGACAGACTTAAAACTTTCTATTTTTGAAATTATGTTTACAATGTGCGCACATTTGGCTATGTCACTTTATAAAGTGCGTTCATAGCCTAATTCTTTTTATACCAATTAAATAAAAGTGGAAAGCTCTATTTTTATTTAATTGGTATTTTTAATTAGTAGTTATTTTTGAGGCGCATCATGTCGTTAGATAAATTAAGAAATATTGCCATTATTGCTCACGTTGACCATGGTAAAACAACATTGGTTGATAAACTGTTAGAGCAGTCTGGTACATTGGATTCACGCGGTGATTCTGAAGAACGTGTAATGGACTCTAACGATCTTGAAAAAGAACGTGGTATTACCATTCTTGCAAAAAATACAGCGATTGTATGGAATGATTACCATATCAATATCGTAGATACTCCTGGACATGCCGATTTCGGTGGTGAAGTAGAGCGTATCCTATCTATGGTAGATAGTGTTTGTCTTATTGTTGATGCTGTTGATGGTCCAATGCCACAAACACGCTTCGTAACACAAAAAGCATTTGCACACGGCCTTAAGCCAATTGTTGTTATCAACAAAATTGACAAACCAGGTGCACGTCCTGAGTGGGTAATGGATCAAGTATTTGATTTATTCGATAACTTAGGTGCAACTGATGATCAACTAGACTTCCAAGTTGTTTATGCTTCTGCATTAAACGGTTGGGCTAGTATCGATATGGACACTAAAACAGAGAACATGGAAGATTTATTCCAAACTATCGTTGATAGTGTTGCTCCACCAGAAGCAGATCGCGAAGGCGATTTCCAAATGCAAATTTCTCAACTTGATTACAACTCTTACGTAGGTGTTATCGGTGTTGGTCGTATTACTCGCGGTAACGTTAAAGTTAATCAACAAGTAACAGTGATTGGTGCAGATGGTAAAGAACGTAAAGGTAAAGTTGGCCAAGTATTAGGTTACTTAGGTCTTGAGCGTCATGATGTTGAACTTGCTCAAGCTGGTGACATCATTGCAATCAGTGGTTTAGGTGAGCTTAAAATTTCTGACACAATTTGTGCTCAAAACAATGTTGAAGCAATGCCTCCATTAACTGTTGATGAACCAACAGTAACAATGACATTCCAAGTAAACACTTCACCATTCTGTGGTAAAGAAGGTAAATACGTTACTTCACGTAATATCTTAGATCGTTTACATAAAGAGCTTGTACATAACGTTGCACTTAAAGTGGAAGAAACTGCCGATCCAGATAAATTTAAAGTATCTGGTCGTGGTGAATTACATTTAGGTATCTTAATCGAAAACATGCGTCGTGAAGGTTACGAATTAGCTGTTTCTCGTCCAGAAGTTATCGAACGTATGATCGATGGTCAGTTACATGAGCCAATGGAAACATTGACTGTTGACTGTGAAGAGCAACATCAAGGTTCAATCATGGAACAATTAGGTATCCGTAAAGCGGAACTAACTAATATGATCCCTGACGGTAAAGGCCGTATCCGTTTAGACTTCATGATCCCAAGTCGTGGTTTAATCGGCTTCCAAACTGAATTTATGACACTAACATCAGGCTCTGGTCTTTTATACCATAGCTTCGATCATTACGGTCCACATAAAGGCGGTACTATTGGTCAGCGTCAAAATGGTGTATTAGTTTGTAACCAAGCTGGTAAAGCTGTTACTTACTCTTTATTCTTCTTACAAGATCGTGGTCGCTTATTCTTAGGTCATGGTACAGAAGTATATGAAGGTCAAATCATCGGTATTCATAACCGTTCTAATGATTTAACAGTTAACTGTGTACGTGGTAAGCAACTTACTAACGTTCGTGCATCAGGTACAGATGAAGCACAAACACTATCTCCTGAGATCAAACTAACGCTTGAACAAGCATTAGAATTTATCGACGTTGATGAGTTAGTAGAAGTTACACCTGAAAGCATTCGTATTCGTAAGAAATTACTGACTGAAAACGAACGTAAACGTGCTGCTCGTCCAGCTAAAGGTTAATTCATTTATTTAAATGAAAAATAACCTAATATTAAGGTCTTACTTCGGTAAGACTTTTTTTTTGTTTATAATTTGTAGTGAATAAAAAATGTTATTTATATTCACTATGTGACTTAATTAAATTAAGTTACTGTTTTTTGCTGTTTGTATTTGTTATTCCAAATTATGGCTATATCCATTTTATTAGGAAAATTATCGTGAGTGTCCAACAAAAATTTGTTAACTTTTTTACCATCACCTTTGATTACCTTATTTTTTTATGGAAGCGTAGTAAAAAAGATAATATTAAGGTGCCTGCTGGCCATTTGGCTTATGTGACTTTATTGTCGCTTGTTCCTTTTTTAGCGATTGTGTTTGATATCCTATCTGCTTTCCCCACATTTCTTAAATTAGAAACGGCTTTAGAAGGTTTTATTTATAATAATTTTGTACCGTCTTCCGGTGATGCGATCAGAATACATATTCAAGGGTTTATTGAAAATACCAAAAATATGACAGTGATAGGCATTGGCTCTTTGGTGATCATTGCATTATTGTTAATTTCAGCCATTGATGACACCATTAACCGTATTTGGCGATGCCACAATAGGCGCCGTAAGGTTCATGCTTTTGCTATCTATTGGACCATATTAAGTTTGGGGCCAATTATTGTTGGTGCAAGTGTTGCACTGAGTACTTATCTATTTTCTATTTTTCGTGCGGAAGGTTTTCTTTCTTTCGGGCAACAAATTCTCAGTTGTTTACCCTTTATTTTTACTTGGTTAGCCTTTGCCGGTGTTTATACTTTAGTCCCTCATCAACGTGTTAGTTTCCGTTATGCATTAATTGGAGGCCTAGTGGCCGCTACTTTATTTGAATTAGGCACTAAAGTGTTTACTTTATATATTACTAACTTCCCATCTCATCAAGTTATCTACGGAGCGATTGCTATTATCCCTATTGTCTTCATTTGGGTGTATTTTAGTTGGTTGATCATATTAATAGGTGCTGAAGTGACGGCTACCTTAGAAGAGTTTTTATACGAGCATGAAAACCATATGGGTGAAGATATATGATAGCCATGATTCAACGTGTTACGAATGCATTGGTAACAGTAGAGGGTAAATGTGTTGGTGAAATTAAAAATGGCTTACTGGTATTATTGGGAGTAGAAAAGGGAGATACTGATAAACAATCTCAACGTTTAGCTGAAAAGGTTTTAGCTTATCGTATTTTTTCTGATGTAAACGGTAAAATGAATCTTAACGTGCAGCAAGTAGGTGGGGATTTATTAGTTATCTCACAATTCACGCTAGCAGCAGAAACGAAAAAAGGAAACCGCCCTGGATTTAGTAATGGTGCAGAACCTAAAGAAGCAGAACGTTTATATCACTTATTTAGTGAGCAATGTCGACAGTTAGGCTGCCATGTTGAAAATGGAATTTTTGCTGCCGATATGCAAGTCACTTCGACTAATGATGGACCAACTACCTTTTGGCTACAGATATAAGTGTGAAAGGTTGTTATATTTATGTTCGTGTATTTACGCGAAACTATTTTAACTTAGCTTTGTCTATAGTGACTGACTATGACTAATTGCTATAAAGAGAATTTTTAATGCTGACCAAGATATTTGTTCGATTCACTAGTTTATTTGTTTTTACTCTTTTCATTTCCCTACAAGTGCAAGCCACTGAGAATACTATGAAACCATTTGAAGTAATTCAGAAATCTATCACTAAAAGCCCTAATGATAATCGTCAATATCAAGTTATTCGTCTTGCTAACCAATTAGATGTTTTATTAGTTTCCGATCCTGATTTAAAAAACAGTGCTGCTTCAGTATCTGTTCCAGTTGGCAGTATGAATAATCCAGACTCTCAACTTGGTTTAGCGCATTATTTAGAACATATGCTATTTCTAGGATCTGAAAAATATCCTGTTATTAATGAATACAGTAAATTCATGAGTCAAAATGGTGGTTACACCAATGCTTATACTGCACAAGAAAGTACCGTATATGGTTTTGAAGTAAATGATAGTGCATTTCCTGAAGCGCTAAATCGCTTAGGTGATGTAATGCGTGCACCATTATTAGATGAAAAATACGCAGAAAAAGAACGTCATACAGTGAATGCTGAACACAAAACGTATTTTGATAATGATATGCGTAAGTTGTATGCGTTACAACGTTACTCATTAAATCCAGAGCATCCTATTGCGCGTTTTAGCACTGGAGATTTAACTACGTTAATCGATAAACCAGGTAGTAAATTACAACATGAACTAGAGTTGTTTTTTCAACAAAACTACTCTGCTAACACCATGAAGGTAGCATTAACCAGTCCTCGTACAATTGAAGAATTACAAGATGTTGCTGTTAGATATTTAACTCAGATACCAAATAGAAATGTAGAAAAACCGTTAATAATTGCTCCATTAGTAACAAATCAACAGTTAGCCTTAGAAGTACAGATGAAACCAACGGCGGATTTAAAATTACTGCAAGTTAACTTTTTAGTACCAAGCGTTAAAGATGAATATATGTATCAACCTGGTGGGTATATTAGTCGTTTGTTAGGTTCCGATCATAAAGGTGGGTTATCTGATTATTTACAAAAACAAGGTTTAGCTGAATCAGTGATGGCTGGGTTTTCAGCGGCTTATAGCGATCAATATTCTCAATTTAATTTAACCTTTAAGCTTACTAAAAAAGGTCTATCAGACCAAGATAAAGTGATTGCTAGTTTATTTGCTTATATCAACTTAATCAAAGAACAAGGGATCAATGAATTACAATATTCAGAGCAGAAGAAAAGCTTAGATAACTATTTTAAATTCCTCCCTAAAAGTGCTGGTTTTAATTATGTCATGTCATTATCTGCGAGTATGCAGACCTATCCATTACAAGATTTATTATATTCATCATTCCGTTTAGATGCTTTCAATGGAAAATTTATTGGTGAATTATTAGGTTATTTAACACCTGAAAATAGCCGTATCTTTTTAATGTCTCCTGATGCCATTGTTAATAAAAATATTCCTTTTTATAAAGGGCAATATTCACAAGCAAAAATTGCAAAAGAGCGTTTATCAAAGTGGTTAATCGATGCTAAGAAAATTCAACCAGAAATGACCTTACCTATAAGTAATGCATGGCTTCCTGAAGATTTAAGTTTGGTTAAAGATGAAAAATCTGCTGATAAGGCGATCCAGTTAGTGAATCAATCTGGTTTATCTGTTTGGTATAAACAAAGCCAACTTGGAGAACCAAAAGGTAGTTATAAATTACAATTAAACAATAATTTAACAGATCAGAGCCCTAAAGCTCGCATGCAAATGAATCTATTGCTAAATATTCTGCAGCAGCAACTAGCTGAGCTTAATTTCATGACACAAGAAGCCGGTTTAGGTTTTTCAATTAGCAGTAATAACGGGTTATTAATTACTACTAATGGTTATAGTGATAAACAAAATAAATTATTACTTACCTTATTAAATCATATCGCATCAATGAAAATTGACGAGCAATCATTAAGGTTAGCAAAACAAGATTTAACTCGCCGTTTAAATAACAAATCTAAAAGCAAAGCGATGGATTTAGGGTTGGATGGATTTAGACAAATTATTCGTCAACCGGCTTGGTCAGATGCGACATTATTAGCACAGATCGATACTATTAATACAGATGATCTTGACCGGTTAATTAAAGATATTTTTGCAAAATCAAGTGTACGTTTACTCGCATTAGGGAATTTTTCAACGCTTGATATTATGCAATTAACTGCACAACTTAAAGTAACGATAAAAATTCAACCTAATGAATTTTATAAAATTAAACGCTTAAATGCAGATCCTGAGCAAGGTGCTTTAAATTATGTACGAAATTCAGTGCTAGAAGATGATGCTTTAGTCAGTATTTACTTGGCTAAAAATCAAGATCCAACTTCATTAGCAAAAGCTGAGTTATTGAATAAGCTCCTAAAACCTGCTTTTTACGATCAGATCCGTACTCAAGAACAATTAACTTATTCACCTTTCACTGCGAGTTTCCCTGTTAACGATAGTGTCGCATTTGGTTTGTTTACTCAAAGCCCTACAGTGGGTAGTGCAGCATTATATGAACGTTTTCAAGCCTTTTTAGAAAACTTTAATAAGTCTTTAATGGAAATAAAAGAGAGTGACTTTGAAGAGATCAAAAAAGCACATATTGCGAATTATTTAGCTAAACCAAGTAACTTGGCAGGAGAGTTTTCTTACCTGAGTAATGAGTGGTTAAGTAATAAAGATGAGATTGATACAAAACAAGATCACGTGGCTTTATTAGAATCAATAACCTTGCAGCAAGTGCAGCAATATTACAGTGATTTATTTTTTGATAAAACACAAGCTCAACAAATTATTGTGCAGGTTAAAGGTACAAAGTTTAGTGCAGATAAAGCATTAACGTTACAGCCTGAAATATCTATTACAGATATTGATAAGCAACCCAAATAATGATCAGTAGAGCACATAAAATTGCTATTGAATTTTTATGAGTGCTAGTCATGTGCTGTAACACAAAATCTTTCTAAAGTGTTAATAGTAGATATTGAGGCCAGATAAGCCCAGTATTGAATGATTAAAAGGCTGTTGTTGCAGCCTTTTTTATTGTCTACATGTCAGTGGTTTCTATAACTTATACGAGAGTGCACTTATTTAATCACCTTGGTATTAGAACTTGCTCACAACCTGTTTTACGATACCGTCAATAACAGTAGTGGCTGACTCTTTGTCATCAGAGGTAATACGTTTAGTCGCCCAGCCATGAAATGCAGGTTGATGTGTTTTAACATCATAAACATCAATTGCTAATTTCCCTTCAGTATATTGACGCGTTGTCGTTTCTGTTCCTATTATTGTGCCGTTATAGCCTCGTGAACCATAATATCCTAGTCCCCATCCAAATCCTGCACCATAGGTTGTAGGGTAACTATTCACCTGTAGTTTTTCACGACTCCCCATAGTGTAAGAAATGGTAAAATCTGCTTTTTCAGCATCCTTAATGAGTTGATAGCCTTTAGCGATAAAAGCTTGTTCAATGCTATTGCTGATCCTGTGTTCTAATACGGGATTTGAATCAAGAGGTGATTCCATTATTTTAGTTTTCGTTAACCATGCAAATGTTTTGTAGTGTGTTGTGTCAATATCGCTGTTTTTATCAAAATCAACAGTGGCGACATTGGATGCACAAGCTGTAGTTATAACGACTAAGATTGAAATAATGAAAATTTTAATTTTATTCATATGTTTTATTCCGTGTTTTGTGTTTATAGTGAAACCTACTACTGATAAGTAGATTAGAAAGTAATCATTGTTGCTAGTGTTGTAAACAATAATGAATATCATTCCTATTTTGTAGAGTTTACTATACACAGGTATAATCGTTTTTTTATTTTTATAAGTAGGCATTTTAAGTTATGCGCCCAAGCCAACGCGCCCCAGAACAACTTCGTGATATAAAAATAACACGACATTATACGGATTATGCTGAAGGATCTGTTCTCATAGAAATGGGCAATACCAAAGTCTTATGTAATGCTTCCGTTTCTTCATCGATACCTCGTTTTTTGAAGGGAAAAGGGCAAGGTTGGATCACTGCTGAGTATGCGATGCTACCGCGAGCGACTCATGCTCGTCATCAACGTGAAGCCGCATCAGGTAAGCAAGGTGGACGTACATTAGAGATTCAACGTTTAATCGCTCGTTCATTACGTGCGGCTGTTAATTTAAAAGCGCTTGGTGAAAATACGATCACTGTTGATTGTGATGTTATTCAAGCAGATGGTGGAACACGTACTGCATCTATTACTGGAGCGTGTATTGCATTAGCTGATGCGTTAAACTGGATGGTTGCACAAGGTAAGTTGAAAAAAAGCCCATTAAAGCAGATGATTGCTGCAGTATCAGTTGGCCTTTATAAAAAGACACCTGTTTGTGACTTGGATTATGCAGAAGATGCTAATGCAGACACAGATATGAATGTTGTGATGACGGAAACAGGTGGCATGATTGAAATTCAAGGCACAGCAGAAAAAGGTGCTTTTAATCATGAAGAACTATTAGCGATGTTAAGCCTAGCGAATGGCGGCATTAAAAATTTAATAATCGAACAGAAAAAAGCATTAAGTGCGGAGTAGAAAATGAAAGAGTATCAAAAAGAATTTATTGAATTTGCTATTGAGAAGCAAGTTTTAAAGTTTGGTGAATTTACCTTAAAATCAGGTCGTATTAGCCCGTATTTTTTTAATGCAGGTTTATTTAATACTGGTCGTGATCTAGCGCGTTTAGGGCGTTTTTATGCTGCGGCATTACAAGATTCAGGTATTGCTTATGATCTGTTATTTGGTCCTGCTTACAAAGGTATTCCTATTGCAACAACGACAGCTGTTGCACTATCAAATGATTACGATTTAGATGTGCCATATTGCTTTAATCGTAAAGAAGCAAAAACACATGGTGAAGGTGGTAGCTTAGTTGGTTCTGAACTAACAGGAAAAATTATGCTGGTGGATGATGTTATTACTGCGGGTACAGCTATTCGCGAATCAATGGACATTATCAATGCACATAAAGCTGAACTTGCTGGTGTATTGATTGCTTTAGATCGTCAAGAGAAAGGTAAAGCAGAACTATCTGCGATTCAAGAAGTAGAGCGTGACTATGATGCAAAAGTTATTTCTATTGTTCAGCTTGCTGATGTAGTGAGTTACTTAGAAACATTACCTGAGATGCAACAGCACCTTGAGTCTGTACAAGCATACAGAGCGCAATACGGTATTTAATCTGGAACTTAATCATTCTTATAAAGCTTGTTCTGCCTAGGAGCAAGCTTCCTTTCCTTGTTGCGATAATTCCTCACTTCTAGCATTCTTTAACTATTTCAGTACTTATTCCATGTTATTTACAGAAAAACACTTTTTTAAAAATAATAATCTGCCTAACAATTTGATTGGTATGACTAGTAAAAAAGGTGTATTTCTCTCGCAATAATTGGTCATTTCATTGAGCGGAATCTGGTATTAAGTTATAGGAAGTAACTTGCTATGAAGGTGTTTAATTAATACTAGCGATAGGGGGGACGAAATTAACCTCTCGAGAGATCTCAACTTATGCCTTAAATTAAGGCATTTTTTCTGCGTGAAATTCAGACTACTTATTTAGTGCGATGAGTATAAATAAAAAAATGAAGTAGATTCAATATGGAGAATCTACTTCATATATTAAAGTGCCTTTTTTATTTAAAGGCTTTAGCGATTAGTCTGCTTTATTTTCTAATAGATTTACTTTTAGTGCTAACTCTTCATCAAACTCTTTAGTCTTTTGATGATTACTCGCAATAAACGAATAGATCACTGGCAGAATAAATAGAGTGAATAACGTACCGATAGATAGACCCGCCACAATAACAATACCAATACCAAATCGACTTACTGCACCAGCGCCTGATGCAAATAATAGTGGAATTAAGCCTGCTACCATCGCAGCTGTTGTCATTAATATTGGACGTAAACGTATTGTTGCTGCTTTTTTAACCGCGTTAATACGGTCTAAACCATGATGTAGCTGCTCTTCTTTTGCTACTTCAGCAATCAATATACCGTGCTTAGTGATCAGCCCGACTAAGGTGATCAAACCAACTTGGGTATAAATATTCATGGTTGCGGCTCCCCAGGCAAGGGCAACCAACGCACCACTGATCGCTAATGGAACTGTCATTAGGATAACTAATGGGTCACGAATACTTTCAAACTGACTCGCTAATACTAAGAAAATAATCAATACTGCAAGTAAGAAGGTCATGTATAACGCACTACCTTCAGTCACAAACTGACGCGCTTCACCTAGGTAATCATGACGATAACCCTGTGGCAGTTTACTTGTGCTTAACTCTTCAAAGAAGTTAATTGCATCACCCATTGCAAAACCAGGGGCAAGTACCGCACCAATGGTTGCGCTGTTAAGTTGGTTAAAGTGAGGAAGTGAACGAGGCTCCGCCACTATATCAATATCAATCAACTCACTCAGCGGTAACATATCGCCATTACTTGCTTTCACAAAGAAGTCACCGAGCTTATCAGGTGATAAACGGTATTTACGTTCAACCTGCGCGATCACTTCATAACTACGTCCATCAAGGTCGATACGATTTAAGTAACCATCGCTTAGCAATGTCCCTAAAGTCATACCGATATCTTGCATAGTGATGCCGTAAGCGCCGGCTTTATCACGATCAATCTTGATATTCATTGTTGCAGAATCAAAGGCTAAATCTAACTCTGAATAAACAAAGTTCGGATTTGCCTGTGTTGCCGCTAAAACATCGCTGGCTATTTCTACTAGACTCTCAAATGGATTAGAAGTCGTAATAACAAACTGTACAGGTAAACCACCCGATGAACCTGGTAATTCAGGCATTTGGAAGGCAGTGGTTGCAACAGATGCAACAGCATTAAAATCACCAGCTAAGTTAGTTGATAACTGTTTAGGGTCAATATCACGTTGACTCCAAGGTTTCATGATCGCAATACCGAATGCTTGGTTTGCATTAGGAATACCTGACATCGCTAAGCTACTTTGTACTGAGTCTTGCTCCGATAGTTTGCTTGTAATTACCTTCATACTGTTTTCGATGTAGTCTAAGTTCGCATTTGAAGGCGCTTTAGACATCATCATTAATGCACCTTTATCTTCAGAAGGGGCTAATTCAGATGGAATAAATTTAAACAAAAATGGTAGTGAAGCAAATACCAGTAAGGCAAAGAGTATGACAGCAGGGCGTCGAGTCATTAACTTATCTAGTGCTCGTGAATAACGATTAGTAAGTCCAGTTAATGTGCTATCAACTGCTCGTTCAAAACGATTTGGCTGATGGTTACTTTTTAGCATTACACTACACATCATTGGCGATAAGGTTAATGCCACTAAACCAGATACAAATACAGCACCAGCCAGCGTTAATGCAAACTCAGTAAATAATGAGCCGGTGATCCCGCCCATCATCGCGATCGGTGCATAAACAGCAGCAAGCGTAATTGTCATGGATATAACAGGTACAGCAATTTCTCGAGTTCCGATAATCGCAGCTCGGAATGGAGGTTCTCCTGCTTTGATATGTCGGTCGACATTTTCTACTACTACGATTGCATCATCGACCACCAGACCAATAGCCAGTACCATGGCGAGCAATGTCATCAGGTTAATGGTAAATCCAAACATCTGCATAACCACTAATACACCGATCAGTGACAAAGGGATCGTGATGATAGGAATAATAACCGCGCGCCATGAACCTAAGAATAGAATCATAACTACCAATACGATTAAACCGGCTTCAACAATGGTTTTAATTACTTCAGAAATTGATTCTTCGATAGCAATAGTTGAATCATAAAGTACATTCATATCAATTGATTTAGGATTGTTCTTCTCTAAATCAGGTAGCATCTCACGCACACCCGCTGTGATATCTAACGGATTGGCAGTTGGTGCTGCATCAATTGCAACTACAACGGCATCATTACCATTTGCCATGGCACGATAAACATCGTGGCTTTTCTCTAATGAAACGCGGGCGATATCTTGTAAACGAATGGTTTTACCATCTTCACGTGTTGCAATAATTAATCTTTCCAGTTCAGCTGCAGTGGAAACTTGCGTTTCACTATTACCGTTGAAAAGCGTGTAGTAACCATTAGTTTGACCTGTTGCAGATTGAATATTATTGGCTTGTAGAATACTCACTACTTCGCTGGTGGTTAAATTAAAACCAGCCATACGTTCTGGATCTAACCAAATACGCATCGCGAAATCCGTACCGCCGTATAAGTTAACTTTGGCTACACCATTAATACTGAATAGTTGAGGTTTAATTACACGCTCAAGGTAATCGGTTATTTGACTCGCATTTAACTCTTCACTTGAAAAGGCAATATAAATAACTGATGTACTTGAACCTGTGCTCACATCAATGGTCGGATCTTCAGCTTCACTAGGTAGTTGTGAACGAACACTGTTTACTTTGGCAAGAATATCGGCAACAGCCCCATTAGGGTCTGTATTCAACTTCATGTAAACAGTAATGGCTGAACTACCCATATAACTTTGCGATGTCATAAAGTCGATATTATCTGCTTGTGCAATCGCTTGTTCTATTGGTTGAGTAATAAAACCTTGGATCAAGTCTGCATTTGCACCGTAGTAACTTGTGCTCACCGTGATCACTGTGTTGGTCATATTTGGGTACTCTCGTACCTGCATTTTCCCTAATGCTTGCAATCCCAATAAGACAATTAACAGACTTAATGAAATAGCTAAGATTGGGCGTTTTATAAAAGTATCTGTAAATTTCATAATGAGCCCTACAGCGCTGGAATTTCAGCTGGTTTGTTTAGAATATCTGATTCAATGATACTGACATGAGACCCGTTACTTAGGCGAACCTGTCCACTTGTTACAATTTCATCTCCAGCCTCTAAGCCAGATAAAACATGCACATTACCATCAATGCTTTCACCTAATTTAACGATTTTTTGTGTTACCTGTTTAAAGGCTTTTCCATTTTCACCCGTTTGATCAGTAATCACATAAACTGTTTCACCATATAAGGTGTAGTTAATCGCTGTTTCAGGAACAATGGTTTGCTCTTTTAATGTTGGCAAAATGATATTTGCTTTAGCAAACATACCAGAGCGAAGCGTATGATCTTTATTTGGGATATCTGCTTGAACTTGAATGACACCACTTTGGAAATTAACCGCTGGCTCAATCGCAGAAATAGTCCCTTTAAAAGTGACTCCTGCTTCAGCATCAACATAGATGTTCATCATTTGCCCAATACTAATTTTATTCAAATCATTTTGAGGAATAGTAAAGCGTATTTGCATACGACTAATATCTTCAAGGCGAACAATGTCTGTCCCGGCACTTAAATATTGCCCCATAAATACATTACGTAATCCAGCAATACCATCAAAAGGCGCACGGATATTCAAGCGGTTGATGGTTGCTTTATAACCTTCAATTTGACCTTGTAAAGAAAGGTATTGAGATTCAGCGTCATCAGCTTGACCTTGAGAGATTGAGCCACTTTTAAGTAGATCTTTCATTCGCTTATAATTACGTTCAACGGCTGGTAATTGGCCTTGTGCCGCTTTTAAATTAGCTCTTTCTACACTTGAATCAAGTGAAACAATAGGGTCACCAGTTTTTAATGTTTGACCTGAAGTGAAGTCGATTTTAACAATTTTACCGTTGACTTCATTAGTCACAGTAACACCTTGAATTGGCTCAATAAAACCAATTGCTTTCAAGTTCGGAGTCCAATCTTCAGGCTTAACTGTCATACTGGTAACAGGAAATTCTGGAATAGGGCGGCTAGCAAGGTACTCTTGAATTTTTTGGGCTTTAAACATGTTAAAGCCGATCACACTACCAAATACAAGTATTGCTAAAACTATTGCTAAAAAGATCCATTTTTTCATTGAGTTAGTCCTATTTTTTAAAATGTGGATTTTGAATTATTGCCCATGAGGCGTCACGTACTTGATCTAATTGTTGCTGTTCTGGTATTAGTCGTCCTCGAATCACTTTTTTTGCTAAAGTGATTGATGTGTCAAAACTGACAGCTATTAATGCACATAATTGCCAGTCTAAAAACTGTTTGTTATCTATACCTTGCTGATAAAATTCAATAAGACCTTTAAAAGGTCCATCTTCAAACAAGGTGATTTCTGATTTTTCTGTATTTAAATTAGGTACACAATGTAGCATCTCGATGACAGTGAGACGCTTAGGATTTTTTAATACAGCATTAAATGTGTTTTGCCACATCAAGTCGTATTTTTGCTTACAAGATAAAGAGTCTTGCCAGCCTGCAAAAACATTATGGGCAGCATCTTCTTGAATGAATTTTTGTAGTTCATTCATTAATGCTTCTTTGTTTTCAAAATAACGATAAATAGTACCAGTTGCAACATCTGCTGCATCAGCTAGATTTTGCATGGAAAATCCATAAAATCCGTGCTCAGCAAGTATTGTTTCTGCTGCAGTTAAAATTTGGTTGCGTTTTGACATGATATTAACTTAAAAATGAATGAACGTTCATTATCGTTTAATGAGAATGGATTGCAATACCAAAATGCTAATATTATGGTTTATTTTAATTTATGGTCATGAATTCTTTGTTTGCATTGCTGCTATTTACAATGAGTGATTTTCCATACAGCCATAGCTTTCATTTAAAAGATAAGTAAAATCACATAGCTTTTTTATTTCCTTAGGACACATCATGAAATTAAATCCTGGACAAGACGCTGCAGTCAAAATGATCTCTGGACCTTGTTTAGTACTTGCTGGTGCGGGTAGTGGTAAAACTCGTGTGATCACTAATAAGATTGCCTATCTCATCCAACATTGTGATTACCTTGCAAAAAACATTGTTGCGGTAACCTTTACTAATAAAGCTGCGCGCGAAATGAAGGAGCGTGTAAGCGAAACATTAGGTCGTAAAGAGTCTAGAGGCTTGATGGTATCGACATTCCATTCATTAGGTTTAGATATTATTAAGCGAGAAGTAAAAACCTTGGGTATGAAAGCCGGTTTCACTTTATTTGATGACCAAGACACCATGGCTTTATTAAAAGAGTTAACAGAAAAGCAATTAAAAGAAGATACCGATTTATTAAAAGCCTTAATCTCACAAATCTCTAATTGGAAAAATGCGCTGATATTACCACCGCAAGCTATCAAGCAAGCCAAGGGTGAGCGTGATGTTATTTTTGCGCATTGTTATGACTTATATCAGCGTCAATTAAAAGCTTATAACGCACTCGATTTTGACGATTTAATTGTTCTGCCTACTTTATTATTAAAATTTAAAGAAGAAGTGCGTTTACGCTGGCAGAAAAAAATTCGTTATCTGTTAGTCGATGAATATCAAGATACCAATACTAGCCAATATGAACTAATCAAAGCCTTAGTAGGTGAACGAGCTCGTTTTACCGTTGTAGGAGATGATGATCAGTCTATCTATTCTTGGCGTGGTGCTCGACCTGAAAACCTAGTGTTATTGCAAAGGGACTTTCCGCAATTAAAAGTGATTAAACTAGAGCAAAATTATCGTTCGAGTCAACGTGTGTTAAAAGCAGCTAATGTATTGATTGCTAATAATCCGCATGAATTTGATAAACGTCTTTTTAGTGAATTAGCTTACGGTGAATCAATAAAAGTCTTGTCTGCAAAAAATGAACAACATGAAGCTGAACGAGTTGTGATGGAGTTATCTGGCCATAAGTTTATGAATGGCTCTCGTTTTAAAGATTATGCTGTTTTATATCGAGGCAATCATCAAAGCCGTTTGTTAGAAAAGGTGATGATGGAAAATCGTATTCCTTACAAAATAAGCGGTGGAACCTCGTTCTTTGCGCGTAGTGAAGTAAAAGACATTATGGCTTATTTAAAATTACTGGTGAATCATGATGATGAAAATGCATTTATTCGTGTAGTGAATAAACCACCTCGCGGCATTGGTGCAGTCAGTCGTGAAAAATTAGGTAATTATGCCAATATGCGGCATATCAGTATGTTTGCTGCAAGTTTTGAGATTGGGTTAGAACAAACCTTAAATGGAAAAGGACTGCAATCTGTTCAAGCATTTACTCGTTGGTTAGTTGAACTAAATGATCGCTTAAAGCGTGAAGATGATATTGATGTAGTGCGAGATTTAATTCGTGATATTGGCTATGAAGATTGGCTGTATGAAAATAGCCCGAGTCCTAAAGCGGCTGAAATGCAGATGAAAAATGTCTCTACATTATTTAAATGGGTTACCGAAATGCTAAAAGGTGATGATTTAGATGAAGAGATGACCTTAGAACAAGTGGTTGCTCGGCTTACTTTGCGTGATATGTTATCTCGTAATGAAAGTGAGGAAGAGTTAGATCAAGTGCAATTGATGACATTACATGCATCTAAAGGACTAGAGTTTCCTTATGTTTACATGATAGGAATGGAGGAAGGTTTATTACCACATCAAGTCAGTATTGATGAAGACAATGTAGAAGAAGAGCGTCGTTTAGCTTATGTTGGAATAACGCGAGCGCAGAAAGAGTTAACCTTTACGCTAGCTAAAGAGCGTAGTCAGTATGGTGAAATGATTAAACCTGAACCAAGTCGTTTTTTAAATGAATTACCACAAGAAGATGTGGAATGGGAAAGTGGCCCTAAAAAACGTACTGAAGTTCAGAAGAAGCAATTAGCAGAAAAAGGCATTGCAAGTTTAAAAGCGTTATTTGATTAACAGGAAAAATGAATCAATTAATTGGCATTTAATAGATAAAACCTATTTTTAATAGCTTTTGTCTATTGGTTATTAAATAACAAACGATTTTTACTATTAACTTTTTTTTTGCATAATAGCTCCATCACAACAAGTCAGGTACTTGTTTAATAGAATTAGCAAACAAATAAAATAATTATTAGGGGTAATACATGTTAGATAATATCGAAGGCCAAAACGTACCATCAGTAACTTTCCCAACTCGTCAAGGTGATCAATGGGTTAATGTAACAACAGATGAATTATTCAAAGGTAAAACAGTTATTGTATTCGCACTACCAGGTGCATTCACTCCAACTTGTTCTTCTACACATTTACCTCGTTACAACGAATTAGCGGGTGTTTTAAAAGAAAATGGTGTTGATGAAATTGTTTGTTTAAGTGTTAATGATACATTCGTAATGAATGCATGGTTAGCAGACCAAGAAGCTGAAAATATTACCGTTGTTCCAGATGGTACTGGTGCTTTCTCTGAAGGTATGGGTATGTTAGTTGATAAGAGCGACATTGGTTTTGGTAAGCGTAGCTGGCGTTACAGCATGTTGGTTAAAGATGGCGTAATTGAAAAAATGTTCATCGAACCAAACCAACCTGGCGACCCGTTTGAAGTTTCAGATGCAGATACAATGCTTAACTACATCAACCCAAATGCAAAAGCACCAGCTGCAGTGACATTATTCACTAAACCAGGTTGTCCTTTCTGTTCAAAAGCAAAAGCTGCATTGAATGATAATGGTATTGGTTTTGAAGAAATCGTACTAGGTACTGATGCAACAACAGTAAGCTTAAGAGCGGTAACTGGCCAAACAACAGTTCCACAACTTTATGTTGACGGTAAACTGATTGGTGATAGCGAAGCTGCAGTAGCTTACGCAAACAGTTAATCAAAAATAAGCTGAGATAGAGGCGTGTGTTCATAAAAGAGCACGCGCTTTTTTTAACCCCAAAATTCATAAAATAACGCTAAGTGGTAAAAAATATGAAGCAAGTTAATGTAAAAGTAGCTGTTATCGGTGGTGGAACAGCGGGTTTAGCTGCATATAGAGCAGCTAAAGAAAAGACGGATTCAGTTGTCTTAATTGAAGGCGGTAAGTTTGGAACTACCTGTGCTCGTGTTGGTTGTATGCCAAGTAAGCTATTAATTGCAGCGGCAGAAGCTGCTCATAGTGCTGCGCATACAGCACCATTTGGTGTTTTTGTGGATGGTAATGTACGTGTTGACGGTAAAAAAGTAATGCAACGAGTACGTGATGAACGTGACCGCTTTGTTGGTTTTGTAGTAGAAACCGTTGATGAACTTAATAATGATGACAAAATCATTGGTAAAGCAACGTTTATATCAGAAACACAATTGCAGATAGATGATCACACACTGATCAATGCAGAACGTATTGTTATTGCAACAGGGTCCCGTCCAAGTTATCCACCTGTTTGGAACGATCTCGGTGATAAATTAGTGGTTAATGATGATGTGTTTGATTGGATGGATTTACCAAAATCAGTTGCTGTATTTGGCCCGGGTGTGATCGGATTAGAATTAGGTCAATCATTACATCGTTTAGGTGTTGAAGTATTAATGTTTGGTATGGGCGGACAAGTTGGTCCATTCACCGATCCAGAAGTAATGGCTTATGCAGAAAAAGCATTTAGCGATGAATTTTATTTAGATGCCGATGCTAATGTAAAAAATATGGTGCGTAAAGGTGGTAACGTCGAAATCACTTACCTTGATAAACAAGGTGTTGAGCAAGTTAAAGAAGTTGAATATGTATTAGCAGCAACAGGTCGTCGTGCAAATGTTGATAACTTAGGTTTAGAGAATATTCAACTAGAAAATGATGCTCGTGGTGTACCTATTGCAGACCCTTATACAATGCAAACATCTATACCGTCTATTTTTATCGCAGGTGATGCAAGTAACCAAATTCCGTTATTACATGAAGCTGCGGACCAAGGGAAAATTGCTGGCAGTAATGCAGGTGTTTATCCAAATATCCGTGTTGGTCTGCGTCGTTCATCAATTGCTGCTGTGTTTACTGATCCACAATTAGCTATGGTTGGTTTAAGTTACAAACAGGTAACTGAAAAGTTCTCAGGTTGTGGATGCTTTGAAACAGGTTCTGTTTCATTTGAAAATCAAGGTCGCAGCCGTGTAATGCTTAAAAATAAAGGTTTGTTAAACCTTTATGGTGAGCAAGGAACTGGACGTTTCTTAGGTGCTGAAATAATTGGTCCACAAGCTGAGCATCTTGCACATATTCTTGCTTGGGCACACCAAAATAGAATGACTATTTCACAGATGTTAGATATGCCTTTTTACCATCCGGTTATTGAAGAAGGTGTAAGAACAGCATTGCGTGATTTGAATGCAAAATTAAAATTAGGCTCTGCAATGATCAGCGAATGTATGGAATGTGGTCCGGGTTGTTAGGCAAACAATAAGTCTACTAATGCCGTAGAGCAGTTAATTAAAATTAACTGCTCTTTTTCTTTTATAATAAATAAGTTAAAAAGAACCCTACGAAGATAACACCACCAACATAATTATTATCTAAAAAAGCTTTGAAACAAGCCTCTTTATTACGTTCTTTTATTTGGTTTTGTTGCAGTAGAAACAATATGCCAGCAAGGGTCAAACTGACATAATAAATCCAGTTTAAACTCTCAAATAACCCCACTAGTATTAATATAAATAAAGTTACTAGCTGTAATGTCCCAATAATCAATTTGTCGTATGTTCCAAATAATATCGCCGTAGATTTAATACCAATTTTTAAATCATCTTCTTTATCGACCATGGCATACATAGTGTCATAGGCAATAGTCCAGGTAATATTCGCGATAAATAATAACCAAATTGTTGTCGACAACATATTCGCTTGTGCGGCATAAGCCATGGGAATTGACCAACTAAATGCAATACCTAAAACAAACTGTGGTAAATGTGTAAAACGTTTCATAAACGGATACATAAAAGCAAGTATTAAACCTACGACAGAAAGTTGAATTGTGAATGTATTTTGGGTGAGTACTAACGCAAAAGAGCAGGCAGCTAAAATTAAAAATAAATAAATAGCTTCTTTACTGGTCGCTCGACCTGATGGTAAAGGACGATTTTTTGTGCGAGAGACAAAACCATCCACTTTCCTATCGGCAAAATCATTAATGACGCAACCTGCGCTACGCATTAGAAAAACGCCTAAGCAAAAAACAATTAATACACTGAAGTCAGGAAAGCCTTGAGCTGCAATCCATAACGCCCATAAAGTAGGCCATAGTAATAAAAGGGTGCCAATAGGCTTATCGACACGCATTAATTGCAATAAAGCTTGGCGTTTAGAGTGAGTGAAATAAACCATTATTTATAAATTCCAGATGCAGGTAAAAATACTTCACTGACTAATAGTGGTTTATTCTCAATATAGAAAACAGAGCGTCTTGCCCATAAAGAATGTTGGCATGTTTGCTGTAATGACTCACTAAATGCGTGTATTTCTGAGCCTATATTAAACTCTGCAATTTCAATTTTACTACGCTGTAAAGTTGCATTCTTAAATAACACTCTACCTAGAGATTCAGAACCCAAATTAGCTAATTTTTCTTGTGCATCGGACAGCGTACTGTAAGGGATTTCAGTTTGTGCAAACACATGGGCAACGCCATCACAATATAGAAGGACTTCTCGTACGAGTACTTTTTCAGGATATGGAAAGTATGGAGAAAGTGTTGATTCAGTTGAGTTGGTATTAAGTTGTTGTTTGACTTGAACATTGAATTCTTGGCATTGGCCTTCAAGTTTATTAGTTAACGAGGAGTCATCTAATAACCAAGATAGTACTTGTTGAGTGCAATGTTGAGTAGAAATGTTTGCTTGCCATTGAGTTGATGCTGCAATGTTAAGTAGTTGATTAAACATACAAACCTTTGATTAAAAATGAAGTAACTCTTCGCTATCCAATAAGCGCGATCATGTGGAATTTATTTTACACTATTTTTATTGCTTAACCTTGCTCTGAGTGTCACTTCATTTAATACTTTTGTTGTTACCCATTAAAGTCTTAATTTATTACAAACGGTTGCTAAAATGAGGCCTGCTAATAAACCTACTAAATGAGCATAATTAGCTACATTTGCTGGTAATAAATCAACAAACCCTAATGCTAACCAACCTAATAGAAAAATAAACATGCTGTTTGGTAATTGCACATGACTTTGTTTGTTGAGTGATCCATATAACCAACAATATCCAACTAAGCCATAAACGGCACCACTTAATCCTCCAAAATAGGGGCCTACCAAAAAGAATTGTGCAAGATTAGATGCGATAGCTGAAAAAACAAATAATAGTAATAAACGCTGTTTACCTTGGTGAGTTTCAACCAGTCCAGCTAATTGCCACCACCACAATAAATTGAAAACAATGTGTAATAGGCTGAAGTGTAAAAACGCAGGTGTAATAAAACGCCAGCTTTGTAAATAATCAAAAGGCTGATGCGTAAAAAAAGAAAAAATAGAATGCATAGGTTCAAATAAACCTAATGCAATCATTGCGTAGATTACAAAACAAGTAATGAAGACACTGTGTGTAATTATGCCACCGTGTTGTTTGAAGTTAGATAATAGATTTGCATTTGCATCAGCAAGTTCTGAAGAATTTTCTTCAATATGGCCTGATTGCCAACTGGCTGAAAGGTATTTTTTTTGGTTGGGGTTTTCTAAAAATTCACTTAACTCCTGCTCTGCTTGTGCAAGTTGTGAATCGTTTTTAATGATTATTTGATGGTGAAATTCGCTTCTCTCAATGCTGTTGATAATTTTCTTGCTACTTAAATAATCAGAAAATGCTTGAGCTATACGTAAATTTTCAAAGCGATACAATACCGTCATAATTCTTCCTCTAAAATTTAAGCTGTTAGCATAGCTGATATGCAGTGGTGAATCGAATAAAATAAATGGCGAATATATCGGGTTATGACTTTTTGTTGATTTAATTTAAGAAGGTACTAAATTTAAGATCCCACTTAATAAAAAAGGAAAGTTACATGATGTATAAATTGCCCCGTCGTTTGATCTTAATAGCCTCATTATTTTTATTACCTATGAGTGTGCAACCTTTATTAGCCGCTGAAGTTAAAAGTGTAGTTATGCCTGGTATTGAAAAAATTAATATCAATATGGCGACAGTAGATCAACTGTCTTTAATAAAAGGGCTTGGTAGTAAAAAAGCACAGGCTATTATTGATTATCGCACTGAAAATGGAAAATTTTCAGACTTAAAAGAGTTAATGGAAGTTAAGGGTATTGGAGAGAGTACACTACAAAAAATCACACCTTATTTGACACTGTAAAGTGCTTAATATCATAAGTGAAAATCATAAAGTATTACTCTATTAGTTTTCAATATAATGTTCTTGTAAATAGTCATTATATTGAAAATTAAACTATAAAAGCTTATGCTGTTCCCTCTTTTTTAAAATATAAATTACGGTGAAATATGACAATTTTAGTGACTGGTGGTGCAGGTTATATTGGTTCTCATACGGTTGTGGAACTATTACAATCTGGGCAACAAGTTATTGTTATAGATAACTTATGTAATTCTTCAAAGACCTCTTTAAAGCGCGTTAAACAAATCACTGGCCAAGATCCTATTTTTTATCAGGGTGATATTTTGGATAAGGCCTTTTTAGATACTATTTTTGCTAAACATGACATTGAATCGGTGATTCACTTTGCTGGTTTAAAAGCGGTTGGTGAATCTGTTGCAAAACCTATTTCATATTATCAAACTAATGTTCAAGGAACACTAACGCTATTAGATGCAATGAAAGATGCTCAGGTATTTAAATTAGTGTTTAGCTCTTCTGCTACAGTCTATGGTGATCCAGCTTCTTTACCTATTCGTGAAAATTTCTCTGTTGGCGGTACAACTAACCCTTACGGGACATCTAAACTAATGGTTGAAATGGTACTTGCTGATGTTGCTAAATCAGACCCGCGTTGGTCTTTTGTTATTCTGCGTTACTTTAATCCTGTAGGCGCACACCTTTCAGGTTTGATAGGTGAAGATCCTAATGGTATTCCGAATAATTTATTACCTTATATTTCGCAAGTTGGTGTAGGCAAACTTAAAGCCTTGGCTGTATTTGGAGATGATTATGATACACCTGATGGAACAGGGGTTCGTGATTATATCCATGTTGTTGATTTAGCATTAGGGCATCTAAAAGCGTTAAAACGAATGCAAGATGCGACTGGTATATTCATTTATAACTTAGGCACTGGGAATGGTTATTCTGTGTTAGATATGGTCAAAGCATTTGAAGTGGCTAGCGGTAAACAAATTCCGTATAAGGTATCCCCTCGACGTGAAGGTGATATTGCAGCTTGTTATGCAGCACCTGAAAAAGCATTAACTGAGTTGGATTGGAAAGCCGAGAGAGGCTTAGATGAAATGATGCAAGATACGTGGCGTTGGCAGTCTAATAACCCTAATGGTTATAAATAAACAATTATATTGGGCGTAAACTACTTTGTTTATTGTATTGGCAGGATGAATCCTGCTTCCCAATGGTTGCTTGCTTTGTATCGGTAGAGTGAGTGCTGTATTTGGGGCGTAGTTTTTAAGTTACCTTATTTTTTGGGTTGGTAAAATTGATTAATCTTACGCCGCAATAGTTATTTTTTGTATCGGTAGGGTGAGTGCTGTATTTGGGGCGTAGCTTTTAAGCTACCTTTATTTTTTGAGGGGGGAAGATTAATTCTAGGCCCTGATAATCATCATCTTGTTCCCTTTTTGATCACGTATCGATAAGGGATTTTTTCTATCTGAGTTTCAATTAATTCATGATCCATAAAACGACAAAAGCTAGGAATGTCACGTGTAGTCGCTGGATCATCTGCAATAATTTCTAATAAATCACCTGCTTGTAATTTACGAACTGCTTTCCTGATAACCATAACAGGTTCAGGGCAGCGTAAACCAAGTGCGTCAAGTTGTTGAATTTCTAAATTACTTTTCATTACAGATACCAAATATTTTAAATAATACCATGATGTTTGTTAAAAGGCTGAAGTTGTGTTGTGCGAATAAAATAAAAAAACTCCCTTAGCACAATCGCTCATAAGGGAGTTTTTTATTACCTAAAGTTAATTTAGGCATGAGTTTGTTAATAAATCTCTATTAACCAGTATTACGTAGACCTGCAGCAATACCTGCAATGGTTACCATTAACGCTTGATCAATATCAGGATTATTTTCACATGAACGAGAACGTGATAATAATTCTGCTTGTAACATGTTTAATGGATCAACATAAGGGTTACGTAATGTAATTGATTCTTTGATCCAAGGTTGTTCTTGCATTAACTGATGATCTGGAATTGTTTCTAATACCGTATCACGTGTTAATTTAAGGTTGTCACGTAGGCGTTCACCTAACGGCCATAATTCTTTTGGTACTAGGCGCTCTTCGTAGAATTTAGTTAATTCTTCATCAGCTTTCATGAATACCATTTCAAACATTTCTAGGCGAGTATGGAAGAAAGGCCAGTTCACATACATTTCTTGTAATAGCTCTTTTTTACCTTCATCTAACAATGTTTTTAATGATGTTCCTGCACCTAACCATGCTGGCAACATTAAGCGATTTTGACTCCATGCAAAAATCCAAGGAATTGCACGTAAGCTTTCAACACCACCATTAGGTTTACGTTTAGCTGGGCGACTACCTAAAGCTAATTTACCTAGCTCTAATTCAGGTGTCACGCTACGGAAATACGGAACAAAATCTGGTTCTTCTTGTATAAAGTGACGGTATTCCTGACAAGATTGATCTGCAAATTGATCCATCAAATCACGCCATTCTTGTTTTGGTGCTGGTGGCGGTAAGATATTAGCTTCTAATATAGCTGCTGTATAAAGATTTAAGCTTTGCACTGCTACTTTTGGTAAACCAAATTTAAAGCGGATCATTTCACCTTGTTCTGTTACACGTAATCCACCTTTCAGTGAACCTGGAGGCTGTGATAATAAAGCTTGTTGTGCTGGAGCACCACCACGACCAATTGTGCCGCCTCGGCCGTGGAATAAAACTAACTGAATATCGTTTTCTTCACTGATTTTAATTAATGCTTCTTGTGATGTGTATTGTGCCCAGTTTGCAGCCATTACACCTGCATCTTTTGCTGAATCAGAATAACCAATCATCACATGTTGTTCACCGTTAATGTAACCACGGTACCAATCAACAGCATATAAACGTTGCATAACATCTGCTGCATTATTTAAGTCGTCTAGTGTTTCAAATAGTGGTGCAACAGGGATACGGAATGGGCAGCCAACTTCTTTTAATAAAAGTTGTACAGCGAGTACATCTGATGCTTGACGAGCCATTGATATAATATAAATACCTAATGCTTGAGGGTCGGTTGCTGCAACAACTTTACAAGTATCTAATACTTCTTGAACTTCTGCTGAAGGCGCCCAATTTGTTGGAATAAGCGGACGTTTGCTGTTTAATTCTTGTAATAAGAAAGCTTGTTTATCTTCTTCATTCCAAGCGTTGTAATCGCCAATACCTAAATAACGTGTCAGTTCTGATAATGTATCACCATGGCGTTCACCATCTTGACGAATATCTAATTTAACTAGGTTCACACCAAAACAATTTACTCGACGTAATATGTCTAATAATAAACCGTTAGCAATTGATTTCATGCCCATTTTTGTGAGTGACTGGTAACATAACTCTAATGGTTCTCTAAGTTGTTGCGTTGTTGTAATGATATCTTTTGCATTACTGTCGTGCCCTTGTATTGTTGCACTTAACGCAGTTAATGTTTCTTTTAACTCTGTACGAAGTTTACGTAAAATTAGACGGTATGGCTCATCAACATCGTCACCAACAATCGCACGTAAAACAGGATCACAGTTATCCATTGATAACTCTTCAGTTAGCTGTTTTATATCTTCTAGATATAAGCTAACAGCAACCCAACGACTTGTTGTTAATACTTCTTTAGTTACTTTTGCTGTTACAAATGGGTTACCATCTCGGTCTCCACCCATCCACGATGTAAATTTAATTGGTGAAGCGTCGATTGGTAATGAAATACCTAAACCATCTTCTAATGTTTTGTCTAATTCACGTAGATATTGAGGAACGGCTTCCCATAAACTGTTTTCAATAACAGCAAATCCCCATTTGGCTTCATCAACAGGAGTAGGGCGATTTTTGCGAATATCATTTGTGTGCCAAGCTTGAGTAATTAATTGTTCAAGGCGTAATAAAATTTGGTCACGTTCTTTATCTGCAATTTCAGTTAATTCTAAATAACTTAAACATTTATTGATTGCAGTATGTTTATGGATAAGAGTACGACGTGTTATTTCAGTTGGATGTGCAGTCAGCACCATATCCATTTTTAACTCTGAAATTGCTTTTTTCATCTCGTCTTCTGACACATTAGCATTCTTTAATTTTGCAATTAATTGAGCCATAGGTTCAGGCGTACAAACACCGCTATCACAATGACGAGAAATGCCATGGAATTGTTCTGCAATATTTGCAAGATTTAGGAAGTGTGTAAAAGCACGTGCAACAGGTAATAATTCATTGTCACTTAAGTTTGATAAAATTTCAATTAAGCGTTCTCCATCTTCGCTATTACCTGCGCGAGATGATTTAGAAAGTTGGCGAATAGTTTCAATTTTTTCAAGGAAGGATTCACCTAGGTGGTCGCTAATACTCTTGCCGAGTAGCTGCCCTAATAAACTCACATTACCGCGTAGGTTTGCATATTGTTCTGTCATTATTCTTCCTTATTCGTGTAATAAAATTACATTTTTCTTTTTCGAGCTAAATAAAATACCACAATAAAGAGGCTAGTCAATGTGATGTATTTTATATTCGGCTAATTTATCTGCTAATATTTATGAACCTGTAATTTTATTACATAAATATCAATTTTTTATTTATATACAATAGCGATGAATTAATTTTTCAATCACTGCTTTTGTTGGTTTTACAAATGAAAGATCTAAATATTCATTAGGTTGATGTGCTTGCTCGATATGACCAGGACCTAAAACAATCGTATCGCAGCCTAATGCTTGAATAAAAGGCGCTTCAGTACAATAGTTTGCACTGGTTGCTGTATTACCGGTATAAATTTCAGCATGTTCGATCAAATCTGAATGTAATGGGCATTGATACGATGGGATCGGCTCATGTAGATGGAAAATCTCTATGCAGTTCGGATGGCGTTTTTCTACTTCTGATAACGCTTGTTTTACGGTAATAAATAATTCATTCGTTGTTACGCCTGGAATAGGGCGCATATCAATATGTAACTCACAACACCCACAAATACGATTTGGGCTATCTCCGCCAGTAATTGCACCAAAATTAAGCGTAGGGTAAGGAACTTCAAAATGTGGGTTGTTATATTTATCTTTAAATGTTTTTTGTACCTTTTTCAGCTCTGATAGCACTATATGCATGACTTCAATTGCATTTAATCCTTTAGCTGGATCTGAGCTATGGCCACTTTTACCGGTAATACGAATGCCTTCGGACATATGCCCTTTATGCATAGTAACGGGAACCATACCTGTTGGTTCACCAATGACAGCATAATCTGGTCTAAAATGTTGTTGCTCTGAAATCTGTTGTGCACCAGACATTGTTGTTTCTTCGTCTGCTGTCGCTAATATACGTAATGGTTTAGTAAATTGTTTTTTATCTATTGTTTTTAATACCTCAATAACAAAAGCAAAAAAACCTTTCATATCGATAGTACCTAGGCCATATAGTCGATTATCTTTTTCTACTACTTTAAAAGGGTCCGTTTGCCATTGTCCTTCATCATAAGGAACCGTATCGGTATGACCTGCTAATAATAATCCACCTTCACCTTCACCTAACGTTGCAACTAAGTTAAATTTACCCGGTGCAGCTTTTACTTCACTAATTTCTGTTGTAAAACCAAGCTCAGATAACCATTCAGCCAATTGATTAATGACAGCTATATTGCTTTGATCCCATGCGCTATCAGTAGAGCTGATAGAAGGTAGTTTAATAAGATCTTTGTATAAGTCGATAAATGCGGGTAATGACATATTATTCCTTTCAATTAAGCTCAGAGTGAAGCTTTAAAAGATATCATAGATTAATTCAACAACAATAAATTTTCAGTTAAGCTGAGTTTAATTCAATGTATTTAATATTAACTTACTTATTATCTTTTTTAAATGTATATTTATTCATTATTATTGAATAAATAGTCACTTTGATTTAGAGTATTGCTTTCTATAAAGCAACTCTCTCTTTATAATGTTGCTTTACATTATATATAACTCATAAGACAGTGATGAAACAGGAATTATCTCTATGTTAAAAGCAATTGTGGTGGGAGCTAGTGGCTATACTGGTGCAGAATTAGCTCAATTTTTAACTCGTCATCCAAATATCGAATTATCAGGATTATATGTTTCAGAAGGTAGTTTAGATAAAGGCAAAAAGATCTCTGATCTATATGGAAATTTACGTGGGCAGGTTGATTTACCACTACAGCCATTAGGTAATAGTGGGATTAAAGCTGCCTGTGAAAATATTGATATTGTTATTTTAGCGACTGCACATGAAGTTAGTCATAATTTAGCGCCATTATTTTTAGCTGAAAATACCGTTGTTTTTGATCTATCTGGCGCTTTCCGTGTTAAATCTGCTGGTTTTTATGAAAAATATTATGGTTTCACGCATCAATACCCTGAATTATTAGAAAAAGCCGTTTATGGTTTAGCGGAATGGAATGCTGAATTAGTTAAAACAACGGATTTAATTGCTGTTCCTGGATGTTATACAACTGCTTCTTTAACTGCATTAAAACCATTATTTGATGCAGGTTTAATCAAACAAGGTATTAAACCAACTATTAATGCAACCAGCGGTGTAAGTGGAGCAGGTCGTAAAGCTAGTGTCGTGAGTAGTTTTTGCGAAGTGAGTTTACAACCTTATGGCGTATTTACTCATCGTCATAAACCTGAAATTGATCAGCATTTAGGAACAGAGGTTGTTTTTACGCCACATTTAGGTAATTTCAAACGTGGTATTTTAGCAAGTATTAACGTTGTGTTAAAAGAAGGTGCTACTGCAGAGCAAGTTAATCAAGCTTATCAAATTGCTTATGCTGATAAACCCATCGTACGTTTAATGGATGGTACATTACCTGCCCTTAAAAATGTGGTTGGTACACCATTTTGTGATTTAGGCTGGGCTGTTGATGGCCAAGATTTAGTTGTATTCAGTGCTATTGATAACCTATTAAAAGGTGCATCATCTCAAGCTATGCAATGTATCAACTTGCGTTTTGGTTTTGATCTCACTACTTCTATTTTATAAGACGAGTTTTTAATGACACAAGTACAACAAAAACCATTATTGATTAAATTAGGTGGCGCGGTTTTAGAAAATAACCAAGCACTTACTAATTTGTTTTCTGCATTAACTGAATATTTAGCAACGCAGCAACGTCCATTGTTATTAGTACATGGTGGAGGAGTTATCGTAGAAGATATTCTGAATAAAATGAACATTAAAAGCGAGAAGAAAAATGGTCTACGTATTACGCCATTTGATCAAATACCTTATGTTGCTGGTGCATTGGCAGGAACATCTAACAAATTATTAATGGCAAAAGCGTTACAAGCAGGCTTATCTGCTGTGGGGTTATCATTAGCGGATGGTTTTAGTTGTTCAGTTAAACAAATGGATCCTGAATTAGGTGCTGTTGGTATCTGTAGTCCTAACAACCCTACTTTAATTAATACATTGCTTACGGGTAACTTTTTGCCAGTCATTTCTTCAATTGCAATTGGAGAAGATGGTAACCTATATAATGTTAATGCAGATCAAGCCGCGATTGCTATTTGTGAATTGATAGGTGCTGAGTTAGTCTTCTTATCTGATGTTGATGGCGTATGGGATGCACAGAAACAAGTTATTCCTGAGTTAAATACCCAGCTAGCTGATACACTTATTGCAGAAAATGTTATTCAAGATGGTATGGAAGTCAAAGTGAAAGCTGCATTACAAGCTGCTGATGAACTTGGATATGTTATGTTAGCAAGTTGGAAAAACCCAGATAATTTAGTGTCATTGCTAGCAGGTGAAGCAGTGGGAACAAAAGTAGTTAAATAGTTTTAACGAAGAAGTAATTAAGTAGAGAGTCGTAATGGAAAATTTATTAACTGGCATGGAAATGACCCAAAAGCAGGCATTAGACCTGATTGCATTGGGTAAAGATTTAAAAGCAAATCCAAGTAAATATGCGCAAGCATTAGCAGGTAAAAGTGTTGTTACTTTATTTGAAAAGCAATCGCTACGTACACGCGTTACTTTTGATATTGGTGTGAATAAATTAGGTGGTCATGCGGTATATTTAGATCAAGCTAATGGCGCAATGGGAAGTCGTGAAGATGTTAAAGACTTCGCCGCTAATATTTCTCGTTGGGCAGATTGTATTGTTGCACGTGTATTTGATCATAATACTCTGCTTGAAATGCAGGAATATGCAACGGTTCCAGTGATTAATTCTCTATGTGATTTATACCATCCTTGTCAAGGAATGGCTGATTTCTTAACTATCTCTCAAAATTACGATGATTTAACAAAAGTAAAATTAGCGTATATTGGTGATGGTAATAATGTAACGCATTCATTATTTATCGCTGGCGCTATTTTAGGTGCAACGGTCACTGCTGTTTGTCCATTAGGACACAGCCCAGATGCTCAAATATTGAAAAAAGCAGAAGCGATAGCTAAAGAAACAGGTGCAAAGATCACTGTAACGAATAATATTGAAGATATTAAAGGTTATGATGTAGTTTATGGTGATACTTGGTTATCAATGGGCGATGATACGCCACTAGAACAAATTAAAACTAAATTTATGCCCTATCAAATTAATCAAGCATTGCTTGATACTACGGGTATTAAACATATTTTACACTGCCAACCGGCACATCGTGGTTTAGATATAACCTCAGAAGTAATGGATGGTCCAGCTTCATTGATTTTTGATCAAGCTGAAAATAGAATGCACATTCAAAACGCTATTATGCTTACCCTAATTAATAAATAGAAGTTATCGAGAAAGGAAAATAATTAATGAGTAAAGTAAAAAAAGTTGTACTCGCTTATTCTGGCGGCTTAGATACATCAGCGATCATTCCATGGTTAAAAGAAACTTATGATGATTGTGAAATTGTAGCGTTTTGTGCAGATGTTGGCCAAGGTGAAGAAGAGTTGATTGGCTTGCACGAAAAAGCAATTGCTTCAGGTGCATCTGAATGCCATATCGTTGATTTAAAAGAAGAATTTGTTAAGGATTATATCTACCCAACTATAGCTTCTGGTGCAGTTTATGAAGGTACTTATTTATTAGGTACTTCTATGGCTCGTCCAATTATTGCTAAAGCACAAGTTGAAGTAGCTTTAAAAGTAGGTGCAGATGCAGTTTGTCACGGTTGTACTGGTAAAGGTAATGACCAAATTCGTTTTGAAAGCTGTTTTGCCGCTTTAGCACCTGAGCTACGTGTTATTGCTCCTTGGCGTGAGTGGGATATGGTTTCTCGTGAAGATCTATTAGATTACCTTGCTGAACGTAATATCGAAACAACTGCAAGTGCGACTAAAATCTACAGCCGTGATGCAAATGCATGGCACATTTCACACGAAGGTGGTGAATTAGAAGACCCATATAACGAACCAAGTAAAGGTGTTTGGACATTAACGGTTGATCCGCTTGATGCGCCAAATGAACCAGAATACGTAACACTAACTATTGAAAATGCACGTGTAACAGCAGTTGATGGTGTTGAACTTTCTCCTTATGCTGCGCTTATGTTATTAAACGAAAAAGCTGCTGCTCATGGTGTCGGTCGTATCGATATTACTGAAAACCGTACTGTTGGTATGAAGTCTCGCGGTTGTTACGAAACACCAGGAGGTACTGTTATGGTAACGGCTCTTCGTGGTATTGATGAGTTAGTACATGACAAACCATCTCGTCGTTGGCGTGATCAAGTGGGTCAAGAATTTGCTCACTTAGTATATGACGGTCGTTGGTTTACTCCTCTTTGTGGTTCTTTATTAGCGGCTTCTGAATCATTGGCTAAAGATGCTAATGGTGAAGTTGTAGTACGTTTATATAAAGGTCAAGCAACAGCTGTTAAGAAACGCTCTCCAAACAGCCTTTACTCTGAAGAGTTTGCTACATTTGGTGATGACAATGTTTATGACCAAAAACATGCGGAAGGTTTTATTCGTTTATACTCACTGTCTAGCCGTATTCGTAAGCTAAACAGTAACAAATAAATAATAGCTTCTTTAAAATTCCTGTCTCGGTTACCGAGGCAGGAATTTCTATTTATAAATGCTTTTAAAAATGAATGTATTTATCAATAGCATTGTAATATTACTAATCCCTTAATTACGGATTTGGTTAACCACCAAGTCAGAATGGAGTAACAAATGGCACTATGGGGCGGACGTTTTAGCCAAGCGGCAGACGTAAAGTTTAAATTATTTAATGACTCATTGAAATTCGATTACCGTCTTGCTGAACAAGATATTATTGGTTCAATCGCATGGTCTAAGGCTTTGTTAGCAGTTAATGTATTAACGATTGAAGAGCAACAAAGTATTGAAATTAGCTTAAATGAATTATTAAAATCAGTACAAGCGAACCCTGAGCAAGTACTACAATCTGACGCAGAAGATATCCATTCTTGGGTTGAAGGTCAGTTAATTAATAAAGTAGGTGATTTAGGTAAAAAGTTGCATACGGGCCGTAGCCGTAATGACCAAGTCGCAACAGACTTAAAATTATGGTGTAAGAAAACAGCGCAAGAACTAATTGTTCACCTTAATACCTTAGAAGCGAAGTTAATTGAATTAGCGCGTATTCATCAAGCTGTTGTTTTACCGGGTTATACGCATTTACAACGAGCGCAGCCGGTAACATTTTCTCATTGGTGTTTAGCTTATTTAGAAATGTTAGAACGTGATCATAGTCGTTTAGAAGGTTGCTTAGATCGCATGGATACTTGTCCATTAGGTAGTGGAGCATTAGCGGGTACAGGTTACCCAATGGATCGTACTGCTTTAGCACATTCTTTAGGTTTCAAACGTGCAACTCGCAACAGTTTAGATTCAGTATCTGACCGTGATCATGTTGTTGAGTTGATGAGTTGTGCAACCTTATCCATGGTACATTTGTCACGTATGGCTGAAGATCTAATCTTCTATAACAGTGGTGAATCTGCATTTATTGAAATGTCAGACCTTGTTACTTCAGGCTCTTCATTAATGCCACAAAAGAAAAACCCAGATGCAATGGAGTTAATCCGTGGTAAATCTGGTCGTGTATTTGGTTCATTAGCGGGTATGTTAATGACGCTTAAAGCATTGCCTCTAGCCTATAACAAAGATATGCAAGAAGATAAAGAAGGTCTGTTTGACGCTTTAGATACTTGGGGTGACTGTTTAGAAATGGCTGCAATGGCATTAACAGATCTTAAAGTAAATGAAGAACGCACTAAAGAAGCAGCACAAGGTGGTTACTCAAATGCAACTGAGTTAGCTGATTACCTAGTGGTTAAAGGTATTCCTTTCCGTGAAGCGCATCATATAGTTGGTGTTGCAGTGGTTGCTGCTATTGAAAAAGGTGTTCCTCTTGAAGATCTTAGTGTTGCTGAATTTAAACAGTTCTCTGATGTTATCGAAGATGATGTATATCCAACATTAACCTTAGAAGCAACATTAGCAGCACGTACTGCATTAGGTGGTGTATCGCCACACCAAGTTGAGCATGCATTAACAGAAGCGGAGCAACGTTTAGCGAGTCGTGATACATCAGGTGTTGTGATTCGACCTGCTTGTTTAAATGATATCGATCGAATTGAGTCGATGATTAATTATTGGGCTGAAAAAGGTGAGAACCTGCCAAGAGATAAATCTGATTTAGAGCATTCTATCGGTGAATTTGTTGTTACTGAGTTAGATGGACAAGTTACAGGCTGTGGTTCTGTTCATGTTTATGACACAGGATTAGCTGAAATTCGTTCATTAGGTGTAGAACCTGGTTATGAAGGTCGCGGTCAAGGTAGTGCAATTGTTGAACTTTTAGTAAAACGTTCTGAAAAATTAGCAATTAAACGTTTATTTGCTCTGACACGTATGCCTGATTTCTATATGAAATTAGGTTTCAGTCCTGAAAGTAAAATGACTATGCCAGAAAAAGTACTAAAAGATTGCGCAATGTTTGTCAGTGAACATGCTAATGATGAGAAAGCATTAGAATTAAACTACAAAACAAGTATGTTGCTTCATAAAGAGATGAGCAAAAACTAGCAGCAATTATTAAATATTATTAAAGTGTGCTTCTTTATATAGAAGCACACCTTCTCTACAAAAATTAAACCTTATTACCGTAAAGCTACTGCCTTTATATCAAACCATTACATTTGTTAGTCATCATTTTTAATTTTTAAATTGTGGCATAAAAATGAAAGTATCAAGCTTCTTCAATATATTCATTTTTTAAATTTACATAATGATTTGCAGAACGCTTCAAAAATGCAAATTCAGCTTCAGTTAATGGACGTGCCGCTTTTGCAGGAGAGCCAACATATAAAAATCCAGAAGCTAATACTTTATTAGGGGGAACTAAAGAGCCAGCTGCAAGAATAATGTCATCTTCGATCTGCGCATTATCCAATATGATTGCCCCCATTCCGATTAAAACACGATCGCCGATTTGGCAAGCATGCAACATAGCTTTATGCCCAACAGTTACATCTTCACCAATAGTAAGAGAATAACCATCAACGGATGCCTCTCCTTTTCTAGCCACATGTAAAACAGATCCATCTTGGATATTTGTTCTTGCTCCAACAAAAATGCTATTTACATCACCACGTAAAACACACATAGGCCAAATACTAACGTCATTAGCTAAATGAACATCGCCAATAATAGAAGAAAAAGGGTCGATATAAACTGATTTACCAATAGTAGGGTGGATACTTTTATAAGGGCGTAAAGTAGGAAGCATAATAAACCTTTAAATAAACAGATAAAAATACCACTATACGACACAAAAGTGTGGATAACAAAATCAAAAGTGTGGATAACTTGTTATCAAAGTAGGTATAAAAATTAATTGTAATTAATCACAATAAAACACTTGCTAATGTGATCTCAATCCCTATAATACGCCGCACAGACAAGGACTGACGCGAAAGCTTCTGACTTGAACTGAGAGCAAAATAAGCGCATTAAGCTT
>NZ_SNUW01000010.1 GCF_004376845.1 Psychromonas algarum
AGAAATGGACGATGCCAATAAGAAATTGGAAAACGGCCTTGAATCGTTTTATGATAACGTTCGAAGACCGTCTTAAAGACTACGTTTAAAAACCGCAGTTACACAGAATTATTTACAGGGTCTTATTTTCGGACTTTTGAAAGCTTTGATGTGATGGACGCACCTCCCCTTCTAGCGTCGTTGTACCAAACTAATAGTACAACCAGTGAGAACAGGAGTAACAAATATGTCTATTAAAGTTGTCGGTATCGATATAGCAAAAAATCTCTTCCAAGTATGTGTGTTGAGTACTGATGGACAAATTTTGTCAAACAGAAAGATAAAGCGAGATAGGCTTCTTGATACTATCCGCCGGTACTGTCAACTTATCGAGTTTAACCAAGCAAATCCATTAAAATTAGCTCTAAACTAAATTTTAGACACAACTCACCCTATCCCATTCGACAAAGGAACGATCGCGGAAAAAGCGATAATGTTTCGCTTGCATTAAATGTCGACCAGGTCGAAATAAGTTATTAATCACACCATGGCAACTCAAAAAACGTTGAGCTTGACCATGGGATTTGAATCGCCTCATTTGCCTTTCTTGTTGCCGAGTAGGCTGATGTGATAACTCACATCTATTGTTTTCATACTGAACGGTTGAGTGTTCAATACTTGGCATTAATTCTTTTTTTGCGGCGGAGTAAATTGCCAATTTATCTGTCACAATTTTCAACTGCATCACTCCCTGCCCTTTTAATAACAGCTTAAAGAAACAGATGGCTGCGCCTTTATCTTTGCACTTTTGCACTAAAATATCTATTTCATCACCGTCTTGATCTACCGCTCGCCAAAGGTAATGTAATACGCCATTGATCTTAATAAAGACCTCATCCAGATACCAAGTATCTCCAAGCTGACTACGGCTCTTTTTTATTTGATTGCAATACATTGCTCCATACTTTTTGCACTACTGACGAATCGTTTCATAACTAACAACGATACTTCTGGCCGCAAGCAATTCTTCAATATCACAAAAGCTAAGTGTAAATCGATGATAAAGCCAAACTACGTGACTGATTATTTGGGCAGGATAACGATAACCTGCATAGATATTTAAATTTTTCATCAGCAGATTATCCCACAATTGATTGAGGGGTTGTTAAGTTGACAGTGCCAATCCGCCTAATATTCATTAAAGTAGAATTGTAGATAGACATTGCCCTAATCGAAGTCCTAACAAAGGAGGCACCGCATTTCCTACCTGTGTATACTGGGGCACTTCAAACTTACGCATCTGGCCACCTGTAGTCACCTTTGAACGAAATACAAAATTATCGGGAAATGACTGAATTCTTGCCATTTCTCGAACAGTTAATACTCGAAGTTCATGTTCATCATAGTGACAAGCATCATCTGGAATAGATAACGCTGCGGGTGCTGGAGCATCCGCGACTAAAGCTTTTTGTGTTTGTTTTTTTGTTGGATGTGCTTGAAGATATTCAACAAATAGTTTCTTCGATGAGAAAGCAGAAAGTTCTCCATTCACTTGAAGATATTTATGCTCACGACATACACTCCAAACATCATCAGATAAATCAGTTTCGTTGCCTTTTAAAACAGTAAATATTTCCAGAGTAATGGAACGTAGACCGATGGCTTGCAACACTTGATACAACCTAAAGCGGCGTTGAACAACTTCACCGTTTCTGCGGAAATCATGATTTAATAATGAAATTCGGTTTGGCAGAGCTTCAAATGTCGTATTTAGATTATTTATAAACGCAGAAGGCTCAGCTGGATTATTTTGCTTTAAATCATCCAATACATCTTGAACAGTGACTATGTCGCCATTCACTAAATGAGACAAAAATGACTCTTCAAATAACTTAATGTGGATAGGCTTAGTTGCATCAAAATAATCAAGATGACCAAAAGGTAATGACTCCCCTAACTCTTGTACTAATTCATAGAACTTAAGTGAGGGTGTAAATAACTGCTCATCTGCACAACCTGCTTCAAACTGTTGAGCAATTTTTTCATAATGATCATGCCTAACTGCCATCATGATGAAACGAGGACGATTTTGTGCAATACCTGCTAATCGGGCGTTAATGTGCAAACAAAGAGGCACATATCCAATTGATGCAAATACTTTTGCCACCTCATACCAAGCATGAAAGCTATTGCCCTCAGAATCTTTGAAAGCACGTAGAATGCCAGTTACGTTCTCAAGCATGGCAATTTTGGGTTGCGTATGTTGAACAAATTTCGCAAATTCCCATGGAAGCGTATTTTTTTCACAATCACGTTTACGTAAACCAGCCATACTAAAACTTTGGCATGGTGGTCCACCAGAAACTAAATCAAGTCCTCGCGGTGAACCAAAAGCAGTTCTCAGCTGTGTTACTAATTTTTCATCTGAATCTAATAGTCTATTTAACTCAACAATACTTCCGACAATTAGCTTACCTTCGAGGTCTAAAGTATTAATAGGTATATCAGTGTTAGCATCAACATGATAAGCAGGGAAGGTAAATGGGTTCTCACGTAAACGAGGCTTTAATTCAGAAAAATTACTATTTAGCCAAAGGGTATGTTGAGCTCGCTCTCCATTATTAGCTAACTCTTCTAAGTTTTCATTAAAGAAGTTGTATGCAAATGATTCAGCTGCCATTGGTGAAAGTTCATTGGCCATCGTAAGCTCAAAGCCACTTTGCTCTAAGCCCAAAGACAATCCACCACACCCTGAAAATAACTCAATATGATTCACGCATAACCTCGATAATTATAATTTACAGGGTAGATTCTATACAAATAGAATCAAATGTCCAGGCCTATCTTTTAGATACAAGCACATTGACAGCTATTCACAATATAATATATTGTTCTTAAAGGCTTCTGAGAGAAGCCAACCTTTTATAAGTAAAGACCCCTTCTGGTCCTCTCTGTAGATAAACCGACAAAATTGTTGGTGTCGTTTGCAGTTGAGCACAACTCTTACAACACAACTCCTTTGTAGCTTATCTACCTAGACATTTGTATAGGTGGTTTTCATTCTGCGTCCCCTTACTTTGTCAATTTAGGCTTGAAAGGGGAGCCTGTGAACCAAACGCCTCAGCGTACCCAATGTTTCTATATTTCTACGCAGAAATAATTTGGGTATAACCTAATGACAAATCACAATATAACTCTACCTACAATTAATAGAGTTAAACAACGCGCTAAAAAGTTAAAAATAGAACGTGATATCTCACACTCAGAAGCCCTTTTACTGATAAGTAGTGAACATGGTTTTTCTGATTGGAAATCATTTCAAGAAGAGCTAAAAAATAACGAACAAGCCAAAGCCCCTACCCCTCAACCTTCAATAGCATTCGTCGAATATGACGATGTTGAAATGAGCGATGATGATTATGACTTGCTTGATCAAGAGCGGGAAGCAGAGTTAGCTGCAGATATTAAGAAAAGAGTCGCTAGTAATAAACGACAACTGACAAAGCTAGGTATTGAATTCTCTGTGTTTGAGCCAACGATAACGGGCTTAAAAAAATCTATCTTAGATGCAACACAGCAGATTAGAGTCCATTTTGAATTAGAAAACTTTCATTTTTACTGGGCTCAAGGACAAGGCCCAGACTACAAAGTAATGAAAAATGCGTATCTCTTAAATGATAATGAAGTCACGGAATCAAAAGCCAGTTTATATAGGCCAATGACAAAACAAGGTGATCCAAGAGTTTGGTTTAGAAAACTACCTTCTTATACGACACCGGGTGATCAGGTCGCAATAATAATCAAAGACGATGAAACTTATCTTATTAACCTGACCACTATAGTTATTGAAGAATCATTAAGCGATAGCAAATCCCACATTAAAAGCTTCCTAGACAACTTTGTAACACAGCACAATACGATTGCAGATGAGTTGTTAGGGAAATTAAAAGAACTCGCTAAATCACCATTTCCAGCGCTTCGCACAGGTGATACAGCAATTGGTTTTACGCTAGAAGAGAAGCTGGGAATATCAGCTAACTCTAGCAAACTGCCTGACTATAAAGGTATAGAATTAAAATCAGGTAGAGGTAATAAAACTCGTACAACACTGTTTGCACAAGTCGCAGATTGGAGCATTAGCCCTTGTAAAAAAAGTGCTGAAATACTGAATAAATACGGTTATGAACGAGAAGATGACTTTAAGTTGTATTGCACAATTACTACACAAAGAGAAAATACACAAGGGCTAGCCTTCATCTACGATCAAGCCAAAGACCAATTACAAGAGTGGTATAACAACACAGATCTCGTTGCAGTATGGCCCGGCGCTTTGTTACGAAAAAGACTGAAAGAGAAGCACGCTGAGACTTTTTGGGTAGAAGCAAAAAGTGAAGTCGTAGATGGGGTAGAGCAATTCCAATTATTAAAAGTAACCCATACTAAATCACCAATTCTTAGCCAGCTCTTACCTCTAATACAATCCGGGGTTGTTACCATGGACCACTTAATAAAACGTAATGGTAGTAATAATCGAGTGAGTGAGAAAGGACCTTTGTTTAAAATAAATAAGCGGGATCTTGAACTGCTATTTCCTCAACCAGTTATTTATTCTTTAATTTAATAATAGATACATACAGTGATGAGGTGATATTCGAGCAGTCCAAGAGCAACTAGGACATTCTGATTTAAAATATACACACATGCATTATAAGCCGGCAATAATTGTATAAGAGCCTATTATCAGACTAAATAACAGCAAGCCTGATTATCAAAAACTAATTAAATCTAACTCACAATGTCCTTCTTAGCACCTTAAAAAATAAATCGAGTCAATATGTAAAGTACTTATGCTTATTGACTCGATTACATATCAAATTAATACAAAAACATATCCTGTTGTAGGCTGTTTAATCGCATCAAAAGGCGGTTCTGTAGTTCACTTACAGGGCAATAAAACTCACACTGATTCAATTCCACTAATTGCTCAAGTAACCATTGTTCAACCATTTGAATGTTAGTCAGATACTCATAACCAAAGAGTAAAGCAACTGCCCTTTCTTGTTGTTGAATATTTAAGTTTCGACAAAGTATTCGCGCATACTCATAAGTAGACTTTAATAACGCCTTGGTTTTAGCAATTCGCTCCGTCTGTAAATAAGCCAACTTCGCTTCACGATGAAGTATTTCATTATCAATTTGTTGCACTATTGGATGATCTTGGACACTAAGCATTGTTTTCTCCTTGTGTTTCGATATAACGATCAAAAGCACTACCATCTTGACGAGTAAGATTGGGTACATAACGCGAATAGACACGAAACAACATCGTCGTAGTGCTATGCCCCATTTGTTGAGCAATCCATTCTGGTGACTCACCTGCGGCTAATAGTAGAGTCGCAAAGGTGTGACGAGTTTGATAAGGATTACGGTACTTAAATTTCAAACGCTGAAGCATTGGCTCCCAAATAACGCGACTGATTGTCTGATAATTGAAGGGTTTGCCATCTTTTTTACAGAAGACAAATGGCCCTAAGTGCTTGGTCATTTTCATCTGGATTTTTAATGCCTCTACAACGCGGTCAGTTAATTGAATGACACGATTGGATCCATCTGTTTTGGCTTCTGTCATCACTCCTTTTACAAGGCTTTGATCAATGTAGATTTGCTTTTTATCTAAATCGACTTTGTCCCAATGAAGTCCATCTATTTCCCCCGTTCTCAACCCAGTGAAGAAACGCACTGTGTAATAAGGTTTAAAATCTTCTGGTGCTGTTTTGATAAGTCGTTCAACTTCATTCAAAGAGAATGGGTTTACCTCTGTACGAGGGACTTTTAAGGCTTTTATATTTTTCCAAGGTGTCGTAAACTCATAGCGATCAGCGGCTTCGTTAAGCATCATTCTTAGTGGTGTCATGATATGATTGATACGAGAGGTCGACAGTGTTTTCTTTGTTCGAGTCTGGACTTTGGCGAGAGCAGCTCGAAACGTTAAGATATCTTGTTTTTTGATGACGCTGATCTTCATTTTTCCAAACGCAGGAATAATGTGAGACTCTAAGATACCTTCGATAGATTCCTTATGACTTTGACGCCATTCAATGGCTTTTTCATTAAACCAAATGACAGAAAACTCTTTTACTGTTGGTGCATCAGTACTGTTAAAATAATTTGATGCTGTTTGTTTGCGTTCTTGAATTTCTATAAATTTCGCTGCACGTTTACTGTTTGGAAAGTATTTACAAAAATCAAAAGTATTCAACATAATTTCTGCCTCTATTACTTTTAATAGTTTTTCCATACGTTTACGATTTGCAGGAGTATCAACTAATTTTGTTTGTTCTCTGCAACGAAGCCCTTGAGCTCTAAACTCAAGCACTAACATATTACTTCTTACACTTATATTTCCCATTTTTAACCTCACATGCCGATTGTTAATGTATTTAATGAAACACCATTCAACATTTCTTCTTCGATACGCTCCCATAGATACAAAATTTTTCTTCCGCCAAATGGGCGAATATAATGCACCCCTTCGAATAGCACTGAATCTTTCAATTGTTCACGAATTGTTCTTTGATCATATTTAATGCGTTCTGATAACTCAGAAGTTGTCATATATGTAATATTCATAATATAATCTCCTATTAATAAAACTAACTGTCTAAAGAGAACTTTAATCTCCTACAGGTCAAAATATAGCATTAAAATATAACATTGCAAGACATTTTGTCTCGCTATAGAACATTTTTTAACTAAGGAGAACATTTTGAAGTGTCATTTATCAAAAATCATGGGAGTTAAGCGATTAAAAATCGCAGATGTAGCAAGAGATACAGGAATCAATAGAGGGACGATCACAAGGTTATATAACGAGACGGCAACAAGAGTTGAACTGGAAGCAATTGATGCGTTGTGTGCTTATTTAGATGTGCCTATTGGGGAGTTATTTGAAGCAGGTGAATTAATAAAATAATTAAAAGTATTTTATTTTGTATGGTTAAGGGAAATGTAACGTGGGAACGACAATAAATAGCATTTGCCACAGATTGGCCACAAAGTTGCCACAAATTAATTTTATTGGAAAGCAGAAACAAAAAAACCAAGCACAAGTGCTTGGTTTTAAAGTATAAATAGTTGGAGCGGGCAGCGGGAATCGAACCCGCATTATCAGCTTGGAAGGCTGGAGTAATAGCCATTATACGATGCCCGCAAATAGTGCATCAATTATAGCAAAGCTATAAAGCAAAAAACAATGCGCTGCATTGTTATTTACTGTCTCACTGTGACAAGTGAGATAAAAATATGGTGGAGGGAGGTGGATTCGAACCACCGAAGCTTTCGCGACAGATTTACAATCTGTTCCCTTTGGCCACTCGGGAACCCCTCCAGGACTTAGATGGTGCCGACTACCGGAGTCGAACTGGTGACCTACTGATTACAAGTCAGTTGCTCTACCTACTGAGCTAAGTCGGCGCTGTCTAAGTGCCGCGAATATTAAAGAACTTGAGCGCACCTTGCAAGTGTTTCTTAGTAATTAATTGGAGTTTTTTGATTGATTGCTTAAAAACAAATCAATTTATTTAGTTTCGATTAATTATTCGCCAAACGCAATGAAATCTCTCCACCAATAAAGGGTTTTATTTGTTGGTCAATTTCTAACAATAATGCACCTTGTTCATTAATTCCTCTACAAATACCTGATTGTACTTTGTCTGCCACAATCAAATTTACTTGTTGATTAATAAAACAGTCGAGGTCAAACCAGCGGCTTAAAAAAGGAGACAAGCCTTTTTCTTCATAGTCCATTAATAACTGATGCAGTTCTTTAATTAATAAACCAGAAAGTTGATTTCGATCGACAGGTTGTACGGTAATACTATTTAAATCAACCCAAGGTTGATCAATTAACTTACCTTGTTCTGCAGACATTCGCACGTTAATACCAATACCAATCACACTATGACAGGCATCCGATGCTTGGGCTTTTAATTCAATTAAAATACCTGCTAATTTTTTACCTTGATAATAGAGATCATTAGGCCACTTTAAGCCGACGCCTTGAATACCTATTTTTTCTAATGCATTTACGGTTGCAATGCCCACCAGCAAACTTAAACCAGAGGCTTTTTCAATGCCTGCATCTAAACGCCAATACATTGAAAAATACAAATGGGATGCAAAAGGTGAAATCCATTCTCGCCCTCTTCTTCCTCGCCCTGCTGTTTGATATTCTGCAATACAAGCGGTACCATTTTTTAAAAAATCCATGTTATCTAATAGGTACTGATTTGTTGATTCGAGTATTTGTTCTACATGAATATGTTCTACACCACTTACTTGTTTAATCGTTTGTTTATCTAACAGTGTTAATGGAGTGGCACTGCAATAGCCTTTGCCAGTTACCTTGTATATATCCAAGCCAATTTCTTGTAAGGCTTTGATGTAGTTATTCACTGAAGTACGTGAAACGCCTAATAACTCACCTATTTTTTCACCTGAATGAAACTCACCATCTGCGAGTAGATTTAACAGTTTATTTCCTTGCTCATTCAATTCAGACATTGTTTATTACTCGCTGTAAATTAGTTTCACCTAAGGCATCAATAAAGCGCACTTCATGCTCTAATAACACGGCAAATTTTTGTAATACCTGTTCTCTCACAAACCATGCTAGTTGGATAACATCTTGTGCTGTTGCGTTACCGTTATTAATTAACACTAAAGCTTGGTCTTTATGCACTGCTGCACCACCAATTGTTTTACCTTTTAAACCACACTGGTCAATCAACCATCCGGCGGCTAATTTAACCATGCCATCTGCTTGTGGATAATTTGGCATTTCTGCATGGTGCGATAAAAGCTGTTCAGCTAGATTGGCACTAACTACTGGATTTTTAAAAAAACTCCCCGCATTACCTAACACCCTTGGGTCTGGTAACTTTTCACTACGAATACGACAAACATTATCAAATATTTGTAGTGCACTGACTGAGGCTTCAGTTTCATCTAAGTCTTTTAATAAACCATAGCGACAATGTGCTTGCCATTGTTTAGGTAATTTTAAAGAAACAGAGGTAATTAAGGTGCGATCTTTTAACTCACCTTTAAAAATACTATCACGGTAGGCAAACAAACAATCTTCATTAGATAGAGTTTTAAGTTCACCATCAATCAGATCAACATAATCAACACTGACACAAACATCTTTAAACTCAACACCGTAAGCTCCAATATTTTGTACAGGTGCAGCTCCGACTACGCCGGGAATTAATGCTAAGTTCTCTAACCCATATATTTCTTGTTGAATTGTGCTTTTAACGAGTTGATGCCAATTTTCACCTGCTGCAACTTGTAATAAATGATGGAGTTCATCTTCACTTTGAGTAATACCCATCAGCTCAACTTTGATCACAAGGCCACTGAAGTCATTACAAAATAACGTATTACTACCACCGCCTAAGACTAAAACGGGTTTATTAAGCGATCTCATCTTTTTAATCAATGTTAATAATTCAGGCAGTTGAGAAAGTTGCTGGAAATGAAAAAGTAGATGCGCATGGGCATCAATTGAAAAACTATTAAAAGTTTTGAGTGAGCTATTTTTTTCAATCATGATAACCTCTTATACATTGATACGTTACCCTACTATAAAATATGTCGATACAGTCTACCTCATCAAACACTTGAAACAAGCAACTCGGAACTGAGATGGATCTTAACTCACTACAATTTGAACAATTACAGAAACAACAGACCCCATTGGTGAATCAATTTTATAAACGAGTTTATAAAAAGGGAGTGGCCAATAAGAATGATCACGTATTTATATTAAAAAATCAGCAGATATTATGTGCGGCACGATTAAAAGAAGTGCAAGGGGAATTATTATTAACAGGGGTTGCTTGTGCACCTGATGTGCGAGGAAAAGGCATTGCAAGTTTATTGATTAAAAAGATTCTTCACTTACAAACACAAGCCATTTATTGCTTTCCTTACCCTCATTTACAGAGCTTTTATCAACAACTTGGCTTTGAACTTTATTCTCCAGAACAATTACCTGAAAGATTAAATATGCGATACCAAGGCTACAATAGCCATAAACCATTATTGTGTATGATAAAAAAGATCGCCTAATTTCTAACCTTCAAATAACGTTAATAAATGTTCATAACCTTCTTCTGCCATTTTATTTTTGGCAATAAAACGAAGTGAAGCAGAGTTAATACAATAGCGTAATCCTGTTGGTGCAGGGCCATCATCAAATACATGCCCTAAATGAGAATCCGCTTCTGTACTTCTTACCTCTGTACGTTGTGAGAATAATTTATTATCTACTTTTTCTGTTAACGCCGTCTGAGCTAATGGCTGCGTAAAGCTTGGCCAACCACAATGCGCATCAAATTTATCCAGAGAACTAAATAACGCTTCTCCTGAAACAATATCAACATAAATCCCCGGCTCAGTATGATCCCAATATAAATTATTAAAAGGAGGCTCAGTTCCCTCTTGTTGAGTGACTTGGTACTGTAAGTCATTTAATTGTTGTTTTAACTCATCCGCTGATGGCTTTTTAAATTCACTCATTATTATCCCTCTATATAGATAACTTGATGATACGACTTTATTAAACAAAATTAAACGCTACAAAGGCTATGGTCATTATCTAGTTATAAGCCTTATTGATATCGCGGTTATTAGAATAAGCACTTGACGCACAATTTAAAAAGCGTAACTATTCTAGGAGTTGTTATTAAATTGTAAAAATTAGAGACAATTGATGTTTATACTCAATACGTAAAGATGGTAAGTATTTAAGTAATATCAGTTAAACTCTTAAAACCCGTGCCCTGTACGGGTTTTTTATATCCACTTTAAATCAATCTAGAAAGAGGGATTTCTTATGTCTGAACAAGTCATTATTTTCGATACTACTTTACGCGACGGTGAACAAGCATTAAGCGCGAGCCTTACAGTGAAAGAAAAACTTCAAATTGCATTTGCACTGGAACGTTTAGGTGTGGATATTATGGAAGTTGGTTTCCCTATTTCCTCTCCAGGTGATTTTGAATCAGTACAAACTATTGCTCGTGAAATTAAAAATAGCCGAGTTTGTGCTTTGTCTCGAGCACTACCTAAAGACATCGATGCCGCCGCTCAAGCATTACAAGTAGCAGAAGCTTTTCGTATTCATACTTTTATCTCCACCTCTACTATTCATGTTGAGAGTAAATTAAAACGCTCTTTTGATGATGTACTAGAAATGGCTGTAAATGCGGTTAAATATGCACGTAACTTAACTGATGATGTTGAGTTTTCATGTGAAGATGCTGGCCGTACACCTATTGATAATTTATGCCGTATGGTTGAAGAAGCAATTAAAGCAGGGGCTCGTACAATTAATATTCCAGATACCGTGGGATACACCTATCCAAGTGAATTTGGCGGCATTATTAAAACGTTATTTGAACGTGTTCCAAATATCGATCAAGCCGTTATTTCTGTGCATTGTCATGATGATTTAGGCATGTCTGTTGCGAACTCTATCACCGCAGTTGAAAATGGTGCTCGTCAAATTGAATGTACTATGAATGGTATCGGTGAGCGTGCAGGTAACTGTTCGCTTGAAGAAGTCGCTATGATTTTACATACTCGTAAAGCAAAAATGGGCTACACAACCAACATTAATCCTGTTGAAATTGCACGTACTAGCCAGTTAGTCAGTCAGATTTGTAATATGCCAATCCAATCTAATAAAGCGATTGTTGGTGCAAACGCATTTTCTCATTCATCAGGAATTCACCAAGATGGCGTGTTAAAAGCTCAAAATACTTACGAAATAATTACACCTGAAAGTGTAGGTATTCTAACGAATAAATTAAATTTAACTTCTCGCTCAGGTCGTCATGTTATTCAACACCGTATGCAAGAACTAGGTTACCGAGATACTGATTATGACCTAGAGGAGTTATACACTAGCTTTTTAGCGCTAGCCGACAAAAAAGGCCAAGTATTTGATTACGATTTAGAAGCATTAATGTTCTTTAATCAAATAGAAAGTGAGCCTGAATACTATAAATTATCTAGTATCAGTGTGCTTTCAGGTTCTGGTTTAGTCGCTACTGCAAGTGTTGTCATGGAGATTGGTGAAGATAAACGCGTGGTAGAAGCTTCAACGGGTAATGGTCCAATTGATGCGGCTTATCAATGTTTAATGCGTATCTCTGGATTAGATATCAGCATGGAATCTTATAAAATCAGTGGCAAAGGTAAAGGTAAAGATGCCTTAGGACAAGTTGATATTGTAGCGACTTATAATGGTCAGCGATTCCATGGTATTGGTTTATCAACAGATATTATTGAATCATCTGCAAAAGCCTTAGTGCATGTGATGAATCATATTCACCTTGCTAAAGCAGTTGAAATTAAAAAGAAAAATCTAGCACAAGTTTAAAAACTGACGCGACTTATATGCTCAAAGGCAACTTCGGTTGCCTTTTTTATTTCCCTCATAGATAACTCCAGCCATACCAACTTATAACAAAGAAGTGAGTTATTTTAACTAGAAAATTTAGCTCACTTAATTAATGTCATTGGTATAACCCATTTTTCTGCGTAATATTAACCCATTGAATTAATACAATTGCTATATAGGATTTAAAATGAAAATAGTGGTCATTCCCGTTACACCTTATCAACAAAACTGTAGCCTCATTATTTGTGAAGAAACTAAACAAGCAGCCATCGTTGACCCTGGCGGCGAAGCTGATCGCATTTTAAGTGCAGTAAATAATCACAAAGTAAATGTTGATAAAATAATCCTGACTCATGGTCATTTAGATCATGTAGGTGGAACAGAAGTATTAGCAGAACGTTTAAATATTCCTATTGTTGGGCCAGAAAAAGAAGATGCTTTTTGGCTAAATCAATTAGAAGCACAAAGCACTATGTTTAACTTCCCAAATACCCGTAGTTTTTTGCCAACACAATGGCTGCAGGAAGGTGACGTAGTTGAAGTTGGTAATATTAAATTAAATATTTTACATATCCCAGGACACACGCCTGGACATGTTGCTCTTTTTGATGCGGTAAGTAAGCAGATTATTGTTGGGGATATATTATTTAATGGCGCAATTGGCCGTTCAGATTTTCCTAGAGGTAACCATTCCCAACTGATCAGCGGTATTAAACAAAAATTATTAACGCTACCTCAAGATACAGTTGTCTTTCCAGGTCATGGGCCAACAACTACGATTGCTCACGAAAAAGCAACAAACCCTTATTTACGTTAATTTAATGAACTTCATCCTGCTAACAATTAATAATGCAGGATGAAGTTATGTTAGATCTTTAGCTTACTGTAAAGGAATAACCTGTCCGTTTACCGTTAGCTCTCCTCTATCTAAACTAGAATGTAACGTTAATTGCTTATCTTCTTGCTTCAAGACTCCACTGATTATTCCCATTCTAATGCCTTCTGAAAATTCAGGGTGTTGTGATAATTTTTGTGGAATACTTAAATCTAATTCACCATTTACATAATCAATTAAAAGCAATGGATTATTGATCACTTCTTGCAGAATAGCACCCGGTTGAATATCCATGTGCAATTTGCCATCAACAACGCCCCATGGAGTATTCGAATGTAGAGTTGATAGTTCAACCGTTGCCCCTTGTTTTAATAAATTAATCAATGCTTGATTAATCAAAATAGCGTTCTCATTACCCGATTTAAGTGTGCTAATTGCTTGTAAGTTAAGACCTAATAATGACAGATTAATATGATTATCAGTAAATACTTGCCCATTTTCTTGGTACTCTTTTACCTTCCAATTATTTTTACTATTCACCGTGGTTTGATCATGGCTGGTTTCAGTTTCACCTTCTAATAATATACCAGACACTCTTAAATTGCTGTGCGGATCAGAAAGAGCCAGTGACTCAATATGTGTTCGGTATTGATAATCTAATAGATGACTATTATTCACGCCGGCAAAAGTAGAGTGGATCTCAAAACTTTGTACATCAAATGTTTGGCCATCAAGCGAATTTCCATCAAATCCCGCCCAATCAATATTAAACTCACCTGAATGCTGGCTAACATTATATTGATAAGAAAGGGCTAATGGCTCACTATTAAAACTCTCTTCCGGACTTGTAAAAGAGCCATTCACTAATTTTAATTGACCAGTAATAGAACCTAAGATGCTCACTTCTTCATGTGAAGTTAACCAATCTTTAGTTTCAAAAAAATCTTCTACTTTTTCAGCGATTTGTTCATCTAAAAAAGTAATATGGTTTGAAGTTGTTGCTTTATAAGGGTAATGAGTAATATCAGAATCAATAATAAATTGTAATGGTGTTCCACCTTCCATTGGAATAGTTACTTTAACTTGCATTTGCGCTGTTAGAAATGATTTTTGATAACTTACTAATTCAATTTGGGCCGATTGATCAGATTGCTGCTTAATTAGTTTTTGTAATTCAGTTTGCACCATTTCGCCAACGAAATAGGTACTACTTAACAAACCTAGAAATATAATTATTAGTGCAATGATTGATTTTTTCATTATAACCTTATAAAAAAAATGGCTTTTTTTGAGATCTTAAATCGATCTTAATGTGTAGTGGATTTACTTCATTATTTATCGAAAACGTTGTAGATTACAACAGTCAGATCACATTATGGAAAGATCTAACTAAAATAAATTTAAATTAAAATGGAGTTACAATGAGTTCTCACAAAATGCACTGGCTGCACAGCCCTATTACAGGTGGTGTTTTATTAGTCATCTCAGCGGTTATTGCCCTACTTTGGGCAAATATATCCCCTGATAATTACCATCATGTATGGCACGATACGTTATGGGAAGTTTCAACTGGGCTAAGCGACAAAGTTCATCAAGTAAATTTACATAAAATTGCTAATGAATTTTTAATGGCGATCTTCTTCTTCTTTATTGGTTTAGAGATTAAACGTGAATTATTAGATGGCGAATTATCAAGCGTAAAAAAAGCAGCACTACCTCTTTTTGCTGCAATTGGTGGGGTTTTATTCCCTGCAGGTATTTACTTCTTCTTCAACGCAGGCACAGAAACAGTAAACGGTTGGGGTATCCCAATGGCAACGGATATTGCTTTTGCACTTGGTGTACTAGCAATTGTAGGTAGCCGTGTTCCTGTTACTTTAAAAGTCTTTTTATCAGCACTAGCAATTGGTGATGATTTGATGGCGGTTATTGTTATTGCAATCTTCTACACCGAACAAATATTCATGAATGAATTAATGGTCGGTTTAGCAGGTATTGCTATATTAGCAATCGCAAACAGAGCTGGTATACGTAACCGCACTTTCTATTACACTATTGGTTTATGTGTTGTATGGGTAAGCTTCTTAGCTTCAGGTGTACACGCAACTGTTGCCGGTGTTGCTGTTGCATTCACTATCCCATCACGTCGTGAAATTTCAATGGATAGCTACCTTAACCAAGCAAAAGAATTATTAGCAAGCCTAGAAGGCGAGCGCTTCCAAAAACAAGATGTATTAGCGCATGATAGCATTAAAGCACTGAAGAAAATGAAGTCACTAAGTTTTCAAGCAGCTAATCCACTACAGTTAAAAGAAGATGCACTGCACCCTATTGCAACTTTATTTATTGTGCCAGTTTTTGCCTTAGGTAATGCAGGTGTAATTATTGATAGTGGTATGATTGACCAATTAACAAACCCAGTTGTATTAGGTATTGCTGCTGGTCTAATCGTTGGTAAACCGCTTGGTATCTTCTTGTTTACTAAACTACTAACAATCATGAAGTGGGGTTCTTTACCTTCTGGCGTAACTTGGTCACATGTAATTGGTGCTGGTTTCCTAGCAGGTATGGGTTTCACCATGTCATTATTTATTACTGATTTAGCCTTCCAAAATCCTGAGCATCAAATCATCGCTAAAGTTGCGGTATTAATTGCCTCTGTTATTTCAGGTATTATTGGTTACACTATCTTAATGAGAACGCCCAAAGCAGATTAATAAATAAAATTATTAATGTCTTTATAAAAGCCTGCTTCTGCAGGCTTTTTATTATCAATAAGGAAATAAAATGACTACTGATAAGATATCTGAAGAAAAGCATTTAAAGAAAATGAAAGCGGTTAAAGAAAAGCAGGATCAAAAAATTGCAGCTGCAAGTGAAGAGCGTGGCGTCAGCATTCTTTTGGCTGGACCAGGCAAAGGCAAAAGCAGCTCGGCATTTGGTATGTTGGCTCGCTCACTAGGGCACGGTCATAAAGTTGCTGTCGTACAGTTTTTAAAGGGCGCTATGTCTACAGGTGAAGAAAAGTTTTTCACTAGTCATGATAATGTAGATTGGTTCACTATGGGTGACGGGTTTACTTGGGAAACCCAAAACAGACAAAAAGACATTGAGAGTGCAGAAAAAGCATGGCAAAAAGCAGCTGAATTAATGGCTGATGAAAAGTATAACTTAGTTATTCTAGATGAAATCACTTATATGTTTAAGTACCAATATCTTGAGATCCAACCAACACTCGATGCATTAAAAAATCGCCCTAAAAATATGAATGTTGTATTAACAGGTCGAGGTCCAAAACAAGAATTGATTGATGCGGTGGATACCTACAGCATGATTTTAGCAGAAAAACATGCCTTTAAAGATGGCGTCAAAGCACAAGCTGGAATTGAGTGGTAGTTATAGCAATGACAATAAAGAATTGGTAACACGAGACTCTTTTTCGTTATAAAATAGCCATCAATAAAATGGCTTGAAATTATTAATTCCAAGCCATTTTTTATATCAGTAATTTAAGCGATGACTCTCAATATTATTGACTGATTATTTAATGCCAGAATGACGTAATAACGCATCAATTGATGGTTCACGTCCCATAAAGGCTTTGAATAAGGTCATTGGTGCTTCACTACCACCTTTTTCAAGAATGTTAGTTAAAAATGAACGCCCTGTTTCCGCATCAAAAATACCATTTTCTTCAAATTTAGAAAATGCATCTGCAGATAATACTTCCGCCCATTTATAACTGTAATAACCAGCTGCATAACCACCAGCAAAAATATGGCTAAAACTATTCTGAAAACGATTAAACTCAGGCACTTCCATTACCGCTACTTTTTTTCTAACTTCTGCTAAGACTCGCCCTGCTTGTGCTTTTTCACCAACTTGATACTGATGATGCAAGATAAAATCAAATAATGAGAACTCTAATTGACGCACCATTTGCAGTGCACTGTTATAGTTTTTAGCTTCTAGCATTTTTTTCAATAAATCAGCAGGCAGAATATCATCGGTGTCAACATGACCTGAAATTAGCGCTAAGGCTTCTGGTTCCCAACACCAATTTTCTAAAAATTGACTTGGTAATTCAACCGCATCCCAAGGAACACCATTAATGCCAGATACATTTGCAGACTCTATTTTAGTTAGCATGTGGTGAATACCATGGCCAAATTCATGGAACAACGTCACAACTTCATTATGTGTAAATAATGCTGCTTGATTACCAACTGGTTTATTAAAATTACAAGTTAAGTAAGCAACAGGAAGTTGTAAGCTACCATCCAATTGACGACGTCTAACTCGACAATCATTCATCCACGCTCCGCCGCGTTTATGAGCTCGAGCGTATAAATCTAAGTAGAAGCTACCGATATGCTCTTTCTGGCGATTATAAATCTCAAAGAAACGTACATCTTGATGCCAAATATCAACTTCTTTTGACTCTTTGATATTTAAACCAAATAAACGATGTACTACGTCAAACAAGCCCGAAATAACTTTATTCTCAGGGAAATATGGACGCAACTCCTCATCTGAAATTTGGTAGCGTTGTTGTTTTAATAATTCAGAGTAATAACCTAAATCCCATGAATATAATTTATCTAAACCGTCTTTTTGTTGGGCAAATGCTAAAACCTGATCTCGTTCTTCACGCGCTTGTGGGATTGATTTTTCAGCAAGTTCACTTAAAAAGTCAATGACCTGTGCTGGTTTGTCTGCCATTTTGGTTGCTAAGCTATATTCACCAAAGTCATTAAAACCTAATAATTGAGCAAGTTCATGACGCAATGCTAAAAGTTCTTCAATAATATCGCTATTATCAAACTCATTTGCATTAGGGCCTTGATCTGATGCTCGTGTTGCAAAAGCGGTATACACCTCTTCACGTAATTCTCTATTATCTGCATAAGTCATTACTGCAAAATAACTTGGGAAGTCTAACGTGAATAAATAACCCTCTAACTCTTGCTCTTCTGCGGCTTGTTTTGCTGCAGCAATGGCAGTTTTTGGTAATCCCGCCAACACTTCAATATCAGTAACTAATTTGCTCCACGCTAAAGTCGCATCCATTACGTTATTGCTAAATGTTGATTGCAACTGTGAAAGCTGCTGCTTTATTTCGCCGTAACGTTGTTTTTTCTGATCACTTAATGCAATACCTGCCAGTTCAAAGTCACGCAGTGCATTTTCAATGACCTTTTGTTGTTCGCCTTTTAGCTGCGCAAATTCTTCACTATTTTTAATGCTTAAATAGGCTTCATATAAACCTTGGTGTTGACCAACAAAAGTCGCGTACTCAGAGAACAATGGTAAACAAGCATCATGTGCTACACGTAACTCATCAGTACTCACTACTGAATTCATATGTGAGATAGGTGACCAAAGTTTACCGAGGTGATCATCAGCTTCATCTAATACAGCAACAAAATTATCCCAAGTATAGGTATCTAGCTCAGTTAATTTTTGTTCGATTAATGCTTTATTATCAGCAATTGTTTGTTTGACAGTAGGTTCAATTTCATCAATTTTCAGTTCACTGAAAAAAGGAAGGCCATCAGTTTTTGTTAAGATCGAGTCTTTTTGTATAGTCATAGCATTCATCTTGTCTTAGAAGGAAATAATAATATGCGGTTAGTCATAACAAAATTCAAGGTGTTATAGCAATCACATTCAGACTAATTCATATAGTCACTTAAAATAGCTCAACATAGTAAATAAAGAAGTAAAAAAAACACCGCCATTAATCAATTAAGGACGATGTTAATATTTTGTTACTTATTGTGAAGAATCAAGCTTAAAGAGTTTCTGATTCAATCTCTTCTTCAACTTCATCTGAGCTACTTTGCTCTGATAAATCATGCTCTCCATACCACTGTGCAATTTTACGCTCTAGTAGATCCACACCTAATCCTTTTAAAGAAGAGAATAATTCTACTTGTACGTCACCCTCAAAATTTTCAGCCTCTTCGCGCATTTTCAATAATGTGGCTTTACGAGCACCTTGCTTTAATTTATCTGCTTTTGTTAATAAGGCTAAAACAGGAATGTTGGCATCGATTGCCCAAAAAATTAATTGTTGATCAAGGTCTTTGAATGGATGGCGAATATCCATAAGAACAACTAACCCTTTTAACGACTCCCTTTCCTGTAAGTACTCTCCAAGGGATTTCTGCCACTTTAACTTCATCGCCAGCGGTACTTTTGCAAAACCATATCCTGGTAAATCGATCAGTCTTTTACCTTCTTCTACTTCAAATACATTAATAAGCTGAGTACGCCCAGGTGTTTTACTTGTTCTCGCTAAACTTTTTTGACGAGTAAGACGATTTAATGCACTCGATTTACCCGCATTTGAACGACCAGCGAACGCAACTTCGATACCACTTTCCACTGGTAAATGTTTATCTAAATGGCGAATATCAGGTGCACTAATTAAAAAGTGCGCTTTTTGAAAATGTATTTTTGGAAATTCCACGATATGCCTCATATGTTTGTGTAGCAAAATTGTTACTTTTCTGAAACTTGTGTAAACTGTACAAGCTCTATTTGCACATATTGTAGCACGCCTAAAACAACAAACTTTAAGAATTAGATTGGATAGTTATGAATAAATTATTAGTAGCAGTGATCGCCGTATTGAGTTTTATGAACGTAGCTCAGGCACAAGGTGATATGGAAGCAGGGAAAACTAAATCAGCAACATGTGCAGCTTGTCATGGCGCTGACGGTAACAGTCCATCAAATCTATATCCAAAATTAGCAGGTCAACATTACTATTATCTTGTGAAACAAATACACGAGTATAAAAGTGGTGCGCGTGAAGATGCGATTATGGCAGGCATGGTAGCCGGTCTTTCGGATCAAGATATAAAAGATATTGCCGCTTACTTCGCGGCACAGACAATGACACCTGAAACGGTTTCGCCTGAAATTGCAGAAGCGGGTAAGAAGTTTTACATGGGCGGCGATAAAGAACGCGCAATCCCTGGTTGTACTGCTTGTCATGGCCCTCGTGGTAATGGTTTAGAGTTAGCTCATTTCCCTAAACTATCTGGTCAACATCCAGCTTACTTAAAAGCACAACTTGAAAAATTTCGTACAAATGCACGTCATAATGATCCAAATGGCATGATGGTAGATGTTTCTGGCAAGTTAAGTGATGCAGATATCGAATTGTTATCTAAGTACATTTCAGCGTTACATTAATTTTAAAAAATTAATTAACCTAATAAAGGCATATCCGTAATGGTATGCCTTTTTTTATATGCTTTTTTAAGTGTTATAAACCTGTTATTCTGCGCAACACTAACAACCCCAATTTTGGTGTGAATAACACCGCCGTTAATGATGCTAAAATAAGCTAAAAAGCTGCACATCATGACTGACATAAAAGGTAATTAAACATGTCTCGCTCTAAAAAAACTCGTACCGCAGGTAATTCAGAACCTAAATTTGACGGTCGCAGAAAAGAAACATCATCACAAGCAAAAGAAGCTCGTGAAAAAAAACGTAAAGATAAATTGAAAGGTAATAAAGCGGGTAACCGTAATGCCGTTGAGTCAAAACAGAGTGCACAACAAAATCAGCGTCAGGCTAAAAATGATAAACGCCTTGGTAGTAAAAAACCAATCGCATTAACTATTGATGACAAACCACAAGAAGTGGCAAAACCTAAAGTTAATCTACAACCAAAAGTTAAAGTACTTAAAAGTGCAGCAGCACTAGAGCAACTTGTACAAAAACCTGCAGTACAAAAAATATCACCAGAAAAAGAACTCGCTGCAATTGAAAATGATGAGCGTTTAAACGAGTTATTAGAGCAAGCAGAGACTGACCAAGCTTTATCGAAAGAAGATCAAGCTTGGGTTAATCAACAAATGGAACGTCATCAAGAACTAATGCAAGAGTTAGGTTGGATTGATGAAGAAGGCGAAGAAGATTTATTACAGCAATTTGAAGATGCAAGCTCAGCACTAGACGAATTCAGATAGGTTTTAACAGAATATGAACATGGATATAGTATTAGCCGCGATAGCGGTTGTAATAATAGTTGGACTTGCTTTTTATGCAGGCATATTGATTAATAAAATCAAGAAACAAAAAGCAAAAACATTGCTAATTGAACAAGCTCAAGAGCAGGAAAAGCAACAAAAAATACAAGATAGAAATAATAATATTGCAGAAAGTATTCGTTTTATTGCAAAAGCAACTTTGCAGAAGCAATGTAATATTTCAGAAGCAGCTATTCGTTTAACAGTGTTATTAGAAACATTACAGTTAAAAACAGCAATCGATATCCCTGCAACCTACCCTGCTTTAAACGCAATGTATGAAAAAGTAAAAGATATGCCAACACATGACGAGCGAAAAGCCCGCCCTGTTAAGGAAATTAAACTACTGGATATGAAGCGGGAAATATTTGAAGCGGAAATGGAAGCCGCTATCATCGAAGAAAGCATTCTATTAGCTGAATTTAAGCTTTAATAGTCTGAGTTAGCGCAAGCATTATAATAAAGCTGAATGTTATGCTTATGGTATTCAGACTTAAAATAATATCTGTCGATTCATTTAATAACGATGGGTATAAATAACAAAAATAAAGAGAGACAGCATGCAACAGTTGGTTTGGGATCAGGCTTTAATTGAAAAATATAATTACAGTGGCCCCCGCTATACTTCTTACCCTACCGCCTTAGAGTTTGATGAGAGCTTCGAACATACGGATCTTATTACTGCAACAGAGACTTATCCGACTCGTCCTTTATCTCTTTATATCCACATCCCATTTTGTCATAAGCTTTGCTATTTCTGTGGTTGCAATAAAGTGATCACTCGTCACCAAGAAAAAGCAGACAAATACCTAGATTATTTAGAAAAAGAAATCGTTAACCAAGCCATTCACTTTAAAGATAGAACCGTTAGCCAATTGCATTGGGGCGGAGGCACACCAACCTTTTTATTGCCTCCTCAAATAACACGTTTAATGACCTTATTACGAACTAACTTTAATTTTTCTGACCAAGCTGAATTAAGTATTGAAGTTGACCCGCGGGAAATTGAATTAACCACTATCGACCATCTGGCGAAAGAAGGTTTTAATCGTTTGAGTTTAGGCGTTCAAGATTTTAACAAAGAGGTTCAAAAAGCAGTTAATAGAGAACAAGATGAAGACTTTATTAAGCAGCTTTTACAACGAGCTAAAGAGCAAGGTTTTCAATCAACTAATCTCGATATGATTTATGGCTTGCCATTACAAACAAAAGATAGTTTTGCTTTTACTTTAGAAAAGGTCTTAGCGTTAGATCCCGCTCGTTTATCTATTTTTAATTATGCGCATATGCCAAGCTTATTTGCTGCACAACGCAAAATTAATGAAGGCGATATGCCTAAACCTGCTGAGAAATTAGCAATGTTGCAATATACCATCGAGTTTTTAACCAAATCAGGGTATCAATTCATTGGTATGGATCATTTTGCAAAACCAGATGATGAACTAGCACTGGCACAGCAAAAAGGTGTTTTACACCGTAACTTCCAAGGGTATACCACTCAAGAAGATGCTGATTTATTAGGGATGGGGGTTTCTGCTATCAGTCAAATAGGCCATTGTTATTCGCAAAATCAGAAAAAGTTAAGTGATTATTATCAACAGGTTGAAGATTTAGGTCATGCACAATGGCGTGGCGTTGCATTAAATGAAGATGATCTCATTCGTCGAGAAGTCATCAAACAACTCATTTGTAATTTCAAACTAGATAAGCACGAAATTGAACAAACTTTTTCATTAGATTTTGATCAATACTTTGCTGAAGATATTGCTTTATTACAAACATTTATTAACGACCAGTTAGTAAGTATTGATGGACAATATATCCAAGTATCATCTACTGGACATCTACTGATCCGTAATATTTGTATGTGTTTTGATGTGTATCTACGCAACAAAGCTCGTCAACAGCAGTTTTCCCGTGTTATCTAGTCCAACTTTAAACTCGTCACCAATAGCAACCTATTATATAGGGTTAATGTCAGGTACGAGTTTGGATGCAATTGATGTTGCGTTATGTCAACGCACGGGAAATAACTCACGGTTTACTCAAGTTTCTGGTTTAGCAGTCGAACTACCTGCACAATTACGCACACAGCTATTAACTATTTGTAATGACAAACAAGTTACTCTGCAAACTTTAGGTGAAGTCGATCACCAATTTGCACTCGCTTGTGCTCAAGCAATTACCACACTATTAAAGAATGAAAATATAGATAGCCATGAAGTTTGTGCAATTGGCAGCCATGGACAGACTATTTTCCATTCCCCTGATAGCGAATATGCATTTACTCAACAAATTGGTGATGGCAGCTTAATTGCCGCTAAAACCCAAATTCCTTGCGTATCGGACTTTAGAAGAATGGATATGGCTTATGGTGGTCAAGGAGCGCCCTTGGTTCCAGCTTTTCATCAAGCTTTATTTGCAAAAGAAGGAACAAAACGTGTAATACTAAATATTGGTGGTATTGCAAATATCAGCATCCTCAATGGAATGGACAGCGCTTTAGGTTATGACACGGGCCCTGGTAATATGTTAATGGATGCTTGGATCAACTTACATTACCAAAAAAGTTTTGATATGAATGCTGAATTTGCATTAACAGGAAATATCAATAACGTACTATTAACAACACTTTTAAGCGATCCCTATTTCACACTCTCTGCACCTAAAAGCACAGGAAGAGAAAAATTTAATTTAGCTTGGTTACAAGATCAACTAATTGGCTCTCAATTAAGTATTGGTGATATTCAGCGTACTTTATTAGAGTTCAGTGCCGTCACCATTTGCGATCAAATAAAACAACACAGTAATAATGGTGAAGTCTATGTTTGTGGAGGTGGCGCTTTAAATCCATTATTAATGCAACGCATTACAGCATTACTTCCTTCCCATAAAGTACAGACAACAAACGCTCTCGCTATTGACCCAATGTATGTTGAAGCCGTTGCATTTGCTTGGTTAGCTGAGCAACGCCTATTACAAAAAACAATCTCATTAAAAGCAGTTACAGGAGCCGATAGGGATGCAATCTTAGGTTGTATTTATTTGCCCTAACCAATATATATACACACTATTTTTAACAAAGATCACCACGGAAATAATTTTTTACACGCTAAATTAATCAGCAGCTTTTATCCCTCACACTTTTCACAAAATTATATCTCTGCAAAGTCTATTATCTTGTTAATAAATAAGTTTTTATTTATGCTTTCTGCTCAATTAATTTACTGAGCGATGGATATGCCGTATTTTTTCAATTTATTATTATTTTTAGTCCCTTTTTCAACAGCTGCTGAAATTTATACCTGGAAAGATGACAAGGGTGTCACTCATTTTGCACAGGAAAAACCAGCTGATCGACATGCAGAAAATGTTATTGTTAATGAGCAAAAACCAGCGACACAACCACAACAAGCAAGCTCAATGGCTCAGCAAGATGAAAGTGAAGCCCCAGCAACTGAAGTTAATCAGGAAGAGCAAACAAGCACTCAACAAATTGATGATTCAGACGCTAACGAAAGCCAACCCGTTGAAGTGCATCAAGAAGTTACTCATAGTAAAAAAATAGACAGTAAAGAAAATAGTGCTTCAGAACGTTATATTCAAAAAAATCAAGCCGCAGGTACAACAACAAATAACACCACAGCAAGCGAACAAATCGATGATATTAAAAGTGAAGGTGGCAAACCAATGGTTGAATTTATTAATAACAATGAAATAGCAGAGCGACCTGAATAAATACTTTTACTAAAAGCAATAACCGCCTTAATAAGCAAATAGGCGGTTTTAAATTTAAAAAAACAATTAGATAAACAGCAGTCAATTTATAGAGTTTAATCCCCTAATATCTTCATTTATAATTAACAATTTAACTCTTAACAGTATCATTAATTAATGTAACCTGTACCCCCTTCAATTTAATTTAGAGTAATCATTAATGAAATATATTGGTGCCCACGTTAGTGCTGCAGGGGGCGTTTTTAATGCGCCTAAAAATGCACATGATATTGGAGCAAACGCATTTGCCCTATTCACTAAAAATCAACGTCGTTGGGAAGCTAAAGCGCTCGATGAAAATACGATTCGAAAATTTAAAGCCGCTTGTTTACGCTACAATATTTCAGAGAAAAACATTTTACCGCACGATTCATACCTCATTAATTTAGGGCATCCTGAAAAAGAAGCATTAATCAAATCACGAATGGCTTTCTTGGACGAAATGCAGCGCTGTGAACAACTAGGCTTATCATTATTAAACTTTCATCCCGGAAGCCACCTCAAAAAGATATCTGAGCAAGACTGTTTAAAAAGAATTGCCGAATCAATCAACTTAGCCTTACAGCAAACAAGCTCCGTTTCTGCCATTATTGAAAACACTGCAGGACAAGGTACTAATTTAGGTTACCGTTTTGAGCATCTCGCCAATATTATCGAACAAGTTGATGATAAAAAGCGTGTAGGTGTTTGTATTGACACTTGCCACACTTTTACTTCGGGATATGACCTGCGAGGTAAAAATGCGACAGAAACTACATTCAAAGCCTTTTCAAATATTGTAGGATTTGAATATTTACGAGCAATGCATATTAATGATAGTAAAGTTCCCTTTGCAAGCAGAGTGGATCGTCATGCTCCATTAGGAGGCGGTGAAATAGGTTGGCCATGCTTTGAATATATAATGAAAGATAAACGCTTTGATAATATCCCATTAATACTAGAAACAACCGATGAAACACTATGGCCAGCAGAAATAGAGCAATTAAATCATTGGTCGAGCACAAATTAAGAAAGTATTTATCATTTAATAAGCATTAAATACTTTGAAAGTCATTAAACAGCCATTATGCTATTGATGTAAGACTAAAAATAAGGGAAACAATGTCAATTTTTAAAACTCTCAAAGCATCCATCCATACTTATATGACAGAAGAGCAATGTGCTTTTGTAGAACGCGCATATCATTATGCATACGCGGCACATGATGGTGTGAAAAGAGCGAGTGGCGAGCCTTATATAACGCATCCCGTGGCAGTTGCTGAAATCCTTGCAGACATGAAATTAGATTATGAAGCCATTTCAGCTGCTTTAATGCATGATGTTTTAGAAGACACAGATACCACACATCAAGAATTATCCGATGCATTTACTCCGAGTGTTGCACAACTGGTAGAAGGTGTAACCAAGCTCGATAAGTTTAATTTTGAAAATCGCGAACAAGCACAGGCAGAAAACATTCGAAAAATGTTAATTGCGATGTCAAAAGACTTTCGCGTAATGCTAATTAAATTAGCCGACAGAGTGCATAACATGCGTACGTTAGACTCATTGCGTTTAGATAAACGTCAACGTATTGCACAAGAAACCTTTGAAATATTTACTCCCATTGCCAACCAGCTTGGTTTACATCATTTAAAAAATGAACTGGAAGAATTGTCATTTAAAGCAAGAAATTCTGCTCGTTATCATGTACTTAAAGATGCAATTACCAAAGCGAGAGGAAATAGAAAAGATTTTATACAAAGTATCTGTGATGAGATATCTACAAAATTAGACTCAATGTCTATTGAAGCGCAAGTTCTTGGACGCGAAAAACATTTATATAGCTTGTATAGAAAAATGCGTAAAAAAGGCTGTCAATTTCACGATGTAATGGATGTGTATGCATTTCGAATTATCGTAAAAGATCTCGATACCTGTTATCGCGTATTAGGGCAAATGCATCATCTTTACCAGCCTAAAATAGAGTATTTTGAAGATTATATTGCTTTACCTAAAAGTAATAGTTATCAATCTTTACATACCACGTTAATCACCCATCAGGGGGTTAATATTGAAATCCAGATCCGTACAGAAGATATGGATGCAGTCGCAAAATACGGTATTGCAGCCCACTGGAGTTACAAAGAAAGTGCACAAAGCTCTAATATTGCCGCACAGTTACAAACTCGTAACTGGTTCCAAGGTTTAACCGAGCAAGAAGATAGCAATACAAACTCAATTGTTTTATTAGAGAACATTAAACAAGAGTTAGGTAAAAACGATATTCATGTCTTAACCCCTCAGGGAAAAATTATCGTACTACCTGCTTTTGCAACGCCAGTTGATTTTGCTTATGCATTACATACAAAAATTGGCCACTGTTGTATTGGTGCGAAAGTAGATAACGAATATTCGTTATTAAGCCAAAAGTTAGAAAGTGGGCAAACCATTGAAATTATTACCGGTAAAAAACAAAATCCAAGTCCTGAATGGTTAAATTTTGCAGCAACACATAGAGCAAGAAACAGTATTCGTAACTATCTTAAACAACTACCAGAATCAACAACAGTTCCATTGGGTAGACGCTTATTAAAACAGGCCTTAAATTCAACTAACTTAACGGATATTGCACAAGAAAATATTGATAAAGTTGTTGGTGATCATCACTTCGAAAACTTTAATCAACTGTTAAACGAAATTGGCAACGGTAAATTATTAAGTATTGTTATTGCACGACGTTTACGCGGTAATGCCGATGAGTTAACAGAATCACAGCATAAGCAAAAAATACGACAGAGTGCTATCAAAGGTGCAGAGGATATTATGATCTCCTATGCAAACTGTTGTAAGCCATTACCAGGTGATCCAATTGTTGCTCATACAAGTTCAGGTAAGGGTTTAGTTGTTCATGTGAAAAATTGTCACAATGTTGTTGGCTTTGAAAGTGAACTTGATAAGTATATTGCTGTCGAATGGGACATGAACTTTATGAATCAGTATGAGTACTCAAGTGATCTGAATATTCAAATGGTAAACCATAAAGCCGGACTAGCAAAAATGTTTAATATTATTGCTAAGAGTAATGCTAATGTACTGGACTTGCGGACAACAGAAGTGAGCAATCAACTGTATTCAATTAATGTCACGTTAACAGTGATTAATAGAGTACACTTGTCGCGAATTATGCGTCAAATTAAGAAATTACCAGGCATTAAAAGTGTTAAGCGTAGCAATAAGAAATAAATATTTAAAATAATGGACTATACAACTATGGCAAGCGTTAAAGCGGGCTTCCTGTTATTAAGCACAATAATATTAAGTGCTTGTACTTCAGATGCTCCAATTGAACCAAAACAAATAAAGGTTGAACAACTACAGCACAACTGGAAATTAACACATATTGATAATATTCAATTGGCAGCAATAATTAATAGCACATTAAATATCACTGCAGATAATAAAAGTACGGGCAGCTTAGGATGCAATCATTTTTCAGGGACAGCTGAATTGAGTAATAACCAATTACAAATAGCTAAAATAATGAGTACTCGTAAGCTGTGTAGTAAGCTAGAAAATGATGTTGAAATGGATGTTAGCCAAGTACTAAGTGACTGGACAAATATAATGATTGATGATGAAACACTTATATTAAGTAATCAAAAACATTCATTAACTTATCAACAGATTGATCAAGTTGCACAATAAAAATAATTAATAGATTTATCCCGATTGGCTACGCGCCATGCCAACCAGTCGGGAAAAAAGTCTTTTTAATAATAAGGGCGTCAATTCCGCTCCTTGTGACTCCACAGCTTCTGCAATCGCAATACCCAACCCTGGTTTAGAGTATTTATGTACCGCTTTATCAATAACCTTACTAACACTTAACCTATCTAAATCTTGTTTTGTATAATTAGCCGCTTTTAAATAAACATCTTCAAAACCATTTTCAAAAAATAAATGTTCAATATCATGTGCTGGCAAAACAGTAAGGCGACTGATTAAGGAATCATGCTCTCCTAACATATCCTTTACTCTACTTGCATATTTCTGACCCGCACTATCACCGTCAGTCAAGGTATGCCATTCAATATTCAGATCTTGAGCTAATTTAATAAGCGGTTTTAAACCACATTGTGCAAATTCAATAACCTGTATACCTTCCACAAGAAAGTGATAACCACATAATTGTGCTAATTCAGTTAATAACCAAGTTTCTGTTTCCCCTTCTACTAATAACCAAGAGCGAGCAAATAAACTTTGCGGACGATTCATACGTAAATGAAAAGCAATTCTTCTTAAATCATTATTTGAATAATGGGTAATATTCATGGAATAACTTTTAATAATATCCGTTTGACGAACTAAGCGCTGAATTCGACTTAAAGGAAAAAAAGATAATAATTGTGAAGAATTGGTACTCACCAATTTTTGCATTGGCAATAATGAAAAGAATCGCCAAGTGATTGCTAGATTAACAGGGTGTAAGTTATTTTCTGGCTCTTCTAATAATAATATTGGTGTCGCACCACGGCGGAAAAGATGCTCTCCACGCTCTTCCAAAAACTGGCCCAACACAAGTAGAAGCATTGCTCGATCAGTTTTATGGCCATCTTTTAATAAATCATTAAAGCGTGTTAAAGCATTAAATGAGAAGCTGTGATCTACATATCTTAGCTGTTTAGTATTCGGCTCACGATTCACCTCTCCATAACGCTTCAATAGATAATGGTCAAAAAGGTAAGCTAAAGAATCACAACCATTTTTTAGCTCTAATTCTGACAACTGCTGAGATGAACTAGTTAAATGTTGAAAAATACGCTTAATACGCGCCTCTGAGCGTGCTCGTTGGCTATTAAGTAAATCACTTTCAGGACGGTACGCCTGTCCTGTATGGCTTTGTTCAAAGCCCATTCTTAAGACAGGGACAAAAGAAAGAAACTCATTAATTAACGTTTTTAGTATAGTTTGAGGGAAAATTTTTCGATGGCCACTTTCATCTAAAAAATGTCGATCTGTAAAAACATTACCAGCACTATCAACACTCCCATCGACTTGATAAATAATACTTTTTTTACGATCTGGCAACACAACCCAAGCATCATTTATGCTTTTAAAATGACGCTGAGACGCTTCATTTTCATACTGCTCTTTAAACGTAAAAACAAGATAAATGTGATTGATAATAGGCAATTCAGAAACAGGAGGACGGTGAAAATCATCTAAATTAAAGTGGTAACTTTTTCTGGATCCAGATAGAAACAGAGAGAGCGCTTCAAATAAACTTGATTTCCCCCAACTATTCTCACCCAATAATGCACTCAGTTCATGCACATTAATAGATAAACGGTTAATTCCTCGAAAACCAACTACTTCAATATGATCCAGTCGCATAATGACTCCTAAATCAGGGGGATTATTATTAAAGCTATCAGATGTTTATGATAAAACAAGCAAGCAAAATAATAATTGTATATTAAATAAACAAATTGGTTACATATTAGCTTAAATTGATTTATACTTTCCTTGCAATAACCACAAAATAAAAGCGGATAAGGCTTTTATTTTTTAATCACAACAAATAGGATATTTTAGGTCGATTAAGGCCGATTAAAAATAAGGGCAACAGTTCTATTTGTTACAGCTTCAGAGGAACTAAAAATGAGTAATTTATATGACCTGGATATTTTACCACCACAAAATACCATCAATTTAATCGCTTCTTATAGTAAATACTTTGAACGAGAAAGTTTTAACTATCCACTGTTATTAGAAAAATTAAATGCCACGATGTTGAGCAGCCATTTTATGGAAAAGCAGGATAATGCAGCATGGATGAATCACCAAGGTAGTGATTATATTGGTAACCCTAAGTTATTTGCACATGCACCCTTAACTTATTTGTGTGCATTCTTAAGTGAAGTGTTTAAACAACGCCAAGTTAAAGATATTGAAAAAAGAATCCCTCCTAAAATATTCAGAGCAGCTTTAAAGCGCCTGAATGAGTTTAAGTAAAAACACAGAATAACTAATACCTAATTAAGCTAACTTCGGTTAGCTTTTTTATTACCATTTACAGTACACTCAAGTTTTAATACCAATCACAGTAAATAGCTGATCTATTTTACTGATTAAAACAACCCACTTCTTTGTTATAAATTCCGTAAATGGACCAACCATTTATCTCAATTTACATCTCGAATTAAATTGTTTTTTCTACACAAAATTTAGATCATATAGTTAATGTAATTGGTATAACTTCAGTTCCATTATGCAGAATTGAAATTATTTACTAAAAATGGTGATTTAGAGAGTATATGGATTCATTAACACAGATAACTTTAGGGGCAAGTATTGCAGGTGCAGTTGCTATTAAACCCTTTGGTCGAAAGGTATTATTAACAGGTGCCATTTTAGGAACTTTACCTGATTTAGATGTTTTACTCAGTTACTCCACTGCCATTGATAACTTCACTTACCACCGAGGTTTTAGCCACTCTTTATTTGTGCTAAGTGCACTGAGCATCTTACTGTATTACTTTATTTTATGGCTTAAACCACAGCTTTCTATGCATAAGAAAACATTGTTTTTAGTGATTTTTTTGCCTTTAGTCACTCACCCCTTATTAGATGCATTTACCAGTTACGGTACTCAGTTATGGTGGCCAATTGCAGTACAACCGACCTCTTGGTCAAGTATTTTCATTATTGACCCGCTCTATACCTTACCTTTATTAATTGCAGTCATCGCACTTTGGTGCCACCAAACATCTAAAAAATGGCAAAAAGTAAATAGATTAATGTTATTAATAAGCTGCTTATATCTTGCTATAGGGCAGGCTCAAGTAATGTATTTAAAAGGAAAAGTAGCGCAAGATACATTGGCAAAAAATAGCCAAGTATTTTTATCTCCAACTCCTTTTAACACTTTTATTTGGCGCATAATAAGTTATCAAGATGACCTCTATTATGAAACATTTACTAATGTACTTGATCAGCAACCTTTGAAATGGAAAAAACTTACAACAGGGCGCACATTACTAAATGACTTTGATTCAAAGGAACTACAAAGATTAGAATGGTTTAGTGGTGGGTTATTATCATTTGAAGAGAAAAATAAACATTTAATTGCAACAGATTTACGCATAGGTTTATCAAGTTATTATCCATTTTCTTTCAGTATCGCAAAACAAGAAAATCATTGGATTGCAATTCCCTCTAAAAAAGCACCACAAACAGAGGTTAAATTAGAAACAATATTAGAATCAATACGTTTATAGCTGATCAACATACTCTTTAATTTCAGCTAAAAAGTCTTCGCCGTATTTATCTAATTTGATATGGCCAACGCCTGTTATTGATAAAAATTGAGAGTCATTCGAGGGCATTAATTCGCTCATTTCCGATAAGGAAACATCACTAAAAATAACGTATGGAGGGAGGTTTTCTTGATCAGCAATTTGTTTACGTAAATGGCGTAATTTAGCAAATAATTTACTATCCGCATTCGCCACAACACTTCGACGTTTTTGTTTTGCCGTCGTTTTCACTAACTGCAATCTTGGTACTGCTAGCATTAAACTATTTTCAGATTTTAATACTGAACGTGCAGCTTCTGTTAATTGTAGCGCAGAGCCTCGCGTTAAATTTTGCATCAATAACCCACAATGAATCAACTGCCTAGCAATACTAAACCAATGCTCTGTTGATTTATCTTTACCAATACCAAAGGTTGATAATTGATCATGTCCAAGACTTTTTACTCGAGCTGTTTGTGCGCCTCTTAATACTTCAACAACATGCGTAATACCAAAATGTTGCCCAGTACGATAAACACAAGATAGAATTTTTTGAGCATCCACTGTCGCATCATAGCTTTGCGGAGGATCTAAACAAATATCACAGTTGCCACAGGCTTGTGGGCTATATTCACCAAAATAGTTTAAAACAACTCGGCGACGACAAGTCTGTGCTTCGGCAAAAGCCACCATAGTATTTAATTTATGTAACTCAATACGTAGCTGTTCTTGATTGGGATTTTTCTCTAATAAACTACGAATGCGTGCAGGATCAGCAGGATCATAAAACAACATGGCCTGAGCAGGTAAGCCATCACGTCCCGCTCGTCCTGTTTCTTGGTAATAAGACTCTATATTTTTAGGGATCTCATAATGCACCACAAAACGTACATTGGGTTTATCTATCCCCATTCCAAAAGCAACCGTTGCAACAACAATCTCTACTTCATCTTTAATGAATAAGTCCTGCACATTTTGACGTTCTTCTAACGGTAAACCAGCATGATAACAACGCGCATTTAAACCTTTAGCTGCTAACTTTTGGGCAATCTCTTCGGTACGTTTACGGCTAGTACAATAAATAATACCGCTTTCATCTTTATGCTGATCTAAGTAATTAAACAACTGAGATAAAGGACGATATTTTTCAATTAGCAGGTATTCAATATTAGGGCGATCAAAGCTGCGAATTTCTATTAAAGGATCAGTTAATTGTAAACGCTGTAAAATATCTTGTTGGGTTGCATGATCCGCAGTTGCTGTTAAAGCCACCAGTGGAATGCTTGGAAAATATTCTTTAAGATGACCTAGCTGTGCATATTCAGGTCTAAAGTCATGCCCCCATGATGAAATACAATGCGCTTCATCAATGGCAAATAAATTTATGGGCAGATGCTGTAAGCGAACAATAAAATCAGGGCGTAGTAAACGTTCAGGAGCAACATATAGCAGCTTTAACTCACCACGATGTAGGGAGTTAATAATGTTATTTTGTTCTTGATAAGAGAGACTAGAATTTAAATAAGCAGCGGCAATACCACAAGCTTGTAACGTATCCACTTGATCTTTCATTAACGAAATAAGTGGAGAGATGACAATACAGATACCTTCTCTCACTAATGCGGGAATTTGAAAGCATAGGCTTTTTCCTCCACCGGTAGGCATAACAACTAATGCATCACGACCTGCAATTAATTCATTGATAACCGTCTCTTGCCCATCTCGAAATTGCTTATAGCCAAATACATCAAATAAAACGGCATGTGCTGTATTAGTCATATTTGAGCTCAAAATATAGCAACCTATTGGACGTCAGAGAGAATAAAGGGGCACGTATTGTAAATCAGTAAGCTGATTATTTCAGCCTAAATTTTTTATTTACAATAAACTACAAATCATTAAATTTTTGACTGAACAGATCAACTTTCTGCCAATCAGTTAGCTCAATGTCTTTTGATTTATCAGTGCTACCGCCGGTCATTTTCATAATTAATTGAATAAGTAGGGTCTGCCACCAATTGTAACGTGAGTATAATAACGCTCCCGCAAATACAGCTTTAATATTTGGCTGCCATTGCGATATTTGGTCAAACTTTTTCATATAAGTATTGTTTGCTGGGTCTGCTTTTTCAGGTTTACGAGCCGTTAAACATACTAAAAAGAATGCATTCGGTAGCGCATCTAATTGTGCTTTATGTTCATTAACAAACTGGATCATATTAGGGCGTAAATTACCATAACGAATAGAAGCACCAATCAATACTTTTTGATATTGAGAAAAATCGATAGTCGGCTTGTCATCGATATTTATAACACTCAAATTATCAGTCGTAGCTAATTTTATACGATCTATAATTTTAATCGTTTGCCCTTCCACTGAAGAATAAAGTACTAATGTGTTTTTCTTGTTTTCATTATTCATTACTTATTTGCCATCACTTTATTTATCATTGTTACTTAATAGGTTTTTATTAGTTTTTCCAGAATACTGGTGTAAACAACACCAATAAAGTAAATACTTCTAATCTCCCAAATAACATCGCAATAATCATTACCCATTTTGATGCGTCGCTAACATCGTTAAAATGTAAAGCAACTTCACCTAAACCTGGTCCAAGATTGTTGAGCATAGCAACAACAGAAGAGAAGGCGCTGAGCTCGTCCATACCTGTCATTAATAGAGCCAACATACAAAGAATAAAAACCAAAGCATAGGTTGAGAAAAATCCCCATACGGCTTCTATTACTCTATCGGGCAAGGCTTTATCACCTAATTTTATTTTATAAACCGCTTTAGGGTGAACTAAACGTTTCAGCTCTCGCTGCCCTTGTAAATTTAGTAACAACACACGGATCACTTTTAAACCACCACCCGTTGACCCTGCACAACCACCGATAAAACTGGCAAATATTAATAATACAGGTAAAAACAAAGGCCATTCGGAGAAAGAAGTTGTTGTGAAACCTGCTGTTGTAGAAATTGAAACGGCTTGGAATAAAGCATGTGAAAAAGTCGTTTCTATGGTGTCATAAACATCATTCCCCATTAACATCCAAAAACAGATAACCGTTAAGGCAACTTGAATAAAGACAAATGCGCGCACTTCTGGATCTTTACTATAAACATCAAAACTGAATTTTTTGGCTGAGAAAGCGGCAAAATGTAATGCATAGTTGATCCCTGAGATAATCAAAAATACAACAGTAATAGTATTAACAACATGACTATCGAAATGCCCCATACTATCGTCATAAGTTGAAAAACCACCAATAGAAACAGTGGAAAAACTATGCCCTAACGCATCAAATAACGACATGCCAGCAAGCCAAAATGCAAGCATACAAGCAACGGTTAAACACAGATAAATGTACCACAGTGCTTTTGCTGTTTCGGCAATTCTCGGAGTCATTTTGGCATCTTTTACCGGGCCTGGCATTTCTGCCCGATATAACTGCATTCCACCGATACCTAACATAGGTAAAACTGCAACGGCTAATACAATGATCCCCATTCCACCAAACCACTGCAGCATTTGGCGATAAAATAGAATTGATTTAGGTAATGCATCTAAACCAGAAATAGTTGTTGCGCCGGTAGTGGTCAAACCTGAAAAAGATTCAAAAAATGCCGTGGCGACATTCATATCTACACTGGAACTCATTAAAAAAGGAATTGCTCCTACACTGCCTAATGTTGCCCAAAATAAGACAACAATTAAAAAACCTTCTCGGGCTTTTAACTCTTTTTTATGGCGACGATTGGGGATCCAAAAGAAAAAACCAATCAATAAAGTGACAAAAAAAGCAGCCAAAAAATCATTGCCACCACCATCTTGATAAATGTAGGCAATAAAAACAGGCGGTAACATGGTGAGACTAAATAAGCCGATCAACATGGCAACAATTCTTATAATCGAACGGATAGCCACTAGATATTCCAGCTAAATAGAAGTATTAATTTTTTTTGCAATGACTTGTCCCTGCAACAATGACTGTAACTTTTCCTTGAACAACACTACCTGTTCATTATCAACTTCGATGAACGCTTCAATTGTTTGTTGATAATCAACATTGATGATACGCCCAGATATACTGGATAATAAACTTTCTATGGTAGCCATTTGAGCATAATCACATTGTAACTGAAATTGTTGAAAAAAACGCTTTTCAGTTTTAGGCATAGTTGGGCACAATTGTTGTAAACCATTGCTATAAGCTCGCACCAAACCACCAGTACCTAATTTAATTCCCCCTGAATAACGAACCACAACGGCAACCATTTCACCCACTTCAGTTCCTTGTAGTACTGCGAGCATTGGTTTTCCTGCGGTACCTTTAGGCTCTCCATCATCACTACACCCCATATTGACACTGTCTTTAGGACTACCACCAATATAAGCCCAACAATGATGACGCGCATCTTTATGCAATATTTTTATTTCACTTAAAAATTGCATAGCAGCTTCTTTACCTTTTGCTGGGTGAATAAAGGTTAAAAAGCGGCTCTTTTTTATCTCTTCTTGAAAAAAGACGGGTTGCTCTAAAATAAGGTAAGGTTTATTCACTTTGAACAGGTAAACCTTGTGCTTGCCACGCTATAAAACCTCCAGCTACCGAATAAACATTTTGATAGCCCATTTGTTGCAATGAAGCAGCAGCTAAGACACTACGAGCACCAGAACGGCAAATTAAATAAATAGGCAATTGTGCTGCAGAAGGTATTTCTTTAATAAGTGATTGATAGAGTGGTAAACCAGTTAATTGCATTTCTAATACACCACGCGGGACTAATTGACTTCCAACAGGGTAACCTGCAGCGGTTTCTTTAGGCTCTCGAATATCAATAAATAACAGCGGTTGTTGTTGCTGCTGTAAACACTGAGCTGTTGTTACACAATCCACTTCGTTGACTTGAGCACGTAATGAATCAACCAAGCCTTTCCCATCTAAAATCATTTGTTAATTCCTATTCAATTGATAAATAAGTTAATAGTTTTTCAACATGTGCTTGTTGTAATGTATTTCTATCAAGCTGTTTAATAAATACATTAATCACTTTTGCATCAAAAGGTTCAAGACTTTTATCTAATAAATTTTCTTTAGTTGCTTCTAATAAGACAAGATCACTTTGTTCAAAGTCCTTCTGTAACAATGACAGAACACAATAATAACGTGCTCTAGTCTCATGCAAATGAGCGCTTAAAACTTGTAAAGAAGGCAATTCAATCGGTGTAATAATATCATTATCAAAACGAATTATGCCTCTCTCCATAAATTGTTCAAGTAATCCCAAAACAACCTCTTTAAATGTTCCTTTTAAAGGCGTCAAAAAATATTCCGCTGCAACAAAAGTATATAACTCATCTAATAAGGTAATAAGAGCCTGAACATCTATTTTATCTTTCCCATCAGCAAGTTTTAAGATGCCAAAGCTAATGAGTGAAGGTAACGCAAATACATGAATAATCGTATTACGATAATAAGTGAGATGAGTACTCTGTTGATGATCACAACTCACGACATGATTTAACTCTGAAAATTTATGCATTGCTAAAGCTTGCTGGTAAATCAGTTCAGGGGCTTGCTCTGGATAGGTAATATCAGTACTTTTAGCCGTATATGCTAACAACTGTTGATGCAATTGTAATAAGGTTAACATGCGTTGTTTACCTAGCTGACCATTTTCATTTGCTAATAAAATCGCGCTACACAAAGGTAATGCATTAACCGCAGTGGCATGATTAATTCCTTGCATCACGTTTGTTGCAAGATGATTAACTTGCGCTGTAAATTGTTGTGTTGATAATGGACTTTCTCGCCATTTGGGTTGTTGCTGATCGAGATAATGTTTAAGGTTAATAGGCTCACCAAAATTCACAAATGCACGTCCAAAATTACGTAGCTTTTTAATAATCCCTAATACCTGCCATGCACTTTCTTTTTCTTTTTTCTGCCCAGACAATTCCTTCATATAAGTGCTCACTTCCATGATATGGTCATAACCAATATAAACAGGCACAATTATCACATTACGTTCAGGTTGTTCTAAAAAGGTTTGTAAACTCATCGCCAACAAACCAGTTTTTGCAGGTAATAATCGTCCCGTTCTGCTACGCCCACCCTCAGTAAAGAACTCAATGGGATAACCTTGTTTAAATAACATCGCAAAATAAGCTTTAAACACTTTTGCGTAAAGCGGATCATCTTTAAAACTACGCCGTAAAAAGAAAGCACCAGAACGTCTAAAAACACTACCAGCAGGGAAGAAATTTAGGTTGACTCCAGCAGCAATATGCGGAGGCATAAGTCCTTCAGAATACAATAAATAAGAAAGTAATAAATAATCCATGTGGCTTCGATGACATGGCATATAAATTATTTCAGCACCACTTTGTGTGGCGTCCCGTACTTGTTGCGCATGATTAACTTCAATACCTTGATAAATACCATGCCAAACTTTTGATAAAAAAGCACGAAAGAAACGTAAAAAACGATAAGAAAAATTACTACTGATCTCTTCTAAATAAGAATGACACTGTTGACGTACTACAGCTTCTTTTTCTGATGTTTCAGCACAATGTTGAAGGATCATTTCCTGCATCATTGGGCTTGCAATAACCTTTTTAATCATCGCTTTACGATCAGGAATTTGCGGACCACGACTCGAACGCTGCTGAGTACTAAAATAATGTAATGCAACACGAGCAAGTTTATAAGCTTGTTGTTTTGAACCTTTATTTTTATCCATTAATTTACGCACTGAAATAGGCGCATTAAAGCGTACTAAGTGGTCTTTTCCTGTGCGAATAATTAAGCTGATTTTTTTAAAATAACTTGGATTACTGTGTCCTGAAAAAGCTTTTCGAAGATTTTCTTTGCCAGGGTTTCTTCCCCAAAAAAAAGTAACAGGGACAAGTTGAATGTCTAGTTCTGCATGCTCTTGATGTAGATTTAATAATTGTTGGTATTGCGCAAGATAAAGCGATTGCTCTTGTTTAAGCGAGCTTTTTTTAAAGAAGTAGCCATTGTGTAAGTAAATAACAGCGGATAACTCAGTATTATGAATACTAATGGATTGATAAGGATCGGGCAAAGCAAGTTCTGCACAAGCTTTTGTTAATGCTAAGAGATCACTCCTACTATTTTGATCTAATACATAAATAATTGGTCGAGATAGATCTAACTTTAATTCAGTAAGTGGATTATGCGGAACAACCACACTATTTACCCAGAATCGATTCACTATTCTTGACCAAAAAGAACCTTTAACTAACACAGACTTTCCTTTCATATTTCACTTCATTTCGGCTGCAGTCTAGCATACAAGGTAAGGTCGTATAGGCATACGAAGGTGGTTCTGCGATAAATAGCAAATGATTAAAATAAATAAATCGCAGATGAAGGATCTAGCAATAATTAAAAATGCGTATGATAGGCAATCGTTCACCTTTAATTATTCTTATAAAAGCAGTAATATCAGCAACACATTAGATAGAGTAAGCACATAAATTCAATCGCTTTATTCTTAACCGCAACCATTTGGATTAAAATCCCTTTTTTAACCCATTCAACCAGTTTAGGATTTAAAAATGGCGGACAAACCTGCTTTTACAACCAACAAAAGTAAAACCATTTCTCCAATCAAAACAGTGCCTCATTCATTTGAAGCTGAACAAGCGGTTATTGGTGGCTTATTATTAGATAACGATACATGGTCTGATGTTTCTGAGAGAGTAGTTGACCGTGATTTTTACACTCGTGCACATCGTCTTATTTTTTCCACCATTGAAAAACTAAGTAGTAATGATGTTCCTGTCGATATTGTTACATTATCTGAAAAATTAGAAGATACACAGGAATTAGAAGGCATAGGCGGTATTGCTTATTTAGCCGAACTATTACAAAACACACCTAGTGCAGCCAATATTAACAATTACGCAGATATTGTTCGTGAACGAGCAATTGTACGAGAGTTAATTGGTGTTGCTAATGATATAGCCGAAGCTGGTTATGATACTGAAGGCCGAGATAGTGCTGAACTTTTAGATTTTGCCGAAACTAAAGTGTTCCAAATTGCAGAAGCTCGAAGCAATCAGAATGAAGGCCCACAACCAATTAAAGACATCCTGAAAGAGACTGTCGCTAAAATTGATGACCTTTGTAAAAACCCTCGTGATGGTATCACAGGGTTATCTTCTGGTTATAACGACTTAGATCAAATGACTACGGGCTTTCAGCCGGGTGATTTAATCATTGTGGCTGCACGTCCTTCAATGGGTAAAACAACATTTGCAATGAATCTAGCTGAACATGCAGCATTGAATGCAGATAAACCAACCATTATTTTCTCATTAGAGATGCCCTCAGACCAGATTATGAATCGTATGCTGGCTTCATTAGGGCGCATCGACCAAGGTAAAATTCGTACCGGTCAATTAGATGAAAATGATTGGGCTTCATTATCTTCAACCATGTCTATTTTATTAGATCGCGGTAAAATGTTTATCGATGATAGTTCAGGTTTAACCCCCACTGAATTACGCTCTAGAGCACGTCGAATAGCACGTGATCATGGTGGAGTAAGTATGATCATGGTCGATTATTTACAACTGATGCGTGTTCCTTCTTTAAGTGAAAACCGTACCTTAGAAATATCTGAAATATCACGTTCTTTAAAAGCGCTAGCAAAAGAATTACGCTGCCCAGTAATTGCGTTATCACAGCTCAACCGTGGCCTTGAACAACGAGCAGATAAACGTCCAATTAACTCAGACTTACGTGAATCGGGCGCAATCGAGCAAGATGCCGATTTAATTATGTTTATTTATCGTGATGAGGTTTATCACGAAGAGAGTGAGCACAAAGGTATCGCTGAAATCATTATTGGTAAACAACGTAACGGCCCTATTGGTAAAGTACGCTTAACATTCCAAGGACGTTATTCTCGTTTTGATGATTACACTGGCACAGCCTACCATGGTGATGAATAGTAATGATGGACATCGTACAAAAAGACACAACGTATGCTGAGATCAATCTCAGCGCATTACAGCACAATATAAAAATATTAAAACAACATGCACCACAGTCAAAAGTAGTGGCTATCATTAAAGCAAATGCTTATGGGCATGGCATGTTAAAACTAGCTGAACAGCTACAAATATCCCAACAAGTCCATGCTTTAGGTGTTGCTCGTTTAGGTGAAGCACTGCAATTGCGTGAAGCAGGGATTCGATTACCCATTATTTTGTTAGAAGGTTTTTTTAACAATAGTGACTTACCTTTGTTAGCTGAACATCAATTGCAAACGGTTATCCATTCACAGGATCAATTACAAGGACTGTTAAACAGTGATTTAACAGAAAAATTAACGATTTGGTTAAAACTTGATACCGGCATGCATCGTTTAGGTTTTCACCCTTCTGAATTTAATCGCACCTTAGAAATATTAAAAAACACAAAAAAAATACAGCAACCTGTTAATTTCATTACACATTTCAACAGTGCTGATGAATTAGACAACCCAATCACAACACCACAAATTCAATTATTTAAAACACAAACGGCAAATCAACCGGGTTTATGCTCTTTAGCAAATAGTGCAGGTGTATTAGCTTGGCCAGAAGCGCATGCAGATATGATCCGTCCAGGTATTGCAATGTACGGTGTTTCACCATTTCCTGATAAATCATCTAACGAACTGCAATTAAAACCAGTCATGACATTAAAATCCCATTTAATTGCAGTCAGACAACATAGCGTCGGAGAATCTGTTGGTTATGGAGCAAGTTGGACTGCACAAGAAAATACAATCTTAGGGGTTATTGCTGTGGGTTATGGAGATGGTTACCCAAGAATGGCTCCAGCGGGAACACCTATTTTAGTTAATGGACGAATAGTACCTATTGTGGGTCGAGTTTCTATGGATATGATCACCGTGGATCTAGGTATAAATAGTAATGACCGAGTAGGTGACGATGTAGTTTTATGGGGAGAAGGATTACCAGTAGAGCTTGTAGCCAAGCATATCGGTACGGTAGCCTATGAATTAGTCACTAAGTTAACTGTTCGCGTCCCATTAAGTTATTGTGAATAACGATAATGGCGATAGATCATGAACAAGCTTAATAATCACTTTGATATTACAAATAAACAATTAAGCTTGTATCGTTTTTCAATACCTTTTAAAAAAGCCATCAACTTTAAAGGGCAGCAATTAAAAACACGTGAAGGATTATGGTTAGTTGAGCAACAATCTCAAGGGCCAGACATCATAGGTGAAATGAGCCCTCTCCCAGGTTTCAGTCAAGAAACATTAGCTGAATGTGAAGCGCAAATATTAACGCTGTTACAACAAAAAAACACCTTAGACTTCTCCGACTTATTAGCCAGTGTCAGCTTTGCTTTATTTTGTTTACAACAACAAATCCCATGGAATAATGAATCAATTAATACAACTAAACTTAATAATATTCCTTTATTACAAGGTAATTTATCTGAGATCATTAAGCGCTATCAATTATTAAACAGCCCTAAACAAGTGAAACTAAAAGTTGCACGTGTATCTGCAATAGAAGATATTGCCATAATACAAAGCTTAATCACGATTAACCCAGATATACGCTTTCGATTAGATGCAAATCAGCAATGGTCTTTGAAGCAATACACTAGTTTTTTAACAGCAATAGATGGTCAATATCTTAACAATATTGATTACATTGAAGAGCCTACCGCTTCATTAACTGACAATATTGCATTATCTGAAAAATTTAACGTCAAAATAGGATTAGATGAAAGTTTATTGTGCAATCCTATATTACCCACTAGTCCATGTATTAAAGCATTTATTATAAAACCTACTTTAATTGGTGATATGGCACGTATTAAGACACTACTAAAACATGCCCAACAACAACAATTAGAAGTGAGTGTTAGTGCAAGTTTTGAGTCTCCGATTGCACTTAAACAGCTACATTATCTCGCATTACAATGGCAACAAGAATTTCAATTACCAATACATTTAGGGCTAGATACTTTGGCTGCATTTGATGATCCAATAGCCACAAAAAATACTCATGATACCAACTTAATAACTCATTTATTAACACAGGCAACCTGCTTATGGCACTCTTAATAAATTATTGTCCCGTACGCTGGCAAGCAGTCCATCATAGTCAATCGATTGCATTACAAGATGATCAAAAACAGTTAACTTTTTTGCAAGTTGATCAATTATTAAATAGCTTACAAAAACAGTTATCTAAAAAAATTGGGCAATCAGATGAACAACAAGTTATTCGACTTGTTTGTATTGCAAGTAACAGTGTTAAACTCATTTTATTGCAATTGTTATGTATACGCCTTGGTTGGTTATTTTGTCCATTAAACCCTCGTTTTACCCAATCAGAAATACAACAAAGGTTAACAATATTAAATAGCCCTTATTGCTGGGTTGATGAATGCAATAAGCAAACTGCAGAACATGCTCGATTTAATACATTACAACTTGATTTTTCATTACAAAACATCTTCATAGAAGAGCCTATTAAGCAGCTTATTATTTCTCCTATACAAGCCTGTAATATTATATTTACATCAGGTAGCAGTGGTTTTCCAAAAGCGATTGTACACAATTATCAAAATCATTTTTTTAGCGCGTTAGGCTCTCAAAAATTGATTCCACTTACACCTCATGAGCATAATTTATTATCTTTACCTTTATTTCATATTGGTGGTTATGCCACAGTAATTCGCTCTATTATTGCAGGTGCTTGTATCCATCTAACACAATCACCATTAACACTTTCGCTATTACAAGAGCGTTCAATCACACACATTTCATTAGTATCAACGCAGCTTATACGTTTATTAACAGAGCCATTATTTATTGCGGAAAAATCTACAATTAAGCACCTATTATTAGGTGGTAGTGCATTTTCAAAACATTTATTAAGTACGGTTGAGGAGCGAGGCTTTAATTATCATCTTAGTTACGGTAGTACTGAAATGGCTTCTCAGATTGCAACCTCTACCAACAATAGCGAATTAAAAATATTGCCTCATAGGGAAATTAAGATACAAGAGGGCGAGATATTATTACGAGGAAAAACCCGTTTTATTGCTTACTTTCAAGACCAAGGATTTATTAATATAGATGAAAAACAATGGGTTAAAAGCGGAGATACAGGAGCCTTAAACAAGTCTGTCCTACAAGTTTCCGGGCGTAAAGATAGGCAATTTATTAGTGGCGGTGAAAATATTATACCGGAGGAAATTGAACGGGTTTGTTTGCAACTAACACAAGTCAAACAGGCTTATATCTGTCCCATCGCAGACAAGCAATATGGGCAAAGAATGGTGTTATTTGTTGCTTTTAATAACCCAGAAAATAAAGAATTTGAAAAACAAATACAACAACTTAAAAGTCATTTAGAAAAAAACTTAACTCGCTTTAAGCGACCAGAACATTACTTTCCTTGGCCTCTATTAACAGAAGCTCAGACACTAAAAATTCCCAAGCAAGCTTTCCAAACAATATTAAAAGAGCAAGGATTGTACTAACCACAATACATAGCTAATCAATATTAATTTAATCAAATTTGTAAAAGGACTCAAAAAAGATCATCTGCAAAATAGGTATTTATCATAATATTCGGTAGAATAATTTTTCTTCAGGCTAGAGAGTAGATTATGGATGCATATAAATTAAAATTGAGTTTTATTCACCCAAAGTACTGGCTTGCTTGGTTAGGTATTTTTGCTCTATTTTTATCTTCATTATTACCTTATTCGACGTTATTAAAGTTAGGTCGATTAATGGGCCGTGTCGCAATTCCTTTTGCTAAAGAACGTTTTCATACTGCACGTCGTAATATTGAGCTTTGTTTCCCGGAGTTAACTCCAGAACAAGTCGATCAGAAAGTAAAAACCAACTTTGAAAATACAGGCATCGCTTTATTTGAAATGGGTATGGCTTGGTTTTGGCCTACATGGCGAGTACGTGGTTTATTAAGTGTTCGTGGTATTGAACATTTACAACACGCAACTCGACAAGATAAAGGAATTATTTTTTTAGGTGCTCATTTCTTAACTCTCGAAATGGGGGCTCGTGCATTAGGTTTAGTTCACCCAAGTTATGCCGTATATCGAAAGAATAGTAATGAAGTATTAGATTACTGGTTCTATTGGGGAAGAATGCGTGAACATAAAGCGATGTTAGATCGTAAAGACTTTAAAGCCATGCTCAGAGTGTTAAAAAGCAGTCAGGCATTATGGTATGCACCAGATCATGATTATGGCCGGCATAAAAGTAGTGTTTTTGCCCCTTTCTTTGACGTTAAAAAAGCTAATACAGTATCAGGGACCAGTACACTTGCAAGAGTTAAAAATACGGTAGTGATCCCAATGTTTTTAAAACGCCTACCAGGAAATGAAGGTTATGAATTAGTGTTTTATAAAGCATTAGATGATTTCCCAAGTAATGATTTAGAGCTTGATACAACACGCACTAACCAACAAATCGAAGAAATGGTCAAAGAATGTGATGACCAATATATGTGGTTACATCGCCGATTTAAAACTCGCCCTGAAAATGAAGAATCTGTTTATTAAAGCCAAGGAAATTTAACTCAATACGGGATTCAAAAAATATTGGATCCACAAAATAAAAAAGCTAGTTTGATAGCAAACTAGCTTTTTTATTGTTCAAACCAAATATATTAGATCAGCTCGAAAAAAGTAGCTCCCATACAGTCACAACCGCTTTGCGTTCAGCAACAAATAATTCAGCTGTAACAATACGAGTTTCTTTACCCAAAGTTAAACGATGTGCTGCATCTCGAATATGACAATAAGCTTCAATGAGTTCATGAGCTTGTAACTCTGTTAATAACCCCGCTTGCTGACACGCGGCAAAAATACGTAGATTATCTGACCATTCAGTTAATAGCTCAGGGAATTTATGTGCATTTGCAAGAACCAAATATTGTGCAATAAATTCAATATCCACCATACCGCCAGGAGATTGCTTTAAATCAAATTGGTCTGATTCAGCACGGTTTAAATGAGCACGCATTTTTGTGCGCATCTCTGACACATCTGTTTTTAATTTATCAATATCGCGCTGTTGACTTAAAATCTGCAAACGTATTTTCGAGAACTCTTGGTGCATTAGATCATCAATAAATACAGGACGAGTCCTTACTAAAGCTTGGTGTTCCCAAGTCCATGCATCCTCTTTTAAGTAACGATTAAAACCTGACATACTTGCGACTAAAGGGCCAGAGTCACCAGAAGGACGTAAACGCATATCGATTTCATAGAGAATGCCGGAATTAGTACGAGAACTAAATAAATGAATAATGCGTTGCGCTAAACGGAAATAAAACAATTGATTATCAATAGCGCGAGAGCCGTTGGTTGTTCCTGCTATATCGCTATCATGTAGAAAAACAACATCGAGGTCAGAACCATAGCCTAATTCTAACCCACCCATTTTCCCATAGCCTATAACAGCAAAACCTTTACGATCAGTACCCACAACATTACTTGGCAAACCAAATTTTTCAGTAATTTGTGCCCATGCGATTTGCACAACATAATCTAAAATAGCCTCACTAAGACTAGTTAAATGATCGCTCACTTGTGGCAATTTAATACCACCTGCAATATCGGCAGTGGCAATATGCAAAAATTGCATTTGTTTAAATTGACGTAAAGCCTCCATTTGTTGTTCCATATCCTCTTCAGGGATACGCAACATAAATTGCTGTAATTCACTTTTATAGTTATTTAACTCAGTTGGGTTATACAGTTCTTGAGGATCTAATAATTCATCTAATAAAATGGGATGGCGCGCTAATTGAGCAGAGACACGAGGACTAGCAGAACAAAGTTTTAATAGTTGATTTAACGCACCTTCGTTTTCATTTAATAATTCTAAATAAGCCGTTCGGCGCATGATATTTAAAATTAAATGATGAATACGCTCAAACAGTTTTTGCGGTTGAGGGTAGGCGCAAATTAATGAGATCAGGCGAGGCAATAATTTATCAATCGTTTCTTGTCCACGAGGACCGATGGGACGCTTACTGATATCTTCTTTCAACGATACAACCATTTTTGAAAAGGCACTAACCTGATCTGACGTAACCTCTTTATTAACAATATTATCTGCTAATAGCTGCTCCATTTCTGTGCTGCTTAAATCAAGTTCCCATATTTCAATAAACTCTTTTTCAAGTTCATTCTGTTGCTCTTCAGATTCACCAATAACCCAATTAAATTCATCATGTACATTCTTCATCACTTTATTTAATTGTGCATAAAAACTAGGCCAATCAGCAAACTTCATCACTTTAATTAAACGTAATTTATCAAGTTCATTATCAGGTAACGTTTGAGTTTGTTTATCTCCTATTTGTTGTAAGATATTTTCAACAGAGCGTAAGAAGTGATACGACTTTAATAAACAATTAACACGCTCTTGTGATAACGCTCCAATTTCAGCAATTGCTTTTAATGTTTGCTGTAAACCTTTGCATTGTAATACTGGGTTACGCCCACCATGAATAAGTTGAAAAGCCTGCGCTACAAATTCTATTTCGCGGATCCCACCCATACCTAATTTGATGTTATCTTTTAGGCCTTTACGACGAACTTCGGCACTGATCATCGCTTTCATTTTTCGTAATGACTCAATCGCGCTGAAATCGATATAACGTCTAAACACAAAAGGTTTGAGCATGTTTTCAAGCTCTTGTTTATATTCACCCTCTTGACCCAACACTCGTGCTTTCACCATAGCGTATCGTTCCCATTCTCGGCCATGGGTTTGATAATAATCTTCTATGGAAGTAAAGGTGGTAACTAATGGACCAGAATCACCAAAAGGTCGTAAACGCATATCAACTCGATATACAAATCCATCAATGGTTATTTGGTGTAAAGCCGCAATTAAACGTTGCCCTAATTTAGTGAAAAAAGCTGAATTTTCAATAACACGGCGTCCACCTTCTGTTTGTCCTCGCTCTGGGTATGAAAAAATAAGATCAATATCAGATGAAAAGTTAAGTTCTTTTCCTCCTAATTTCCCCATTGCAAACACATACATGGTTTGTGCATTACCAGATTCACCAACTGGTGTGCCCTGCTCTTTGCATTGCATCAGATATAACCAATCTAAGCTCTGTAAAATAAGTTGATCAGCAAGTAATGAAATGTGTTCAAAACTCTCCTCTAATGAACTTAAATTTAATAATTCTCGCCACGCGATAATCACCATATGCTTTCGTCTAAATTGACGTAATACTTGGTGTAATTGAATTTCATTTTCTGTCGCTGCTAATACTTCCTGTAACTCACTCGTTAATTGCTTTGTACGATCGTCAGAAGTTAGTAGATCACTTTCCAATAATGAAGGAATAAGGTTTGGCTGCTTTATTAATGATTCGGCAATAAAGTCACTTAAAGAAAAGACTTCATTTAGTTGTGCTACTTGCTGCTCACTTAAAGTTGATAAATCAAAGCGCTCACTTAATTGTTGAAGATGCTTTGTTGCGACTTCCATTAATAACGACATAAATCACCTATAGAAAATTAAACTATTTATTAACTTAACAGGAGTTTTAAATGCGGTCAGTACTTTTCACTACTTGATCATTGAAAAATGATGGAAAGTCCGCATTATTACCATGCGGAAGAGCTAATATAGAAATGGTTATAAACATTGTGACACACACTCATAACGCAACGAATTAAACAAAAAAGTAGTCATTCGATAAAGCGATGTAAAAGTAATTTATCAAAAATGATATAAATAAAAAATCACAAATCCATTGACATATAATGACTTGATCACTAAATTAACACTCACAAGACATTTAATGTCCAAACGGTTAAGGAACACGATGAACATTCATACTATTGCTACCCATTTAAATAAGCTAGCAGACGAAACCGAAACTGGCTTCAATTTTGACTGTACACCAATCAATGGTGACATTGATGTACTACAAGTAGAAATCATTGGTCGAGAAGAGATCCCTATTTTTGTTTCAATTAGTGACAATCAAATTTTATGTATTGCCTACTTATGGGGTGAAAATGAAATTAAAGCAGATTTAAAAGCCAATATGATGGAAGCAATGTTAGAAATGAACATTCCAATGCCACTATCAGCTTTTGCCAAAGTTGAAGACAAATATGTTGTTTTTGGCGCTTTATCAATCAACTCAAGTCTTGAGGATATTGAGTTGGAATTAGTCACTCTCAGTGACAACAGTCTTGAAGTGATCAGCGAAATGGACAGTTACTTAAACTAGTTGATAGCTACTTAAATTAATTCGGAGTTAAAAATGAGCATATTTAAAAAAATTATTACAGCAGTACGTGGTGGCGCAAGTGAAGCGGGTGAAGCAATTGTAGATGCAAACTCAACAAGAATTTTTGAACAAGAAATTCGTGATTCTGAAAAACACATTACTATCGCTAAACGAGATTTAACGGAAGTGATGGCAAAGCAAATGCAAGCTGCGCGTGAATTATCACAACTTCAAGCAAGCATTAAAGAGCACGAAGGTTACGCAATGCAAGCCTTAAACCAAGGTAATGAAGCATTAGCGATTGAAGTAGCAGAAAAAATTGCAGAATTAGAAAGCAATGCGGCGGATCAACAACAAGCAAATGAGAGCTTCTTAAAAAGTGCAGATCGCTTAAAAGAACTGATTAAAAAGAGTGAACGCCAGTTAACTGAATATAAACGTCAATTAACTATGGTTAAAACAACTGACAGTGTACAAAAAGCAACCTCTGCAATTACAGATAACTTTACTGCGAGCAACTCTAAGCTTCTGAATGCAAAAGATTCTTTAGAAAGGATCAAGAAAAAACAAGCATTGTTTGATGACAAGCTAAAAGCTGCAGAACAGTTAGAATCTGAAACACCAGAGCAAACATTAAAAACTAAATTACAAGAAGCGGGCATTGGAGCACAACAAAATAGTGCACAATCAGTATTAGATCGTTTAAAGAAGAAATAAGTAAAAATACGTTATAAAAACACGACCTACTTTTGTACGTCGTGTTTTTTGCTTTTAATCATTAACAGCTAAGCATATTAAGTCTTCTTTATATGCAGTTCATAAGGAACTCCATGCGCTTTCTAAAATCATTGTTTAATAAAAAACCAGCTGCACCAAGCCGAGTTTTAAATGAGCCTAAACAGTTGTTAACAGGTGATATTTTTTGTTTTGGTGATAGTTTTGCATTGCCTGAAGCCATGCGTAAACAGCAACTACAAGTTAACGATATTATTACCGTTGAATTTAAGCATGAACACTATATTCAACTGATTGGCCAAGGTGCTGGTGATAAGTTAGTGTATGTAAGTTTCCCTAGAAACCCTAAACAACTAATAAAATGCAGCTTATTATTAAGTCGAAGTGAAGTTGAAGCTTTATTTGATCTTGACGACTTCTCTGAAATTTTTGAAGAGCCGGGAAAAGCGCGATTAACACCATTAACAGAACAGCATAGTTATGGTGATATGTTAGCAAGTGAATACATTCAACAAGATTTTTCTACTTCAGGTTATATCCATCAAGCAGATTATCGAGATAGCAAACCACCGCAGTATTCAGATCAAGAACATGGACAAGAATTTGAGTATTACTCTCTGTCTGGCAATCAAGGTTTACGTTTAATCGAAATTTTTATTTTTGAAAATGGTGATACTGATGTTTATTTATCAAGCTTACGTCCTGCCAATGACATTGCAGAGCTATGGATAAAAGGAGAGTAATGATGTCAAAGGGAGAATTACCAAAGAAGTGGCAACAATCAGCGAAAGTAGTTAAAGCAGTACAAATTGCTTTTGATATGGATAGTAAATTGCAATATAGCATTCGTCGTAGTGCTTTAGATGAAGGGATCAGCCCTTCTGAAAAAATCCGTGACTTGTTAGAATTACCAACTCATAAAAAACCTAAACGTCCACGTTTAACCGTCAGCTTAAGCAATGAAGATTATATGCAACTGGGTTTACGTTATAATATTTCAGCTGAAAATCAGCTTGAAATAAAAAAGTGTGTAATAGAAGAGTTAACTAAATTTGCTTCAAACAATGAATATTTTGAAAAATAATAATACCACCACAATAAATAGCTTATCTATTTCACTAGTTAAAACAGATAAGCTATTTAAAGTAATCGATATCAGAAAATTGTTAACTGCAAAAATAACAAAGCACCTTAATCGGTGCTTTGCATTAAAGTTTAGGTTTTATTAATTCTCCGGCTCAAGCCAATACATTTCATTCATAACCGCTCGTTGTTTTGATTGCTCAATAGCACTTAATAAAGAGTCTTGTTTACGCTTAACCCATTTAAAATATTCTGCTTGGATTTCACCTTCATCTTCATCTGCGGCTAATTCATAAATAGCATCAAGCATCGATAATTCCATCATGCCCTGATAAATATCTAACCATGGATAACAATATTTAGTACATTTTTCGAAATCAAATACATTACCTAAACTCAATTCCGTCATTAAATTAGAGATCAGCAATCCTTGGTTAGGTAATAATTGTTCAGTACTTAATAATGCGTCTGCAGATAATAATTTAATTAATTTAGACCAACCCTCTGTCAATACTCCTTCAGAAAAAGTAACTAACGATATAACCTCTTCATTGACCTGAACCGTTTTTTCAAGTTGAATTAACCACTCAGTTAACCCCAATATGAAATTACAATAACGAGTATTGTGTAAAAGATTAAAGATATCTTCTTCATTAGGTAGAGCCTGATCAGCAATACGTATGCGCTTTTGCAAATGTTTTAGTTTAGGAAGCTTACGAATGTAATAAGATTTATTCTCTAATAAATTGCGAAAAACTAAACGTTCATCAATCCAAGAAAAGCTTCGAGCTAACCATTGTAGATCTTCAACCCAGCTACAACCGACAAAAGAAATACCAGCTTCTTTAAATAAATGAATATTTTGATGTAAGAACATAATGCTTTTCTGCAATTCTACTAATGCTGAAAAATCACCACTTTCTAAATAACAGTTTTCATTATATTGGAGGTATTTTAAACCATGCTGAAAATTAACAGATAATGCTTGTTGTAAGGTCATCCCTGCAGTTAAGTCAGAAAGGTCAATTGATTTAGCTTCAAAATGCGCACCTTCTGTCAGCATATAACCACGTTGCGCTTTACTTACATTTCCTAAACGCACTTGTGGCAAAGCAGCAATATCTTTCGCTAAAATAAATAGTTGTGCTTCATCTCCTTTTACTAACTCTAATTCGATTTCACAAATTTCAGACTCGGCTTGATTCGCTACGATTTTGCCACAGTCATAAGCGACTTCAATTAAAGTACCGTCTTGCATTTCCAATAGCCAATGTAAGCGTCTAAAGTCAGTACTAAATAATGGCTCTAACTGCTCTTGTAACTCCTTTACATTAGTATTTTCAGGCCAAATTTTGCTTTTAAATCGAGCTAATTCAGGCTGTAATCCATCTATTGGCTCATTATATTCAGGACGTTGATGTAATCCACCAATCACTCGACCTGAAGTTTTAATGGTTTGAGTACACTGCTCATCTATACGACGTACTCTTAATCCCATATCCATCGCACGTAAAGCACGGGAAGGCGTTTCAAAATAAACGTTATATAACATTTGATTTTTATGAGAAATAACAGTGTGTTGGCTTATTTCCTCCAACAGCTCGTCAGCAAAATGAGCATTAAAAAAAAACTTAATTTCTATCTCTGTTTCCATAATTGACACCCATATTTGCTCTTGATTTAATCGCTTAAATCATTTTTAATCGTAAATTTTCCTGAATTATACTAAATTGATGTTCTATTGTGTGCAAAAGAAAGTTAACATGCGCCGCATATTAGATGTTAAATTTAATCATAATAGGGTTATTAACCCATAAAAACTTAAGGTGAATCATGCCAGTTAATTCGATATTTGGAGTTTTTGCAAAATCTCCAATCAAACCGATTCAATTACATATAGATCAAGTTGCTATGTGTGGTGACTTGCTAATCCCATTTTTTGAAGCGAGTTCAAAAAACGATTGGATTAAAGCAGATGAAATCCGTAAGCAAATTTCTAAATATGAAAGACAAGCTGATGAGTTAAAACGTGAATTACGTTTAACACTACCAAAAGGTTTATTTATGCCTATTGATCGTGCTGACTTATTAGAACTTGTTAATCGCCAAGATAAAATTGCCAATACAGCAAAAGATATCTCGGGTCGTATTTATGGCCGTCAACTACAGATACCAAAAGAGATATTTGTAGATTTTATGGCCTATGTACAACGTAGCTTAGATGCTATCCAACAAGCAAGAAATGCAATTAATGAATTAGATGAACTACTTGAGACTGGCTTTAAAGGCCGCGCTGTAGATATTGTTACTCAGATGATTGAAGTACTTGAAACCATTGAAGACGATACTGACTCATTACAAATTAAACTGCGTCGTAATTTATTAGCTATTGAAGATAATTACAAACCTGTTGACGTTATATTCTTGTATAAAATTTTAGAATGGGTAGGTAGTCTTGCCGATCACTCTGAATTAATCGGTACTCAGTTAGAACTTATTCTAGCTAGAACTTAGCTCTAAGGATTCATTATGGATATTTTAAATACATACGGCAGCATGCTAGTAATGTTTGCTGGTGCGGTAGGCTTTTTAATGGCCTGGGGTATCGGTGCAAACGATGTGGCCAATGCAATGGGTACATCTGTTGGCTCAAAAGCATTAACCATCAAACAAGCAATCATTATTGCAATGATTTTTGAATTTGCTGGTGCTTATTTAGCAGGTGGTGAAGTCACATCAACAATCCGAAAAGGGATTATTGATGTATCTTATTTTATTGACCAACCTGAATTACTTGCATTTGGTATGACCGCGGCGCTATTAGCAGCAGGTTTATGGTTAATTATCGCCTCTTTCTTTGGCTGGCCTGTTTCCACTACGCATTCCATTGTTGGTGCTATTGTAGGTTTCTCAGCAGTAGGTGTAGGTGTTGATAGTGTAATGTGGAGTCAGGTAATTGGTATTGTTGGGAGTTGGGTAGTCACCCCTCTCATATCCGGTATTATTGCCTATTTTATATTTATGAGTTCCCAAAAGCTCATATTTAATACTCAAGATCCAATTGCTAATGCTAAACGCTTTGTTCCTTTATATATGTTCTTAGCTGGTTTCATTTTATCACTAGTTACTATCACTAAAGGCCTAAAACATGTTGGTTTACATGTTAGTACGTTTGAAGCAAATATATTAGCAATTGCAATTGGTGTTTCAGTTGCAGTGATCGGGAAAATCTTCATTAATCGCGTTAAAATTGATCCTCAAGCAGATAAACGTATGCACTTTGCTAACGTTGAAAAAATATTTGCTGTATTAATGATTGTAACAGCTTGTGCAATGGCATTTGCTCACGGTTCAAACGATGTTGCTAATGCAATTGGCCCTCTTGCAGCCGTCGTAAGTATTGTTGAAAGTCATGGTCAAATTGCAGCGAAAGCAACCTTAGCTTGGTGGATTTTACCACTAGGTGGTATTGGTATCGTATTGGGTCTAGCAATATTTGGTAAGCGTGTAATGGCAACTATTGGTCAAGGTATTACTCATTTAACACCTAGCCGTGGTTTTGCTGCTGAATTAGCAGCCGCTTCTACTGTTGTTATTGCATCAGGTACAGGGTTACCAATCTCAACAACACAAACATTAGTTGGTGCTGTATTGGGTGTAGGTATGGCGCGTGGTATTGCAGCATTAAATTTAGGTGTTGTGCGTAATATTGTAATCTCTTGGATAGTAACATTACCAATTGGTGCAGGCTTATCAATTGTATTCTTCTATATCTTAAAAAGTGTTTTTTCTTAAAAATTAATGCTTCAAACTAACAAAAAGAGAGCTTATGCTCTCTTTTTGCTTTTACTCAGCCCTAATTACTTTTAGAATGATGGCTCAATTTCTTTGTTAAAAGGTATTTATCTTGAAATCGATTAAATTTTTACTGTGTTTGCTATTTTCTTCGACAAGTTTCGCAGCAACACAATATGTTAGCGATGACCTATCAATTTACATGCATTCAGGCCCTAGCTTAGAATATCGTATTATTGGCACGGTAGAAGTAGGTACACCTGTTAGTACTTTGAAATACAACGAAGCCACTAAGTTTATGCAGGTAAAATCTCCCACAGGTCGTGTTGGTTGGGTAAAATTATCTGAACTGCAAAAACAACCACCAGCAAAAAAATTATTGCCTGAAGTACAAAAGAAACTGCAAGCAAGTGAAGATAAGTTAAAAACAATTAACGATGACAATAAACAAGTCATGGCTGATAAAGTACAAGCGATTATTGATAAAGACAGTTTAATTGCTCAACTTGAAAGCGAAAAGAAAACGTTACGCGATACTATCTCAGACTTAGAAACTCGTAATATGGAATTAGACCTATTGCAAGATACAAAAGATGAACGAGTTAAAATGGAATGGTTAATGTACGGAGGTAGTGTTTTATTCTTTGGTATGGTTGTTGGTTTAATCCTACCATTTGTTCCACGCCGTAAAAAACGTAGTGATAGCTGGTAAAAAGTGCCACCAATTACATTAAATATATAATGTAATTTACACATAGAAAAACGCACTAAGGTGCGTTTTTTTGTAGCCAATTTTCGAGCAAAATATTAACCGGTCCAGTCTTCTAATGAATCCAATGTAAAGCTCTGCTCACCTAAACGAAACACACTTTTTTTAGGTAGAATATCAATTAACTCAACGTCACCAATATGATCCCCTACGTGTAAATCAATACCATTAATGCGGATCCAGCGATCGTCTTTATTTGTTGAATACATGTGAGAGTCATAACGCATCACAGGAACTTGAAATTGGAACTGAACTGGCATTAAAGAAATATCAGTCTCAGGTAAATTCGCTTTTCTGTTTCGTTTTATATCACTCACATTACTTTGCTGCTCAAGCTCAACAGCTCTTGCAAAGCGCTCTTGTAATTCACTTGGTACATCAGCTAATGTATGATCATTAGATGCCACCTGTTCTGTTACAGCTTCATTTACAGGTGATTTTTCTACTTGTATCTCTTTAGTTTTCTTTATAGGTTGTTTAACGCTCAACTTCTCTGCAGAGACCCATTTAACATCCATTTCATCGACTTTAGGAATAATAGGCAAAGGTTGAGTTTTAAAATTCATATCACTAACAGCATACTGATTAACTTTACTCATTTGTATTTCATGACTTACTGGAGTTTGTTGAACACTTTGTTGCTGAATTTGGATAGCTTTTTCTTGAGATAATTCAGTATTTATAACTTGAGTAGGTACACTTGGTTTAAAGATTAAAAAAACGACCACTGAAGATAAAATAACAATGACTAAACCAGCAGTAACCATCAACCCTTTCCAGTAAGGAGAGAGTGATTGCTCTGTCCCACCCACGGCTAAGTTATGTTTGTTTTTATCTAATGCTTTTAATATGGTAGACATAATAACTCTATAATAGTGAAGGTGTTTTAGGTTCTAATTGCTGGGTTAATGAAATCAATGTGCGTTTACCTACGATGCCATCTGCAACTAAGTTATTTTCATATTGAAACTTGATCACTTTCTCTTTTAATTTCCAATCAAAACGATCGTTATTATTTTCAGGTAAACCATACAAAGTATTTAACTGCATATTTAACCAAGCAACATCATTCCCTTTTTCTCCAAATGACAATGGTTTAGTCACTTCAAAGGGAGTGCGCCATAATAACGTTATGCCACCATTCCAATACTTTATTAACCAAGCTTCTGAAACTTGTATTTTTTGCTCTCCAATCAAAATCTCATATTGATCTGATGCTTTATAAAGCACAGCATATAATGAACTTTTCTCATTAACCAATTTAATAACAGTAGGGTAATTGATCTCTTTTAATTTTTGTAAAGACACATTGTCAGAGAAACACTGTAAGAAAACACTCTCACCATTTTCACAAGTAGCATCTTTTAAATCAACGCTATACCCCCAGACAGCATACAGAGTCTGCAATGCATGGCTAAATTGGCCTTCAGTCAGATCTAAGCCAGTATAGTTATCAAACCATGTGGGTGTTTCTTTAGGCAACTGTGAGTCTTGACTGACTACTTCAGGTGTATCAGGAATACTATTCGATGTATTATCCATTTTTTTAAGTTTGAAAACACTTTCAATCGCTTGTATTGGTTGATTAAAGTGGTGCCCTATTTTAGGGGCTTGCATAACAAAAAAGAGACCTAATATAGCTAATAAAGCAAATCGCCAAATATGTTTAAATGGTTTATCTGAAACTTGGCTATCAAAGCTTAAATCAATTTCTTTTACAGCTAAATCAACCATCTTAGCCGTCACTTTATGTGAATTTTGACTGTATGCACAAAGCATACTGCGGTCACAAATTAAATTAATTAAGCGAGGAATACCATGGCTGTACTTAAAAATACGCTTCAATAATTTAGCATCAAAAATAGGGTAACTTGCCCCTGCAACATTTAAGCGGTGTTGAATATAAAACTCAGTTTCTTGCAAATTAAGTGGCAATAAATGGTAACGAGCAGTTATCCGCTGTGCTAATTGACGTAATTTAGTTTCTTTTAATTTTTGTTGTAATTCTGTTTGCCCAATTAGGATGACTTGTAATGGTTTTTTATTATTAGACTCTATATTCGTTAATAACCTTAATTGCTCTAATACAGAAAAGCTAAGGTGCTGCGCTTCATCAATCAAGACAATAGCATTACGCCCTTTCTCTAAATTATGAATCATCCAACTACTGATCGCATCAAAGAGTGTTTTTAAACTCGCTCTTTCAACATCATAAGCAATATTTAACTGATCACAAATCGTCGCTAATAACTCAACTTCTGTTTGTGCAGGGTTAAGAACAAAAGCGACATCAGTATCAGCAGAAAGGTCTTTTAGTAACACTCTGCATACTGTTGTTTTTCCTGTCCCAACTTCACCCGTTAATAGAACAAAACCGCCGTTCCCCTGTAATCCATACATAAGGTGAGCTAATGCTTCTTTGTGGCGGTCACTTAAAAAGAGAAAGTCTGGATCTGGCGAAATTGAAAATGGTTGCTCTTTTAATGAGAAAAATTCTTGATACATCTTAAAACCTAAGCAAAATTATAAGGCACACTTAATTAACTCTCTTGATACAGAGAAGCTCCTGCATATTGAGATAGAATCGGTATAATAACTAAATTAATCATTAAGGGGGAAAACAATGCGTGTATTTTTAGTCGGTGGCGCAGTTAGAGATAAATTATTAGGACTCGAAGTTAAAGATCGTGACTTTGTTGTCATTAATAGTACTCCTGAGCAAATGATAAACAAAGGTTTCACTCAAGTAGGCAAAGACTTCCCCGTTTTTCTACACCCTACAACAAATGAAGAATATGCCTTAGCAAGAACTGAGCGAAAACAAGGCATAGGTTATACTGGGTTTATTTGTTACGCAGGGCAAGATGTTAGTTTAGAAGATGATTTAGCGCGCCGAGATCTAACCATTAATGCCATTGCAGAATCTGATGATAAACAGTTAACCGACCCTTATGGTGGCCAACAAGATTTAGAAAATAAAATATTACGTCATATCAGCCCTGCATTTAGTGAAGACCCATTAAGAGTATTAAGAGTAGCTCGTTTTGCAGCTCGATTTGCTCACCTTGGTTTTACTATTGCACCAGAAACACAGCGATTAATGACAGAACTTGCTACAAGCGGTGAATTACAAAGTCTTACACCGGAACGAATATGGGTTGAAACAGAAAAGGCATTACAAACTGATAGCCCGCAAACATATTTTCAAGTATTACGTGACTGTGGTGCACTAGCAGCTTTATTTCCTGAAATAGATAATTTATTTGGAGTACCTGCACCTAAACGTTGGCACCCAGAAATTGATACTGGTATTCATACATTAATGGTTGTCGAGCAAGCCTGTTTATTATCAAGCTCAACCGTTTTACGTTTTGCCTGTTTAGTCCATGACTTAGGTAAAGCATTAACCCCAAAAAGTGAATGGCCAAGCCATAAAGGCCATGGTTTAAAAGGTTTGGCAGTTATTAAAAAACTATGTCAGCGCCTTAAAATTCCTAATGAATATAGAGATTTAGCTTTATTAGTAAGTGAACATCATACGAATATTCATAGTGCTTTTGAGTTACGAGCAAGTACCATGAGTAATATTATGGAGAAATGCGATGCATGGCGTAAACCAGAGCGCTTTCATCAAATGTTGCAATGCTGTGTCGCAGACTCTAAAGGCCGTACTGGTTTTGAATTATTACCCTATCCTACAGCAGAATATATGTGGCAAGCCTTTCAAGAAACATTAAAGGTAAATATTAAAGCGATTATTGCAGAAGGTTTTCAAGGGGTAGAAATCAAACATAAATTGAACGAACAACGTGTTCAACTTATTCAAGACTTCAAAAATGAGCAAAAACTAAAAAGAGAATGCTAATAAAACAATATAAAAGAGAAGAATAGCTATAACTTACAACCAGTTATAGCTATTCGAATTACTTTAACCTGCTAACACGTAAAATAACGCAAGACCTAATAGCAAACGATAAATAACAAACGGTAACATTCCAACTTTATTTAATAATAATAAGAAGACATGAATACATAAAATAGCACTTATAAATGAAATACCAGCCCCTAAGAATAATGAAGACCAATCCACATACTCGTCAGAGAGAATAAACTTTAATAAGTCATATCCAGATGCCATCGCAATAATAGGGATAGACATTAAGAAAGAAAAACGAGCTGCGGCATTACGAGTTAAACCTAACATCAAACCTGCAGTAATAGTTATACCTGAACGAGATGTACCAGGGATCAACGCAAGCGCTTGCGCAAAACCTAAGATAATTGCACCTTTTAATCCCGTTTGATATTCGGTTTTTATTTGGCTTGCTTTGGCATCTGCCCACCACAGTAATAAACCAAAGACGATGGTAGTAACAGCAATGACATATCCACTACGAAGGTACATTTCAATATAATCTTTACCAAAAAAACCAATAGCAGCCGCCGGGATCGTCGCCCATACTATCCACCAAGCAAGTTTACTATCTGGCGTATGATTTTTATTTTTAATGGAGTCTGTCCATGCCATCGACATGTTGATCACTTCATGACGGAAATACAATACAACAGCCGCCAGAGTGCCAATATTTAAAACGAGATCAAAAGCTAAACCTTGATCTTGCCAGCCTAATAATACTGAAGGCAGAATTAAATGTGCAGAACTGGAAATAGGTAAAAACTCAGTTAACCCTTGAATTAAGGCTAGTACTACAATTTCTAAAATACTCATTTCAATCTCATTTAGTTAAAGTGATTAATACTTTATTGGTTAAAAAATAGGTGTTTCTACTTTCCACAATTTTTGCTTATTTGTGGGATACTGTTGCCATAGTTGTTGATACGTAACGGCTAAAATGGGGTGAATTAAGGTTGGAGCTAATTCTGCTAAAGGTTGTAATACAAATGCATTTTCAGTTATTTCAGCTCGTGGGACATCACGTATTTTGTCAATTTCAGCATCATATAATAATAAATCGAGATCTAAAGTTCTTGGTGCGTATTTGATTGCTTTTTCTGGTCGCCCTAATTGTATTTCTATACATTTTAATTTTTTAATAACTGATTCGATAGATAAATCACTATGTAATTCAGCAACCAAATTATAAAAATTACCACCTTTAAAGCCTACCGCTTCACTTTCAAAAATATTCGATAAACGTAATTGACCAAAAGACTCTTTTAATAAAATGACACCTTGGCGAATATTTTCTCGACGATTAATACTTGATCCAATACCAATAAAAATTTGCGCCACTATTTTATACCACGTTCAATTTGTACACCTAAACTTTGGGCTTTAGCTAACGCTCCAGGCTTATGTAATGTTAGCTTTATCCATGGCACTGCAAATTCTTGCATTATCAATTCAGCAACACGTTCAGCCATTGTTTCAATTAATTCAAATTGATGTTGCTGAGCAAATTGGTTTACTCGTTCTGAAACACTGAAATAGTTTAATGCCAATGCAATATCATCACTATTTGCGGCAGGACGATTATCGAATGCCATTTCAAGATCAAAATAAAGTTTTTGCTGAACTGATTTTTCCCAGCCATATACACCAATTGTACTGATCACTTCTAATTGTTTAATAAAAACGATATCCATGCTTAAACCTTATAGCTATGCCTATTTTTTATACGACGATGCTTTTGTTTATAATACTTTACAAGTAAACTCAGCCTACAAAACTCAATATTATAATGAATGTTATAAGAAATAATCTCATAACTCATTAACAATGCGCCATATTTTACCTGATTGGGATGAAATAAGTACCATGATTATACTGACCACACTAATTTTTAGCGTGTCTGCTTATTTTATTGGCGCGCTCAACGGTGCCATTTTATTATGTAAGCTCAAAGGTTGGCCCGATCCTAGATTAGAAGGCTCAAAAAACCCAGGTGCTACAAATATGCTGCGTTTACATCACGCACAAGCAGCAAGCCTCGTATTAATTTTTGATCTATTAAAGGGAGTCATCCCTGTTTACCTCGCTTATTTCGCAGGAGTTCCACCTGTAGCCATTGGCTTTATTGGTATCGCCACTTGTTTGGGGCATATTTTTCCACCTTATTTTGGTTTCAAAGGAGGAAAAGGTGTTGCTACAGGATTAGGTACTTTATTGCCTTTAGGTATGGATATGACAGGTTTGGTTATTATTACTTGGTTATTAACAATTGCAGTCAGCGGTTATGCTTCTTTAGCAGCAATTATTACGGCAATTGCAGCACCTATTTTTATCGAAAATATAAAACCAGAATTCACTTTGCCAGTATTAATGCTGTCATGTTTGATTATTATTAAACATATCAGCAATATTCGTCGCCTGATCAGAGGAAAAGAAAAGAAAATAGTGAACTGGAAACAATAATATCCATAAAGATACTGGTAGTTAAAGGCAATCTCGTTATAATTAACATTTTTACAACAAGCCTTATGCAAATAAGCTTTTTATTAACATTTACAGGAGTTCACGTGAGCCTTATTAAACGTCTTAGCCTATTTATTGCTCTTTCAATGAGCCTATTTAGCACACTAAGCTTTGCACAAGACCTATCGGAAGAAGCAATTGCCCATCGTATTAGTCCCGTTGGTGATGTTTATTTGGATGGCGAAGTTGCAACAGCAAGTTCTGGTGGAGATTCAGGTGAATCTGCTGGCCCACGTTCTGGAGAGAAGATTTACAACTCTTTCTGTGTTGCATGTCATGGCACAGGTGCCGTTGGCGCTCCGATTAAAGGAGATGCTGCAGCATGGGCTCCTCATATAGCGAAAGGTGAAGAAACCTTAATCAAACATGCAATCACTGGCTTTAATGCGATGCCTCCAAGAGGGACGTGTAATGATTGTACTGATGAGGAAATAACTGAAACAGTTAAGTTCCTAACAAAAGGTTTATGGTAGAAAATTACCAAGCTAATATTTAAATAAAAAGCGAATTTATATTCGCTTTTTTTGTGCCTATTTTTTAAGAATGCCTCAGTTTATAGCGAAGAAGTAAGTTACTTTAAGCAGTGAAAAAGCCCTGTCGTTGACTAAGTTGGTTATTATTATGTTACAAAATAAGAAATGACCTAATTCACAGCATAAGTTGACGTAAATGATTATTTCCTTTGCTAAACTGTTAACACTGAAAAATAAGTTATTTTAATTACCTAAAAATTCAGGCTTATACCAATTGCATTAAGTATGTGATCTAAATTTTGTGCAGAAAAAACAATTCAATTCGAGCCGTAAATTTCGTAAAGGGTTGTTCCATTTACGAAATTTATAACAAAGAAGTGAGTTGTTTTAAGCAATAAAATAGAGCTGCTATTTACTGTGATTGGTATTAATCTTGATTAAGATAATAGAGGAAGTATTTTATGCGTTTATTACACACAATGTTACGTGTTACTGATCTACAAAAATCTTTAGATTTTTACCAACAAGTATTAGGAATGAAGTTATTACGCCAATCTGAAAATGCTGAATATAAGTATACTCTTGCTTTCTTGGGTTATGGTGATGAGCTTGAAACAACAGTGATTGAATTAACCTACAACTGGGATACTGATGCTTATGACTTAGGCAACGCTTATGGTCATATTGCTATTGAGACTGATGATATTTATCAAACCTGTGAAAAAATAAAAAGCTTAGGCGGCATCGTTACACGTGAAGCTGGTCCAGTAAAAGGTGGCAGTACGGTCATTGCTTTCGTAAAAGATCCAGACGGTTATATGATTGAGCTGATCAATAAAAAAGATGCAGGTAAAGGTTTAGGCGAATAAATTACGTCTCATACTGATAAACTCTAAATCGAAAAATAAAAAAGGCTGATTAAAAATCAGCCTTTTGCTTTTTAATGCATAATAACGATGATAATTAATTATTTCGGTAAGAAACCAACACGATCGTATACTTTAGCTAAGGTTGCAGCAGCTCGTTGTTGCGCTTTCTCAGCCCCCACTCTCGCCATTGCTTGCAATGCATCTTCATCTGCACGTAACGCTTTAAAACGAGCTTGAATCGGCTCTAATAATGTCACTACGGCATCTGCTGTATCTGATTTTAAATGTCCGTACATTTTATCTTCATACTCGGGAATCAAACTCTCGATTGATTTGCCTGTTGAACATGAAAGTAATGTTAATAAATTAGAAACACCTGGTTTTTCAGCAGTATCAAAGTAGATGCGAGCTAACTCATCGGTATCTGTTTTAGCACTTTTAATCTTTTTAGCAATTTTCTTAGGATCTTCTAATAATGCAATAAAATTCTTTTCATTATCATCAGACTTAGACATCTTTTTAGTCGGTTCTTGTAGACTCATAATACGCGCACCGTGCTCAGGAATTGCAGGCTCTGGCACAACAAAAGTATCGCCATATGCGTTATTAAAACGTGTTGCAATATCGCGTGCTAATTCAAGATGTTGTTTTTGATCGCTACCAACAGGCACACTACTTGGGCCATATAATAAAATATCCGCCGCCATTAAAACTGGGTAACTAAATAACCCGGCATTAATGTTTGTGACATTCTTTTGTGATTTATCTTTAAATTGAGTCATACGGTTTAATTCACCCATTTGCGTATGGCAATTTAATATCCAAGACAATTCAGCATGTTCAGGCACTTGTGATTGAATAAACATGGTACTTTTTTGTGGATCAATCCCTACCGCTTGGTACATTGCTAAACCATCATAAATAGCACTACGCAATGCTTTTGGATCTTGGCGAACAGTGATCGCATGTAAATCAACAATACAAAATAAACAATCATGTGTTTCTTGCATAGCAACCCATTGACGAAGTGCGCCCATGTAATTACCGATGGTTAAGCCGCCAGATGGCTGACATCCACTTAATACAACTGGTTTAGTCATTTTTTATTTCCTTCATTACTTTTATAGTAATGTTAATAATTCGTCGAAATGATTAATCATATAATCAGGGTTAATATCGGCAATAGGCTCACCAAAGTTATAACCGTATGTTAATGCTATTGTTTTTACCTGTGCGTTTTGTCCCGCTAAAATATCATTACGTGAATCGCCTACCATCACCACATCTGCTTTATCGACTTTAAAATAGTTACAAGCATAATCTACTTGCATTGGATCTGGTTTATTTTTAGCTAGAGTGTCTCCACCTAAAAGTAAATCAAAGCAGCGATCAATACCAAAATAAGCTAATAAATCAGGTAAGAATTTTTCACCTTTGTTGGTCACTAAAGCAATTTTGTAACCTTTATCCTGTAACGTAAATAGTGTGCTTTTTACTGCAGGATATAAACCTGATTCTGTATTTAAAAACGCTTGATAATAACCTTCAAAAATAGCAACAGCATGATTTAATTCTGATTCACTAGGCGCTTTGTTCTGAACATGTATTAAACAACGCTCAACCATTTTAGGGATGCCGTCACCCACCCAAGTTTTAACTATCAAATCATTCACATTAGGTAATGCAAAATCATCTAACATTGCATTCAAAGCTAAACGTAAATCCGGCACACTGTTTACTAATGTACCATCTAAATCAAAACAGATAAGTTTAATATTAGTTAGTTGATTCATCTTAAAACACTCTCTAAGTTAACTTGAGCTAATTGTTCACGCATATCGTCGATCACTGCTTTATAATCTGGTTGATTAAAAATAGCCGAGCCTGCCACAAACATATCAGCACCCGCTTCAGCAATTTCTTTGATGTTGTCAGTTTTAACACCACCATCAACTTGTAAACGGATATCTAAACCACTGTCATCAATTAATTTACGTACTTGACGAAGTTTTTCAAGAGTATGTGGAATAAAGGATTGTCCACCAAACCCAGGATTCACAGACATTAATAAAATAACATCTAATCTATCCATAACATGCGTTAACTCTTCTAATGAAGAAGCTGGATTTAATACTAAACCGGCTTTACAACCATGATCTTTAATAAGCTGTAATGAGCGATCCACATGTTTTGATGCATCAGGATGGAAGGTAATAATTGAAGCGCCTGCTTTAGCAAACTCAACAATCATAGTATCAACGGGCTCAACCATTAAATGAACATCAATAGGAGCGGTAATACCAAAATCACGTAGTGCTTTACAAACCATTGGACCAATCGTTAAATTGGGTACGTAATGATTATCCATTACGTCAAAATGCACAACATCGGCACCATCATCTAATACTTTTTGTACATCATCACCCAAACGAGCAAAGTCTGCAGACAGGATCGAAGGTGCAATTAAATAATCAGTCATGATGATTTGTTCCCTAATAGAAAAAAGCTAAATAATAAAGCCATTATTCTACCTAAGCAGCGCCTAACACACTAATTTTTATTTTCGATGTTTGTACTCAGGATGGTATATCTTTGAAGTTAATTATTTTTGAGCAGGAAAGAAAGCAAATAATTCAGCAGCAGGTTTACGATCTGAAGATTTACTACTAATTGTACGAGAAACAAAAAAGCTATCGCATTCTGCATCTCGATATAATTCTTGCGTTAACGTTGTATCGTGATTACTTAATAAAACGGCCGCTTTACTTTCTCGCGCTAATTTAGCCAACTGTGCTTGATCATCTAAACTAAAGCCTTGTGTGGCATAACTAGTAAAAGAAGCGCTTTTACTTAATGGTACATAAGGAGGGTCACAATACAGCACATCATCATCACGGAGATATAAAAAAAGTTTTTGATACGGTTTACAAGTGAAAGTTGCTTTTTTCGCTTTTTCAGAAAAAAACAATAACTCAGCTTCTGGGAAATAAGGTTTTTTATATCGCCCAAAAGGCACGTTAAAACCACCACTTTTATTATAACGACACAGACCATTGTAACCGTGACGATTCATATAGAGGAATAAGAGTGAGCGTAGGTAAACGTCATCACTTTTATTAAACTGCTCTCGCAACTGGTAATAAACTTCTTCTTGATTGTATTTATTTTGGAAATAAACCTTTGCATCATGGATGAACTGCTTCGGTTTACGTTTAATAATTTTATACATCTCAATTAAATCAGGGTTGATATCATTAAGAATATATTCTTCATAATCACTATTTAAAAAAACAGATCCTGCGCCAACAAAAGGTTCTATTAATCGTTTTGCATCAGGTAAACGCGCATTAATTTGCTCGGTTAACGTGTACTTTCCGCCTGCCCACTTTAAAAAAGCTCTGTTCTTTTTATTATTCATTTAAAAACAACCGATACATTTTTAGCACATTCAACTCGTTTTATCACCGTATTATTAGGGATAAAAAAAGGACACATGAGATGTTGCAGGTGAACGATCAACTGCAACAAAGAAGAGATTAACCTTGTTATTATTACAAGCATAATAAATTATGATTCAATAACGTCGCGAAGTACTCTCTCACTGACATCATCAAATAATGCACTTGTGCCTACTGAGGTCGGTAAAACTAAACGTAATTGACCATTAAGTACTTTTTTATCTAATTGCATATGTTCTGCAAAATGCTTGTATTGCATATCAGCAGGCGCAGTTAATGGCAGATCAAAGGCTTCAATCAAATTGATTATTTGTTCCACATCATTGTGATCTACTAAGCCTAATATATAAGACGTTTCAGCAGCTAAAACCATACCAACAGCAACCGCTTCACCATGTAACCAGTTACCATAACCTTGCTCAGCTTCAATGGCATGTCCAAACGTATGACCAAGATTTAACAGTGCGCGAATGCCGTGCTCTTTCTCATCAAGTGCAACAACTTCGGCTTTAATCGCACAACAACGCTTAAGCATGTAAATAATTGCATCAGGATCAAGTGATTTAATAGCTTCAATGTTTGATTCTAACCAAGCAAAAAAATCTTTATCGTAAATAATACCGTATTTGATCACTTCAGCCATACCCGCCGCGAATTCACGTGCAGGTAGCGTTTTTAAACATTCAATATCAATAATAACGGCTTGAGGCTGATAAAAAGCACCGATCATATTTTTACCAAGCGCATGATTTACAGCAGTTTTTCCGCCCACTGACGAATCAACTTGAGATAATAATGTAGTAGGTATTTGTACAAATGGAACGCCTCGTTGATAACATGCAGCCGCAAAGCCTGCCATATCACCAATAACGCCACCACCTAATGCAACAATTGTGGTATCTCTTGCATGTTTTTTAGCTAATAGTTCGCTTAATATAATTTCAAACGTATTCAGATTTTTATGTTGCTCGCCGTCAGCTAAAATAACTTCATCTATTTGATAGTCTTTTAGTGTTTCTTTGCAGGCGTCTAAATATAAAGGAGCAACCACGTCATTAGTGACGATCATTACTTTTTTACCTTTAATTGCGCTGCTAAATAAATCGACATTAGACAATAAATTTTGTCCAATAGAAATTGGGTAACTACGGTCACCTAGATCAACGAGTAACTTTTCCATTAAAAATCCAATAAAGCAATAATTTGACTAGCAACTACTTTTGCACTTTGCTCGTCTGTTTCAATAGTGTAATCCGCAGCTTCTTCATAAAGCGCGTTTCGTTTTTCTGCTAATGTTTCTAACACTGATTGTGGATCATCAGCTTGCAGTAATGGTCTACGTTTATCTTTCAACGTTCTCGCAAGTTGCTTTTGAACACTTGTTTTCAAATAAACAACGATGCCACGAGCAGATAAATGAGTTCTGTTTTCTTGTCGAATAACAGCACCACCACCCGTTGCTAAAACGATGCCATGTTTTTTAGTTAGTTCATCTAGCATTTCTTGTTCGCGGTTTCTGAAACCTTCTTCACCTTCGACATCAAATACCCAGGCGATATCCGCACCTGTTTTACGTTCAATTTCGCTATCTGAATCAAGGAAATCTAAATGCAGCATTTGTGCAAGTTGACGTCCAATTGTGCTTTTACCAGCCCCCATTGGACCGATTAAAAATATATTACGCTGTTCTGCCATGTTGAATTTTTACTCAAGTGATTGATTACTGGGAAAACCCTTAGAAATTAAAGAGAAGTCGCTTATTATCGCAATTGTTAACAATATATTGCAAGCCATAAAAAAATAAGCCCGAAGATAAACTTCAGGCTTATTCAAAATTTAGCTTACAAATTATTAATATTTGGTTTGCATTACGATACGTGGAGTAACAAAAATTAATAACTCAGCTTTACTATTTTCTTGAATAGTTGATCTAAAGAAGTAACCAAGATAAGGAATATCTCCTAATAATGGAACCTTAGTAATTGAGTCAGTAATACGTTGTTGGTAAATACCACCAAGTACTAATGTTTCTCCATTTTCAACTAGTACTTGTGTTGCAATTTCCTGTGTATTAATTGCCACTGCAGTACCTGTACCTGTAGGAACAATTTCACCTTTTGAATCTTGGGTAATCACTAAGTCTAAGATAACTTTGTTATCTGGTGTGATCTGCGGTGTTACTTCTAAACTTAATACCGCTTTTTTGAAGCTCACAGATGTTGCACCTGAAGAGGCTGATTCAACATATGGAATTTCAGTACCTTGTTCAATATAAGCAGTTTGTTGATTAGACGTTGTAATACGCGGTGTTGCAATTATTTCAGCTTTATTCTCTTGCTCTAATGCCGAGAGTTGTAAATCTAAAATTTCACCATTTGCAAGCTTAGCAACTTGGAAGGCAATATTACCGGCAGCTCCTGCGACAGGTAAATTAACATTCAAACGGTCTGAGACAGAACCTGTTGTACCGCCTGCAATACCTGGCAATGTACCCGAAGTAGAACCTGTCGTTGTTGTACCCGTTGTGCCTGAGAAGCCCCATTGAACACCTAGTTCTTCACCTACAGAATCATTTACCGTTACCATTCTTGCTTCAATAACAACTTGGCGTACTGGAATGTCTAAGATTTCAACCATATCTTTAACTGAATCAATAACAGCAGCAGTATCTTTAATTAATAGCGTATTAGTACGTGCATCGATACTTACGTTACCACGAGCAGATAACAGCCCTGCGTTTCCACCTGATAACATGCCAGCAATGTCAGCTGCTTTTGCGTAATTAATTTGAATGTATTCAGAGTGTAATGTCGCTAAGTCAGCCACTTCTTTATCTGTTTCTAATTGCTCACGTTCTTTTGCTGCCAATTCAGTTGCAGGGGCAATCATCAGAACGTTACCGTCCATACGCTTACCCAAACCTCTCACTTTCAGAATGATATCTAAAGCTTGCTCCCAAGGAACATCATCAAGACGTAGCGTAATATTACCGCTTACTGAATCGGTGATAACTAAGTTAAAACCGTTAAAATCAGCTATTAACTGTAATACAGTACGGACTGGGATATCTTGGAAGTTAAGTGAAATAGCTTTACCTTGATAAACACTTTCTTGTTCATCTTTTGGTTTTTCAGATACTTCAATCATAAATAAAGTATCTAATTGGTCATAGCGGTAGTTATATTCACCTTTCATTTCAAAAACAAAACGCGTTGTACCATCTTCACGGAAAGTCTCTACTTTCTCAACTGCGGTTGCAAAATCAACTACATCCATGATGTATAACAATTCATCAGGAATATAGGTGCTTTGGAATTCAGCAATTAATTGATTATCACGACGACGAATATCCACAGCAACACTTGAATTATCTAAGTAAACAAATAATTTACCTTGCCCTTCTGAACCACGTTTAAAATCAATTTCTGAAACCGTATTTACATAGCCTTTAGGTTTCTCTGTTGAGGTTGCTTTAGCTTCTAATTTAGCAGGTGTTGGCAATTCAACTTGTATAGTTTGATTACCTGAATCTTGCGCAACAGCAAGAGCTAATGCAGATTCAGCCGCTGACGTTTCTGATTGTTCAGAAACTTCACCAAAACGTACAATAAGGTTATTAGCTTCACGTGAAATGCGGTAAGGCATTAAAGTATCTAAGTTAATAACTAAACGTAAACCTTCAATAGTACGATTAGCTTCAACAACTTCTATTCCGCCTTTCTGTATTTTAATTGGATTTAGTTTAAGAATTGAACTTGCATCAGCAATATCAATAATTAACTGATTTGGGCGATAATTTAATTTATCTGTATAAGCACTGATAGCATCATTGAATTCAAACTTTAATTCATATTTCCCTTGCACAAGTGGATTGACATTAAGTTTGGTTAATTGTGGTTCAGCAGTCACAAAAGAAGACAATAATAATAAAGCGACACTTACACTCGATAATATTATTTTTTTAAGGTTTCTAAGTTCCATTATTTCCATTTCATCCCTGATTAAATTTATTCTGACAGCAACTCGATTTGTGTAACACGTTCTTGCCAGCAGCCGTTACTGTCTGATGCTAGCTCTAATAAATCGATTTTATTTTTGGAGACTTTTAACACTTTTCCATAGTTTAGCCCCAAATAATACCCTGGTCGTACCTTGTGAATTTCACCTCCTGATACTTGCACAAGCGCCCAAAGCTCTTCATTGATCGATAATGTACCTCTCATTTTAATATTTTCAAGAGAATACATCTCTAATGACTGTTTTTTACGTTCAAAATTAGGCTGAGGGCAACTTTTAGGCGCATTTTTTACCACCTCGGCAACTTCAGCTTTAGGTTTTGAAAATGGGTCTCGGCCCTCTTCCTGCGTAAAAACTAACGCATCAATTTTTTTCAAAGTGGGTATTTTATCATTAATGGGATAAACCTTTGCTTTAGTCTCAACAACAAAGGAGTTCAAATCATCAATTTTCACTTCTACACATGCAAACAGCGAAAGACTCATTAATAAAGTGAATAAATGCTTCATTATTTATTTCCTTTATAACGGTAGGTTTTAGCCACAACATCTAACATAAGCATGTTCTCCCCACTATGCTTTAAACGTAGGTTTTCTAATATGACAATACGTGGTAATGCCGCAATATCAGCTGAAAACTTACCTAACTGATCGTAAGTCCCTACCACTTGAATACTGATTGGAACCTCTTCCGAAAGCTCACCCTGTTTCTTCACTCCCCAGTTAATACTTTTAAACTGTAAACCGTTATTTGAACCGATAAAGCTAATGTCATCTAACAAGCTCGCAAGTTCTTTGTTACTAGGTAATTTATTAACCAGCCCCTCCAGTATCACTGCAATTTCTTTCATTTGCTCTCGATACGGCTCAAGGTTTGAAGCCAGTGCGGCTTTTACTCTAAATTCATCTTTTAGTGTTAACTCTTTTGCTTCAATTTTCTTTAATTGTTTTAACTGGTCTTCAATGACGTAATAATAAAAACCAACAAACAACATAAGACAAACAACCACAATCATCACAACTTTATATAAACGAGGCCAACTACCTACATTTTCAAAATCTAATTCATTAATGTTCATTTTTTAGCCCCCTGCTCATCAAGCACAACAAAGTTCATAGAGAACTTAAACAGTTTTATAGGTTCGGTAGGTCCTGTCACAATAGAAGGTAATGAAGCATCCCCTAACCAACCAGAACTATCCACATTTCTTACCATTGTACTAACCCGCCCGTTTGATTCAGTTAACCCTCTAACATCAACTCGGCCATTATTAAAATTAACAGAATCAATATAAACACCAGGAGGAGTAACAACAGGTAAAGTATTAAATAGATGAGTTGCGGTATTACGCTCAGCTTCAAGATGTTGGATTAAGTTAATACGACGTACTAATTCTGCTTTTTCTGCTTTAATATTACGGATTTCTGCAATGCGTCTATCAAGAATAATAGTTTGAGTTTGTAAGTATTGATTACGTTCACTTTGTGCATCAATCATTGAATCGACATACATTTTACCCACATAACAGATGGCTAAAGCCCCCAAGCAACTTGCACCTAATATTGTAAAAAAAGTTATTTTTCTTTTCTTTTTATCGTCTTCGCGCCATGGCAACAGATTAATATTCGACATTAAATAACTCCTCGTAATGCCAAACCTAATGCCATCATATATTTAGCTCCAGACTGGCTTAATAATGTTTTATCTTCTTCATTTTTGAATTCGAAACCTAGATAAGGATCTGCAACTTGTACATTTACCTCTAACTCATCTTTTAATTGTTGTACTAGTTCAGGCATTAACTGCCCACCACCCGTTAAAATTAATTTTTTAACTTCTACGGTATTGGGTGCATTAGTAAACATGCGTAAATCAAAACGCAAATGATTCACTGTCTGATTAATAAAAGGAGTAATAACGTCGATATCACAATCAACAGGTAAGTTACCCTCTAATTTCATTTTTTCAGCTTCTGTAAATGAAAAACCATAACGGTCTGCGATCATTTGGGTACAAGTTGCACCACCATGATTTTTGCTACGTGTAAAAATAATATTGCCCTGATAAAAAATATTGAGCATCATTTGCGAGGCACCAATATCCACAAGTGCAATACCTTGGTCATAATCTTCTGGAGAAAACACCAATTCAGTTGCACGAGCAAGAGCATGACTAGCCACGTCAACAACCGTTGTTTTTAAACCGCTTTCGTCCACGCATTGTACCTGTGATAACACTCTCTCTTTTCGAGCGGCACTCACAAGAATGTCATTGGCGGCTTTATCTACAGCATTAGGACCGATAATTTCAAAATCGATAAATATTTCATCTAATGGAAAAGGAATACTACTCTCTGCTTCTAATTCAACTTGAGCCTCTAACTCTAATTCATCAAGATCCGCGTTCATTGTCATCACTTTTGTAATGACGTCAGCCCCCGTCACAGCAATCGCAGCATTCCTGTAGTTAGCAGGGAAATTCTTTCGTAACTGTTTAATTACTAACGTTAATTTAGCAACATCTTCCAAACGGTTATCTACAATTAGTCCTTTAGTAACTGGCGCTTCCCCTACCGCATCAATCTGATACGTGCCATGGCCTTTTGATATGGCCATTGCTTTAATTGAATCAGATCCAAAATCGATGCCGATCACACCACTTGGCCCCATTTTTTTAAACCCAGAAAACATAATATCCTGCCGTATTTAGTGTTAATAAATAGATTTCTTTGATAACCTGCGATATTAAGATGAAAAACAACAACTTCCAAGGTGATGAGTCACAGTTCCCTCTTTAACTCCGGACTTATCACTATATACTGTAAAAAATAATCTAAAATCATGTAACACTGTCACACTATCGATTGGAATTACTCAAATATGATGAAATGGATCAAGCGTCTTTTTTTATTAGCTCTTTTCTTAGGACTTGCTGGAATTGCAACAATAGGAATTGTTTATTATCAACTTAAGGCAAACCTACCTGACGTAACGACAATTCAAGACATTCCGTTACAAGTACCGATGAAAGTTCTCAGTAAAGATGGAGAACTCATTTCTCAATTTGGTGAAAAGAGACGTATTCCATTAACTAGAAAAGAGATCCCAGATCAGCTTGCTAATGCTTTCATCGCAACAGAAGATAGCCGATTTTATCATCATATTGGTATTGACCCGATCGGTATTCTACGTGCAGCAGGTGTTTATATTGCTTCAGGTAGTGCAAAACAAGGTGCGAGTACGATCACCCAACAAGTCGCAAGAAACTTCTTTTTAACCAACGAAAAAACCATGTTGCGTAAAGTAAGAGAGATGTTTATTGCCATACAGATTGAGCAAATCTTAACTAAAGATGAAATCTTAATGCTGTACTTAAATAAAATTTCTCTAGGCCACCGCTCGTTTGGTGTAGGTGCAGCAGCACAAGTGTATTTTGGTAAAGCAGTTTCTGATTTAACACTTTCAGAGATGGCTGTATTAGCAGGCCTTCCTAAAGCGCCTTCGCGTTTAAACCCTATTTATTCAATTAAACGTGCAACAGAACGACGTAATGTCGTTTTAAGACGTATGTTGGATGAAAAATATATTACGCAAGAAGAGTATGAAACAGCATTAAAAGAAGTGGTTTTAAGCCGTTACCATGGTGCCGAAATAACACTTTCAGCGCATTATGTGGCTGAAATTGCACGTAATAAATTAGTTGAATTATATGGTGAAGATAGAAGTTATAACGAAGGTTTTAATGTTTACACTACCATCACTAAAAAAGCCCAAGAAGCAGCAAATCAAGCCGTAATTGAAAACCTACATAATTACGATATGCGTCATGGCTACCGAGGAGCAAGCAAAGTTCGTTGGACTGAAAAAGAGACCTCTTGGACACCTGAAAAAATAGCACGCACTTTATCAAGTGAAACAAGTTTTGCAGATCTCTTACCAGCCATTGTTGTTGCTGTTAATAAACAAAGCATTGATGTCATTGTGAAAGGACAAAAAGAAAACATTTCAACCATTGAATGGGACGGATTAAAATGGGCAAGAGCATTTAGATCTGATTCATCACAAGGTCGCGCGCCTCACAGAGCAAAAGATATTGTCAAAGTGGGAGAACAAATCTGGACCCGTGAAGTAGAAGTGGAAACGGAAGTTAATAAAGAGAAAGTATTAGTTAAACAACTACAACTTTCACAATATCCAGATGTAAGTGCCGCTTTTGTCGCCCTGAATCCGCAAGATGGAGCTATTAACGCATTAGTTGGTGGCTTTAGTTTTGTACACAGTAAGTTTAACCGTGCAACACAAGCAAAACGTCAAGTAGGTTCTAATATCAAACCATTTATCTATTCAGCAGCTATTGATAATGGTTACACATTAGCAACCTTAGTCAATGACACTCCTATTAATCAATGGAGTGGTAGTGCTGCGTGGAGACCTAAAAATTCACCTGCAATTTATGAAGGTCCAATTCGTTTACGTCGTGCTTTAGGGCAGTCTAAAAATGTAGTATCTGTACGTTTAGTGCAAGATTTAGGTGTTGATACCGTTATTCAGCAGCTAACAAAATTTGGCTTCAATGAAGCCGATATGCCTAAAAACTTTTCTATTGCATTAGGTTCTGCTTCAATTTCGCCTCTACATTTAGCAACCGGTTATGCAATTATTGCAAATGGCGGTTACAAGGTGGAGCCTTATGTTATTGAGCGCATAGAAGATGCTTATGGCACTGTGTTATACCAAGCTCAACCTAAGATTGTTTGTCCTGAATGTACTGATAAATATCAAGCAGATGCAAGTAAACCAGGTAAAGTTATTACTAAAACAATCACTGATGGAGGGGCTAAGGTTTGTGAAATTTCACCGATTGAGGAAGCGCAAATTGCCCCTTCAGTTATATCTCCTGAAACAGCTTTTTTAACACGTGAATTATTACGCACAGCAGTCTGGGGGGGGGGTGACTGGAAACATAAAACAGGTTGGAGTGGTACAGGTTGGAGAGCTGGTCGTGCAATTGGACGTCAAGATATGGGTGGGAAAACAGGTACTACCAATGATTCTAAAGACGCATGGTTCTCAGGTTTTGTAGGCAATATGGTGGCAACGTCATGGGTTGGTTTTGATGACTTTAATCGAAAACTAGGACGTGTTGCATATAATAGTAACTTAAGTAAAAACCAAGTAACTGGTGGTGAAGCGGGAGCAAGAACAGCACTTCCTGCTTGGAATAGTTTTATGCTAAAAACAACTAAAGATGAACCAACTTATACTCCGCCTCGTCCAATGACAATTTCTAGCGCTCGTATTGATAGAGCAACAGGTTTGTTATCATCATCAACAGACTACACCTCTGTATTTGAGTTCTTTAAATCAGGAACAATACCAACAGAATATGCTCCTGAAGCGGCTTATATTCCAGAAAGGTCGAGTGAGTCAGATACAACAGATGGTGAAAATAGCTCAGGTAAAAAAACAACCGTTACCTATGATGATGAGCTATTTTAGAATTTAATCTGTTTTAAAAAAGCTCTTCAAAACGTCGGACAGATGGGAAATCCTGCATTAATGATGCAGGTTTTTCACTATCTGGTTTATTGATCCCAACAAGATATTGAACACCAGCATCTTGAGCAACAGTGAGTATTTTTTCACTATCATCGATAAACACAGAACGAATAAAATCAGTATTCAACTGCTCTTGTACCGCACTCCAAAAACGTTTATTTTCTTTTGCTACACCAATATCATGGCTAGAAATAACAAGGTCGACATATTTTAAGAGATCTGTTTGTTTGTTTTTTAATGCAATACCACTAGGATGTGCATTCGTTAAAATAACAATTTTTTTATTTAATTCTTTTAACTTTTTCAAAAACCATAAGCTATCTTCTCGCCATTGAATTTTATGTTTATTTTTATTCTGTAATTGATGAATATCCAGCCCTAAAATAGTGGTCCAATAGTCATAACAGTACCAATTTAAGGTACCAAAAACTTTTTTATATTGGGCATAAACATGATGCTTAGCTTGCTCAATAGATTGGTCATGTAGTAATGAATATTGTTGTGGAACAAAATTAAGCCAAAAATTAGTATCATAATGTAAGTCTAATAAAGTACCGTCCATATCCAATAAAACCAGATCAACATCTTTTTCTAAAAACATAATATTCCTCAATAAAAAACGCTGTAAACCTTCAATATATCTACCCTTTTGTGCAATAGATTACCGTAGATACAATAACTATTGTAAGATAACATTTCTCTTCACTAATGATAGTCATGAGGTATCTATGAGTCGCTTTCCATTAACTTTGCCTGAAATTATTAATAAAAGTGTCGTTGCCTGCAGTCGATTTTTTAAAATTGAAACCTTACAGCTTAAATTTAGTAACGGTGAACAACGCGAGTTTGAACGTATGCAAGGCGGCCGCTCTGCGGTATTAGTTGTACCATTCTATGATGATCAAACTATCTTGTTAATTCGTGAGTATGCCGCTGGCACGCATAGCTATGAATTAGGTTTTCCTAAAGGTTTAATTGACCCAGGTGAGAGTGCTTTAGAAGCGGCCAATAGAGAATTAAAAGAAGAAGTAGGATTTGGAGCAAAAGAGCTAACTGAACTAAAAAAAGTAGTCATGGCACCAAGTTATTTTAGCAGTGAAATGACCTTATTTATGGCAAAAGACTTATACCAAGAGAAGTTACCTGGTGACGAACCTGAGCCATTAGAAGTGATTAAATGGCCACTAAACAAAGTTGATGAATTACTTGCACGAGATGACTTTCAAGAAGCTCGAAGCATTAGTGCATTATTACTGGTAATCAAAAACCACAAATAAAAAAGCATTAAAAAGAAGAGCTACCTTGCTATTAAGTAGCTCTTCTAAATTATTTTAAAATAAACGATTCAATCCATTTAATGCCGCTACTCGATATGCTTCAGCCATAGTTGGGTAGTTAAAAGTAGTATGTGCAAAATACTCAATAGTATTACCCGGACCTTCTTGTTCCATGATTGCTTGACCAATATGAATAATTTCCGCCGCTCGCTCACCAAAGCAATGAATGCCGAGAATTTCTTTTGTTTCACGATGGAATAATATTTTTAAGCTACCAACATCAGAACCCAATATTTGTGAACGCGCTAGATCTTTAAATTGTGCACGCCCCACTTCATAAGGTACTTGTTGTTGTGTCAGCATCTGCTCTGTTTTACCAACAGAGCTAATTTCAGGAATAGTGTAAATACCCGTTGGGATATCTTTGATTAATTTTCTTTCACCTTCACCCGTTATAATTAAATTAGCAGCAATACGCCCTTGATCATAAGCCGCGCTTGCAAGGCTTGGATAGCCAATAACATCACCGACAGCATAAATGTTATCTACTGCTGTTTGGTAATGTTCATTAATTGCTAATTGCCCACGTCCATCAGGTGTTAATCCCACAGCGTCTAGGTTTAATAGATCGGTATTACCAGTGCGGCCATTTGCATATAACAAACAATCCGCTTTCATTTTCTTACCTGATTTAAAGTGGATCACTACGCCCTCTTGTGAGGATTCAACTTTTTCATATTCTTCATCGTGGCGTAAAATCATGCCGGAGTTTCTAAAGTGATACGATAAAGCGTCTGACATCTCGGCATCTAAAAATGATAACAATCTATCACGTGTATTAATTAGATCCGTTTTAACACTTAACCCTCTAAAAATTGAGGCATATTCACAACCAATAACACCCGCCCCATAAATAACGATATGCTGAGGCTGATAATCTAGAGACAATATAGTGTCACTGTCATAAACATTAGGAGCGTTAAAATTAATATCTTGTGGATGGTAGGGACGAGATCCCGTTGCAATAATAATATCTTGTGCAGTAATGATTTCTGTTGAGCCGTCCGAGCTCTTAATTTTTAGCGTATGATTATCAACAAAAGATGCTTCACCAAAATGTAATGTACAGTTATTACGGTTATAAAAACCACTACGCATGGTTACTTGCTTAGCAATAACTTGTTCTGTATGACGCAATACATCAGCAAAAGTAAAAGCTTGTTTTTGTGGATAATTATTAGTAAATAATGAATTGTTTTTAAGTTCAATGAGTTGTGTAACACTATGTCGAAGGGCTTTTGAAGGGATCGTTCCCCAATGCGTACAACCACCGCCAATATCTTGATACTTTTCAATCACAGCAACACGCTTGCCAGCTTTAGCTAATTTCATAGCTGAGCCTTCACCGCCAGGGCCAGTGCCAATAATTATTGCATCATAATCATAACTCTTAGGAGTGGCTTTGTTTTTTTTCGGTGTTGACATTAGACGACCTTACTTTGACAAATAAAACACATATTAACAATCTATTATCATTTGTCACACATTCTTACAACAAAGCGTGCGCTAGATAAATAGCAATCGTCTATTACTGATATTCAGCTCTCTTTAAGTAACGACTTGATTATAAAAAAGAAGAAATAGCAGTCTGTTCATGGTATTTTTAGTTTTTAACACAACGTAATTGGCTGGAGTAAAAAAGTAATGCAAGATAGCAAGGTCTCAATAAAGTGGTTAATTTATACTTTTTTAATAGGGTTATCCGCTAATGCGTGTTTTTCTATTTTAACCATTTCTTTTGTTTCATTTTCTCCTTTTCCATTTTTAACGCTATTTTTTGCGGTGAATCATTTCTATCGTTTATATATTCATGAGGCAAATAATGAATATAGTATTCGTCCAGCATGGGTCGCTTTTTTTATTGGAATATTCTCTTTTTCTGCATTCACAGGTGCGCAACACCCTGAACTAGGATCAAATTTTCTATCAATTACAATCACGCTTATTTTATCTATTTGGCTAATGTATAAACTCATGTTTGGTGACAAACATTATTCCGCATAATCACTCTAAGAAGGTATAAAAATGGATTACATTACACGTAATATCCCAGCATCAAAAAAGAAGATTGCTTTAGTTGCACATGATCATATGAAATCTCTTTTAATGAGTTGGGTTGATGACAGAGTAGAACAATTAAAACACCATGATTTACTGGCAACAGGAACAACAGGCTCTTTACTAGCGAAACAAACAGGCTTACCAATCGAATGCCTTTTATCTGGTCCAATGGGTGGAGATCAACAACTTGGCGCTAAAATAGCTGAAGGAAAAATTGATGTATTAATTTTCTTTTGGGATCCAATGAATGCGGTGCCACATGACCCTGATGTAAAAGCATTATTACGCTTAGCAGCTGTTTGGAACATTCCAATTGCAACCAACATAGCAACAGCTGATTTTATTATGGATTCAGCATTACTTGCTCAAGATTATTCAACACGCATTCCTGATTACCAGGGATACTTAATCGAACGAACTAAATAATCGTTAAGGATTAATGTGCAAAGCTTAACTGAACTTTATATTTACCCAATAAAATCCACCAAAGGCATTGAGTTACCGCAAGCATTGGTTGAAGAAAAAGGATTAAAGGATGACCGACGTTATATGTTGGTTGATCTTGAAGGTAAATTTATTACTGGTCGAACTCACCCTCAGTTAACTCAAATCAGTATTGAGTTTTCTAAAAAAGGGTTATTTGTCAGCGCACCAAAACAACCTAGTATTTATATTCAACCAGAGTTATTTTCAACACAAACTCTGAATGTCGATATTTGGTCGGATTCAGTACAAGCTCAGCATTGCAATATAGAATATGATCGCTGGTTTTCTTCTTTCTTAAAACAAGAATGCCAGCTTGTTTATTTTGCAGACACAAGTAATCGAACAGTTAAAAACACACAATATGAAGTCGGTTTTGCTGATGGTTATCCTCTATTACTAATTAACCAAGCTTCTATTGATCAACTTAATACACATTTAGATGCCCCTATAAGTGCTTTGCATTTTCGTCCTAATTTATTAATTAAAGGTGATACCGCTTTTATTGAAGATACTTGGGCACGGATTAGAATTGGTGAAGTTGCATTTCAAGTGAGTAAACCTTGCTCTCGTTGTACGTTTACTAATGTAGATCCCAAAACAGGGGTTGCAGATCTCGAACAACCATTAAAGACCCTTTCTCAATTTAGATATCATCAAGGTGATATTGATTTTGGTCAGAACTTAATTCCATTAAATACTGGCATTATTCGTTGTGGTGATGCAATTGAGATACTAGAAACTCAAATACCACCTTCATATAGTTCAATGCTAGCAACTCAAACAAGTAACAAAGAAGCAGTACAAATTTACTTTGCTGGATCTGATATTGAAGTGACAGGCGATAACCAACAACTATTATTAGAACAAGCAGAACAAGCTGGCATTAACATCCCTTATTCATGTCGAGGTGGTAAATGTGGGCGTTGTAAAACACAAGTTTTAAGCGGAGAGGTTTCGGTATTAAGTAATGAAGGCCTCAATGATAACGAAATTGAAGCAGGTTATGTATTAGCTTGTAGCTGTATTCCCCTATCCGATATCACAATTAATCATTAAATAGAGGCAATTTATGCCTATTAATAAAATATCCACAGTCACTGATACTCCACGATTAATTAACTTATTAGGCATCACAGAGAATACTAAAGAAGCAGGATTCATATTATCCGACGGGCGGTTATTACATCTCCCACGAAAAAACCCTTTAGTAAATTTTAATCATCTTGATGTCATTAAATTATTACCACAGTTTCAAATGACAACAAATCCTGTTAGTGATACAGAAATGATTGCTTTTATGGCAAAAGAGCAGTTAATCCGCTTTAACATCGAAGGCATAATCCACTGTGCTGTCCATCCAAGCTCTATGCAAATGCGTAAGATTTACAACATACTTGCTTATCGCTCATCAATCTTTGAAATTATCATATCTAATGCAGCTGCCATGACATTAGCGCAGCATCAAGTATCTGGACCAAGCATGTCAACATTAGTAAAAATTTTTAAAATTTATGAGCAGCAAACTGCCGCCATTAAAACCGATGAATTTTTTGTACAACAGACAGCAACTCATTACCAACTTGTATTTCGTCCAAGCATGAAAGTAGTCGGTAAGATGAATAAAAATACTAATACATTAAAAATGGAGCTCGAATATAAATCCGCGAGTAAATTATTTTATCAATTAATAACTGATTTATAGTTTTAAAATAGATAATGATTGGTAAAAGTAACGATTTAAAAGCCCATAAAAACCTTTATTCAGCTACTTACTGTTAATTGATAGGACAACCACTGTGGAATTTAAAATCCTCATCAGGGCTAGTAATTAACTCTCCTTCAATTTTACCAAAATAGGCAATACGCTGACTAATATCCTTACCTGCTATTTGCTCTGCAAGTGTTAAATAATCTTGATAATGGCGCGCTTCTGACCGTAAAAGAGAAAGGTAAAATTTATTTAATACAGGATCTAAATGCGCTGCTATCTTAGCAAAACGTTCACAGGATCTTGCTTCAATATAAGCACTGCAAATGAGCTTATCTATCAAAGTATCAGGCTCATGCGTTGTAACATGATTTAATAATTCTTTAGCGTAGCGACTCGAACCAACAAAACCAAAACGAATATCACGTGCATGCATGATCTCTATTACTTGATAAAAATGATGTAATTCTTCTTTAATCAATAACACCATTTTATCAACTAAGTCTTGAGCATAAGGTATATTACCTTTCACAATAATTTTTTTAGATAAATTATTGTTTGCTAACGCTCGCCAATCACCTTGCTTACGATAAACATAATCATTATAAGGTGTTAACCAAGACATCAAAGCATCACCACTTTGTTTATCCACCGCATAGCGACGAATCAATAGCATACCTGTTTGAGCAGCTTTTAATTCACAGATCATATGATCGATTAATAACACGGATTGATGCTCAACAAGCTTAGCTTTATTTATCCAAGCTTGTGGTGTTTCCGTATGTAAAAATGCTTTTATTGGCGCTAATAGTTTTTCTTCAGCTTGCATTAATAACGCTCAAATAATTTTAATAGTGCATCGCTATTATCCGGAGCAAAGTTTTCTTCTTGCTCTTTTCCATACACACTATCTGCTAATTTTTGTTTACGTGACTGCAATGCTAAAACACGCTCTTCAACGGTTTCTTCACAAATTAATTTATAAACAAAAACAGGTTTATCTTGGCCAATTCGATATGCACGGTCAGTTGCTTGATTTTCTACGGCAGGATTCCACCATGGATCATAATGAATAACAGTATCTGCTGCTGTTAAATTAAGACCGACACCACCCGCTTTTAAGGAGATTAAGAATACTGGAACATCACCCACTTGGAATTTCTCAATGACATCACTACGATTACGCGTTTGCCCTGTTAATTTAACAAAATCAATACCCGTTTCTTGTAATGCTTCTTCAATTAAGCCTAACATTTGTGCAAATTGAGAGAAGATAAGAATGCGGCGGCCTTCTTCTACCATCTCCGGTACAATTTCCATTAAAAAGTCTAATTTTGCAGAACTTTTAATTTGCTGTGCATGTTCTAATTTGACTAAACGAGGATCACAACAAGCTTGGCGTAATTTCAGTAACGCATCTAAAAATTCGATACGACTTCTTGCCATCCCTTTTTCGCGCAAGAGATCTCGTACTTTTGCTTCCATCGTAATACGAATGCTTTCATACAGCGTACGTTGATCATTTTGTAATGCGATTTTATGAATAATTTCAGTTTTAGCTGGCAACTCTTTCGCTACATCATCTTTAGTACGACGTAATAAGAAAGGTTTGGTTTTTTGAATTAACCATTGCTGTATTTGTTGATTTCCTTCACCTTCAATTCCCTTACGATAAACACGATTGAAAGTACTATATGAACCTAAAAACCCTGGCATCAAGAAATCAAACAACGACCATAATTCACCTAAATGATTCTCCATAGGTGTACCGGTTAAACATAGACGCTGTTTAGCATCAATTAACTTAATACTTTTAGTCATTTTTGCTAATGGATTTTTAATGGTTTGCGCCTCATCTAAAATGAGATCTGCAAAAGAAAATGCTTCAAACTCCTTAAAATCACGAGCAATTAAAGGATAAGTTGTGATAACGAGATCATAATCATTAATATCTTTAAAGAATTGATGACGACCAATGCCATGTAAAACCAATACTTTTAAGTCAGGCGTAAATTTAATTGCCTCATTAAGCCAGTTACTTACTAAAGAGGTTGGGCAAATCACCATTGAAGGTAAAGTTAATAACTGATGCTGCTTTTTATAAAGTAAATACGCTAAGGTTTGAACCGTTTTACCTAAGCCCATATCATCGGCTAACACACCTGAAAAGCCATATTCATTTAAGAACATTAACCAATCTAAACCTTCTTTTTGGTAATCACGCAGATCAGCCGTTAAACCTTCAGGTTTAAGCACAGATTGAATACCACTAAAATTAGCTAACTTTTTAGCTAACTCCTGAACGTGTTCACCACCAACCCAGCGATTAATTTCAGGTAATTGAGCTAATAAAGCAGCCTGATTTTGCGGCAGATTAATCTTGCTTTCATTGACTTCACCTAACTCTTGCAAGATTGACAAAATAGGTTGAATAGATTCGCGTTTAACACGCAGAGGACGGCCATTGCCTTGAGCTAATAAGATATCGTAATCATTCTGCTGCCAATCTTCATTGCTACGTAACCACTCTAATAATAAAGGCAATAATTCAATACGTTTGCCTTCTACTTCAATAGAAACACCTAAATCAAACCAATTACCTTTTTCATCAACATCGATGTCAATGCTATCAACTTGCTGACTCTGTAATGCTAAATCTTTAGCAATCTCAAATTGCCAACCTAGTACTTCTAAACGGGCTTTATGTGCCGTTAATAATGACAACCATTGAAACTCTTGAGAACCACCTAATTCAGGCGGTAAAATTCCCTGTGTATCTTTATTAACTATAAATTTGGGATCATACATATACACATCAAGTAAGCATAATTCATTAAATTCATGAAGTGCTGCCAGCTCTTGTTCTATCTCACGTGAGATACTAACAATCTGACCTTTATGCATATATTGATTACGTTGTTTATCTTCTAAAATATGAGGAGTTAGCAATAAATCACCATACTTAAAATATAAACGTCCTAAAAATAGGTCTTGAGCTTTTATCTTTTGTACGTCTAGCTTAAAGATAACCTGCAATTTTTCATCAATATGCTGAATATCATAATGCTGAGGATTAGGTAAAACATCTTGTGAAAACCCGAGCGAAACTTCCTGTGTAAAATGCGCCCGCTGTTCTTCACCTAACGGTGGTGATTGTAATAACGACAATAACCAATCACGGTTAAAATCTGTTGATATTTTACCAAACTGATGGCGTTCTAAATCATAGAAATAAGGTTTGGGTGTAGGAATTAATAACCAGTTTTCACAATCATCTAAATTAACCGTTAATTGCTTTAGCTCATCTTCTACAGATTGCCATTCGAGTGTTAAAGCACGTGCTTCAGAAACTGTTATTTTTTGATCTAAAGTTTCCCAGAAGCAACGTCCTGTTTGTAATATTTTTTGTAAGGCTAATAAATCTAACTCTGTTTTAATATAAGTTTTACCTAACTTGCTAACACGACCTTCTTTAGTTAACAATAAACGTAGAATTTCAACATCTTCATCTTCTACCCATTTAAAACTTTCCATCCAGCTTTCATTATCAGCAACAGAAACTAAATCTTTTTCACTGAAAACATGCGTATTTTCACTTTTTAGGAAACGCACCGTGCCATATTCAACTCTGATATAACGGTGCTCATGATTAAATACTTTTTTATCAAAAGAGAAACGGAAAAAACCTTGATAAGCAGACGCTCTCACTTTTGTAGGTTGTGTAACTTTCCCTTCTAACATTTCATACCAAGTTTGGTAACTATTCTCGATATTATAATTAGGAGTGTCAGCTTGATAGGCTAATAATAAAGCAACTGCATGTTTACAGTTCCAACCTACAGGACAAGAGCAGGTGCTCTGAATAATATAGCCACCTTTATTGGATGTTTTTATCGATGCTTTAGTGTCATAAGGAGCTTCATTCGTCCCTTTCACCAATCCTGTCAGGGTATTAGTCGATTCATCATAATCACATGCTAATACACGGCTCTCTTTAAAATAGAGGGTACCTCGGTCAATAATGTTACGACCAAAACTTGTTGATATATCTTGCTGAGTCACTTTAGGCATCGGAAAAAACCATCTAAAAAACGGATCGTTAATGATAGAGAGATCATGTGCATAAATAAAGGACTAATCACAAAATTACAAACATCCTAATAATTACAGACACATTTATTTACTAATAAAGACAATTTTAGTAGTTTACAGACAGGAATTTTATTTATCTTAAAAACGATACAATAAAAAATAGATCATCTTATAGAGATAAGAATTCATTGTTAAAAACTCAAACTCTTGCATCATTTTATTTTTTCATTATTGCTTATATCTGCCTGCACATATCTCAGTTCCCAATGGCTAATGATGTCGATTTTTATAGCTTATATTTTGAATTAATCATTACAATAACCCTGTTATTTTTGCTCATTAACTTACATAGAATGAAACATAATACCGTTGTTCATAAGTACCTATTAAGTGCCTTTTTCTTTTTATTTTTAGCTTTATTAACAGATTCCTTAGATGAAATATTTATTCAGCCATGGTTATTAACTGCGCTACTCGAAGATCTAGGACAAGTGATAGGGTTTATTCTGCTCTTTCACGGTATTAACACATGGATAACACAAAATAGTGTTCAAACGGGCGAGTTAAAAAAACGCTCAGAAACAGATGAGTTAACTGAGCTATATACTCGTAGCCATTTCAACAATATGCTTAATAACAAATTATTAGAACAAAGTAATTTATCCATCTTATTAATTAATATTGATAATTTTAAAACTATAAATGAACAATATGGTCAGTCTGCTGGAGATATTGTTTTAAAACGCTTTGCAAATAAATTAAAGGATTGTGTGCGTAAAACAGATATTGCCGCTCGCTGGAATGGTGAAGAATTTATTGTATTGTTAATTGGCAGTGATAATCAAATTACTAAAGACATAGCTGAATTGATCCGTGAAAATACTGAATTATTATGTGTGGAATACAATCAAGACATCATCAATATAACGGTTAGTATTGGTGTGGCAAGCTATCAAGATGGAATAAAGAGTTGTGAATTAATTCATCAAGCTGAACAATGTCTATCAGAAGCTAAAAGTTCAGGTAAAAACAAAGTATTAATCGATAACAAATAATCATCCACTTCCTAATAAGAAGTGGATGATTGCTATTAATTTAATTAACTTAAATTAGGTCCTAACCAACGTTCCGCCGTTAACATATCCCAACCTTTACGTTTCGCATAGTCTTCTACTTGATCCTGTTGAATAGTAGCAATCGCAAAGTATCGACTTTCAGGATGAGAGAATATCCAACCTGATACAGCAGCACCAGGATTCATGGCATAGCTTGATGTTAACTCCATGCCAATCTCTTGTTCAACATTCATTAAGTCCCAAATAACTGCTTTTTCAGTATGTTCAGGACAAGCAGGATAACCAGGAGCAGGACGAATCCCTTGATATTTTTCACGGATCAGATCATCATTACCTAGCGTTTCATCAGCAGCAAACCCCCAGTAATCTTTACGAGTTTGTTGATGTAAATATTCAGCAAATGCTTCTGCTAAACGATCACAAACAGCTTGTACCAAAATAGCATTATAATCATCATTATTTGCTCTGTAGCGTTCAGCAACTTCACGCTCGCCAATACCACCGGTTACAGCAAAAGCCGCAATATAATCTGCCACTCCCGTGGATTTTGGTGCAATATAATCAGCTAAACAATGATTAACAAAAGGTGCTTTTTTCTCTGTTTGTTGACGTAGTTGATTACTCACTTGTAAGATTTCAGACCGTGTTTCATCACTATAGATTTCAATATCATCACCAACACTATTTGCAGGGAAGATACCCACCATACCCGCTGCAGTAATTTCCCCTTCGGCTTCGACAGTATCTAACATTGCTAAGGCATCTGCGAATAATCGTGTAGCTTCTTCGCCAACCACTTCATCTTTTAAGATACGAGGGTATTTACCTGCTAATCCCCATGTCATAAAGAAAGGAGTCCAATCAATATATTCACGTAATACGCTAATAGACATATTGTTAATGACTTGAAGGCCTAATTTATTAGGTACTTTAGGCTGATAAGACGACCAATCTATTTTTGCTTTATTCGCTCGAGCTTGAGGCAATCCAATAGGTGCACTACGAGGGCGTTTATTCGCATGCTGCTCTCGTACTCGTATGTAGTCTAAATTTAACTTTTCAACAAAATCAGGTTTAGTTTTAGGGCTTAATAATTTCTGACAAACACCTACCGCACGAGAAGCGTTAGAAACATAAACCACAGGTTCATCATAATTCTGCTCAATTTTAACTGCTGTATGCGCTTTAGAGGTAGTCGCTCCTCCGATTAATAATGGGATTTTTAAACCTTGACGTTGCATCTCTTTCGCAACATAAACCATTTCATCTAAGGAAGGAGTGATTAAACCAGATAAACCAATTAAATCTGCATTATGTTCAAGAGCTGTTTTGATGATCTTATCGGTAGGCACCATTACACCTAAATCAATAATTTCATAGTTATTACATTGTAAAATAACGCCTACAATATTCTTACCAATATCGTGAACATCACCTTTAACAGTTGCCATAACAACTACACCATTAGTCTCACCAACAGCTTTAGTTGCCTCAATGTAAGGATTTAAATAAGCAACCGCTTGTTTCATTACACGTGCAGACTTAACAACCTGTGGTAAAAACATTTTGCCTTCACCAAACAAATCACCAACGATGTTCATACCATCCATTAGCGGCCCTTCGATCACTTCAATAGGCATATTAACGGCTTGACGGGCTAGCTCAGTATCCTCTTCAATAAACTCGGTAATACCTTTTACTAATGCGTGCGCAATACGTTCATTAACAGGAAGTGTTCGCCATTCCAGTGCTTTACCATCATCAACTTTAGCTACGCCATCACCTCGATATTTTTCAGCGAGATCTAATAAAGCATCCGTTGCATTAGCGTGTTTATTTAAAACAACATCTTCTACTGCATCTTTTAATTCTTTAGGAATATCATCATAAATAGCTAACTGTGCAGCATTTACAATCCCCATATCCATGCCATTTTTAATACAGTAATAAAGGAATACAGCATGAATCGCTTCACGAACAGGGTTGTTACCACGGAATGAGAAAGAAACGTTAGAAACACCACCAGAGATCATCGCATGCGGTAAGTTATCTTTAATGTCTTTAACTGCTTCGATAAAGTCTACCGCATAGTTATTATGCTCATCGATACCTGTTGCAACAGCAAATATATTAGGGTCAAAAATAATATCTTCAGGTGGGAAGCCCACTTGATTAACAAGGATGTCGTATGAACGTTTACAAATTTCAAATTTACGCGCTCGGGTATCAGCTTGGCCATCTTCATCAAAAGCCATAATAATCACAGCAAAACCATAACGACGGATCAATTTTGCTTGATTGATAAAGTTATCAACACCTTCTTTCATGCTGATAGAGTTAACAATCCCTTTACCTTGAACACATTTTAAACCTTCTTCTAAAATTTCCCATTTAGAAGAATCGACCATAATTGGAACACGTGAAATATCAGGTTCTGAAGCACATAAGTTTAAGAATTTTTTCATCGCATATAATGAATCAAGCATCGCTTCATCCATATTAATATCGATAATATCAGCACCCGCTTCTACTTGATGTAAAGCAACTTCTAGCGCTTCATCGTATAACTCATCTTTAATTAAACGTTTAAAACGAGCTGAACCCGTTACGTTAGTACGCTCCCCAACATTTTGGAATAATGAATCATGGCTAATCGTTAGTGCTTCTAATCCACTTAAACGACACGCCACTTCAATTTCAGGGAGAACTCGAGGTTTAATACCTTCAACAGCATCAGCCATTGCTTTAATATGCGCAGGGGTTGTACCGCAACATCCCCCGACTAGATTTAAAAAGCCACTTTCAGCCCACTCTTTAATATGAGTAGACATTTCGTCAGCTTCTAAATCATATTCGCCAAAAGCATTAGGTAAACCAGCATTAGGGTGAGCAGAAACATAAGTTTCAGAAATACGAGACATCTCTTGCACATATTGACGTAATTCATCAGGGCCTAATGCACAGTTTAAACCAAAAGAAATAGGTTCAGCATGGCGTAGAGAGTTATAAAAAGCTTCTGTCGTCTGTCCTGATAAAGTACGCCCTGAAGCATCGGTAATCGTGCCAGAAATCATGATTGGTAATTTATAGCCCAACTCTTCAAATACAGTTTCTACAGCAAACACGGCAGCTTTTGCATTTAAAGTATCAAAGATGGTTTCAATAAGAATTAAATCACAACCACCTTTAATTAACGCATGTGTTGATTCAATATAAGCAGTCACTAATTCATCAAAAGTAACATTACGATAAGCAGGATCATTTACATCAGGAGAAATAGAACAAGTACGGTTTGTTGGGCCTAAAACGCCAGCAACAAAACGAGGACGATCAGGTGTTTCATCTGTTTTTTCGTCTGCAATACGACGAGCAATACGAGCAGCTTGTAGATTTATTTCAGCAGATAATGATTCCATTTCATAATCTGCCATTGCAATAGTAGTGGCATTAAATGTATTGGTTTCTAGAATATCAGCACCAGCATCTAAATATTCACGGTGAATATTGGCAATGATCTCAGGTTGAGTCAGTACTAAGAGATCATTATTACCTTTTACGTCACAGCTCCATTCTTTAAAGCGCTCTCCACGAAAGTCTGCCTCTTCAAATTTATGGTCTTGGATCATCGTCCCCATGCCGCCATCGATAAGAAGAATGTGTTTTTCTAGCTGTGCTTTAATTAATGCACTACGATCCATTGCTGACATAGAATTTCCTGCTGCTGTTTTTTAGGTAAAAATCAATGTTTATAATAACATAAAAGTAAACATGCATAACTTTCAAAGCGCATTCCATCTTGAAATATTCTGTTATAAATTATGAATATTTTGATAGTTGTAAGAATCATGGATGATAACCACGGAAGTATCGTAGTTGCTATAACAGATAGATTTAAACAAAAGGATAGCGCGAGGAATTCACTCACAAAAAAAGCGAGCTACTTAGCTCGCTTTACATCTTGAAAGAACTGTTTAATTGTGAGTATTAAAAGGTTTATTAACTTAAGAATAAATAATCATTCATAACAATAAAACTTTAGCAATGCTCCACTATCTAAATCAGTAAAAGTAAATGTCAGATTAGCCCGTTGGCAATGAGTTTTAAAAAAATAAACTCCTAACTCTGACACTCACTTTTAAAACATTGATAAAAAATAATAATATTCAAATCTCCTTGTATTCGTGAACACAATCAGTATGAATTATTAGAAACCGATATTGTTACCCCGCGGGGTGATTGAGTGTTTAATTTAACAACTCACTAATGCACGGTTTCAGTACACTGATACGAAGCTATCATCAAAATAATTTACTCCTTCAGTATATTTTTATTAACTTACGATACTTGAAAAATATTAATACAACCATCAAGCGCTAGGTTACTTATTTTTACTTTCTTAACTGTTAATAATTGTAGGTGAGCTTTTAATCCTTGCCACTTTTTATTCCGTTTTTTTACAATTATTTTTTATCATTTAGATAAGATCTTTTAAATCGTATGGAGTAACCTGATAAACACAATAGTTTAGCCAATTACTATACAAAAGGTTTCCATGGCTTCGCCAGATTGCATGCGGGATTTCATTCTCATCATCATTAGGATAATAATTAATAGGGAGAACAGGACCCAAACCTTCATCAAGATCTCTTAAGTATTCGTTATTCAGTGTATTCGCATCATATTCAGGATGCCCTGTAATAAAAACTTGTCGACAATCAGGAGTGGCAGCTAAATAAACCCCCGCATCTGGAGCATCAGCAAAAACAACTAGATCAGTTTTCTCTTTAATGACTCGGCTATTGAACTCCGCATAACGCGATAAAGGAGCCCAGAATTCATCATCAAAGCCTCTTACTAATGGATGATGATGGTGGTATGTGCGATGTGAATAAATACCCGATAGTTTATTTTCACGAGTCACTTTATCCAAGTCATAAAGTACTTTTAATGCCGCTTGTGCAGCCCAGCATAAAAATAAAGTAGAGGTGACATTATGACGAGACCAGTTAACAATTTCTGTAAATTTATCCCAATAATAAACATTTTCAAAAGGGATAGTACCTAATGGAGCACCGGTAACAATAAATCCATCCCATTTTTGTTCTTTAACTCGTTCAAAATCACCATAGAATTTATCTAAATGTTCTTGTGGTGTATTTCGAGTTGCACGTGCATCTACCCGTAATAATTCAATATCAACTTGTAACGGTGTATTTGATAAAAGACGCATCAATTGTGTTTCTGTTTCGATCTTTTTAGGCATTAAATTTAAAATTAATACTCGAAGTGGACGGATGTTCTGATGGCTTGCACGTGTTTCTGACATGGTAAAAATATTTTCAGATTTTAAAATACTTGATGCAGGTAAATCATCTGGAATACGAATCGGCATACTTACTTCCTCTACAAGATTAACTTTAGACATCTAGAAGTCTAACATTAAAATGAAATTTAAAAATATAAAATTCTATTCAGCCCACAAACAATCTAATTAAACCTTATCATTCACTAAAAAAACAACTACAACTAGTCACTCATTCTTTAACTAGTATCTGCATAGCGCTTTCGTTAGACTAAAAATAATTAATATAAAACAGGGAATAACCATGCTTTCAATACAAACGGTTTTAGCTGACTTAACAAATAAACAGCATGCAGATGCTTATTTAGATTTAATGTCTCATTATGCTTGTGATCCTATGGGAGGCGGAGAAGATTTAAGTCCCTTTGCTAAAGAAAACTTAATCTCAACTTTATTAACACGTAACGATGTTTTTATTATTTTAATTTTCAGTGACAATAAACCTGCAGCACTACTAACAGCAATAGAAGGATTTTCTACTTTTGCATGTAAACCTTTATTCAATATTCATGATGTAGTTGTTCACTCAGATTTTCGAGGAAATGCGTTAACTAAAGTATTATTTAATAAAATTGAAGAAGTGGCTAGGCAACGTAATTGCTGCAAAATCACATTAGAAGTATTAAGTGGGAATAATATTGCTTGTAAAGCGTATCAAAAACTAGGGTTTTCTGATTATCAGCTTGATCCTGAATTTGGTAGCGCTTTATTTTGGGCCAAGAAATTATAAGAATGGTAATACGCTAAAAAATTGAGTTTTGATTGTATATTCCGCTTAGTATTTAGATAGCTAAATACTAAGCGAAAAATAGGCTTTTATTGATGATGATCTTGCTCATATTGTTGTTGTATTTTTTTAATGTCCCGGACCATTAAATCCATATCAACATGATTAATTCCTTGCTCATTTAGCACAGATTTAAAAGTGGCATGAAACTGACCAGCAGGATTAATTAAAACAATCGAAGCACTATGGTCAACCAAATAGAATGCATCTGATTCCCCCTCTTCTACCAAGCTATAAATCAATCCTAATTGATTTACAAAAGGCCAAAGTTGTTTATGAGTACCCGTAACACCAATAAAGTTTTCATTAAAATAGTGGACATAATCAGCAAGTTGCTCAGCTTTGTCGCGATTTGGATCAACCGAAACAAATACAACTTGGGTAGTTGTATTTTGATCATTCTTTAAACTGGGATAAATACGATCTAAATCAGTAAGAGTTGTTGGGCAAATATCAGGACAAAAAGTATAACCGACAAAAAAGAGTGTCCATTTACCTTGTAACGACTGATTAGTAAAAGCGACTTTTCCTGCCTTATAGAAAGTGAAATTAGACAGTTCAATAGGCGGCTGTGATAAGATCAAGGCACTATTTTTAGAAGTATCCAATGCTGTAGAAGCTTCTTGTAAACGGCTAGACTGGGCAACACCAAATGAAAAACTTAGTGCAAGAAATACAAAACTGATAATAAAAATAAAAAACTTCACTTACTTAACCTTATCAGTTTATTACATCCAATCAGCAGTACGAATAACACCAACGGCAATACCTTCAATATCAAAAGACTGATACTCTAAGTCCACTTTAATGGGATCAAATAGTGAGTTTTCCGCTTTTAATGTAACTTCTTTACCATCACGATAAAAACGTTTTACCGTAACATTTTCTTCCACTCTTGCAACAACAACTTGCCCATTATTAATGCTTTGCGTTTTATGTACAGCTAATAAATCACCATCCATAATTCCGATGTCTCGCATACTTTCACCTTCAACACGCAATAAAAAATCTGCAGCTGGGTGAAATAAAGTAGGATCAACATCATAATGTGTTTCAATATTCTCTTGCGCTAGGATGGGTTCTCCAGCTGCAACTTTACCGATAAGTGGCAAACCTTCTTCTGCAATCTCATTATCTTTATGATCACTGACTAAGCGAATTCCTCGTGAAGTACCAGACAGAATTTCAATCGCACCTTTTCTAGCAAGTGCTTTCAAATGTTCTTCAGCTGCATTGGCACTTTTAAAGCCTAATATTCTTGCTAATTCCACACGTGTTGGTGGCATGCCTGTTTTTGCAATCTGGTCTTTAATAACGTCTAGGACTTCGCCTTGGCGTTTAGTTAACTCTTTCATAGGATCTCCACGCGACAATAAACTGTAAACAAACACAGTGTATATTCATACATGGTTAAATGCTAGCGAAGAGTCTGATTTTTTATAATCTACCTTTGAAATTAATGGTAGTGGCACCACTTGCGTTGCGAGGTCCTGCCCAAGATAATGATTGTGCAATAGAAGGGTCTAGTTTATCGGTTCCTTGAATATCTCCATTAAGTTGATAAGCACCGCCTTCACTTAATTTCACATCTAAGTTAGTGATTAATTGCTCAGACTTTTGTGTCACTAATGCTGATATATTTCCGTTATCACAACTTAAATCAACGGCTGCTGAACTTAAATCAATATTTCCCATCTGACTAGAAAGATAAGCATTATTCCAAAAAATTACTCCATCAAGTTGCTCACAATAAGGTGAGCCTTGCTGTACTTTCTTAATTGCGGCAGAAAATTCGCCAGTAATTTTTACAGGTAGTTGCATAGGAAGGAAAGTTAATAACTCTTGTGATGTTAAATCTAGTATCACATTAGAAGCACTTGCTTGACCAGAAGTGATGCCATATTCAACAACAGCTTTACCTGACATGGATTGAGGGCCGTTATCGAAAGAAACGTTGGCCGCTAATACTGAATCTAATAACGCATCAAACTGTATATCCCACTTTACATTTTGTAAGGTCAGCTTAGGGTTAACAACAACTTGCTTCGCTTGCCCCTGCCAGATACTACCTGTTACATCATTTATTTTAATTGCAGTTTTAGGCATCCAAGCAACGACAACAGCGGCCGGTAAATTAACTAATAAGGTGATGCAATAAACGAATATAAAAAATATCGCAATTTTAACTTTCATTTGAATCCTTTGATGATGCTAATAACTTAACGATAAACGATTAACTTTAATCATGCCTTGGTCTTTCTGACGATTGATGTCAACACTCACAACTTGTACACGAGAATCATTTTGTAATGCAGTGATCCATCGTAAAAATTGAGTAAATTCAACTTCATTGATCCAAATATCCACTCCATTTTTTTGATTTTGAATACGCGAAATATTAATGTTATTACGTTTAGCAGTGTTATTAATAAGCTGTGATAAGTTTACTTTTCGTTGTGGTCTTTTACCCTCACTCACACCTGCTTTAACTAATTTAGCAGCATTCGTTTCAACCCATTGCAATGTTTGCTCTGAACTTCTTAATCTCTGTTGCTGATCAGCTAGATTAGAAGTAATAGGCTGCCATAATAAAAAATAAATTAAGGCGACAAAAATAACAACAGCAGAAATAACAGAAAGCTGTTGCTCTCTTTCTGTTGTGCCTTCCCACCAGTCTTTAATTTGCTCAAACATTATTTCATCCTCACAGTTAACGCGCCACTAACTCGGCTTCTACTGTTACTTAGCGCGCCTTGTTCAAGTTCATATTGCTCAGGCATACTTTTAGCTAATTGTTCAAAAGACTGGAAGCTCTCAGCACTCACCATTAGGCTTATTTCTCTTTTATCATTATTAAATTTAAGCGTATTTATTTGTAAACTAGGCACAGCTTTAAAGACAGGAATAAGATCATTCAACATAGCTAAAAAACCAGTATCCCCCCCTGAGTGAGACAGATCTTCAGAAAGGCCTTTTAGTTTTCTCTTGATACGGTTATATCTTAAAGCGCTTTCATTAGGAAAAGCTTTTTTATAAACAGCTTCAACTTGTTTGCGTACGATTAACGTTTGCTCTTCTGCTTTTTGACCTTGAATAAATAAATTTACCAATACAATAACAAATAATAACAACATCATAATTGCTGGATACTTCCACTTAGCAAGTTGTAAGTTGTTTTCTTTTTTTACTTTAAATTCACCACTTAAAAGGTTTGTATTATTACCAATACAACCCTCAGTCAATAATTGCATTGGTAATATAGGATCGAGCAATTGCCATTGCCCAATAGCCTTTTCAGGCATTGGACTATAGCTTTCGATAATTTGTGCTGGATTTTCCATCAAGCGCAGTTGCAAAACGCTATTTAACATTTCACTTTCACATCCCCAACCAGCATATAAATTTTCACGGACAATCCACTGCCCATCTAATTGTAATACTTGCCACTTTTCATCTTCCGGGGAAGGTAAAGCCAATGCCTCAGGAATAAATTTCACACAAACGATATCTGCTTCTTTCAGCCAATCTAACCATGTTTGCAATTTGTTTTTGGCACAAATAGCCACATGCACTAAATCAGTTTCTTTAGCCACAACAGAAAAGTGTAATTTATCAACATCACCAGCTAGATCATCTTCTAACATATATGGCAATGCTTGCTGCATTTGACGTGTAAATGAACCATTAATTTGTACTGATTTTAAAGTTACATCAACGCTAGGTAATAAGCAGATCACTTTACGTGACTGTGCTTTCTCTGTGAGTTCTTGTAATGCTTGCGCATTTTCAATATCCCCCGAGCCGATAATCTCTTTTTCGCTGTCTGACCAAATTAACCAATGGATAGTCTGACGTGCTTCACTTGCTAGGCGAATAACTAATTGTTCACTCACTAAACCTCTCCATGTTGAGCATCTACTCTATTCCTGCATATTGAAAACGAACTGTGGTCGCTTTTTTGTCTTCTATTTTAAATAATAACTTTAAAGCCATTAATCGATCATCAAATTCTGCAACACCATATAAATGAAAAAACTCACTGGTCACACTTAATTGTGACTTTATATCTTCAGGTATGGTTTGATCAATGAACATAGGCGACTCTAAAAATTCATTGGTTGTTGCCCACCCACTGGTAGGTCTATCTTCTAAAAGTTGTTCAAAATCTTCTATTGAAAAATTAAATTCCGGTTTGAACAAAGCATATAAAATTTCTGCCTGATCAACTGCGACTGTATTAACATTAATCAGTTGTGTTGCTACAGGTAATGCACATAAATAAGGTTTAATATGCTCAAAAACAGCACGACTTACTCCCTGAACAGATCTTAATTCAGAGATATCAACCATCAAATTATTGGCTGTTAAATGTGCAACACCTCGCGCTTCATAAATTCTATCTTCAGCACCTTGTGAACCATCGACCGTATCATTTTTATCAATCCAATCTCGAGTTGATTCAGCCACCACCTCTGCCGTATATTGCTCCACATCAAGAGCTTCTAATAACGCTTGAAACTGACGTACTGGTAATGCTCTCACATCATCTTTATCTGCTAAAGCAATCGCATTAACATTAAAACAACTACGATAGTCTTTTAACCTACCTGCAATGGTACCTTCATCGACAGGGAAAACCATATCCGGCGTTGCCCACAACTGATCTAAACTTACAACACTACTATCGGCCATATCATTATTTAAGATCATTCGACTGAACTCTACAGATGCTTGGCCATACCAATAGACTTTTTGTGAAAAACTTAATCCTTCAGTACGTAATAAACTTGCTGTCATACGTCCCGTCATGGTGGTAGCGATTGTCACCATTAACGCTAAAATCATTAAAACAGTAATTAATGCAATACCGCGTTGTTTTTTCATTATTCTGCTACCTGGCTAGTTGGTAACATGAACACTCGTCTTAATTCGCCATAATGTTTACTGGTAATGGTTATTTCAATACCCTCAGGAATTTGCTTATTTGAGTTCCAAGTATTTACCCAGCCTTTATTCCAAAATCTAAACTTTAAAGCTTCGACCTCATGCAATATGACTTGCTCTTCAGGTTTAGCACCAGCAACAGTATCTGGATATAAATAATATAAACGTTGTAATTGGCCTTCTTTTACACGATAACCAACACGAACCACATTTGAACGGGGTAATAAATTAAGAGGATTAGTCCAGCCTAAACGATTAAATTCAATTCCTTCACTATCTGAACCAATAACGCCTTTACCAACATATAAGGCTTTTAAGTTAGAGGATTCAACGTTACTTGTACGCGAGGTTCTAGCAACCATTTGTACAAAATCACGCTCGATTAATAACATGCCTCGTTGCACTTCGATTAAGCGTAAATCGTGTTCTTTACTGATTTCTCCACTACGTAAAACCCCTTGCAGAATTTGATAAGCAGCTAAACTTAAGACAGCAAAGATGGCAATTGCAATTAACACTTCAATTAAAGTGAATCCATGTTGTTTGGATTTTTGAGTATTAAGGCCTGCCAATGTAAGTCCTTATATGGCCTAGTGCACGACCATCTTTTTTATCACTCACTTCCACATCTAATGCAACAAAATTAGGATCGCCCGTTGCCACTGATTGATAACGCCAATACCATTTAGCACCAGCAAATTCTACTTCCGCACTGCTCCAACTAGAACTTGGCCAGCGTTTTTGTAACTTTAATTCTGCAAGACGATTACTAGCAATCCACATGGCAAAAGTTTTTTGTTGTAGGTAGCTTTGATTATTTAATGCTTGTGAAGCGGCTTGCATCACAGCAAGACCAGCAGAGGCAAGGATAACTAAAGCCAGCATAACTTCTAATAAAGTCATACCTCGTTTACGTTTAATAGAGCGAACAATGGATAAATTCATATTATTGCTCACTAACTAATTCTATTTGGCCACTCATTCCAACATTAACCGTGACCGTTTTTTCTTTAATTTCTGTATTGTAAAATTGGTAGCTAAAAGGAGTCACTTCACCACTAGACATAATAAAAACCTGTGGATTAATTTTCACTTCTTTTTTATCCCCTTCAACTTCAACTAGATATTCTCGTTCTAAGAATGGGTCATCATCTTCTTGGTCTATTTCATCCCACACACTGCCACTTAAAGTATATTTAGCACTAATACTATAAGGGATTTCAACCGTGCCACTAATACGAGAATCAGTAAAAGGACGCCATTTTTTTTGCTTTAAATCATAATAAGCAAATTGATATTGCTGTTCACCAAACTCAATACCTAATTCAGTATTTGATATCAAAGCATGGTCTTCCGCAAATTGTAACAAGGTGCTGAAACGTTGCGCATGCCATTCACTGCTTTTATCCAAATTAGCTGAACTAGGTAATGTCATTACAACGCCAACAGAAATCATGCCCATTAATAACAGGACTAGCATGATTTCTAACAGAGTAAATCCCTTGCTGCTACGCATTGTAATGTTCGCAGGTTATCTTGATTAAATTCTTAATAACTATTTATCACTTAAGTTCCAGTTACCAATATCATCATCAGTCCCTTCTTCACCATCAGGTCCAACAGAAAGCACATCAATTTTACTATGTTCACCAGGACTATTTAATAAGTATTCGTTACCCCAAGGGTCTTGAGGAAGACGTCTAATATATCCATCTTCACGGTAATTACGCGGCGTAGGAGAACCATTTGGCTCAGAAACCAACGCATCCAAACCTTGGTCACTACTTGGATAAATACCATTATCCAATTTATACATATCTAACGCATTTTCTAATGCAATAACATCAGATTTTACTTTTTGAATGTCTGCCTTATCTTTATTGCCCATTAAGTTAGGCACAACCATTGAAGCTAAAATACCTAAAATCACGATAACCACCATGATTTCTAATAAGGTAAAACCTTTTTGTTTGTTATTCAGATTTAAATTTTTCACCTTTTCACCCTTTTTTTATTATTGTAAAACGAATGGCTCAGCTAACCTGAAACCATATTATTAAGTGCCAAAATTGGCTGTAAAATGGCAGCAACAATGAATAAAACTACACCAGCCATAGAAACAACAAGTGCAGGTTCAAACACGCCTAAAGCTAATGTTACCTGTGCCGAAAACTGTTTGTCTTGATTATCCGCAGATCGTTCCAACATATTTCCTAATTCACCACTTCTTTCTCCACTCATGATCATATGTAACATCATAGGGGGGAATAATTTAGTGCTTTGTAATGCTCGACCTAAACTAGTCCCTTCACGAACTCGTTCAGATGCTTCTGCTACTTTTAAACGAATATATTGATTACTTAATACATCGCCAGCAATACTCATGGCATCCAGTAAAGGTACCGCACTACTATTTAAAATACTTAATGTTCGAGCAAAACGAGCTGTATTAAGTTCATTAGCGACTTTTCCAATCACTGGAACCGTTAATAATATTCGATCAAAACGTAATTGATTTTTGGCTTTCTTAAGATGCTGCTTAAACAGCAATAACCCAACAATCACCAAACTAACAAAATACAAACCATAAGCACTTAACACATCACTAGCCGCGATAAGAAACGTCGTAGAACCGGGTAAATCTGCTCCCATTTGTTGAAATTGACCAACAACCTGAGGCACTACAGAGGTTAATAGAATTGCAACAACAGATACAGCAACCAAGGTTAATACAATCGGATAGATCAAGGCTTGCATCATTTTACTTTTCATTTCTTGACGTTGCTCTGCGTAATCCGCCAATCTATCTAATACTTTTTCTAAATGCCCTGATTTTTCACCTGCTGCAACCATGGCACAAAAAAGATTATCAAAAATCATGGGATAATTACGCATGCTATCAGCCAAACTATGGCCTTCAATAACACCACCGCGTACCGCTGAAACCATATCTTTAATTTTAGGATTGTCACATTGATCAGCAACAGCTTGTAGCGCTTCTTCAATAGGGATAGAAGAAGCAACTAATGTGGATAACTGTCGAGTTATTAAAGCTAAATCTGCGGTTTTAATTTTGTTTTGAATGAATGCTTTACCAGCTTTATTACGCTTGGAAGCAACAGCTTCAACTTCTATCGGGGTTAAGCCTGCATTACGTAATTGTTGACGTAACATACGAGCAGAATCAGCTTCTTGTGTGCCTTTTTTTTGTTTACCCTTTGCGTCTAACGCTTTATAAGAAAAAGTAGCCACACTAGTCCTCTCTTGTTACACGCAGAATTTCTTCTAGTGTTGTCTGCCCTAGCAGTACTTTTTGTAAACCGTCTTCACGAATACTTGCTGAAGTTTTACGAATTTCTCGTTCAATAGCTTGCTCTCCAGCACCGGTATGAATTAACTCTCGCACCACTTCATTAACAACTAAGAGTTCATGAATACCAGTACGGCCACGGTAACCACTATGATTACAATGATGACAACCCGCAGGGCGATATATAGTCGCGTCTTCATTTTCAGACACTCCTAAAATGATTTTTTCAGATGCATTGGCTGGATGTGCTTCTTTACATTTAGGGCATAAACGACGTACTAAACGCTGCGCTAATACTCCTAGAATACTCGATGATAGTAAAAAAGGTTCAACACCCATATCACGTAAACGTGTCACTGCACCAACCGCAGTATTTGTATGCAATGTTGATAATACTAAGTGCCCCGTTAAACTCGCTTGTACAGCGATTTCAGCGGTTTCAAGATCACGTATTTCACCAATCATCACCACATCTGGATCTTGACGTAAAATAGCTCGCAATCCTCGAGCAAATGTCATATCTACTTTGGCATTTACTTGAGTTTGACCAATGCCATCAATGGCATATTCTATTGGATCTTCTACCGTTAAAATATTTCTATCTTTAGAGTTAATTTCCAATAAACCAGCATATAAGGTAGTACTTTTACCAGACCCCGTTGGGCCAGTAACCAAGATAATACCGTGTGGTTTATGAATTAGATTTTGCAGTAATTTATGATTTTTAGGAGTCATGCCTAAGGTTGATAATTCAAGCTTCACGGCATTTTTATCTAACAAACGTAATACAACACGTTCACCATGACTTGCAGGCATAGTAGAAACACGCACATCAACCGCTCGTCCACCAATACGTAGTGAAATACGCCCATCTTGTGGTACACGTTTTTCTGCAATATCTAATTTTGCCATTACTTTAATACGTGAAACTAATAAAGCCGCTAATTTACGTTGTGGTTTTAATATTTCTCGTAAAACACCATCAATACGGAAACGAATAATTAATGATTGTTCAAACGTTTCAATATGAATATCTGACGCTTCTTCTTTAATCGCTTCACCTAACATGGCATTGATTAATTTAATAATCGGCGCATCATCTTCAGCTTCTAATAGATCATCATCACTTGGTAACTCTTCAGCTAACGTAAATAAATCATCCGATCCTAAATCTTCCATCAATTGCTGTGCTTCTAATGTAGAAGATTGATAAGCACGAGCCACTAATTTGTCAAAAGCATCACTATCAACTTTTTCAATAGTAAAGGGATGGCCAATAACACGGCGGACTTCTACTAATAAATCAAGATTAGGCGCTTGTTTAAAACATAAAACACTTTCTTTATCATTATGAGACATGACTAATTCATGTTTTTTAGAGAAAGCAAACGGCAGTTGTCCTGAAGGTGTAAACTCTACCGCTTCCGGCTCTTCAACTGCAGTTACTTCGCTTAAATCACTCATACACCGTTAACCTTGTTTTCTTCTGCAACAACATCTTCAGCTTTTTGTTCATTTAACTCTTCTTTAACTGCTTCTTGATCTTTCTCTTTAATTTTACGGAACGAATGTGGATCAACTTCAACTGGCTCACCCCATTTAGGTAAAAGAGGCGCTTCAGAATTTGGCATCAAATTAATACCTTCAGCTGTTTGACCCAATTGAATTTGACGAATCAAACCGTATTTACGTTGGCTTAATTCCATCATAGTTTGATCATCACGCACAATCGTAGCGCGTAAGAAAACCATTAGGTTACGTTTTTCAGTACTACTTTTGGTTGAACGGAATAAGAACCCTAAGAATGGGATATCACCTAAAATTGGCACTTTATCAACAGTCTCATTAACGGTTTCATCAATTAAACCACCGATAACAACGGTTTCACCTGATTTAGCTAATACTGTCGTTTTCACTGAACGAGTAGCAAAGATAACATCAACAGAAGTTTGTCCTTTAATATTCGATACTTCTTGCTCAATATTCATCTGTACCGAATCACCCTCATTAATTTGTGGAGTGACTTTTAATTTAATACCAATTTCTCGACGTTCAATTGTTTGGAAAGGGTTGTCATTAGATGAGCTAGAAGTTGAACCTGTTAATACCGGTACTTCATCACCAACAATAAAGCTCGCTTCTTGATTATCAAGCGTAGTTAAACTTGGTGTCGCTAAAATATTAGAGCCACTTGAACTCTTAAGAGCTTGTAATACAACTCCCCAATCTGAGCCAACATAACCGGCCACACCACCAGCAATTTTAGATAATGACGAAGCAACACCACTTAAATCATCTGCATCATTATTAACTTGATACGCACCAGTAACAATTTCACTAGTAGTCACACCATTATCATTAAACTGTGTGGCAGCACCGCCAGCAGAAGCCCATTGAACACTTAAGTTGACACCATCACCTTCCGATACTTCAACCACAATTGCTTCAACTAAAACCTGTGCTCGACGAATATCAAGTTGACGAATAATACTGCTTAACGACGACATTAATGCAGGCTGCGCAGAAATGATCACCGAGTTAGTACCTTCATGAGCTTCAATACTTAGGTTTGAGTTTTTATTATTAGCTTTAGATTTACTATTTGAAGACTCTTCTAAACCTTTGCTTACACCTGTTAATACATCTACAACTTCTTGTGCTTTGGCATATTTAAGGTAGAAAACACGTGTATTACCATTATTTTTTAACTCATTATCTAATGACTTAATTAGCTTAATAATACGCGCTCTAATTTTAGGATCGCCACTTACAATAACCGAGTTAGTTCGCTCATCAGCAACTAAACGAGGTTTTAAGTTATTAGTAACGGCATTTTTTGCATTGCTAGGTGTTTGCTGAATTGTATTGATCATATTTACTATTTCTAATGAACTAGCAAACTGTAGCTTAACAATATCAACTTCTTGGTCACCAGCTTTATCAACTCGCTGAATGATTTTCACTAAACGATTTACTACAGCTGCTCGCCCAGTGATCATAATGACGTTAGATGGGTCATAATGCACAACATTACCACCACCGGCACTATCATTTAGTTGACGTAATAAAGGGGCAAGATCTCGTACCGAAACGTTAATAACCGGAACAACACGGGTTACCATTTCATCACCAACAAAATCTGTTCCATTATCCACAACAGGAATAGGTGCTACTTTGGCATCTTTAGACTTAATAACTTTAAGAATACCGCTGTTCATTTCAACAACAGCAAATCCATACACCTCTAAAACATTTAGGAAAAATTGATAATATTGTTTTTTATTCAAGACATCGTAGCTACGTACGTTAATTTTCCCTCGAACAGCAGGATCTAAAATAATAGTTTTACCTAAATTTTTACCTACAATATTAACAAACTCAGTCAGCTCGGCATTTTTAAAACTTGCTAAATATTCATCAGCCTGCACTGCAGTAGAATGTGATAATAAAATAAAAATACTGGCGCCAATTAAACCTACCAGTCTTTTCTTCATCCCTAAAATCATTACAACAACCTCATTGTTTACTGCTTCTGCCGAATCTATTTATTAGCAAGTTTGCTCGATTAATCATTCAGCAGTTCACACTTATTTTTATACTTATATTTTTTAAAATGACTTACTAGTACAAGTTATAATATCAAACAGGGCACAACATCTGCCCTACGGAATACTGAAAAATAACTCGTTTAGCTCGCCATCACGATCAACTGTTAAACTGATATCTGTCATAGTAGGAAACTCTTTCATCAATCCCATCGCCTGCCCCATATCAGTTAAATCAACACCATTTAATTCAATCGCTAAATCTCCAGCTTGCAACCCTGACTCTTCAAATAAGCTAGGGTCTTTACCTGGATTAACACGATAACCTTTGATTGCATTTCCCTCTCGAACAGGGGAAATACGAATATAATCCATTAACTTCCCTGGATTACTTAATAATTCTTCTCTATCAAGATCTATTTTTGCTGTTTTATGCCTACTTGAAGAACTCACAGATTTAGTCGCTTGTTGGCCTTCAAGGTTAGCCATTCGTTTATTCGCTTCTTCCAAGCCATCTAACACCAAAGTTTGCTTCTCACCTTTAACATCAATAATAATACGGTCATCATAGATTTCGCTTACTTTAGCATTAGTCCCAGTAATATCAGAGTCAATAAAATAACTATCTTGTTGTCCTCGATATTCAATAATAACGCTGGATAAATTAGGATTAGAAGCAGCGACAATCCCTACTAAAGTGATATTTAATTTTGTTTTAGGGGCATCTTCGGGGGTTTGGTTTTGCACCACTTTGGGCGCGGCTTGCGCTTCACCAAATAAGTGCTGATTTTGTAATTGTTGGGTACTTAATTTACTGCTGTTGTTAGTCGCAGTTCTCGCAGGGGGATTCCAAACATAAGCACTATCTTCTACCGGATATACTGACCAAGTTAATAATGCAGCTTGATGAGCTACTAAAGCACTGCTTATTATTAATACTATTTTTGGTAGTTGTTGAGAAATCACGAGCACTTTTATTTAATCCTGTTGCTAATCACTGAATGCCAGCTAATAATTATTACCTGCACAATGGTAACGCAGCCCGCAACAGGACTACAACCAACAAGTTTCAATAATGAGGCTTATACTGGAAATTTACAGCTTATTTGCCGATTAAATGGTCCTTTTATATACAATATGATTGCACTAGAGCAACTTGACTTATCAATTTTTGTCCCCATTTACTTAATACAGAACTTGATGACTTTCTTTCGGTTTAGCAGAACCATGACTTTTGCTACACTAGGGTACGCTTTTTTGAGTAAAAAATTATGACAGATTCAGCAGTAAGGATAGATAAATGGCTATGGGCCGCTCGATTTTATAAAACCCGTAGTTTAGCCAGAGAAATGGTCCAAGGCGGTAAAGTTCACTATAACGGACAACGCTGTAAAGCCAGCAAAACAGTAGAGATAGGTGCTTTCTTATCTATTCGACAAGGTGATGTTTCAATCGAAGTGACTATTGAAGCAATTTCAGAACATCGTCGTGGTGCTCCTATTGCACAAACGCTCTATAAAGAAACAGAAAAAAGTATCGTTAAACGCGAAGAATACCAAGTATTACGTAAGTTAAGTTTACAAAATGCACCACATCCAGATCGTAAACCTAACAAAAAAGAACGTCGTGACTTGATACAAGCAAAAACACAACGCAACACTGCCAACTTTGATTAAAAGTAACAGAATATACATGAGAGAAATTATGACAGACCAACTACAACGCTTCTTATTTGATGATTTTGAAATTCGTGGTGAAATAACACAAGCACATGAAACATTTAAACAATGTATTAATAATCACGATTACCCTGAAGCTATCGCAAATACATTAGGAGAGTTGTTAATTGCCACAAGCCTGTTAACAGCAACCTTAAAATTTGAAGGTAAAATAACAGTACAAATTCAAGGTGATGGTCCTCTAAGTATGGCAGTGATCAATGCTAACCAAAATTTAGAGATCCGTGGCACCGCTCGTTACCATGGTGATACAACAGGATTATCATTCTTAGACCTCATTGGTAAAGGTAATTTGATGATCACCATTACGCCTGAAGATGGTGAACGTTATCAAGGTATTGTTGCACTTGAGAAAGATAGTCTTGCAGCATGTTTAGAGGACTATTTTGTACAATCTGAGCAACTTGCCACTAAAATTAGTTTATTTGCAGATAGTCAAGCAACTCCAGTACAAGCTGCAGGTTTATTAATTCAAACATTACCAGCAAGTAGTGAGACGCACGAAGAAGATTTTGCACACGTTTGTGCATTAGCTAATACAATTAAAGCTGAAGAAATTTATACATTAAAAAATGATGAATTATTATTTCGCTTATATCATCAAGAGGAAGTTCGTTTGTTTGGTGAACAGCCAATCAGCTTTAAATGTGGTTGCTCAGAAGAACGCTGTTTATCTTCATTAGCATCACTTGATGCAGAAGAAATAAAAGAGATTTTAGCAGAGCAAGAAAGTATCGATATGCGCTGTGAATATTGTGCAACAACTTACTCTTTTAAAGAAAAAGACTTACAAATATTATTAACTGCAGACAACCAAACACCACACTAATTACCTCTCTTTTTAAATGATTAATTGCAATCGCCATAATAATTTTCATTATGGCGACCTTTTAATTCATTATTCGATCCTGATCTCACTTTTATTCTGAAAACTCTCCTACGCTCAAGACTAATATCCTTTTTTTAACAAAAAAATAACAATGTAAGGCAGTTGATATGAGCAGAATAGAACTCTCTACCGAGCAACTAAAAACATACGGCATTACTCAGGTTTCTGAAATTATATACAACCCTAGTTTTGACATATTATTTGCTGAAGAAACAGCAAGTAATTTAACAGGATTTGAAAAAGGTATTGTGACAGAAAATGGTACGGTAGCCGTTGATACAGGTATTTTCACTGGTCGCTCACCTAAAGACAAATACATAGTAAAAGATGAAACGACTCGTGACACCATTTGGTGGAGTGATCAAGGTAAAAATGATAATAAGGCCATTGATCAAGAAACTTGGATGCAACTCAAGAATCGAGTGACTGATGAATTATCCAATAAGCGTTTATTTGTTGTTGATGCTTATTGTGGAGCGAATGTAAATTCTCGCTTAAAAGTACGTTTTATTGTTGAGGTAGCTTGGCAAGCACATTTTGTCACTAATATGTTTATTCGCCCTAGTGAGCAAGAACTGATCAATTTTGAACCTGATTTTGTAGTTATGAATGGTTCCAAAACAACGAATCCAGACTGGCAAAAGCAAGGTCTTAACTCCGAAAATTTTGTTGCTTTCAACTTAACCGAAAAAGTACAAATTATCGGTGGCACTTGGTACGGCGGGGAAATGAAAAAAGGTCTTTTCTCAGTCATGAATTATTTATTACCTCTAAATGGCATGGCATCAATGCATTGTTCTGCCAATATTGGGGAATCTGGTGATACAGCTATTTTCTTTGGCCTTTCAGGCACAGGTAAAACCACACTATCAACCGATTCTAAACGCGCATTAATTGGTGATGACGAGCATGGATGGGATGACGAAGGAGTATTTAATTTTGAAGGGGGTTGCTACGCAAAAACTATCCGCTTAAGTGCAGAAGCAGAGCCAGATATTTACGGTGCAATTAAACGTAATGCTTTATTAGAAAATGTCATGATTAATGAACAAGGAGTTGTTGATTATGATGATGCCAGCAAAACAGAAAATGGACGAGTATCTTACCCAATCGATCATATTGCAAATATCGTAAAACCTATTTCAAAAGGAGGCCATGCTAAAAAAGTTATCTTCTTAACGGCAGATGCTTTTGGGGTATTACCACCTGTTTCTAAATTAACTAAAGCACAGACTCAATACCACTTCCTATCGGGTTTTACCGCTAAGCTAGCGGGAACAGAACGTGGAATAACAGAGCCCACACCTACTTTTTCAGCTTGTTTTGGTGCGGCATTTTTGACTCTTCATCCAACACAATATGCAGAACAATTAGTGAAACGAATGGAAGCTTGTGGAGCAGAGGCTTATTTAGTTAATACAGGTTGGAATGGTTCAGGAAAACGTATTTCTATCCAAGATACACGAGGCATTATTGATGCCATTTTAGATGGTTCCATTGAACAAGCGGAAACGAAAACAATTCCACTCTTTAATTTACAAGTGCCTATTGCGTTACCCAATGTAGACAGCGCTATTTTGGATCCTCGTGATACTTATAACACAGCACAACTGTGGGATGAAAAAGCAGAAAAACTAGCACAATTATTTATTGAAAATTTTGCTCGCTATACCGATAAAGAACAAGGAAAAGCACTCGTTTCTGCAGGCCCTATACTCCCTTAATCCATCGTAAATAAAATTAACCGACTCAGCTAAAGTAATAGCTAAGTTGGTTAATTTTTATAGCGGATGTTAGTTTGCTAACGTTTGTATAGTTACAATACTGGCTTCTGTAACCGTAAACTCTTTTTCAGCCTCGTTGATCATATCAACATAATATTCTTTAAAGCTTGATGAAGGTGTTTCAGAAAACATCACCTCTGTATCGCTTAATACCGTTAAGTTACCAGCATCTGACACAGTCCCTTTTGATAAAGCTACAGTATTATAAACTTGAGTTGCTGTATTTAAAAAACTAATAATTGGAGAAACAGCAGCATTTGAAGACGCAGCATGCACACAGAATAATGAATTTTGTCCAGCAACGGCTAATTGCCCATTTGTTGCAGAAAAATTTCTAAAAGAGGTGATCTCTTTGCGGTATGGATTATTTGCATTAAATTCGTAAACTTCACAACCTGCCGTCATTTCATAATTACCACGCTTAACTGCATCGTAAGTTGGCGCATAACTTGTATCAGCCCAAGTAGTATCATCAATAACAGAAATCGTATCCAACAATGATGAAAACTCTAGGCTATATACTCGATTATCAGAAGTTTTAGTTGCATAAAAAGTCCCTTTATATAAAAAAGGAGAAATAGAGTCAGCAAAGGAAGTGACTATTTCTTTTGCTTCACTTCGCTTATACCAAACTAAATTACTACCGTCTTGTCTTAAAAAGTCACCATATTGATTAATCCAAAATGGTTTTCCGCTATAATCATAAGTTGCTTTATCAACAAATAAGCCATTTGATAATTCAAAAATATTCAAGATACCAGTGTTAGTGTCATTACGGAAAAGTCTTGCTTCGTCGGCAATATTTGAAGTTCGATGAGAATCATGCCAATAAGCAGTTGCTGTTATTTGATTACTTGCAAACGGAGCGCCATTAGAAATAACAGGATACAATTTACCCGATTTTTTCTCTTGGATTAAAACATAATCACCAGTGATTTTTTTATCATCAATAGTCAGCGTTAAATTTGTAACACTTAATGCTGAATAGGTATCGTTAATATCTGTGATAGCTGAAATCACTAAATCACTACTATTAGTTGTACCATTTTCAGTAATATTAAATACGACGGCAGTGCTGCTATCAGTAACTCTATTTTTATACACATATCTACTTTTAGTTACATCAGGCTGAATTCCATCGTAATCTAAACCGCGTAACTGCAAAGTTTGGCTTCCAGAAACGACACTATTCATTGTGATCGTAGTAGCTGATTTATTTGAACTTTCGTCCTCTGGAAGACATGCACTCAATAAACCTACACACGCCAAGCTTAGCATAGAGCGCTGTAAAACTGCCGACATTAATTTCTCCTAAAATGTATAAAATAAAAACGCGGCAAGACTAACAAAAAATACCTTATTAAAACTGGGGATAACTCTAATTCCTCATAAATAAAACAAAAAAAGCAGCCAAAGCTGCTTAAATAATCATCAAACAAAAGAGCTTAAGAAAATTTACTGAAAAATAATCTAACCCACATGCCAAAAGGAGAAGTAAACCCAGTTGTTACCGCGCTTATTTCACCTTTATTAATGACAAATAATGTTGGAGTCACTGTAATTCCCCACTCTTGAGCAATAGTTCCTTTAGGATCATTAATGACACTAAAATCATATTTTTTAGCATGCAAATATTGTTGTATGCGCTTGTTATTGCCAGAATTTAAAGCAACGGTAATAACTTGTGTGCCACCATCCACAAAATCAACTGAAGGAGAAACAACGCTACAAACACTACACCAAGTCGCCCAAAAATAAACTAAGACTGGTTTTTCTTGGCTCATAGCAAGTAAGTCTATTTGCTTATTTTGTACACTCATCGTGATTAACTCAGGAGCTTTACCTGAAACCATAGAGTGGGCACGCCATAAATCAACTCCCCAGCCTAAAACCAAAAACAATAAAAAATAAACAAACAGAGACTTAATACGTGCAAACCATGTTTTCTTAATCTTCACTTCCTTTTTTTGTTGCACTTTATTGTCCTTTTGCTTTCTCTAAGGCGGTAATAACATCATCACTATTTAAAATAGTTGATAGCTCAATACCCTTGGGAGCACCAGGCCCATATACAATATTAAACGGAACACCATAACGACCAAATGATTGTAAATAAGCAGTCACGGAGTTTGAGCGTACCGTCCAGTCACCTTTCATCGCGATGACACCACCTTCTTGTAACGCGCTATAAACAGGGTCTTGTAATATCACACCAACTTTATTTGCTTTACAAGTTACACACCAGTCGGCAGTCACATCCACAAAAACAACATTGCCTTGCTTAACTTGTTGTTGAATTATTTGTGTATTTAATGGCTGCCAGACAATGTCATCATGCAATGGGCTTGCCCAATATTTTGATGTCAAACTACCTACAATAAATATAACTGCGGCAACGAGTAGTAAACTTGAAAAGACAATGGTTAAAACTCTTACACCATGCTTTTTTAGGATCAATAGGGCAAATAAAAGTAAGATAACCAAGGCAACTAAGACTGTATAAAAACCACCAATAAAGCTATCTAATAAACTCACCAACCATAAACAAGTCGCTAAAATCAGTAATCCAAAAATAAGCTTAACTGAGCCCATCCATTTGCCAGGTTTTGGCAGTAATAAAGCAATACTTGGGAATATTGCAATCAATAACCAAGGTAAAGCCATTCCTAAACCTAAGGCAGTGAAAACTGCAAATAATTGCCACATCGAAGCGCCTAAAGCAAACGCAACAGCTGTACCTAAGAAAGGTGCACTACAAGGTGTTGCTAATAATGTTGCAAACATGCCCTGTAAATAATGTCCAAAGTATGAATGACCACCTTTTGTTGCTAACCAAGTTTGCATTGAAGAAGGTAATTGAATTTCAAACAAACCTAACATATTGGCGGTAAATAAGGCGGTGATCACCACCATTACGGCGATAAAATAAGGGTTTTGAAATTGAATCCCCCAACCTAATGCTTCACCTGAAAGTTTGAGCAATCCTAAAAATGCAGCAAGTAGCCAAAATGAACTTAAAATGCCAACACTAGAGGCTAAAAATTGTTTTCTTATTTGCGAACGCTGACTACGATCAACACCTAATACAGAACTAAGTTTCATCCCTAATACAGGTAAAACACAGGGCATAATATTTAAAATCAAACCACCTAAAAGTGCAATTAAAAAGATAGACGCTAACGACGCTCCACTAGTATCAACAGCTTGATTTCCTAATGTACTCACTATTTCAACCGCAGTATTAGCATCCACAACGGTAATATTAATATCTGCATTAGTAAGGTCGACCTCTCCGCCCCAACTACTTACATCAAAGACAGCAGTTAGTTTTTTGTCTGCTACTGAAATTTTCGGTTTAGAGAAAAACACATCAAGTAATTTAGGCTCATGACTATCAATAAAAAGATCTGGGGACTGCCAATCAATTTTGTGTGATAGCTGAACTACAATCTGTTGTTCTAATTGATTCCAATAAGTTTCCAGGCCTGTAATATTTGCACTATTTTTTTGTTCTTTAATTGCTTCTTGAGTCACCAATATTGGCACACTACTCACTGCTTGGGCATAAGCAAAGGCCACGTCATCATTGGTATGTAAAAAAGCAGGGTCAAAGCTTAAATCAATATCATAATCAGTTAATACACAGATTGTGGTACAAGAAGCTAAAGTCATCACTCCCTGTAAATGGCTGACTTTTTGGCTATCTTCAAGAGTAAGCTTAATTGGAAAATGTATTTGTCCTTTATAACCAACAGTTTCTACGCCTAATACCGGATAACGTTTTGGTGCAGGCCATGACCAGTCAACAGCTTTAATATTAGTGGATTTAGATGTCCATTCAAAAGTAGGGGCAACACCGCCTTCACCAGGAGAACGCCAATAGGTTTTCCAGTCACCTTCTAATGAAACATTTAATAAAGCATTAACAGTATGTAACTGAGGATCAGTTTGTCCTGTTAACTGTAAATTAACTTTAACCGGTGGATGATTAAAATTACTCACCCATCCTGTTTCAGGAGTTGCAGCAAAGCTATTACCGGTAAAAAAACTAAGCAGTAAAAAAATGAAAAAATAAGACTTAACAAAGGCCATGCAAACTCCAAAAACTACAAAAATTTAACTAGCTGAAATAAAAACCACAGTAAAGGTTATCTGTCATAAATAAACCTTATTTCACGTTAATCGTGAGATAGAAAGTACACAACGTCGATGAGACAGATTCAAACTAAAAAGGTTCTTCCTTCGACATTGACAAGACCATGTTTATTCAAAACTTATTGCATATTTTTTGAAAAAAATTCAAGTAAATAAGCAGAGTTTTCAAACAAAGAGTATTTTGAGAATATTAACATAGCCTTAATAGAATAAATAAAGCCGCACGTGTTGCTGTTCTTGTTTAAAATCGTTATAACTTAATTACCTCATCATTTTTTAATATGGATCCTCTTATGAAAGTCGCAATGTTCAGTTCTCGTAGTTATGATATTCAGCATTTTGAGCCATTAGCTTCAGATGCCATCAGTATTAATTTTTTCGATACTCAGTTAAACCAACAAACTGCAACACTAGCAACAGGTTATGATGCGGTGTGTGCTTTTGTAAATGATGATTTAAGCGCTCCTGTTTTAACACTACTTAATGAAATCGGTATTAAATATATTGCGATGCGTTGTGCAGGTTTTAATAATATTGATTTAGATTGTGCAAATGATCTGGGTATTACTATTGTTCGTGTACCAGCCTACTCACCAGAAGCCGTTGCAGAACATGCTATTGCACTATTAATGACCATTAATCGCCGTACTCACAAAGCTTACCAACGTACTCGTGATGCAAACTTCTCGTTAGAAGGTTTAGTTGGGTTTAACCTACACGGTAAAACGGTTGGTATTATTGGTACAGGTAAAATTGGGGTAGCAACAATGGCTATTTTCAAAGGCTTTGGTTGTAAAATATTAGCCTCTGACCCTTACCCTTCAGAACACGCAAAAGCATTAGGAGCTGAATATGTCAGCTTAGAAACACTTTTTGCAAACAGTGATGTGATCAGTTTGCATTGCCCATTAACGAATGAAAATAAGCATTTATTAAATAAAAACACATTCGCACTGATGAAAAATGGCGTCACCATTATTAATACAAGTCGTGGTGGATTATTAAATGCACATGATGCGATTGAAGCATTAAAATCAGGTCGTATTGGCGGATTAGGTTTAGATGTTTACGAAGAAGAAGAACAATTATTCTTTGGTGATCACTCAAGTGAAATTATCACCGATGATATTTTCCGTCGATTATCTGCTTGTCACAATGTGATCTTTACAGGGCATCAAGCCTTTTTAACAAGAGAAGCATTAAATAGCATTGCACAAACGACGCTAGATAATTTAAGCCAACTTAGTGCAGGTGAAAAATGTATCAATCAGGTACAAGCTTAAATTAATAAGTTATAGATAAAGTTATAATATAAAAGAAAATGGCTTTATCTACTGTGTTGCATCTTGGTTCAATAGAAATAAAGAAACACTTTCATTATCTCTCCTGAACCAAGATTAATTTAAAAAATCCCTATCAACAAAAAGCAAGTTTAAAAGACTAAAAAACTATTTAATCTAATCTTAGGCTCTATAATTCCCCTCTAAATAGGTACTATTTACATCAGCAAATTGTGCATAAAGCTATTTTTAGTTTAAACTCGATCGATAAAATTAATTTCAAAGGAAAATCGATATGTCTGATAAAGTCTTTATTACTGCACAACAATTACTTGAAGACTCATTTCGTCTTGCTGCACAGGTTTATGACAGCGGCTTTAGACCACAATTTATTGTTGGTATTTGGCGAGGAGGTGCTCCAATTGGTATTGCAGTTCAAGAGTTCTTTGACTACAAAAAAGTAGAAACAGATCATATCGCAGTGCGTACTTCTTCTTATTACGGTATTGGCAAACAAAGTAAAACGATTAAAGTACATGGTTTACATTACATTATTGAAAATGCCAATGCAGATGATGGTCTATTAATTGTTGATGATGTTTTTGATTCTGGCCGTAGTGTTGTAGCACTAACAGAGAAATTAACAGAAGTAATGCGCTTAAACATGCCACGCGACGTGCGTATCGCAACACCTTATTACAAGCCTAAAAACAAAGCTGTTGATATGGTACCTGATTATTATATTCATGAATCTGAGGAATGGTTAGTTTTCCCTCATGAAGTTTCTGGCCTATCGATTGAAGAAATAGTTGAAGGTAAAAGTGACTTCCACAATATTAAAGAATTATTTACTAAAGAAGATTAATCTGTAAATAAATATTCATTACATTAAAAGGAGACTAATACTAATTACAGTATTAGTCTCCTTTTTCGTATTCAAGAACAAACGCTTCACTCACTCTGAGTACATGCGCATATAATTCAAAAAATAAATCACTTAGATGAGTATAGTTTTCGCTTAATATCTTCCCTGTTTCAGCTAAGGGTGCCATACGTTCACTACGTGTTGCCATGCGCTTTAAAGCATATTCAATATTATCCATACCTTGGTATGACTCTAACCATTTATCTTGCCAGACCCAAGTATTTATTCTTGTAAATCGCTCAGGTAAATGCACTTGCTCAGATTGAGTTTCAAGGATAATTTTTTGTTCTGATAACTGACAAAAATCAGCAAGAGATAGATGATGAAACTTGTTCCAATGCAAGGCTAAACAATGATCCCAAAACATATCCAAAGCAATCGGTGCATAACGTCGTAATACCTTAGGAAACAACAACTTAGCAGAAAGCACTTGTGGGTGTTTATCAGTAAAGCTATCCACATAACGATGTAATCGAATACCTTGGACTATCTCAGCAGGAAACTGTTTATCAGGATCTCCTTTAACAAAGTCCCCTAAAAAGTTACCACTAAAACTGGTATCAGTGTGATCCGCTACATGTAAATGTGCAAGATAGTTCATAATCAAATACCCTTTATATTAACTAATAAAAATTACGAACTAACATGCCGTTTACTCACTAGAATGCCAATAAACACAATAGCAATACTTAACCATTGCCAAACTGTTAATACTTCGTTTAATAATAATGCAGATAATAATAACGCAAAAATAGGCACTAAATTAGAGAAAGCTGCTGCGGTCAATACAGAAGATCTAGCTAAAGCATAGTTATACATAGCATATGCCCCAAGTGTTACAGCAGAGCCTAAATAGATAATACTGATAAGTGCTTGGTAATTATGTTCTGTTGGTAAATCAATAAAGAATAAAAATGGTAAAAAGAAAATAGTACCCGCAAAACCCTGTAAAGCAATTAATGATAAAGCAGAATAACGATGTAATAAATGCTTAGTACTCACCACATAGAAGGCAGCACAAATCATTGCTAGAAGCTCTAAAGTATTACCTAACAAAGGATTAGGAGCTTGATCTGTATAAGGTGAAACCAAGCTTAATAAAACACTGCCTACAATGCATAAACTAAACCCAAGAACAATGCTTTTACTGAGTTTTTCCTTTATTAAAAAGAACGCAAAAAAAGCAACCATCAGAGGTAAAGATGCAACAATAACACCTGCTTGTGAAGCAGAAGTATATTGCATTGCATAACCTTCAAACAAAAAATACAAACATGGCTCTGCTAAGGACATCACTAGTAACCACTTCCAATCACCCTTTTGATACTCGAAGCGTTTAACCCAACGCCACAAGCACAAACAGATAACAAAAGTCAGTAACATACGTAAAAAAATAACAAATGTAGGAGGGTAAACAGCAATAGCCGCTTTTAAGGCCACAAAGGAACTACCCCATAAAAAAGTAGCGACTAAAAAACACAATGCAACAGGCATAATAATCTCTAAACAAATAGAAGGATCCTACCACTAGCAATACATTACTGGTAATAATAACTACCTCTCATTATGTATTATTTTATGATTCAATTTCCTGTCTATATAATGAAAAGCCTCTTGCTTGATAATTAGCTAAAGCACTCGGATGATCTAAGCTACAAGTATGTACCCATAGACGTTTGGCATCACAAACAGACCAAGCTTGTTTAATCGCATAAGATAATAAATACCCGCCAAAACCTTTACCAATAAATGCAGGCGCTAACCCAAAATACTTAATTTCTACTTCTTGCTCATCACTCACTTCTAACTCAAAGTAACCTGCAATTGCACCTTGATAATAAGCAACCCAAGTACGTAAATTATCGCGCTCACTATAAGCTTTCCAAGCTTCATCAGTATCGTTCTTTTTATCAAACCACTGCCATGCTTCACCAATTAAAGAATATAAAAATCGATTAAAACGATATTCTTTAATCTCAGCTTCACAAATAGTTAACCCTGCTACAACAGGTTTTTCTTTAAGGTCACTTGCTTGCTGCATTTCTAAATAATAAATTGTCACGTCACTCATTTCTTTTCCTTACGATGTAAGCACGTTATTTAGGGTAATAAATAATATTAAAAAAACGTAAAGGTACATCGCCAATATTACGGTAAGCATGTGCTTGATCTGCTACAAACTTGGCTTTATCTCCTACTTGCAACGTTTTCCATTCGCTTCCTAATAAATATTGCATACTCCCACTCAGCACAACAATATGTTCAATAACACCGGTTTGATGCGCTTCTGAATATTGTTCATGGCCTACAGCTAAACACAGATCAAATACTTCCATTGCCGTATTTTTATCAAATTCAAAAACAGTCTCAATACAAATAGACTGATTTTCATCAAATCCTTTGGCATTTAGGTTTTGCTTATTTTCATATCCTAAAAAGTCCGATAAAGGTAATGAAAACCCAGTTGCTATTTTCCAGAGTTTTGCAATGGTAGGGCTGGATTCTCCACGTTCAATTTGTCCCAGCATCGCTTTTGAAACACCACAATGTTGACTCGCTAAATCTAAGCTCCAGCCTTTTTCCGAACGTGCTTTTTTGAGTTGTGTTGCTACCGTTGTGTTAATTAAATTTGTCATAATTACCTTGTGCGCTATAACAGTCAATGTTAGTTTAATATATTATACGTTAAAACGCACGGAGTCCCGCATGAAAAAATTTTGGCAACAGATAAATCCTATCATTGCAATTATGAGCGCAGGCTTAATGACTGTTATTGTTGGATTTTCTAGTTCTGTAGCATTGATCTATCAATCCGTCATTAGCTTAGGAGGTGATGCAAACCTAGTTGCAAGCTGGTTTTTAGCCTTAGGCGTGTCCATGGGGATTTTAAGTATCATACTGTCACGCTATTACCGTATACCCATCTTAATTGCGTGGTCAACACCAGGAGCGGCTTTCTTAATTGCTAATGCACAAGGTTTTACACTTCATCAAGCGGTCGCAGGATTTATTCTCTGTGCATTTTTATTGTGTATTTTCCCTCTATTGATGCCGCTGGATAAATTATTTAAATGGTTACCTTCACAACTGGCATCTGCAATGTTAGTGGGTATTTTATTAAATTTTGGATTTTCTATTTTTGAGCAAATGAATTTACAGCCAATGTTAATTATTGTCATGTTTATCAGTTATTTATTAGGGAAACGGTTTGCTCCACAATGGGCATTATTAATTGTTATATTGGTCTCTGTTATATTCGCTTGGCAACTGCAACTAATTGATAATAAAACTATTGAATGGCAATGGAGTCAGTGGCAATTTATACAACCGGACTTTTCATGGTCAGTTTTTATTGGTATCAGCCTACCTTTATTTATCATCACTACAGCTGCACAAAATCTCCCCGGGATTGCTATGTTGCAGAGCTTTGGCTATCAAGCACCTATTAAACATATTCTATCCATTACTGGTTTGTGCAATATCATCGCAGCACCTTTTGGTGCTTATGCAATAAACCTTGCGGCCATTAGTTCTTCTATCTGTATGACAGAAAACGTACATCCAGATCCTAAAAAACGTTATTGGGCGACTATTTTTGCTGGTTTTTTATATCTGTTATTAGGTTTCTTTTCTGCTTATATTATGGCGTGGTTTGCATTATTACCAAATTCACTGATCTTAGCTTTGGCTGGTATTGCTTTATTTTCCACCATTACTCATAGCTTGCAACAAAGTATTAATAGTGAGCATAAGCATGTAAATGAAGCGGCAGTTATTACATTATTAATCACTGCATCTCCCCTTTCCTTATGGGGTTTGAACTCTGTCATTTGGGGAATAATTGGCGGTTTATTAGTTTTAATCATTAATCAATTACGCTTTAATAAAAAAGCAAAGTAGATATACATATATTTCAGTAACAAAACTAGAACTGCTTATTTCGAACTCTGTGCTTTATCTGTATCTACAGTAATTTTCTTATCTTTTTTTAAACATGGTTGCTGATCATCATCAGCAATAGGATCACTACAACAACTCCCCAAGTGGACCTTTGCTAGCCATTGTTGTAGTTCTTCTTCTGTTGGTTTCTTTTTATTGCTCATGATATTCATCTCTGACAGCAACTATTTATTGTGATTGTTATTATATGCCTATGCTATCTAGTATTTCTAGAAATACTGCTTCACGTGTTTTTGCTGTTAAATTAGGATATAAACGACATAATCTAATAGCTTGGCTAAATTTATTTTTACCTAAAACACTTAATACACGGGTAAATAATGCTTCATCCAAAAAGAAGGTTTTAACTGCGTGTACTACAGCATCATCTAATGAAGTATAAATGACACCGTCAAATTCAAAACTTTCGTTATCACTATCAACTTCTAACACATGATTATTAATCACTAAGGGCCAACCTTGATAATTGATACGTGCTTGCATCATTTCAAACATTGGCCAAGCACTGCGCTTAAAACCTTCAAAGGCACTACCTTCTAATTCTGATTCTTCAAGTTCTTGTTTTGTCCACTTAGAGCCAATACTTAATACTTTCTGATGTTTAACCACTAAAGCTTGTTTAATTGCATCACGATAACCATAAATAGAAGGAAATGCAGAGCGTTTAACAATACCAGCACACTCTTTACAACTAGGTAAACTAAGGGGGTGATGATTTAAAATGTTAATTTCATATTCATGTTGAGGGAATTTAATTTTCTTATCACTGGGTTCGCCACAAAACCAACAGGTATTACGATAATTAAACGGAATTTCGATAGCAGAGAAAGTGGCCATATTAAATACTCACAAAAAAGAAACTAGAGTACGTTTTGAAGTATCAATAATCAATGTTCTAATTTTCGAGAAGCATATTTAGAGGTGGTAATCGGTAACTTTTTAATAGCAATTACAATAAGTATTTTATCTAAATTTTGTGCAAAAAAATAATTCAATTCTAGGCGTAAATTGAGATAAAGGGGGCGCTTCATTTGCGAAATTTATAACAAAGAAGTGAGTTGTTTTAACCAGTAAAATAGGAAAGGGCAGCCTAAGCTGCCCTAATTTAGTCACTCTATCCAATCCGTGATAGAAGTTGCTCCATGCAGTACATCCATTTGACTATTGCCATACTAGGCATCCCCTTCCCAAATCCATTGGGCTTCTTCCCTAATTACATCCATATACGATAAACATCCTGTTTACCAATCCAACATCCTGCTGGTTTCATCCTTGACACATCCGTATTTAATAAACATCCTGCTTATTAACTGCTCCCTAATCCTTGGAAGGTGTCCTCATTACATCCTGTAATGTCATCCATGCTTTCCTTAACGATAAACATCCTGCTTATCTAACCCCAATCCTTGAAGTGTCCTATTATCATCCTGATATGATAAATAATCCTTATTTACCATTAACAACATCCTGTTGTTTCCTTGCTTGTCCGTTGCTAATTTACATCCTGTAAATTGCTTCGTCCTTGTTTGCGGGAGAGATAATACGATGCATGCAAACAATAAAATGGGAAAAAACATCAACAGAGTGTCAAACATAAGCATTAAAAACAAATAATAATTTTACTTTCAGACACTTACGATATTTTTTTATTTTAACAACATCTGAAATAAATGATTTAAAGTGAGGATCTAGCACATGCTCTATGGTCGATCTCGCACAAATAATTTTTGTTAGAAAATAACTTTACTCAATAACCCCTCTTTTTATCGCCTTAGCTCACACTACCTCGAAGAAGTTATTCGCCTGCAAGACTAAAATAACTTATTTAAGCACAATAAAAAGCCGTCATAAGACGGCTCATAAGTAAAAACATTATTGAATGTGCGATTAATTTAACTCTTCATAACGTAAAACTAAGTTGCCACTCGCGGAGTTACCATTAGCACCGTAGTTACTAACCACTTGTACTTTAAATAAACGATCTTGAGCATCTTTAATTAAATAAGTTGTAAATGTAGGCCACATTAAATGCCCACCAGCAACTGCATATTGTAATGGCCCATAAGTCCCCGGACCACTTAATACACCTGAAGCTGTATCAGCAAAATATTTATACACTTGAGCTGTATCTGTCGGATCAGTAACTGAAGCTAGATCATCTGATAGTACGGCACCAACACCAGCTTGACCTGTACCAGAAGCGCCACCATTTATTTGTAATGGGTAATCACGGCCATTAACCGATACACTTAATTCCCAATCATCAGTCGCACTAACTAAGCTATTTGTTTCTAAGTCCCAATAAACTTGATCTTCACTGAAGTCTAATTCAGGTGAAAGCTGTGCGGTTTCAAATACACTGCCATTCCATAATTCGCTATTGAATACTAATTTTCGAGTTGTGCTTGCTCCAAAAACAACTTCCACTGAATTTACACTTACACGACCATAAGTTGCTCCATCTGCAGAACGAATGATCCATCCATTACCTGCTTTTGCACCATACACAGGAGCACCGGCAGAATAATCCGCATCTAACCATTCTTCAGTTTCGATGAAAGTCGCTACGCTGTCTTCTACAAAGTCAGTACATGAATCAGCTGTGACTGCTACAAAAGAATCTTCAGTGCTACTCACTGTTAGCAGTTTAAATTCATCTTCAATGGAAGCGCCTGTACTATCAAATATTGAACTGTACTCATGTGCAATACAGCCACTTACACCAGCATCACCAGAACTTCCACCATTAAGCTTAAAACCAAGGTATTTTTGATATGCTAAATGCCAACTATCATCAGTTACTATTGCGCCAGAAGCTAGGTCAAGCTGCACCGCTGTACTTCCATCCGTTGCATCTAATTCAACAGTCTCATAATTACTTGTGATCTCTTGTTCACCATCTTCTGTAGTATTCCCATTATCAGAACTAGAAGAAGAACTGCCACAAGCTGTCACTAAAAGACTCGCGGTTATTAATGCTAATGCATTGTATTTAAAAGACATAAAATATCCCTATTATTTATTGAATGGTATGGTTAAAAAGTAGAGTTCATTAGCCATTAACTCGGAAACCTACGTAAACAAAACGCCCGACATCTGGACGTAAATCTTGCCCTGTTGAAGGAGTATCACGAACGGTATCAGTTAAGTTATCAACTCCCATAAACAGAGTGATTCCATGGTCTAATGAGGTATTAATTTTAAAATCGAAGGTGCTATATTCAGGTGATGTGATCAGGTTATCGACATCAATATATTCTTTACTTTGATAATTCCCATACACTGAAAAAGTAGAGGCAATAACGGGCACTTTATAACTGAATTGAAGTTTAGCTAGATGCTCAGGGCGATTAGTCAGCACTAAGCCTGTTTCTTTATCTTCACTTTGTAAGTATGTGTAAGACAGTTGAGTATCAAAATTATCAGAGAATAAATACCCCGTTGATATATCCACCCCTTGCGTGATTGCTTCACCTATATTGTCATAGGAAAAAATACTTAAACCAGTGGAATTAGATGCATTTTGATCAAGTGTCGTGGTGATTAAATTATCGATGTCATTATAATAAAAGTTAATATCTGCTCGGAATTTCTCTGTATTTAATTCACCACCAAATTGCACACTATTAGATGTTTCAGGAAGTAAATCAGGATTACCAATAACCATATAACCTAACGCACTATGGTCAAAAACATAATGACGTTCTTTTAAGGTAGGAACACGATAACCATGACCTAATCCTAAACGCCATTTTAAATCTGCATTAGCAATCCAGTCGGGGCCATACATTAAATTTATTTTAGGCGCTAAGTAACCACCAAAATCACTATCATATTGATAACGTAGACCAGGTAAAACCTCTAATGTATCACCAACAAAAATATCGTCTTGTGCATAAAATTCAATATTTTGGCGTTCTTTCTTACCTCCTATTTCATCTACGGTGACATTTTTGATTATTTGCTTTTGCTGCAAGTCGCTACGCATTGCAACGACACCTAATGTCAAAAGGTGGTTATCTGTAATATTTTTATCTAATTGCATTTCTGCTTTATCAAAATTACTTTCACCATATCGTTCTTGATCTTTTGTTGCCGTACTCACCACATCTTGCGATGTTTCATCAATAAACTGCTCATGAATATACCAAGTTGATAATTTCCCATCGCCCCATATCGGTGTATCAAAAGACATAGTGATATTTTTACGCGTTGCATCTTCATTTTTAATTTTATAAATATCACCAAAACCAGGTGTAAAAGTACTGAAGTTCTGAACAACTGACTCACGGTAATAACTAGGTTTAAATAACAGCGTGGCGCCATTATCAAAGTGATAACCAAGATCTAAGCTAACATTCATTTTATCGCCAGATGCACCTTCATAATCCCATGCATCAGGTTGTAAACGACTACCGCCTTTGTCACGTAAATCAGCACTTAATGCAGTAAACCAAGTACCAGTATCATGCTGTAAAAATAAATTGACATGTTTATCATTAAAAACATCATCAGTAACATTATCTTGACCATAACCACCGCCATCGACCGTTATTTGATAACTACTGCCAGGCTTAGATTTAACCGTAATAATATTAACAACTCCCCCCATGGCTTCACTACCATAAAGCGCTGATACAGAACCTTTCACAATTTCAACATGATCAACATCTGCTACAGAAATTTGTGTTAAATCCACACTCGATCCAGTTGATGCCGATACAGGCAATCCATCAATTAAGACTAAAACTCGGTTAGCATCAAAACCCTGTAACCAAATTTCCTGTCCGGTTTTACCATGTATTGGTTTGATCATAACGCCTGGCACATTCTTTAAACCTTCAGCGAGATCTCGCGCATGACTTTCTTGTAATTGCTCTCTTGTAACCACTTCAGTTCGAACGGGTACATCTAATAAATTACGCTCCGTTTTTGTACCAGTAACAACCACCGTATCCGTACTATAAACTTCCGAAGCAATAACCGAATGCTGAAGAAATAAGCTTAGGCTAGCCACTTTTACAAAAGCAACTTTATTGGTAAAAAAACGACGATAGTGGTGGTACATCCTGTACTCCTACAGCAAGGTTTACTAAAAACCCCTAAATGATAATGAAATTGATTATCATTTACAACAAGTAATTAACAACAAAAAATAGACAGAAAAAACCAATTAATAAAACGAAACGCAATAAATGTTTTATTTATTAATGGGTTAGAAGAAGATAAAGGCTTTAACATGGAAGTAAAAAAACAAAATGTTAAATTTGATAAAAAAATAATTAACAAGCTCATAAAATAGAACACGCTACAATGATCATTGCATTCATTAATAGCTAAATGGAATTAACCACTTCTTATTAGATGGTTTATTAGATTTATTATTTCATTATCTAATCAGCGCAACCAATAACCATGAGATGGAATTATTATTAACCATCGGCGTACCAACAGCTGGATATGTATTTGGTCAAATAACTGGTGTATCAGGACCATTAGCGATGGTCGTTGCTGGTATCATGGTAGGCAATTGGACTAGAAGAACAGGATTTTATAAAGAAAGTAAAGCGTAGTTGGATCATTTTTGGGAACTCGTTGATGAATTTTTAAATGGTATATTATTCTTGTTAATTGGTTTGAGTATGCTGCAATTTAGCTTCCATCTGAAAGACTGCGTGCTCATACCAATGTGATCCCATTGGTCTTATTAGGCCGCTATTTAAGTGTTTGTTTAGCCTATATGAGTTTTAATCGCTTTCGTAGTTATAACCCTTATTGAATTAGTATTTTAACTTGGGGAGGATTACGAGGAGGTTTATCAATGGCAATGATGATCCCTGCGAATGTTTGAGTATTACCTGAAAAGAAATTGATGTACGAGAAATTATCTTAGTCATGACCTATGGAGTCGTGCTATTTTCAATTTTAATACAAGGCTCAGGTATTGTACCGTTAATCAATAAAGCTAAAGATTGGCAAAATGAAAATCAACAGAATAACTAACAAAAGAATAATTAATCATGAGAAACGAAAAACAATATTTAAATAATTTATTAAAACAGATGAAACAACCTGTGGAAGAAGACCAACAACGCTTACAATTTCAAAAACAAATGTTGAAAGGCGGAGTATTAGGGCTGATAGCAATAGTCTGTTTAATTTGGGCGCAACAACCAAGTTGGTTAATTGCCATGGTTTCCATTATTGTCGGTATTATTTTAATGTTAGCAGGTAGCATTAAGAATACTTTAAATAACACTCAAATACTGCGTCAACATATTGATATCAAAACAATTGAATACCGTTTAGCTGAAATTAATAAAGAAAAAGATCTGCAAAAGTAATATTTCAATTAAAAAATGCAGAAAATAACAGATATTTACCACAACTAATTTAATTTTTAATAGACTAAGTTCTGAAATATAAAACCGGTATTTATATTAATAAAGAATCAAAATGGATTAAGTGCCACTCAGAATTAATCAGAGTAATGGTTAATTCAAGCATCAACTATCAGGATGATTTATGCAAAAGGCGACTAAAGCTACATTTTCAATTCGTATTACTGTTGTCAGTATCTTTATTTTATCTTCAATATTGACCGCAACAGTAGCCATTAGTTTACAGTATTATTTTAGCCAAAAAATGGCTCATTCCTCTGCTATAAAAATGTATGATTACGCTGCTCACAATGCAAGTACATACATAGATCAAAGAGATAATGTTGCTATCAATAATAGTTTCTTGCTTGCTCAGTTTAGTGACTTGGCCATTGAACAAGATATACACCCTAAAGCATTGCTTTTATTTGCAAATATAATGCAAGCAAATAGCTTATATAACTCTATTTACCTGGCTTTTCCTAATGGAGATATACAGCAACTTATCAATATAAATCAAATCCAAAATAACTATATAGATTTACAAGCAAAAGCAAGTGATCAGTGGGCATTAGTCTCAATAACAGGACAGGATGAAAAGCGAATACTAACGACTTCTTATTTTGACAAAGACTTTAAATTACGTGCTCAACGCTACGAAAAAACACAATATGATGCAACAACACGTGCTTGGTACCAAGATGCAAAATTATCAGAAGTGAATAAATCCCCGGTTTATGTATTTGCACAATCAAATACTCTCGGACAAACTTATTCAATTAAGGTGCCTCGAACAGAAATCGTTTTAGGATTAGATATTACCTTAGATTCACTTTCTAATGCTTTAAAACAGCGTAGCCGTAACGATCAAATTGATCTTCTCAATGAAATATATCTGTACAAAGCAGAAGGTGCATTATTAGGTTCAAATAGAGCTATCGGTGATTTACATAACCATGAGAAAATTCCCACAGTACCTTACCCTCAGTTAGTAACATTAGCGAAAAATCCAGCTGAATTTAATACCCTACAAGCGCTCAAATTAAATGGAGTTGATTATTTTGTTTATATCGCCGCAATTGGTAAAGAAGGTAAGCAAAGAGATTATTTAGCTATCTTAGTCGAGAAAAATACTTTATTTGCAGAAAGTATGGAGCGAGTAAAAACATCGATATTAATCAGTGGTGCATTTTTATTACTATTGTTGCCACTTGCATGGTTTTTTGCTTCTCCTATTATTCGCCCAATTAAAGCCTTAGCTATCGAAGCTGAAAAGGTAAAATTCCGTCAATATGACCAATTACAACCAGTTGTTACCAATATCACCGAATTAAGTGAATTAAATGATTCAATCGTTGATATGAGCAATGCGATTGAGAGTTATCAAACAGCGCAAAAAGAGTTAATGGAATCTTTTATTAAGCTGATTGTACAAGCCATTGACGATAAATCCCCTTATACCGCAGAGCACTGTAATCGAGTGCCTGAATTAGGGTTAATGATCGCAGCTGCTGCAGAAGAATCTACCTTACCTGCATTTTCAAACTTTAAGTTCAACAATGAAGATGAGCGCACAGAATTCCGTATTGCAGCCTGCTTGCACGATTGCGGTAAAATCACAACACCTGAGCATATCGTTGATAAAGGCACAAAATTAGAAACACTTTATAATCGAATCCATGAAGTAAGAATGCGATTTGAGGTGTTATGGCGTGATGCAGAGATCAATTATTATAAACAAAGCCTAGCCGACCCCGCTAAAAATAAACCATTAAAAGAAGCATTAATTAAACAACAATTACAATTAATGCGTGATTTTGAGTTTGTTGCACATGCGAATATTGGTTCAGAATCAACAACAGAAGAAGATATCGCTCGTTTACACAAAATAGGCGAACAAACTTGGTTACGTTATTTTGATAACAGATTAGGTTTATCACCAATTGAAGAACTTAATTTAACAGGTAAAAAACAAATGCTACCTGTTACTGAGAAATTATTAAGCGATAAAAGTGAACACATTATTAAGCGTCATACCCCTGTTAAATTTGATCCTAAGTATGGCATAAAAATGAAGATACCAGAGCACCTTTATAACCTTGGAGAGTTGTATAACCTATCGATTAAATACGGCACATTAACCAATGAAGATAGATTTAAAATCAATCAGCATATAACCAGTACAATTAGCATGTTAGAAAACTTACCTTTTCCACCTGAATTAGCGAGAGTACCTCGTTATGCATCGACTCATCATGAAACATTAATTGGTACAGGTTACCCTAGAAAGTTAACAGCTGAAGATCTCTCCATTCCTGAGCGAATTCTTGTTGTAGCAGATATTTTTGAGGCTTTAACAGCAGCAGATAGACCTTATAAAAAAGCAAAACCAATTAGTGTTGCTATTGATATTCTGTATAAAATGGCACTTAAACAACACATTGACATGGACATTTTTAAACTATTTTTAAGTACAGGTATTCATTTAGAATATGCACAAAGATTTTTAGCTGAAGATCAAATAGACGATGTTGATATTAATAAATACTTAGCTTGAAATCATAGTTAATAAAAAACTTAGTAATAAATTATGGGATATTTAGCAATATCCCGTACAATGCGCACATCATCTAAATAAGAATGGTTATCATCTTGATTGAAACTCCTACAATTGATTGGGCTTGGTTAATTCAGCAAGCAAAACAACATAAAAAACGTCTTATAGCTGCAAATATCATTGCCATTGTAGCCACCTTGATTAGCGTTCCCATCCCTTTATTGATGCCTTTGATGGTAGATGAAGTGTTATTAAATAATCCTGCTTCCGGCATCGCTTTAATCAATCAATTTTTACCTACAGATTGGCAACAAGCGGCAAACTACATCATTGTCATTTTTCTCGCAGTGATTGTAATGCGTATTATTAGCCAGTTATTAAACATCTTACAAAGCCGTCAATTTATTTTAGTTTCTAAAACTATTACTTGTAATATCCGCAAGCAACTTCTTGATAAAATTGGAAGAATTAGTATTCGCCAATATGAAACACGTGGAAGCGGAGGCATTAATGCTCACCTTATTACCGATATTGAAACCATTGATAAATTTATAGGAAGTACGTTAAGCCGGTTTCTTGTTAGCTTATTAACCGTCATGGGGACGGCTGTAATCTTACTTTGGATAGACTGGCAGCTAGGTCTATTTATATTATTAGTTAATCCTATTGTGGTTTATTTTTCTCGAAAATTAGGTAGCCGAGTAAAGCACCTTAAAAAACGAGAGAATCAGGCCTTTGAAGCCTTTCAAAATCGTTTGATTGAGACACTTGATGGTATCTACCAACTAAGAGCATCGAATCGTGAAAAAGACTTCTTAAATCAACTCAAAGGGCAAGCAGACGAGATCCGTAATAGTGCTGATAAATATGCATGGCAAAGTGAAGCCGCTAGTCGTTTTTCATTTTTACTGTTTTTATTAGGTTTTGAATTATTCCGTGCTGTTGCCATGCTAATGGTGTTATTTAGTGATTTAAGTATTGGTCAAATATTCGCGGTATTCGGATACCTATGGTTTATGTTGTCACCAGTACAAGAGTTATTAAACATTCAGTTCTCTTGGTATGGTGCATCCGCAGCATTAAAACGAGTAAACACTTTAATGCACCTTGAAGAAGATGTTCGCCCTCCTAGCAAAGTGGATCCTTTCACCAAAAAACAAGCAACAGAGATACGTATTGAGAATATTAGTTTTTCTTACGATGACGAAAAACAGGTGCTCAATAATCTGACTTTAACCATTCCAGCTGGTAAAAAAATTGCTCTCGTAGGGGCAAGTGGTGGAGGGAAATCAACATTGATCCAACTATTAATTGGTGTATACCAAGCCAATAGTGGCCGAATTTTATTTAATGGTGAAGATAGTACGGATATCAACTTTGATATCATTCGTGACAATATTTCCGTTGTATTACAACAACCTATTCTATTTAATGACACTTTACGTCAAAATTTATCACTCGGATTGCCTTATACAGATAAACAACTGTGGCATGCTTTAGACGTTGCACAACTTAGTGATGTGATGCAACAATTAACCGAAGGCTTAGAAACACCATTAGGCCGTCAAGGTTTACGCTTATCAGGTGGGCAGCGACAACGTGTCGCCATTGCAAGAATGGTACTGACAGATCCACAATTTGTTATTTTAGATGAAGCAACTTCTGCATTAGATACCCAAACAGAGAGTACATTACACCATGCCTTAAATACTTTTTTAGCGGGAAGAACAACATTAATCGTAGCGCATCGATTATCTGCTGTTAAACAAGCAGATAATATTTTTGTTCTAGAAGAAGGCCAAGTTAGTCAATCTGGGACACATCAAGATCTAGTGCAACAAGACGGTTTATATCAAACCTTATATGGTGGTATTCAAAGCCATTAAATTTAATACAGAGAAAACAATACAGCTTTAAATATAAGTGGTTGTTTCAATTGCAAATGTCACCATAAACAAGTGGCTTTTTAACCCATTTAATAGATCTGCTAGTTACTAGAATTGGGATTGTCATCTGGAAAATATGAATAAAATACAATTACACCAACAACTCATGGTGCACTTACAACAGCTTTTAGATAATGCGAAAGCAGCAGCAAAACGAGCCCATGAAACAGCAACTAGCGAAGAAAATATTGCAGAGAATAAATACGATACATTAGCCTTAGAGGCCGCTTATTTAGCTCAAGGTCAGTCACAGCGGGTAACACAATGCCAAGCGGATATTGATGCTTGTATTAATTTACCCTTAGGAAAATCAAGTATTGTTGAATTAGGCGCGGTAATTGTATTACTAGATCAACATGATCAAGCTAAATACTTATTAATTTGCCCTGTTGCAGGCGGAATGAAATTACAATGGGGAGAGCATGTTATACAAGTTGTGACACCACAATCACCCATAGGGGCAGCTGTTTTCAAACAACCAGTTAATCAAGAAATTAGCATGACTATTGCAGGTAAATCTCAACATTATGAGATATTACAAATTATTTAAGAAGGTAGAGCAATTAGCTCTCATTAAAATAGAATACTAAGCTTCCTCCCGCTAAATCACTACCCACATTCATATTTAATCCAATCCCCACGTTTTCGATAAAACTTGGAAAGGAATTCACTTTTACTAGTAGACCAAGCCCAAACTCATAATAATAATCCGAACCTAATGCAGGACGAACATCTCCTCCAATATCAACACGTTCTGTTTTAATATATAAAGACTCAAGCTGATATTTGTTCTCATATAAATTAATATATGTTTTGATTGAGTTAGTCACTTCCCAGCCTTGAGGATTAGCACTACGAGCTGCTTCTGCACCACCAAAACTTAAACCATAAAAATATTGATAATTACTATTAAAAGTCCAATACCCCCAGCCTTGATCTTGCTGATATTTAAGTCCAATACTCGGCTCTAAAACAAAAGCATTACTACTCAAATTATAATATTGCCCATCAAGTACATCTTTATAGCTGGCTGATTCCACACTATTATAGTTATGTTCATTTTTATAGTGCATAAGGTACTGACCAAGACCACTACTTAATTGCCAACCGCGACCAAGAACCCAATTACGATTATATGCCGTGTAAAATCCCCAAATAGTATCTTTGTTTGTATCTTCTATAGAAGTACCAGGAAAGTCCTGATCTTGATTTTGTGCTATATAGGATAAATTAAACTTAATTTCATCATAAAAAGTATTATTTTTATCTGTATATTGAATGGTATAGGGGAGATTAGTAACTGTTAATTGGTTTCGTAATTCAACAGATTTTGATGCAACATCAGGGTCAGGGTGCTGTTGTAATATTGTCTTCGGGTCAAAGTTAGCAAGACCAAAAGAGATTGCATCACTATTATTAAGGAAAACACCTGTAGCAAATATCTGAGCTATATTTTGCTGCGGAACAGATGCCGCCATAGCATTCCCTAAATAACATGAGCTTAATAATAAGCCTAACTTTATTGCCTTCACCTACATGCTCCCTGCTTGTGGTAACAAATATTTTGAACAAGCTATTTTAACTATTAAACGAAACAACATAATACTCATTATTTATCGTTAAATAAATAATGAGTAATCAAGCCACGCTAACAACTCGTTTAATTAAACTAAATACGGTAAAAAATTAAAACTCAACTTTTACAATCAATCCTGGCTGATTATCCAATAACTGAATTTGACCATCGTGCAATTGTACAACTGCTTTAACCAAGGTTAACCCTAAACCAAAACCGGCAATTTGACGGCTCTTTTCAATACGATATAAGCGCTGAAAAACCTTCTCTTTTTCACTGTCACTAATACCGGGTCCATTATCACTAATACAAAAACCACTAGATATCATTTTCACTTTAATTTGTGCACCTTCACCTGCATATTTACTCGCATTTTCTAATAAATTATACAAAACGCGAAACAGCAAGGTTGCATCACCTTTGACTAATACGGATTGCAGAGACTCAATACTCAGAACTTGATTTTTTTGCTCTGCTAAAGGCTCTATTAAATCGACTGCATCAACAATTATTTTTTGTAAATCAAGTTGTTTAAAATGTTGTATTTTTTGTTCTTTTTGTTGCTGAAGGCGAGTTAATTCAAGCATTGCACTAAAAGTAAATAAAATTTCATCTAACTTTTCTAACATATTCTGTAACTGCTCAGTGGGCAAATTTTGTTGTGATTTCTCTGTTATTTCAGATTCTATTTGCTGCCTTAAATGCCCTAAAGGAGTACGTAAATCATGAGCAATAGCATCAGTAATACCGGCGATAGTTTCAAAGGAATGCTCTAATTGCGTAAGCATAGTATTAATATGTAATGCCATATAATCGTATTCATCATCATATTTTGATACCTCAATACGTGCACTTAATTGCCCAGACTGAACACGAGAGACTGCTTGGTTAATATGATTAATACGTTTTAAGACTCGAACAGAAAAAACCACTCCTGTTATTACTCCAAGTAATAGCGCTAGTAATAGAGCGATTATAGAAGCGCTAATAAATTGAGCTTTTAATGTATATAAATATTCATCATCAATGGCAACAACAAACGCTCCTTCTTTTAATGTTTGCAAACAGCCAGAAACAAGACGAAGTTCATTATATTTATCTAACCAAATAGGGAATCTAGTTAACGTTGGGCAAGTAGTAATGTTTTTAGGTATCGCATTTAAACGACCAATCAGATCTGAATTTGTTTGATAACTTAAAATATATTGACGAGAGTTTTCTGATTGATTTTTAAATTGCTTAATGAACTCACTGCTTGATAATTGTTCAGAAAGTTGAGTTTGCTGCATGATAAAGCCGTCCATCTGCAAAGACTGTTGACGACTCATTTGACCAATACTCAACTGATACAATACCACCAGCAATACTGATACAACGAGTAATAATAAAGCTGTATATAAACGCGTTAAACGCCATACAGAACTTGCTTGTTTAGTTGTTTTCCACCATTCGGTAGCCCATACCACGGACGGTTTCCAGCAAAGGCGAGAGCCCATCAAATTCTACCTTTTTACGCAGACGTGCCATATGCACGTCAATAACATTAGTTTGCGGATCAAATTGATAATCCCAAACAGCTTCAAACAATAAAGAACGTGATAATACCTGTCCGCTATGTTCCATCAAATAACGTAATAATTTAAATTCTTTTGGTTGTAAGGTTATTTCTGTTAATCCTCTAAAAACCTTATGAGAAAGCAAATCCATTTTTAAATCAGCAACTTGTAAGATATTTTTCGTATTATCATTAGCCCCCCCTGTACGCTGAATTAATATTTCAATTCGTATTAATAACTCAGACAATGCAAAAGGTTTCGTTAAATAGTCATCTCCGCCTTCACGTAAACCTTTAACACGTTCAGACACGCTATCTAATGCACTTAAAATAAGCACAGGCATTTGTTTACCAGCATTGCGCAAAGTGCTCAATACACTTAAACCATCTAACTTAGGTAACATTCGATCAAGCACAATCAATTGATAATCACCTTCAAGCGCCAAGAATAACCCATCTTGACCATTATCAGCGAGATCAACTTCATAACCTTGCTCTTGAAGTGCTTTTTCTAAATATTGGCTTGTTGTTTGGTTATCTTCAATAACAAGAATACGCAAAATAGATCCTTTTATTGGGGAGCAACTCCCCAATCATTAATTAACGACTCATTACCGGAATGACACTACCTGTTTTTACATCAACAAGCACACGCTTTATTCCTTGCTCACCCACCATTTTAAACTTATAAAATGTAATACCTTTTTCACTTTCTAGTTCAAACTCAAAAACATCGGCATTATACTTTTCTTTTAACATCGCAATGGTTTTATCTAATTTAAAATCAGATGTTTGTAGCTCTTTTAACGCAAATAATTCATCATCATCTAAACGATTTATTCCCATCATTTTAATACTACTACTTTTCTCTTTTAAAATACTGCCATCTTCAAGACTCAAGTGAAGCTTATGTTTTTCTGAGGTCACAAGATTAATTGTTTCTATTTCATAACTACTTCTATTGTGATAATCATCTACTTCAAACTCTGTGATTTGCCCTTTGTAATCCTGACTAACTTTTTCAACGGCTTGCTCCAAGCTGTAATTCGCTCGTTGTAATGCTAATGCAGAAAGAGCGTTATCATCATCCGCCATCACCGACAATGAAGTTGCTGCTAGTGCTACACATATGAACTTAGTAAATTTTTTCATTTTATTTGCCTTCTATTTTTGTATCGTTAAATTGTTTTGATAACGCAATTGTATAGAACGCTCATTTCAACAAGATGGATAAAACATTACAAAAAGTTAATGTTACTTATTATTTGGGTTTAGATTTAGGTTTTACTATAGAGGGAGGAATTTATATTACGACAAGACTCTGACCTTACCGCCTTTCACAAGAAGTACAGCCACGACAAGCAGAACGCCCACCTTTAGGCTGAAGTGAACGTTGAATACGACAATATGCATTTTTCAAACATCTTCTATAACTAAACCAATCATCCGGTTGAGTCAGTATCACATTACCAGAAAAGCGCTTAAAGAGTTCAGTCTCATGCACTTCCATAAAATGGCTTTCATACTCTATTTCAAAAAATTGCATTAACTCTGCAACTGATTTTATTTCATCTAACTGTCGCTGGAATTTTGTATTGTTTGCCATCGCATAAAATCAATAATAGAAATAAAATTAATACTACTTCAAGATAGCCAAGCCTACTTGTTTTAAAGCAAGCTTTGCCTACAAAGATATAATAAAGAACTACTTACTTAGATGCTAATAACTCCGTGAGCACTTCCTTGTATGCAGCAACAGGTTGTGCACCTGACATTGCACTAGTACGATTAAACACAACAGCAGGAACCGCTGAAATACCTAAACCTTGCCAATATTTTTCTTGTTCGATAATATATTCTCGGCAGTCAGCATCGTCTAAACGTTGTGTCGCTTGTTGTACATTCAAACTAAGTTGTGCAACTTCATTTAATAATACTTCGCGATTTGACACATCTTTTTTATCAGTAAAAGCAGCGCTAAATAATCGTAACTTTAACTCTGTTTGTTTACCAAACTCATGAGCATATTCAAGTAAGATATGCGCATCACGTGTATTCACTATTTTCATTTCATCAAAGAAGTTAAAAGTAAATCCAACCTCTTTTCCTCGCTCACCAATATTAATACGTGATTGATTACTTTCTTCTAAAGATGAACCATACTTTTCGACGACATGCTCACGTAAATCTTGCCCTTCTGGCGGCATATTAGGGTTTAACTCAAAAGGTTGCCATTGCAACTCAACTTGATTAGAAATATCCAGCTCATCGATTGCCTTTTGTAAGTTTTTATAACCAATAATGCACCAAGGACAAACAACATCTGAAATAATATCTATTTGAATTTTATAACTCATTATAACCTCTTCATGTATATAATTTATTTTCTTCTGAAGAGAATATAACTAAATTAGAACGATCGCTCAAACAATTACCCCAAAAGGAAGGAAAGCTTTCATTTATCAAAAACATTATACTGAAAGGAATGTTTCCTCATCGTGATTTAATAAGATCAATTTATGCCCTCTCAATCTTACCTAAGAAAAAATATTACACTTGCATGGCCATTAGCCTTAAATGCACTACTTATGCAATCAATGCTAATGATCGATACTTATTTAGTATCCCCTTTAGGAGAGATCCCATTAGCCGCAATGGGGATAGCAACAACAATTATTGCTTTTATTCTTGGCATTCAAATGGCACTCGCTAATGGCACACAATTAGTGTTAAGCCGTGCGGTAGGTTCAGGCGATAAAGAGTCATTATCCAAAGCGTTTTGGTCAGGACTTATTATTAATAGTACTGTGGCATTACTATTTTGGGCGCTATTAACCCTCTTTGATAATCCATTAATCCAAATGCTCACCGATAATTTACAACTTCATAAAGAGATTGAAAATTACCTCGTTATTACCAAATATATTGTGCTCTACACTGCAATTACACAAGTGATGATCGCTTTATTTAACGGCCTCGGAAAAACAAAGATCCCGTTTAAAGGTTACCTGATTGAATTACCACTTAACGCGCTACTTTCTTATCTGTTTATACATGGCTACCACTTCAATGATTCTATAACATTTACAGGAATGGGGGTTCAAGGTGCTGCTGTGGGTAGTATTATTGCCATTAGTGTTCGTTTAATTTATCTCGGTCTGTGTATTCAAAAAAGCTCTGAAATAGTACTAACAACCACTCTTCACTATGAGTTAATGAAACGTAATATCAGAGCACATGCCATTGAGATTTTTCCCATTGCAGCTAACGTGGTGATCTTATCTATTGGAGCAACCATCTATCAATTGCTTTACTCTCAACTTGATATAAATGCTTATGTAGCAATCACATTAGTGATCCCATGGTTAGGAGCTGGTACTCAATTTATGACTGCCTGGGCGCACTCATCTGCGATTACTATTAGCCAAGCAATTGGCTCTAGAAAAATGGACAACTTAACAAAAAATGTGGATACCAGCATCGATGTTACAGTTGCTATCTCCATCATCTGTGCTCTATTTTTTGCTTTACTCAGCTTGGTTATTGCAGATATCTATCCAGAACTCAATAACTCAACCTATCAAGCATTAGCTGTTATCGCTCCACTTTATATCTTTTTGCCTATTGTTCGAGGCTACAATACGGTGCATGGGCACATCTTACGAGCCTTGGGCAAAACAACCGCAGTATTTAAAATTAACTTTACAGGTCAATGGATTATCTCAATCCCGCTATGTGCGTTAATTATTTTAGGTTTAGATAGTTCAATTTTTTGGGCGTTTGCAATACAACCCTTTGAAGAAATGGTAAAAGCTTTACCTTTTAGGCAGTTAGCAAGAAAATCACTGAGGGAGTTTGACCTAAAAAAAGCAGATGCATTAAGACATGATTAAAATATAAAAAAACTTACTCAAATTATCTAAGTAATAAAGACGATAAACAAAAGAATAAACTTATTAAGATCACACAATAATGAGTTTGTTGACGTAAATATTTGATCTCTGCGTTAGATCTGATTTCTAGTGTGTGATCAACAATACACATTGTATCATCCGAGCTTTTTTTAAAATCCTATCGCCTTATTATGCTTGGCAATTACTAAGTTAACATTAAATTAAGCATGATAATCAACACATTAAAAGGGATTGAAAAATGAAAAAAACACTTCTTATGGCTGGTTCTATCTTACTAGCTTTACCTACAGTAGCATTAGCAGACGTTGCTAATAATGGGGTTTCATACCCAGTTCCAGCTGATAAATTTGATATGAATAACTGGAAAATCACAATTCCTTCAGATATCAATAAAGATGGAAGAGTTGATGAAATCGAAGGTGTTGCAATGTTGAGCTACTCTCATTCAGATTTTTTCCACCTAGATAAAGATGGTAATTTAGTTTTTGAAGTGCAAAACAAAGCAATCACAACTAAAAACTCTAAAAATGCACGTTCTGAACTACGTCAAATGCCACGTGGTGCTAACTTTAGCATTGATACAGGTGACCTTAAAAATCACTTCGCAATTTCAAGCAACCCTAAAGCGGCTGATTACGCAGCAGTTGGTGGTACTTTAGAAGCGACTCTAAAAGTTAATCACGTATCTGAGCATGCAAAACATGCAGAAAGACCTCCTGCTCATTCAGTTGTTGTTGGTCAAATCCATGCTAAAAAATACAATGACCAAATCAAAGCAAAAACAGGTTTTGGACACGGTAATGAACCACTAAAAATCTTCTTCAAAAAATTCCCTGGACACAAATATGGTTCAGTTTTTTGGAACTACGAGCGCAACCTAGCTAAAAATGATCCTAACCGTCAAGATATTGCATTACCAGTATGGGGTAACACTTGGGAAAACCCAGCAGAACCAGGTAAAGCAGGTATCGCTTTAGGTGAAGAATTTAGCTACAAAGTAGATGTTAAAGGTAATATCATGCACCTAACATTTACAACTGCACGTCATAAAACAGTTACTTACGATATCGACTTAAGTAAAGGTTACGACGACAAAGATTCAGCAACTGGTTATGCTAACGATGCATTCTACTTCAAAGCTGGCGCATACGGTCAATGTAGCGCATCTGATTCTCATCCTGTATGGGGAACTGGCTGTGAAGGTACTGGTGACTTCGCTACAGATAAGAAAAATGGCGACTACAACAGCGTTACTTTCTCTGCACTTAAGTTAAACGGTAAGTAATTAAAATAACTTTTTAAAGTTATCATCTAAGCCTCTATTTCATCGAAATAGAGGCTTTTTTATTATTACCCTACAGCTAATTTCGCAGTTTCATGCCACAAATATGCTGGCATGGGATGTTTTAATTTCCAGGTAATATTCATCGGTTGGCTACCTTCGTATTTTACAAAATCGACAGGGCCAAAGTTAACAAATCCCATGGTTCTACCGTTTTCATCTTTAGCTTGTTCACGTACAAATAAAATGAAGGTTTTGTTATTTTTCTTTTGCTCAATATAATCTAAACCACGCCCTGATGTTGGTTTAGCACTATTTTGTGTTTGCCAATGGAATAGAGTCGGACTTATTGCGTAATCGTGATACATGGTGGTTGCTGTGAACTGCTTTTCGCATTTGTTTAAGGTAACAAAAAGCAATTCAGTATTGGCATTGGCTATATTAAGCACACCTTCACGACTCGAAGATTTTTTATCAAAGGTACTATCACCAAATGCTACAAGAACATGCTCTTTAGGATAACGTACGTGCATACTTAATGGAGTGCTATCTACAAAAATATTATTTTCGGTTGGCATTGGAAATTCATTTACGTCTAAACGGTCAATTAATAAAGCAATAACTTCTGCTAACTCTGCTTGTAGTTCTGGATGTTTTAGCGCGGCTAAACTCTGTTCGATATTATCAAAACCAAGTTTATTACCTGCATTATCCCAAAAATCGTAATGGCACATTAATGAAAGTAACTTTGCATCTTTATTGGCGTTTGCTACTGCACTTAATGAAAAGTCTGCTTTTACTAATTTCTGTAAAAAACGCAAATGTGAAATAGAAGTACAGTTTAATAAACGGTTATTAATGGCGCGATAATAAGCGGCATAAACTTCTTTTTCTTGTTCTGTTATTTCTTTGCCTTTTGCCTTGTTCACCAAAGTAAACCAACCACCAAACCTATTTACTCTCACTTTATACAAATCTTCAAGGGTATATTGCTCATGAATATGCAAGAAATTAGTTAGCGTTAACGGTAATGTTGTTATGTGTGGGAAGTTGTTAATTAAGCTAATAAAGCGATTTCTATTTAATGTCGCTCGCCTAATATTGCTTAAAATCATCGCTTGTGTTTTTTCTTGTAACTCAATACGACAACCCAAAGGTAAATGAGGGAAACCTTGCTTGATCTCTTTATCAATAGATTGGTTAGTTTTACCTGTTAGTGCTCTGAACTTATTTGAAAAGTCGTATTCTGGATGCGAATTGCCAACAAAATCTAAAATGGTACAACATTCTTTGTTATCGGTTAAACGTAAACCGCGCCCAAGTTGTTGTAAAAATATGGTTAAACTTTCAGTTGGTCGTAAAAATAATAAAGTATCTAGATCTGGAATATCGACACCTTCGTTAAAAATATCAACAACAAACAAAATGTTAATTTCTTTCGATTTTAACGCCTGCTGCATTACCTCACGATCTTTGCTGTTGTCGCTAGTTAATACGCCACAAGCAATACCTTTTAAGGTGAACTTTTTCGCCATAAATGTGGCGTGTTCTTTACTGACACAAAATGCCAAAGCGCGCATTTGTGTTATGTCGGTTACGACTTCATCAAGGCTTTGTAAGATACGCAAAACACGTTGATCGTTATGCGTATATAAATTGGTTAACTCAGCAACATCATAGCGACCTCTAGCCCATGATACGTTGGTTAAGTCGGTATTATCATCAATGGCAAAGTATTGAAATGGTGAAAGGTGGCGTTGGTTAATCGCTTCTGGCAGTCGAATTTCAGCGGCAATAACATGGCAAAAATCACTTAATATATCCGTGCCGTCATGACGCTCTGGCGTTGCCGTTAAACCTAATAATATTTTAGGGGTAAAGTGTTTTAATACTGCACGATAACTGCTGGCAGAAACGTGATGTACTTCATCAATCACAATGTAGTCAAAATAATCTTCACTCAAGTTCAGCGTATCTAATTGATTATTCATTTTTGAATTTAGGCTTTGAATAGAAGCAAACAAGTGTTGATACTTACTTGGTTTATTATTGCCAACCCATAACTCACCAAAACTACTATCTTTTAAAACGCCGCGGTACGCGCCTTGTGCTTGCTTTAGTATTTCTTCACGGTGCGCTATAAATAGAAAATTAGCTTCTGGGTTATCACGATAAAAATTGGCAAAATCAAATGCTGAAATAATGGTTTTACCCGTACCTGTTGCGGCAACCACTAGATTTCGGTAACGATTATGTAGCTCACGCTCAACTTGTAACTTTTCTAATATAGTTTGCTGGTGCGAGTGTGGTTTTATATCAAAGTAGAAGTTAGCTGATCTATTACTAAAATTACCTTTGGCTTCTTGTAGCGCGTTAGTTAACTTTTCTCGACTTTCTATTTCACCATCAAAGTATTCAAAATCTGGTGACTCCCAATAGGTTTCAAAGGTACTTAACGATTTTTCAATGATGTGTGGAATTTCTTTAGAGGTAATTTTCAAGTTCCACTCTAAACCACTGGTTAACGCTGAATGCGATAAATTAGATGAGCCAATATAGCCAGTATGAAAGCCCGTATTGCGCATAAACAAATAAGATTTAGCGTGTAAGCGTTCGCGATTGGTGTTGTAACTGAGTTTTACTTCGGTGTTAGGCAATGATGCTAAAAACTCTACTGCTTTCGCATCCGTTGCACCCATATACGAGGTAGTGATTATTTTTAGTTGTTTGCCACTACGGGTAAAAGATTCTAATTCCTTTTTAAATATACGAATGCCAGCCCACTTAATAAATGACACTAGCCAATAGATTTTGTCAGATGATTGTATTTCTCTTTTAATTTCAGTTTCTAATGAGATGCCGACGTTACTGCCACAAAATAACTCACTTTGCGTAAGTCCTGTTATTGGCATAATCGCATCAACGTATTTGGGTAAATCTGCCGAAATAGGATTAGCTTTATCAAACAGCGCGGTAAGTATTTTGCCTTGGCTATCTAATAGGTTTTCACTAATGAGTTCTTCATCTTTAATGTGAGTACTTAGCCATTTGACGATGGTATTAGCTAAGTTAATTTGATCATGAATTCGAGTATCACCACTTGGCACTGAGTCCATAGCTATTTCAATCAAACGTGTTAAGAACCTTGATAACCATGTTGCCGCTTCGCCAGCTTCTAGCTTTCTTTCTCCAACATAAAAAGCATCGCGATCTAAATTACTTTCAACTAACTGCGTGATTAACTGTTCGTAGATACCCGTTTGATTCATGAGAACCCTCTAAATTATGATGTTAATTTAAAAAGAATATCTGATTAAAGGTAATAGGGGAATTGATAAAAGTAAGTAAGAAAAGTCATATACAAAATATAATTTATCAAGGCCACTTTTAGCTAATTGTCTTGATATAAAAACATCCTTTGTTCATGACGAATGAACAAAACAGTGAAGGATAATACAATGAGCTAACTAGCATTTAACATACTTTAAGAAACGATTGAAACCTTTCAAAAAGAAAAATTATCTAAAAAACGATGGCACAACTTTGTGTCATCACTTCACCACGAACTACCAGAAACATTCCAAAACTAATAAAAACGACAAAGCCCCGAATTATGGGGCTTTGAGTGTTAAAATTAACAACCTAAAACAGGCTGAAATATTACTCTATATTCTGTACCTGCTCTCTCATTTGCTCGATTAAAACTTTACATTCTACTGCTGCAGCGGTGATGTCAGTATTAATTGCTTTTGAACCTAATGTATTTGCTTCACGATTAAATTCTTGCATCATAAAGTCTAAACGACGGCCAATTGCTCCACCTTTTTTTAATACATTACGCGCTTCAGATATATGTGAGTCTAAACGATCTAATTCTTCGGCTACATCTGATTTTTGGGCTAACAGAACTAATTCTTGCTCTACACGTGTGCTATCTAAATCTACTTTTGCATCTTCAAACTTTTTAAGAATACGTGCTTTTTGCCACGCATGAGCAATTGGCATAAATTCACGTACTTTAACTGCTTGTTCAGCAATTCCACCTAAGCGTTGTTCAATAAAGACAGCAAGATTGGCACCTTCTGCAGCACGAGAATCCACAAAATCATTCAATGTATCTTGAAAGCCGATCATTAGTTCTGCGCTAACGGCATCTACATCTTGCTCTGGAGCTTGCATAACCCCTGGCCATTTTAAAATATCAACAGGGTTAACTTGTCCTGTTCCCATTTGCTCTACAACCCATTGTGCGTTTTTCATCAACTGTGTTGCTAACTCTTCATTCATACTTAAAGATGCACTGCTCGTTGAATTTGCATCAAAACGTAAACTGCACTCAACTTTTCCACGTTCTAAACGCTTACGAAATGTTTCTTTTAATTTGCTTTCTAAGCCACGAAATTGTTCAGGCAAACGGAAATATGTTTCAAGATAACGTTGGTTAACAGAGCGGATTTCCCAAACTGCAGTACCCCAATCACCTTTTAATTGTTTGCGCGCAAACGCCGTCATGCTGTAAATCATATTTTCCCCTTTCAAATTGAGCCGAGAGTATAACTGACTAATCCGCAAACATACTACGACACGTGTCAATTTGGGGTTATTTAATGCGACAAAAAGTTATTTTTTACTTAATTTAAGATTTATTAGAGACAGGCAAGACTCATTTTATTCAACAATAGGTAAGTTATCACTAAGGAGAATAAACATCCCTTATCGAACAACTCAAATGACAGTTAATTACATTAAAGATGAGTTAAATAAAAATAGCCGAGTATTATGCTCAGCCATCAATAATTTTATAAAAGCACTTTAACGATTAATTAGTCGATTATAATCAAATAATCCATATTCAATGGGATCTTGCTGCAAATACAATTTATGTAATTGATCACTCACTGACCAGAAATTAGGATTACTACGACGCACTCCATAACGGGTGATTAACTCTTGGAATTTTTGGGCATCATTTGCTTGCACAAATAGATTTACAAAATCACGTTTATCTCGTTCAGCAACTTTAAAAATTAACCCGGGGTAAGTCCCTAAAAATCCTTTAAATACTTCTGCGCTATCTTGCAGTGGTAAACGATTTGCTTTTTCATTTAATAAACTAGCTACATTCTTATGTGCATTATGTCGAAGCAAACTATAAACACGATCACCAGCAACCTCATCTTCGATAATAATAAACGAGACAGGCGGTAATGCTAATACAACTTGATTATCAAGATCACCCAGACGTTTAAGGGGTAAATCTTGCTCTGGAACTCGATATTCTGCATTTTTTTTCTGCAGCATTGATGAACTATAAGTATGCTGTTTAAAACGAGTTAACAACTCTTCTTTTGTAAACTGGGTTGTGAACACCATTCCCGATGGGCGAGAATGCATTAAGTTTTTATCGTTTAAATATTCTGTTAACTCTTTTGTTGCCCCCAAATACCAACTTGATAATGTCGGTTGCCTATCTTCATTTGGTAGGAATGAAACAAAATTAGCCTCAGATTCGATACGTAAAAAATCCATGTACAATCGAGTAGTTAATTGATGCCCTACGTTGCCATAAACATCAAATCCAGCCACTAATAAGTAATGAATTCGCTCTAAAATAGGATAATCAATTACCCATGCTGTTTTAGGTTGCTCACCTAAAGCGCCTTTTACTACCGTTGCACTATCAACATGCCTAAATACGGTTAATGCTGCATTTTCATTACCAGACCAAATATTGCCTAATGTGAGGCCTTTATCATGATCCATATACTGATCAATAAAGTCACTTCTGGCTTTAATATAACGTCCGTGTCCTTTTGAATAAGATAACCATTCTGCCACTGACAAAGTATCGCTACTCGACTCTGCAGGTAACCTTAAGTTCTCAGCTTGCTCATAAATAAATTGATCAAGCGGGGAGATTTTTTTCATATCTGGTGGAACAAAAAACACCCAAAATTTATCATTAATTACATTTACAGCAACTTGCCCACGACAAACAGGTCCTTTAATAAAACCACTGATCGTGAAATAAGCTTCTTGAAGTAAAAATTGATAACGCGATACTGCAGGAATATCTTTAAAAACAAGAAACGGGTTAAACTCTTCGTAATCAGGTAAGGTATTGACGGTAAAATTTGTATTATAAAATAGGTGATCCCATTGCTCCTCACGTTGTTTATTCAATACATAAGGTAAGTTTGTTTTGGCTAACGTCGTGGCGCGGTCTAACACTAAACGATAATAAACACGTTTCACTTTAGGATCATCATAAGGACGACGAGTTGCAATAATTTCTACCGGTTTGCCCGGAGGTGTTGTCGAACGCACCAAATGGAAAAAACGAGGTGGCTGCTCAGTGCTAATTGGCACATCGTCAAAATAAACATGTCCTAAAAATAGATGCTCATAAAGATAACGGGCAATTAACTGCTCTTTTAATGAGTCACCATTTATTTTCTTTTCCCACTTTTCAATTAATTTTAAATGCTGATCAGATAATGCAACAGGCTCTGACATCGGGGCACCTCGACCAATCCACATTTCTAATGCTTTAAATTCATCACGGCTTAAATTGGGCAAGCCATAAGGCATGCCTGCTAATGGGAATTCTTCTTTATAATCAGAAAGTTCATTGATGTCAGGACATTGATCTTGTCGACTAAGCGTATAATTAAACTCTTCAGGTAACACTCCCTGAGGTTGTGGAAACCGTTCTTTTTGTAAGAGTAATTGATACATGACACTGCCTTCTAAATTAGCAAGCAGGGTTTGATCTCGTTCATTTAATACTGAAGTAAATTCTTTTTGACGCCACTCTTCTGTGGTTTGAGCATCGATAAATAAACGTGAAAGGTCAGCACCTAATATACGGCTGCCATCATAGACAGCATGTTTACTTGCCCCCCTATCAATACCTTCAGGAGAAGATAGCTTTAACTGACAAGGGGCATCATAACAGCCATGACAAACTACACAGCGCTTTTCAAGAAGAGGTTTAATTTGATCTCGATATTCTGTTGCTAATGGATCTTCAACAGGCAACTGGCGTTCCCGTACTTTTTCATCACCATAGTCTTCATTAAGTTGTTCCGATGAATCAGAACAAGCAGCAATCAATACGCTGCACAGTAACATAATTAATACTTTAAAATTCATGAATCCGTTCTCTAAAATTGCTAGAATATGTGACCAAATTGTTGCTTTTAATTTTAACAAGTATTTAACTCACTATACAACTAAGTGTATTAAGATAAATAGATCAAATAAAACAGGGTATATCCATGAAATTTAGTCCATGCACGAGCCAATGTACAAGTGAAGGAATTCATTGTGAAGGCTGTGGTCGAAGTCACCTTGAAATTCAAGAAACACAAGCAATAACAAAGCTGTTAGTCGCTCATTTAGTTAAATATGATTATGACGATCCTGAAAAATTTCTAGAAAATATTAACAACAAAGCAATTAAACGCTCGAAAAAAATCAAAGAAGAAAATAATGGCTAAAAAACATAAAGAAGGTGTGTCACAAGAAACACAAGATGAAGCACTAGCCATGGCCAAAAAAGTACAAAAACCAGGGCAAACTAAAGAACAAACAAAATTAATTGCTTTAGGTATTCAAAAAGGCATTGCCGAATATAAAAAACAAGCCAAAAGCAAACAACGCGAAGCAGATAAAGCGAAAAAGAAAAAAGCGCCCGTTGTAGATACAAACTCATCTGTAAATATAAGTAACACTAAATCAACAGTATCATTTCTGCCTTGGGGTTTATTAATCTTAAGCTGGGCTGGGTTTATTAGTTACCATTTTTTAAATCGATAAATGAAGTGAAGGAATGATCATGGTTAAAGTAATTGTAAACGGCGCAAAAGGTCGTATGGGTAGTGAAGCCGTAAAAGCTGTTAATAATGATAGTGAATTAGAGCTAGTTGCTGCCTGTGATTTTGGTGATGATTTAGCGGCATTAATTAAACAAACTGGCGCACAAGTTGTTGTTGATTTAACTGCAGCATCAGCTGGATTTGATAATACACAAACCATATTAAATGCAGGAGCTTGTCCTGTTATTGGTACAAGTGGTTTTCTTGAACAACAAGTACAAGAACTACAAGCTTTAGCAAAAGATAAGCAACTAGGTGGATTAATTGCACCTAACTTTTCACTCGGTGCTGTGTTAATGATGAAGTTTGCTGCACAAGCAGCTAAATATTTACCAGATGTTGAAGTGATTGAAGCACATAGCCCACAAAAAGAAGAAAGCCCTTCAGGTACAGGCATTCGAACTGCTGAATTAATTGCTGCAGCACGTACTAAAGCTGCAACCCCTTGTAGTGATAAAGAGTTAATTGAAGGTGCTCGAGGTGCAGAACTAAACTCGGTGAAATTGCATTCAATCCGTTTACCTGGCGTTGTTGCACAACAAACTGTCTTTTTTGGTGGTTTAAGTGAAACATTAAAAATTGAACATAATTCTCAACATCGTGAATCATTTATGCCAGGCATTTGTTTAGCCTGTAAAGAAGTGATTAGTCGTAATGAGTTAGTTTACGGGTTAGAGTATTTAATGGATTAAACATCGACTTATCTCTCATACAACGCCAACATTTTTGTTGGCGTTTTTGTTTATACTCTTTTATTTTTACCATAAAAAAAATACAGTAACGCGATAGGAATACACAACCAATAGAGAATATGAAGCTGCGATAAAGGCTGTGCTAAGCCAGCGAAGAAAAATGCAATAATAGAAAAAAAGATAATCAACATAAATTGAGAATAATAACTTTTACAAAGAATATAACGTGTCGCTTGATCTTGACGAGCAATATCATAAAACCGTTTATTAAACGCAAGCCGGAAAAAATTACTTAAAAATGCAATTAGCAATAATCCACTATATAAAATAAGATCATTTATATTTTGATTGATGGCTTGGCTTAATTCACCACGAAAAAACCATGAAAAAGCATAACCAACGACTGCAATCTGATAAATTATTTGGTTATTAATACGATCAATATATTTTTTTATAAAAAAGAAAATCAACGCTAAGAACACACTTAATAAGATAATAATTAAACCTAATTGCATAATATTTTCTTGGGTTAATAGATAAATAGTCAGCACCCAAAAATAACTTTCTAAAAAAAGAAATAGACCATCAACAATGAAAATCAGCTTTGATTTATGATTATCTTTAAACTGTAAAATTTGTAACAGATTAAATGCAGGCACTTGCGTTGATAGATAAGTGAGCTTTTGAGGGAGATGAGTATTTAAGTTTTTCTGAATAGAGATAAAACCAAACAAAGAAAATAAACATGAAAGTATTAATAAAGCACTAAAATACTCCATACCCAATAAATAACTTCCGACTAATACCCCCACTTTTAATGCAACCACCACTAGTATTTGAAAATTACCAAAGGTATTACCTGTATTATTATTTTCGGTGATTTCTTGAAATAATAAACGTTGTGTTGACCAATAAAAACAACCAGCAGCACCATTAATAAGCGCCCCTACAGTCACCAAAATGATTTGTTGATCCCAGACTAATAAGGTTACTAATAGGCTTTGAAAAATAAACGATAAACTTATTATTTTTGCCCAATATTGTGCTGCTCGTAGTCGATCCCAATAATATAAAGCAATTAAAAAACCAACCGATGTAAACGCAATAAAATAAGATATTTCACTCAATGTTAACCCTTTATCCCATAAAATAATTGGAATAAATAAAGGTAATAAACCTAATAAAAAGGAGTGAAATCCTGTAAATAGATAAAAAGTACGTGTTAATACAGGCATTTAAAAAGTATCAGATTGTTTAATATCCAAAGCATCTAACAACGCTAATGTAGAGCTTAAGTCTTCCGCTTGACCATAACGTGGATACGCATGCATTTTTAAATAAGGACGAGAATTTACCTCTAAAAAAATACACTTTTGAGCGCGATAATCAAACTCAATGCCTTTTTCTAAAATAACATCTATGCCTAATATATTCGCGTCAAATAAATTTAAAACTTGCTTAAATAATGCTTGATTAACTTCAGGTAATAGTTGTTTATTAATCACTTCCACAACCCCACCGGGTGCTAAAGATATACGATAAAATAAAGTCACTCGCTGCCCAGACTCAAGTACAGACTCAAAGTTAAAACCTTGTTTTTTTAAGAATGCTCGAGTTTGTGCTGTTTCTTTTAATGGAGAAATAACAGGATATAACTGCATGACTTCACGGATCGTATTTTCTTTTTTCATTAACTCTCGGATAGTCGACTTTCCATCACCTTTAACCGAAGGTGCATAACGCTGTAGCACCGATATAATTTCTCCATTAGCAACAACAACTCGATAATTTTTGCCTTCAAGATATTGTTCAACCACTGTAAAAGGCCACCAGCATTTAGCTAAAAATATAGCTTTCCATAATTCTTTATAATTTCTTATCGGAAAATGGCTACCACGAGAAAACCCACTGACATTAGGTTTAATAACTAAAGGGAAACCATATTTTTTGGCAAAAGAAATGGCAGTAAAGGGATTAAAGAAAATAAGTCCTTTTGCATAAGGGATATGACCTTGTTGAAATTTATCCCTTGCTTGTTGCTTACTACGACAACCCCTACGGACTTCCAAGCTATTGTAATTACTACAACCGCCCATGAATGTTTTACTGATCCACGCATAGATTATTTTTTTTATATTCATTAAGAGAACTCTTTATTGATGAGAGATTTTAATACTCGAGCAGATTTTAATTTCTGAAAGAAAATAGATTTAACAACTTGTGATCCAGGAATATCTTTTGTAACTAATGCTAATTGCTTCATGCTTGAAAAAACAAAACTCAATTTTGCTTTTAAAGTGACATCTTTTACTAATAATATTAATGGCATAGGCACATAAACATTAACCTCAACAATAGAAAACTGCCCCGCTAACAAAGCCTCTAAAGAATCTGCTCTTGCGCAATAACGAGCAATCTTAAAGTGACCAATACAAGTAAACAGAGAGATGACTTTTTGAATTTGTTGTTCACTTAGCTGTGTCATACATGATTTATAAAAAGTGTCTTGGTTGTAAATCCCATTAACTGGCATGGCATCATGGCTACGGTTACAGGTTTCTGTTACGGAAATAATCGCGGCAGATTGATCTGTTTTAGCCCCCGGAATATAAAATATTTCAAACTCTCGTTTACCTTTAGCCGCAGACTGCATTAAATAGCGAGGACCTTTTTTTCCTCTATTTAAACGATGTTGTTGTAACTGTTTAAAATTATCAATACGACAAACTCCTTGTGAATTCTGTCCCCATTCTGGTTTAAGAAATACAGGATACTCTTCATCCAAAGGTGTATGACCTCGGTCAACAACTTGCGTTAAACGCCATTTTTTAGGTATCAATAAATCCATATCTAACTTAGAAAAGATCTGACGATACTGGTTAAAATAATTTGCATTTAACTGAAAGTATTTCCATGGCGCAACCAAAAAACGACAGCACCAAAAGATATAAGAAAGCACTAATAATATACGTATCAACAATGTAATCCCTTATTAGTTTCGGTGATTCTTATAATCACGATAATTTGTAATAAAGAGTATAAATCCCAGTATCACAATAGAAGTTGCCGCATAAAACAAACTACCGCCATCACTCTGACCTTGATGAATAACTTCGACACCTAGTGGTGTAAATAAGTGGAAAAATACAGCACCCGCCATAACAGAAGAAGCCATTAGTCCACCAGCTGCATGCACTGCATTTCGAGAAGGCACACTATGCAATAAGTTAACTTTAGCTAAGATCCAAAAAATAATAGGGGATAATAAAATAAGTGAAGTAAGTAATTCGACACTACCTACAGCATAAGAACCATAATTAGCAAACCATTGTCCTATCTCATCATTAAAAACAGTCTGTATCCATAAACCTATGGAGCCGAAAATATATTGAGTATCTGGGTGTAAAGTAAACTTATAAGGCAGTGAAAATAAAAAAACCTTAGCAATCCACAGCACCACTACCCAACTAAAAATAGATAAAATTTTCATTACAGCTCCTTATCAATTTTTGCCCAATTAAGATCTGCTTGCTTAATAAAATTATCTTTATCAGCTATCCAGGTATCCAATACTTCCTGATCATAATTTAAATATAATTTGTTTTTGTACACCGTCCAATAAGGTGCTTTACCCGGTGCAATTTGATCTTCAGCCATCGCCCATGCACAGTATCCGCCATATTGAGGTGCATACTTTTCTGGATTATTTTTAAATAATGTTAGATGTTCCTGACTAGAAAAATACCAATCCGCACCTTGGTATTCAAATTGATATTGACTACTTCCCTTCACTGATTTTTGCTCAGTAAAATAGGAAACTACGTCGTAACCAGAAACCGCTTTATTACTAAAATATCCCGTATAAATAGCGTCTTCTGCATGAACATGCTGAAGAAAAGAAAAAATGATTAAGACTGTTGCTTGTAATATTGTGATCCGTTTTTTCATCTTTAGTCCCTCTTTTTTAATATATCTAATTAAGAAGACCCTGACGGCATTAATTTTATTGCCACAATTTTAAAAAATTATTAATAAAGTTATTTGCGAGGGTAATTGAAAGGAAAATAAGTAGGTGGAGAATGACACTCCACCAAGAGGTTTAATATTTATAAGTTAAGCCAGTTGAGACAATAAAACCGTAATTATCGTAGAAGCTGATATCTGATTTTTCTTGATTATAACCAGCCATCATGGTCCAACTCCAATGTTGCCAATCAAATGGGCGCTTATAACTATAGATAGAGAATATTCCGGCACGAACAAGATCTTGTTTCTCATTAAAAATAGGATTTATTTGTTGATAATTGCGAATTCCTGCATTAATAGTTGTGACTAATAAGTGTCTATCCCTAAATAATAAAAAAGATAATTGCCCTGTATATTGCTCATAACTATTAGCATTACCATCGGCATTTCTATGTGTATATTGGACCGTTGGCTTTAAGAAAAGTCCTCTCGCAACAGGAAACATAGTTTCTACTTCTACTCGTTGATATAAACTATCGCGTTGTAATGCAGCAATATCATCAGGATTATTTAATTCATTCTGACCACTAAGCTCTTCTTTAACACTACTACTTGCGACGGCATATTTTAATGTAAAAGGACTACCAAAGATTTGCTCAACAGCAATTCGCCCACCAGCAGTATATTCTTTGGTTTCTTCTCGCTTACTCCCTACTAGGAAAGGATCAGCCCAAGTTTCATTTAATAACGATAATCTAGGAAAAACGGCAAAGGTTAATTGACTACCATCATTGAGTTGTTGAATAACTCCCAACTCGTATTGAAGTTGTGCTGTTGCAACTTGATCGCGGCTATTACCAAGATAAAACTGGGTCTCAAGGCTATCTAATGTGTATTGTATTCTTCCTAGTGGATAACCCATAACAGAGGTTCGATATTGCCCACTATTATCTAAATCGTTAGTGACTTCATTTTCACTATTTGTTTTAAGCTGAGATTGCCCTCCCGTCAGACCAACATTTAAATTTAAAGTAAATTGCCAGCCAGCCTCTTCACTTAATGGACGAGCCAAACTCGCATAACTAACAAAAACACCAGAAATTAAACAGATTAGTCCTTTTAACATTCTCAATCCTTTTTGAATATTTATTAAATATACCGTTTGTAGAATTTATTTAACCAGTGGGGCTAACATTTTTTCTAAACCATTTAATTTAACTTCATACATTAATGCTAATTGTTCACCTAACTTTCCTTCAGGAAAACCTTTACCATGAAACCAAACTAAATAAGGCTCAGGTAGGTGAATTAGTTTTCGGCCTGCATATTTACCAAATGGCATAACTTGATTAATCGCGTCACTTAATGCTTTAGGGTTATCTAACATTTTTTTCCTTTTAACAGATGAACATCATCAACTTACCAATATAACTTGCTGAGGGATAACATATTAAATTGTATTGCCTTTAACATTAATTTTTGTATCTATTCTATTTTTCAGTTTGTTCGATAATAAAGTACAGGTCAAGCAACACCCATTAAGCGTAAGCTATAGATAATAAAAGACTGTTATTTAATTAATCACTTTTTAATTATTTGTAATAACTGTTAGCCTACCTATCGTAATTAATTAAACATTAAAGGTTGATAGTATTTATGGTTTACCAAGCAGCTGTTTTTGATATGGACGGTTTATTACTCGATACTGAACGAGTTTGTATGCAAGCGTTTGAAGAAGCTTGTGAAAAATTATCTCTTCCTTTTGTTAAAAGCGCTTATGTAAAAATCATAGGCTGCAATGCAAAAGGCATTGAAACCGCAATCATGGATCATTATGCGCAATATATTGATTACAAAACGCTACGTTCAACATGGATGGAAGGTTATTGGCCAATTGTAAAACATCAAGCCATTCCAATAAAAGCAGGTGTAATTGATTTATTAGAATGGCTTAAATCACAGGGAATTCCAATTGCTGTGGCTACCTCAACGCAACGTGAATTAGCAGAAACAAAACTTAAACTAGCCGGCTTAGACCATTATTTTGAACATCTTAGTACAGGGTGCGAAGTAACCTTTGGTAAACCACACCCTGAAATATTTTTATTAGCTGCGAAACGTTTAAATATACACCCTCAACAATGTTTAGCTTTTGAAGACTCAAATAATGGTGTTCGATCAGCTGTTTCAGCCAATATGCAAGTTTATCAAGTACCTGACTTAGTTACACCAAGCTCCAATATTATTGCACTAGGCCATCAAATTAAGCCTTCATTAGAAATAGTATTAAAAGAGCTTCAATCTATTTAACCTCTATTCTGAAAATAAAATAGTATTAAACATTAATTATTTACATCGTGCTGTGATGCTCATTTTTACCTATGCAGTATTTTTTACTCAATAGGCTTTTGATTTACAAATATAAGCTGTCCTGTTTTAAAACCATATTCTGCAGCGGTACTAATAAAATCTTGCTTCACTTCATTACTAATTTCAGGAGTGCGCGATAGCAACCATAAATATTCATGGTTATAGCTACTCACAAAAGCATATTGATAATTCACTTCATCCATTTTAAAAATAATATATGAACCATAAAATGGTCCAAAAAATGAGACCTTTAAATGCCCTGTTGTTTTCTCATTTACAAAGTAAGCTTTACCAACCGCTTCTTTCCAAGTTTTATTTTTAACCGAATAACCTTTATTCAACACTTTAATGCCACCATCATCACGCATCGAATAAGTAGCTGAAACTTGCTCTAATCCTCGTTCAAAAGAATGGTCTAATCGAGCAATTTCATACCAAGTCCCCAAATAACGATCAGCGTCAAATTGTTCAACAGCTTTCATTCCTTTAGGTAAACCAGTACAGCCTGTTTGTAATGCCACTAGCAAAAACAACAATAATATTTTCATCTCTTATTTCACCTAATAAATGTTAACAACATTAATAATACTTACGTAACTAAACAGAAAAAGATCACTCTAAGATCAATAGACTAAATATTATTTGCACCTAAAAATAATGATATATCAAAGTAAGTAATAATATAGCAACTAAAACACATACAACAAGATAACAATTGATTAACAATTTTCTGCTCGTATAATGCCGATCTTAATTTACTGCACTGGATTTACGTTCCAGATAGCAATACAAGGAAAGAAAGTATGTCAAAGATAGTTGTTTGTGCATTATATCGATTTGTTTCTTTAACTAATTATGAAGAAATTCAAATTCCTTTATTTAATTTAATGAATGCAAATCAAGTAAAAGGGACTTTATTATTAGCAAGTGAAGGTATTAATGGCACTATCGCAGGTGATCAACAAGGTATTGATAATGTACTTAATTGGTTAAGATTTGATCCCCGTTTAGCTGATTTAACCGCAAAATTTTCATTTGATACAGAAAACCCTTTTTACCGTACAAAAGTGAAATTGAAAAAAGAGATTGTCACCATGGGTGTGGAAGGGATTGATCCCAACCGTACAGTGGGAACTTACGTTAAAGCACAAGATTGGAATACATTGATCAGCGATCCTGAAGTCTTATTAGTTGATACTCGTAACGATTATGAAATTAGTATTGGTACATTTAAAAACGCAGTTGATCCTAAAACAACCAATTTCCGCGAATTCCCACAATACGTTAAAGAAAACCTTGATCCGAACAAGCATAAAAAAGTAGCTATGTTTTGTACTGGTGGCATTCGTTGTGAAAAATCAACTGCTTACTTAAAAGAACAAGGCTTCGATGAAGTTTACCACCTTGAAGGCGGTGTGCTTAAATACCTTGAAGAAGTGCCTGAAGAAGAAAGTCTGTGGAAAGGTGAATGTTTTGTTTTTGATAACCGCGTTTCAGTTAATCATCAACTTGAAAAAGGTAACTATGATCAATGCCATGGTTGTCGCTTGCCAATAACAGAAGAAGATAAGAAGTCTGAAAAATATATACAAGGAGTAAGTTGTCATCATTGCCATGATAATTTAACAGATGAACAGAAACAGCGTTTTTTAGAACGAGAAAAACAGATCCGTTTAGCTAGTGAACGAGGGCATGAACATATCGGCAGTGATGCTTTAGCTCAATTAGAGACTAATCGTAATAAGAAAAAAGCCACTAAAGCTGCACAACGTAGTCAATAAAGGGCTTAAAATTAAGTAGAAGAAATTGAATATATAATAAGAATATTCTGTTCTTCTGCTTAAAGACCTTCTGTTATATTTATCAAAACTTAAAATCTAATCAGAAAAGAGAGTGATTACAGGTAAAAATAATTAATGATTAAAAAGACATCATTAAAAAAATAAGCGATAATCCGCGCTTACAAAAAAACGACTGCTTAAAAAATAATCGATTAAGTGGCTTGATATATAAAAATACAAGTTTCTGGAAATTAAATTATGTCTCAAATTGGTACACTTTATATTGTATCGGCTCCTAGCGGAGCTGGAAAATCTAGCCTAATTCAAGCGTTATTAGCAGAAGAACATGACATGCCCGCTCAAGTGTCTATTTCACATACAACACGATCACCACGCGAAGGTGAGGTGCACACTCAGCATTACCACTTTGTAACAGAAGATGAATTTAAACAATTAATTTCAGAGAATGCATTTTTTGAATGGGCTGAAGTGTTTGGTAATTATTACGGAACATCGCGATTAACAATTGAAGAATCATTATCTCAAGGTATTGATGTTATTCTAGATATTGACTGGCAAGGCGCACGTCAAGTACGTAAAGTAATGCCAGAGGCTAAAGGTATTTTTATTCTACCTCCGAGCCGTGCAGAACTAGAAGCTCGCTTAAATAAACGTGGACAAGATAGTGCTGAGGTTATTGCTAAACGCATGCAAGAAGCACAATCTGAGATGTCGCATTATAATGAATATGATTATTTAATCGTTAATGATGACTTTGATACAGCAACACAAGAGTTTTCAGCAATTGTTCGAGCATTGCGTAATAAACAAGATAAACAAGCAATTAAACACAGTAAAACCATTAAAGAGTTATTATACCCTTAATCTCTGTATTAAGATGCTGGATCAATTCGCGTTTAGCACATATAATAACCGCCCTTTTTTATGTAATTAACTTTTGGAGTTCAACAATGGCACGAGTAACCGTTGAAGATGCAGTAAATGTAGTAGGCAACCGTTTTGATTTAATCTTAATGGCCTCTCGCCGAGCTCGTCAGCTTGCTACTGGAGGAAAAACACCTCTAGTTGAACCAGAGAATGACAAACCAACCGTTATTGCTTTACGTGAGATTGAAGAAAACTTGATCACTAATGAATTAATGGATGTTCAAGATCGTCAAGAACGACACGAAAAGCAAGCTGCTGAATTAGCAGCAGTTGCAGCAATTGCTGAAGGTCGCGGCTAAACACCGACTAACTTTAGAAATTTGAAGAAACGCTGAACATGAAAATGCTCGGCGTTTTTTTATAGGTATTCAAAATAATCAGGAGGAAGTTTTGATCACTTTACTATATCCCGCATTAGCTATTTTAATTGGTTTTGCATTACTTATTTGGAGTGCGGATAAATTTGTATTAGGGGCATCCAATACTGCACGCAGTTTCTCTATCTCACCATTAGTTGTAGGCGTTGTAATTGTTGGTTTAGGTACTTCAGCACCAGAAATGTTAGTGTCAGCCATGGCTGCTGCTGATGGAAATACGGGGCTTTCTATCGGTAATGCTATTGGTTCGAATATTACAAATATTGGATTAATGCTAGGTGTTACGGCTCTATTTTATCCTTTACATATCCATTCAAAATTACTTAAACGAGAAATGCCTGTACTCTTAGCTATTATTGGCATTAGCTACTTTATTCTATGGGATCAACAGCTTAGCTTTTTAGATGGTTTGTTATTACTCTCAATGATGTTTGCTATGTTAGCTTATACAATATGGGAAGCTAAAAGCCACGGAGAAGATCATTTACCACAAGAAATTCTAGATGAATTACCTGAAGAAATTGGCAAAGGTGCTGCATTAAAATGGTTACTTGTAGGTATTGTTGTCTTGATCGCTTCATCACGTATATTAGTATGGGGAGCGGTAGAAGTTGCTGAATATTTCCAAGTAAGTGATTTGATTATTGGTTTAACCATTGTTGCCATTGGGACTAGTTTGCCAGAATTAGCAGCAACCATTGCTGCAGCTCGTAAAAAAGAATTTGATTTAGCAGTGGGCAATATTATTGGCTCAAATATCTTCAATATTCTAGGTGTAATGGCGCTACCAGGGCTTATTCATGCAGACACCTTTGATATTGCTGTGTTAACACGAGATTATCCAGTAATGATCGCTTTAACAATTGCATTAATGATTTTTTCTATTGCATGGCGAAAAGGTAAAATAGCAGTGTTAGGCCGTGCTGAAGGAGCTTTATTGGTAGTTGGTTATATTGCTTATATGTTCTGGTTATTTAAGGATATGACTGCAACAACAGCTTAAATGGCCCTGTAAAAAATTAAGAGGTGTTTTAGTTTTAACACCTCTTAATTTCTATTTTTAAAAATGATTAAAATACATCCTCTTTTACCAACAAACCTTCTCAATATCCGGATATATAAATTGGTAACCTAGTTGTTTTTTTATTTTCTCATTACATATTATTTTCGTTGCACTGTTTTCTATTACTAAACAATTAGGTTCAGGGTAACCTAAGGATTTAGCCATAGCAGAATAATAATCTTTTTTAGTTGGATGGTTATCAGCACAGCCATTAAAAATTTCTCTCCAAGCTTCTTGTTTAAGTATTGTTTTAATTAACTTAATACAATCAGCTTGATGAATAAGATTTACTCTCGCATTGGCATCTTTTACATCTTTTCCTGTTATAAAAAAGCGTCCAGGATGACGTTTGGGGCCAATCAATCCAGCAAAGCGAATAACGGTACAATCAAAGTGAGTATTTTCTGTAAATAACTTTTCAATCAAACGTAAATTTGTTTCAATTTTTAAGATATCACTTTCTTTAGATAGGCTGTGATCTCGTGGATAAACAGATGTAGAACTAATAAATAAAACATATTTAACAGCGCTCTTTTCAATCTCTATTAGGAGTTTTTGGTAGGCGGATATATCTTTACAAGTAATATTAATAATCAAAGTTTCTACTTGTAAAAAAGTCTGAATATTTTTGCCTAATGCTTCAATATCAATGACATAAGCAGTTATATTATTATCACTTAATTGCTCGACTTTAAGTTGTGAACGTGTTGATAAATAAATACTTTCAACCTCACTCTGTAAACTCATTGCTAAAGGCTTTCCTAACCAACCACTACCTAAAATGCCTATCTTATTATTTTTATACATGTTCTTGAGTTACCTATTTACCTAAAAAGATTAAAGTCAGAAAGACGTCTTCATCTCTTCACTACGTTGTTTTGTTTTCATAAGAATCATTCGCTTACGTAAATCAGAAGCATTAGACCATTCAGTAATTTCAGATAAACTACGAAAGCATCCAACACAAATATTTTTCTTATTAAGACAGCAATTACAAATGCATGGTGATGCTGGAGTACTCATATTAATCTTCCTTAATTAATAATTTAAAGGGCTTATCATCTCTTTTATGCCGCGCTAGGATCGGTTACACTTTCTAATTATTAACAATTCGATAACAAAGAGAAATAAATGAAAATCATCCGCTGGCTTTTAGGTCGTTTAATTTTAATCCTGAATTTTATTTTTGCACCGAAAAAACTTAAACGAGATGCAGATTTACAACAAAAAATAGACCAAGAAACACAAAACTTACAATTGTTCCAATATCAGGCCTGTCCTTTTTGCGTTAAAGTTCGTCGAGCTATACGCCGTCAGTCACTGCATATTAAACTGGTTGATGCAAAACAAGAAAATAACAGAAAGCAACTTTCAGAATTAGGTGGACAAGTAAAAGTACCTTGCTTACGTATAGAAGAAAATAATGAAGTAACCTGGATGTATGAATCTTCAGATATTATTAAATATTTAGAAAACAAATTTTCTTAAAAATTTCCCCCACCATATTAGTGGGGGAATAATTTTTTAATGGTGGTGGTGATGGCCTAATAAACTTTTAGGTAATAACTCTGCAATAAAGGCACGTGCACCTCGACGCAATAAAGATGCAAAGTATAAAACTAAAATAATTCCTAGGCTTAAATACTGCCACCAATAAAATGAAGGTTCTGATTCACCTAACCAAGGTAATGAGAAAGTATCTATATATTGGTTTAATGATAATCCAATTAAAAACGCCCCTAACAACATTAGCATTGCAAAAGCTAAAGCAGCAAAATACCCTTGCTGATGACGCAATTGCTTTAATAAATCTAGACTAATACTTGGCCCAATTAATAAACAAGCAATTGCCGCACCAGGAGATAATCCTGCAATTAGCATTACTGCAATAATCGGAGTCATACCTGTTGCACACAGAGCAAATGGAAAGGCTATTACAATCATCACTAATACTTGTAACCATAATGCTTGTTCAAAGAACGCCCACGCTGGTGTTGCTGATAATGTCGCTGCAATTGCCCAACCAAAAATAACCCATGGTGCAGTATGGTCAAGTTGATGTTGATAGCCTTGCTTGATAGCTGTAATAAAACGAGAGGTTGGTTTACCACCTTGGCAAGGATGCACAACCACCTCGGAAATAGGCTTTTTAAAATGCCGGCCCAATAACCATGCTATAACACCTGCAAATATCACAGCAAAAGCAATTCGTAATAAAACCAACTGTTCACCAAGCAATGGAATAGAAATTAAAATTGCATCAAAGCCAATAATAGGTGTAGCAATTAAAAAGGCTGTGGCAAATGTTTGATTGGCACCTAACCCCAATAACTTCTGATGCATTTTACTTGCAACTGGAGAACAAATTGGCAAAGGCAATCCATATATAACCCCTTTTATTGCATCTTTAAAATAACCTTTATTTCCTTGTTCCGGCAAAACATCCAGTGCAGGCTTAAAGTAATGCATCAAACCACTTAATAAATAAGCAAGTAACAACATAGGCGCACTAAATAAAGCTAACTTAGTAAAATTAACTAAAGTAAGAGCTGTATTATGTTGTTGCTCCTCATGTTCATGAGCTTCGTGAGCGCTGTGTTGATGCTCATCGTTATGAGTTTCATGAGCACTATGCTGATGCTCTTCATCATGGTCATGAACTTCGTGGGCGCTATGCAGATGTTCATCATCATGAGCTTCGTGAGTACCGTGCTGATGTTCATCATGGTCATGAACTTCGTGGGCGCTATGCAAATGCTCATCATCATGAGTTTCGTGAGCACTGTGTTGATATGCATCATCGTGATCACTATGCTGATGCTCACCATCATGTGAATGAATTTCATGATGATTATGTGCTGACGCAGAATGATGATGACCATGATTATGTTGAACATAACCTAACCAGTGTGGTAACAAAACAAAGCCCAAAACAACTAAGCCTAAAAAGCTACCAACACCAGCTGCGTACTTATGCTCTTTTGCTTCTTTAGCTTGGTGCTTTTTATGCTGATGAATATAAGGACGATGCAGCACAACATGCATAATGGATCCCATAACAAATGCCTGAAACCAAGCAAGCATAGGGCCATCTAATTGGGCTACTGACAATTCAGCGTAGGAAGCACCAAGCAATGTTGCTGCGGCCATGCTAATCAATACAACAAAAGGTAAAGCAATGCCGTATTGTGGACGTAATAACCACCAAATAGTTAAACCAACAGGGAATCGATGCAATAACACACCTAACGCAAGCAGCCACTCTGTTTGATTCGTATGATCGGCTAATAGAACCGTTCCATCAATACTGGCATGAATAACTAAACCTAAGACACCAAGTAATAAGGTTGTATTATGTGCTTTACTTGCAGCTTTATGAAAATATTTTTCAACAACTGAAGGCATTAATAAACCTAAACCTGTTAGCACTAAGACTAATAGGCCTCCTTCATGTAGGAGTTCCGGCAAAATATGAAAAAGTACTAATCCAGAAATACTAACAAAAATAAAAGCATCTAATAGATCTATCCAACCAGGTTGGCGTTGTAGTAGACGATATGTGACAGGACCTAGAAATAAGGCCAAAATACTTAAAGTGAGTAACATAAAAAAACCAGTTAATTTGAGTAATGTTATAATATAACATTCTAAAATAACTGGCTATGATAAATAATGATAAAATTACTTTCTAATAAAGTAAAAAAGTTAATTACACTAATAGATCCTATTAAATGGCAGCAAAGTCTAATCCCTGACGATAATATAAATTAGCCTCCTCCATTCGCCCTTGTTGCTCTAATAATGAAGCTAATATCTTATAATCTGAGGCATTAGGTAATGATTTAACACTCTCCATTAAATGTTTAATAGCAGCTTCTTGATGATTTTCTTTTAATTTTAAATACGCTAAAGCCTGATGCACATAATCTGCATGATCTGACTTCTTTAACTGTTTTTCTAGAAAGTTAATAATAGGGTAATAGTCAATAAGCTCTATCTTTTGAAGATAAGGTAATAACGGTAAAGAAAATTGTCGTTGTAACTTATCTAATAAAAATTCTTGAGCGAGTTTTCCACACTTATTATCAATTAATGCAGATATCACCGCTTTTTGATAAGAAAGCTCTTTACGCATCCAGCGTGGTGCACTTTTATGCCAATAATCAATAAGTAATTGGCCATCTTTCGATGCAAGCTGTTGAAATAATTGCTGATGAGCATGGAACTCTAACGCGTCGAAGTCATGATCGTTTAATGCTATCAACTTTCGTTGAGAATGAATTAAAGTAATTAATTTACTCCATTCATTTAACTCTGAATAAACGGTTATATAATACTGACAAACTTTCTTATTTTTTGGAAAATGCTGATTTAATTCATTTAATGTAGCTAACCCATTTTCATACTGTTTAGCATCAAGTTGTAGCTCTGCCCAAACTAAGCCAACGGCTAACTTACAACCAGCCTGCTCCTTTGCTAACTCTAGATAGTCATCACGCTTATTAAACTCTCCATTTTCATGTGAAGCCCGAGCTGCTGCAATATAAGTTAACGCAGGAACCTCACTTTGTTCTGCTGATTTTGATAATAATTTTTGTGCTTGTTTAGTATTCCCTTCTAATAAAGCAATCATACCTAATTGCATATTCTTTTGTGCTTTACGAGTTTTACGCTGACCAAACCAACCACGTGTAATACTACTCATTGATAATAATTTTCGTAATACCCACTCTGTAATTAATAATAGAAAATAAAATAGAATAGCAATGAAACCAGCATTAATGATGGTCGTTTCATAGGTTGTATAGCTATCAAATGAAATTAAAATATAACCTTTGTTGGCACTTAATTCAGGGGCAAAAATAAGTCCAGCCAACAAAGCAACAACAATAATTAAAACTCGAATCATATTGTTACTCCGCTTCTTCAATGATCAATGATTTATTAATACGTTGCTTCATAATACGAGCTAATAAAGGCGCACTTTTAAATTGATCTGGGTAAGAAATTGAGACTTTTTGCTTACTAAGTTTTTGAAGTGAATTATAAAATTGCTGAGTATTTGTATCACTCATATCATAATAGTTATTTATTAATTGCAGAGCATTTTCTAAAGCAAGATCATAAATATCCTGTTGTTCTCTGTAGATAGCAAACTCTGCTTTAGATAAATCATTTCTTAAATTTTCTTTTAAATACCATGACTGCTCAGGAGAAAGTAGTGCTTCAACAGGTGCATCTCGATGAGTGATTACAATAAAACTTTCAACAAAGGAATGCCAAGATTTATCAAGATTAGATTTCCAATCTCCCATATCTTCTGAGACATTTAACTCATCATTTTCAGATGTTTGAGATAACTCTAATCCAGATATTGTCAGTTTATCAATACGACGCTCTAAGCTTGATAAAGCTAAAACTACACCATCTACATCTCGTTTAGGTAATGCCTCTAATACATTGAGATCTTCCAACAAAGCTCTGCGCAAAGGATTTAAGCTTGGATCGCCCATTTCTACAAGTCGTAGATCAGCCGTTTGTAATAAAGAAACACTAGTGCGAACATCATGCTCAAGCCATAATTTCCGACCTGATAAATTAATTAAATACTCTACTTCAGATAAAATCCAATCACTTGGATGGCGAACATTTGTCTCAGCTAAATTGCGCTGTAAAGTTTGTATATCAGAACTGTATAATTTGTTTTTATTTTTAATATCTAATAGTTGAATATTTAGCTGCTCAACTTGTGTGTTTAAACGATCATTTAATAATTTACTTTCATTATATTGTTTATCTTGAAGGTTCGCTTGAGATTCTAGCTGAACAGATAAATTATCAATTTTTTTCTGATAGGCCGCTGAACTTGATAAGGTTCCTTGATAGAGATAGAAGCTAAGTCCTGCAATACATAACAAAAGTACAACAAAGATTAGGATTGTTGTTATAAGAACTTTAAAGTGCTTCTTAGAAGAAACATCTTTACTCTTAGCTGTTGCTGAAGATTCTGGTGTTTCAATATTAGTATCAGTCATAACTTTCCTATTTAAAAACTAATGGCTATTCACGGCTTCCATTATTTGTCTTGAAAAACTTTACTATTTGATCGCTATCTAAGCTTGGTAAGAGGACAACATGCTTAGCACCTAACTTAGTTGCTTGTATAGCAACTCGTTGACTTGGCACATATAAAATTAGTTCAGACAACCAACTATTATGCTTATTTGATACCAATGTAAATAATTGATTCAAAATTTCTATACTGCTGATAATAGCACCATTTATTGCAGCTTGTTGCCAATTATTAACTAATTCATCTCCATCGAGATCTATTTTAACTCGTTTATATGTTTGAAAAAACTCAACTTTTGCACCTCGATGACTCAAAGTTTCAGCCAGAAGGTCTCGCCCACCTTCACCACGTAATATTAAAATACGTTTACTTTTTACTGATTGAAGAGCATCTAAAGCTAATAAACCTTCACTATCAAATTGTGATAGTGGGGTTAAAACAAGCTGATTTGTTACTTTATTCAATTGTTTTTGAGTCGCATCGCCTACAGCTAAATAAAGTGCCTCAGGCCAAGATCCAATAAGCTGTTGGTGTGTATATTTAACTGCATTTCTGCTTACAGCAATAACGATGTCGTACTCATGATTTATAAAAGATCGTAACATTTTTGGATCTTTTAAAGCATGAACTTTAAATAATGGCTGAGCAATAGAAGCATAGCCATTATTTTTTAACTTATCTGCTAAAATCTGTGCATGTGGAGCAAAGCGAGTAATTAGTAAACAAGGTGTTGGTTTCACTTATAAACTTCACTTAAAATTGCTTTAGCACCAGCATCTAATAACTGTTGTGCTAATAACTCACCCAATTGATGTGCTTGATCCACATGCCCAGTGATCTCTTTACGAATAATTTCTTTACCATCAATACTACCCACTAAACCACGTAAATATAACTGCTCATCTTTTATTAATGCAAAACTACCAATAGGTACTTGGCAACCACCTTCAAGAGCTAAATTCATTGCTCGCTCTGCACTCACTCTGAAACTTGTTTCTTGATGGTTTAACGGAGCTAATAGATCCATTGTAACTTCATCGTTTAATCTACATTCAATACCAACAGCACCCTGTCCTACTGCAGGCAAGCTCACTTCTGGCTCGATATAACTCGCAATTCGGTCATGCATTTCTAAACGTACTAAACCCGCCGTAGCGAGAATAATTGCATCGTATTCTCCATCATCTAACTTACGTAAACGTGTATTAACATTGCCACGTAAATCTTTGATAATAAGATCTGGTCTTAATGAACGGATTTGGCACTGACGTCTCAAACTAGATGTTCCTACCACTGCACCTTGCGGTAATTCAGATATATTTTTGAAATTATTCGAGACAAAAGCATCACGAGGGTCTTCTCTTTCACAAATTACAGACAACCCTAAACCTTCTGGGAAATCCACGGGTACATCTTTCATCGAATGAACTGCAATATCTGCACGTCCCTCAAGAATAGCGACTTCTAATTCTTTAACGAACAAACCTTTCCCACCCACTTTTGCTAAAGGCGTATCTAAAATAATATCGCCTTTCGTTTTCATAGGTAACAATTCAACAACCAAGTCTTGGTGATACTTTAATAGTTCAGCCTTCACAAAGTTAGCCTGCCACATAGCTAAAGGGCTATGACGTGTTGCAATACGAATGATTTTTTTAGACATGATAATTTCTCTAACAAAAGGAATCTTGATGCTACCAAAAAGCAACTTAGTATTCATAAAAATATTTAAAAATTCAAACAGCTAAAACGAAAAAAAACTGATGATGTAGTCATCAGGGATTGTTCTGAATATATTGCAAGATTGGTGATTGAAAGGGTTCGCAGAGCTCCGCCGCTTATGAGACGATGCTAGTACATCACTAAATTTTAGATATAAAAAAACCCTGTCGATGTTAATCAACAGGGTTCATTTAATGAGGCGCTTGGCGATGACCTACTTTCACATGGGGAGGCCCCACACTATCATCGGCGCAGCTGCGTTTCACTTCTGAGTTCGGCATGGGATCAGGTGGTACCACAGCGCTATTGTCGCCAAGCATAAAAATAAATTAGGAAAGTGATGTGTAATGCTCTTTTTATTTGTTTTTCTTATTGTTCTTAAATCATCGCAATTATGTAAATACGCTATCACAAGCGTTTATATTTTAATGTCTTCTTTGACTTGTC